>JAKFDK010000110.1:0-13218 GCA_036676195.1 Clostridia bacterium | reverse complement strand
AGCCGATCAGGTCAGCCGGTCCGTCAGCGGCATCGCCGCCATCTCCGAAGAAAACGCCGCTGCCGCCGAAGAAGTCTCGTCATCCGTCGAAGAAATGAACGCCTCCCTGGAGGAGATCGCAGCATCGGCCCAGAGCCTGACCGAAGTAGCCCTGGCTCTGCAAAGTCAAGTCGGCCGTTTCCAGCTTTAGGGGGTGCAGGTCTTGCCGGAAGCACACAACAAGGGACCGGTGACAGCGCTGCATACCCGCTCCGCCCGTGCATCGGGAGAAGGCGAGCGGCAGATTGTGGTGTTTACCCTGGGGAGTGAAAGTTTCGGCGCCGACATCGTCACAATTAGAGAAATCATCATTATGCAAGCAGTGACAGCGCTGCCGGGCATGCCTGCGTTTGCCGAAGGGGTCATCAATCTGCGGGGGCAGGTGGTACCGGTCATCGACCTCAAGCGGCGGCTGGGGCTGCGCGAAGGGGCTCGGGGCAGTGACACCCGTATTATGGTGGCAGAAACGGATTCAGGACTTGTCGGCTGTGTCGTGGATAGCGTCAACGAAGTGCTCACTGTCTCAGCCGCCGCAATCGAACCCCCCCCGGAAGGAGTCAGTGTTCAGGTGGAGGGTGTAGAAGGTGTCGCCAAGGTGGGAGAGCGCCTGGTCATCCTGGTCAACCTGCCAGCCATTCTGCGTACCCAGCACCCCACCTGACACTGTTAGATCAGCCGGAGATCCGCCAACCAGGGCCGGCGGGAAACACTCCCGCCGGCCCTTTTCAGTGCACACAGGGACCCTACCCCGCCTGGGCCGAGGCCCCGGCCAGCTTCCGGGCCTCGTAGCGGCGCAACGCCACCTCCAGGACGGCATAAATGGCCAGGAAGACAGCCGGCAGCACCACCAGCGTGGTCTTGAGGCCCATAAAGCCAGCCAGCAGACCGGCTGAAGCCGGGCCGAGGGTGGCACCCAGGTCCAGCCCGGCGTTGTACCAGCCCGAGGCGGCACCGCTGTCGGCCGCACTGCCCTTGCCTTCCGCCACCAGGGTGGCCGACGTGACCCGGGCAATGCCCCGGCAGATGCCCTGCAGAACGAACAAGCCAAGCAGCACCACCGGCAGGAGGGTGAGCGGGACTGCTGCCACCGCCGCTGCCAGCACCACCAGGGAAACCAGATTCACCTTCCGGTGGTCCAGATAGCGCAGGAGCGGGCCGGACACCAGCCGGATGGCCATAGAGCCCATGGACTTGAAGCCCTTCATGTAGCCAATAAAGCCAGTGCTGTAACCGGCAGCCTGGGCATAAACCGGGAACAAGGCGTCCATCACATCGTTGAAAAAGTTCATATAGAAGGCGATCAGCGCAGCCACCAGCACCGGCAGCGTGAGACCCCGCAGGGCCAGGCGCCGCTTTCCGGCCTTCCTGGCTGCGGCCGCAGCCGCCGCGCCAGGCTCCGGCCGGGCCAGGTCGCCGGTACGGAACATGAGCAACGGCAGCAGGCTCACCGCCGGCAGCAGCCCCAGCAACCGGTAAGCAACCGGCAGCCCGAATGCCTCGCCAGCCCACCCGCCCAGGAACCCGCCCGTCATATAGCCGGCGGCAATGGCGGCAGTATACCAGCCCATCACCTCGCCCACCTTGGTGCCTTCAGGGCGGGCGTCCATGCACAGCGCCAGCATCACGGTAGTGACCACGCCGAAGCCAAAGCCATGCACCGCATACAGCACCGCGAAGGCGACTGATCCGCTGGCCAGGGTAAACCCGAAATTACTGGCCGCCACCACCAACAGACCGGCACCGGCCATCCACATGCCGCGGTCCACCGTATAGAAGGCCCCGACCGGCGGGCGGGAGATGAGCCGGAAGGCAGCGGCCAGCCCATACACAATCCCCACCATTGCGGTGCTGGCCCCGCCCGCCGCCACTGTCAGAGGTACCAGCACATTCATCCCGCCTTCCTGGGTGGTTGCCAGGAAGGTCAACAGATAAATCAGGAGGAGGTTATGCATGCCGGCGGCTTAGCGCGCCGGGGCAGACGGGTACTCCGGAGCAGTCTCAATTTGCTCCAGGTCATTCAGGCCGCACAGCTTGTAAATCCGGTTGGTGGCGCTGATAATCCGGCACGGCCGGTCCGGATCGGCGTTGAAATGCTGATGAATGGTATTGGGCGGAATGTACACCACATCCCCCGCCTCCCATTCAAAGCGCTTCGGCTCGGTCTGGGGCTTCCAGTGGTACTTGTCGGTGATCTCCACGTCGCAGTCCCAGTGCAGGTCGTAGCCACGGCCTTCCAGAATGTAAACGGCCTCCTCCGCCAGGTGGCGGTGCTTTCCGGACCGGCTGCCTGGCGGGATCACCTGCATGTAAATGTCTACCGTGTCGGCCCTGGTGTTCATGCTTTCGTTCAGCATGTGCTTCAGCAGCCCATGCGGGGAGCTTTCCCAGGGCATTTCCGCCGGTTTGACGATCTTTTTCTTTTCGCCGTCCCGGCTGGGCTTGGCGGCGGCATCCTGCAACATGTCCTGGTAAAAGGTCGACTTCAGTTCGCCCTGATTCCAGACCTGTGCTTCATCCCATGGCATGTTCGTTGTCCCCCTCCTCGCGCGGCTTGAACCCGACGCCATGCTCGGTCGGTTCAGTGGGCCGCGGCTCCACCTGCTTCTGGAAGATCAGGTTCATGAACACATACATTGGCTTGGTCTTGATCACCAGGGCGCGGGCCGGCCGGTGTTCGTCGGCGTTGAAATGCTGGTGCACGCAGTTGGCATGCACAATGGCAATGTCACCGGCTTCCCAGTCGTAGCGGATGTTGTCGTGGACCTCGTAACCCTTGCCGTCCAGGATGTAAAACACGGCCTCATTGACATGGCCATGCTTCTGGGCCTTGCCGCCGGGCCCGTACTCCTCCAGGTGAATATGCAGGGTCTGGCCCAGGCCATCCTCCGGGTGCAGGTAATGCTTGGAGAAAGCCTGGGGACCGTCGTGCCACTGCACGTCGCCGGCCTTGCGTACCCTGGGCAGGGAGCGCAGGCGCTCCAGCTCGGTTTTCAGGTTGTATTCCCCGCTGACCTCCCGCAGGAACTTACGGTCCTTGCGGCTGTGAAAATGATGCTCGATTCCACCCATGGCTGCTCCTCCGTTTCATATGGATCAGACCGCCCCGGCGGCCGGCCCTCACTTGCCGCCGGTGATCTTCTGCACAAACCCTTCCTTCTCCAGGGCATCCAACATGGAGTTGTCCACGATATCCCTGGCGGTGATGGTGACGGTTTTCTTCTTGGCCTCGCTTGCCAACAGGTTCGTCACACCTTCCACACTGGCCCTGGGCACCCGGGGAAAGATCTTTTCGCTATAGTAGGCATGGGTCTGTGCCAGTGTTTTGGGGTCGTCCACCTTCAGGAACTTGGCAGTGGCGGCCAGGGCGGCGTCCTTTTCGGTGCGGTACCGGTGCAGGGTTTCCACCATGGCCATCATGAAGCGCCTGGCCACCTCCGGTCGCTTCCGCAGAAACTGCCGGCTGGTCACATAGGCTGTATTGGGGTACTCGCCGCCAATGTCAGCCACCTCGGCCAGAATGTGATAGCCCTGATCGGCCAGGATGCCGGTGGTGGGGTATTGAGTCAGAATCGCATCCACCTGCCCGGACTTGAGCGCCGATACCCGCTCCGGCTCGCCGCCGATCTGGAGTACGGCCACACTGGCCGGGTCCAGTTTGTAGTGGGAAATCACCAGCTTGGCCGAGGTGTCTGTAGAGGAACCGAAGGTACTGATGGCAATCTTCTTGCCCTTCAGGTCCTGTGGGGTCTTGATCTCCGGCTTGCTCATCAACTGGAACGGCATCGTATTGCTGATGCCGCCGATCAGGACCAACTGGGCGCCGCTGGCGGCGGCGGATACGGAAGAGGAATACCCATTCTGCCCGATCTCCACCTCACCGGCCACCAGTGTTTGGGTTAGCTTGGTGCCACCGGCCACGTAAACCAGCTTCACATCCAGACCGTACTTCTTGAAGATGCCGGCATCGGCCGCAAAGTGGATCGGGGCACCGGTAATACTCATGGCATCGAACCCGAGGATCAGGGGCTCAGGCTGCAAGGGGGGCGGTTCGGCAGGCCTGGTCGTTTCCGCCGGCTGGTTGCTCTGGGTCGGGGCAGGCGGGACACTGCTGCTGGCCGGGGCCGAGGTCGGGGCCGGAGCTTTGCCGGCACAGCCGGCCAGCAGGGAGACACCCACAACAAACGGAACCAGAGCCTGAAGACGCATATATGCCACCTCCGTAGACGTTAGAGGTCCCAACCCTGCAGGCTATGTTGGTAGAGTTTGACCACATCGTCGTAGCGGGCGCGGCGAATGTTTGGTGAGTTGACATAACCAGTGGTATCAACCTTCAGCAGATCGGCCGGACTCTGCAGCTTGCTGCCCCGGGCAAAAGCCATCCGGGCCAGTGTGGGAATGGCCTCCGGATCAACCTGATCCGGCGTGAACCGCCGGGGGCAGTCCAGATCGGCCAGCAGGTGCCTGACAGCCTGAACGGCCCGGTCCGCCTGTTCCTGAAGCGGGCTGCCCGGCTGGGCCGCGCCAAACTGCTGTGCCATTACGGCGAAGCGCTCCGGGGCAGCCGGGGTGTTCCAGGCCATGACCGGCGGCAGAAACACGGCAATGGTCAGGCCGTAGGGCACCTTGAACATGGCCTGGACATTGCGGGCCAGCCCGTGCACCAGGCCCAGTTTGGCGTTTCCGCAGGCAATGTTGGCCAGGGTACTGCCAAGCAGGCACGCCTCCTGCGCCGCCGGGTCACCGGCCAGAATGGCCGGACGCAGGTTCTGCATGAGCATGTGCATGGCCTTTTCCGCCAGGGCATCGGTCAGGGGCGTCGTATAGGTGGTGACATAGGCCTCAATGGCATGGGTGAGGGCGTCTGCCCCGGAAAACAGCGCCTGCCGGGCGGGAATGGTCCGGAGGAGGTTGGCGTCCAGCAAGGCCACGGCCGGGTAACCCCTGGTGTCGCCCAGGGTGAACTTGTGCTGCCTTTCTTCATCCACCAGCGGGCACTGCTTGGACACCTCTGCCCCGGAACCGGCCGAGGTGGGGATGGCCACGCACGGAACCGGCGGCTGGGTATACCCCTGGTGCTCGTAGTCGCGGGGGTGGCCGCCGTTGCCGCCCAGAATGGCCGTGACCTTACCCACTACCAGCGCACTGCCGCCGCCCAGCGCCACCACGCTGTCAAAACCGAAGTCGCGCGCCTGCGCATAACTGGCTGCTGCGGCCGCCACAGTGGCCGTGTTGGGTGTATCGGCATACACGCCATGCGGAATGCCGGCCGCGGTCAGTACCTCGGTTACATGGCGGAGCAGCCCGGACTGAACAATGCCCGGATCGGTCACTATCCAGACGCGTTTACCGCCCAGCCGGGACAGTTCCTCCGGCAACAGCCGCAAGGCCCCGCGCCCGTGTACAATCCGGGTTGGCATCTGATAGGTGTAGAACTCCTGAAAAGACATAGTGAGCTACCCCCCTGTCTGCCGGTAACCGTAGATCTGTGCAGCCGCCTCTGCTGTGACCGCGCCTTCGGTCAGATCAGCCGCAATCCGGTCCGGGTCCCGGGTAGCCGGGTCCCCGACCCCGCCCCCGCCCGGTGTCTCCAGCCGAATCACATCCCCCTGAACCAGCCGCAGGTCGGCATAGCGGGAAGGCAGGCGGCGTTCGGCCGCAGTACCAGGGTTAATCGTGCAGGCCCCGGCCCGCCCCGGATGCCCCCCGGCCAGACCAGCCGGCGGAATGAGCTGCTTGCCGGATCGCACCGAGAAACGCGCCTCCGGAGCCAGCAACTCGTACTCACGCACAAAGCCCACACCACCGCGGAAACGGCCGGCCCCACCACTGTCGGGCAGAAACCGGAACTGGCGGCAGCGCACCGGGAATTCAGACTCAACGATCTCCACCGATGCAATCCGGGCATTCGAATGGTTCACACTGGTGCCGGAGACACCGTCCTTTTCTGCCCTGGCGCCGGATCCACCACCAAAAATTTCATACTGAACATAGTTGCGCCCGGTGGTGGGATTAAAGCCGCTCAGCACAATGGAGCGACTGGCGCAACTCGGGGCCACCAGCCGTTGCGGGACAAACTGCCCCAGCGCGGTCAGCACCGCCTCGACCAGGGCGTGCGCCGTCTGGTTATAGCCATTCACCGGTGCCGGCCAGGTGGGGTTGAGCAGGCTGCCTTCCCGCAAGACCAGTTCCGGCACGCTGATCAGCCCCTGGTTCACCGGCGGCACGGGCTGCACCATGCATGCCAGGGCGAAGGAACAGACGGCCCGCACCAGCGGCGGCCGGATATTGGCCGGTCCCCTGGTCTGACCGGCGCTGCCGCTGAAGTCAAACTCGATCTTCCGCCCCGACTTGGTCACCCGCACATGTACCCGTACCGGCTGCCCCAGGTCGATCCCGTCGTCATCAATCAGCGCCTCGGCCTCCACAGTGCCGTCAGGCCAGCGGGCCAGTTCATCCCTGACCATTTCCGCCGAAAGTTCCAGGTTGCGCTCGGCTGCAGCCAGCACAGTTTCGATGCCATAGCGGTGCATCAATTCCTGCAGGCGCTGTTCGCCCAGGCGACAGGCGCCCATTTGCCCGCGCAGATCACCGCAGACCAGTTCCGGGCTGCGGCTGTTGGCGGCAATAATGGCTTCCACTTCCCGGCTGACTACGCCGCCCACGGCGTAACGTACAGCCGGCAGGTGCAAACCTTCGTGATAGGTTTCCTTGGCCTGGCCGGAACAGCTCCCTGGCACCGTCCCGCCGATATCCGTCTTGTGCGCCATGTTGGCACACATGGCCACCAGTTGGCCATCCACGAACACCGGTGTGATGATACACACGTCCGGCGCGTGGGGACTCCCACCTTCGTACGGATGATTGAGCACAAAAGCATCGCCGGGTTGCATGGTCTCAGGCGGATACGCAGCCAGAAGGGCCCCCGCGCAGGCGGGAAACGCACCCATGTGCAGGGCCAGCACTACATGCTGGGCCACCAACCGGCCGTCGCGGTCCAGGATCGCGCAGGAAGCATCCTGGGATTCCCGGATGATGGTGCTGAAGCCAGTGCGGAACAGGCTGTTCTGCATTTCCAGAACGATGCCGGTCAGGCCGGCGGACACCACCTGCTGGGTGATCGGATCCACACGAATGGTCATGCTACCGGCCCCCCCTGTGTTCTGATCAGCAGGTTGCCGGTGCTGTCCACGGTCGCCTGCTGGCCCGGATAGACAACCGTCGTCGCATCCAGTTGTTCCACCACCGCCGGGCCGGCGAATGCATGGCCTGGGGCCAGCCGGGCCCGGTCGTAGACCGGACAGTCTACATACCGGCCAAACTCCAGCAGATAGACGGCCCGCCGCTCCTTCACAGCCCCCGCCACCGGTTCCCGTGCCGGCGGCAACTGCGGCAGGGGCACCCGCGGCACCCGCCCCCAGGCGGTGAGCCGGTAACTGACCACCTCAACCGGCGCTTCCGGTGCGGCGTGTCCGAATGCCTGCCGGTGAGCCGAATCGAACCGGGTGCGCAGGTCCGCCAGGTCCGCCGCTGCAGGCGCCGCCAGGCCGGGCACCGTCAGTTCATACCCCTGACCGGCATAGCGCAGGTCCAGGGCAGGCTCCATCTCGATCTGGTCAGGCGTGAAACCTTCAGCGGCCAGGGTGGCGGCCGCTTCGTCCAACAGTTCCCCGAACAGACCGGCCACGTCGGCAGGCGCCAGGGTTCGCAGCGGACTGAGCCGCGAACGTACATAATCGTGGCGGACATCGGTCATCAGCAGGCCAAGCGCACTGTTGCACCCCGGCGCCGGCGGCACCAGCACCTGGGGAATCCCCAGTTCCAGGGCCACCCGCCCGGCGTGAATCGGCCCGGCGCCGCCAAAAGCCACCAGCGTAAAGCCGCGCACGTCATAGCCCCGCCGCGTGGAAATCGCCTTTACCGCTTCCGCCATCTGCACTTCGACCAGGCGGACCACCCCGGCCGCCGCCTCCGGCAGCCCTAACCCCAGGGGGGCCGCTACATTCCTTTGAATCACATCGGCCGCCAGGTCCGGGTTCAGGCGCACTCGCCCGGCCAGCAGGTGCCGACTGCTCAAAAAGCCCAGGGAGAGGTTGCAGTCCGTCACCGTTACCTCGCGGCCGCCCAGGCCATAACTCGCCGGGCCGGGATCAGCGCCGGCACTGTCAGGACCCACGCGCAGTACACCATGCGTGTCCACCCGGGCAATGGTGCCGCCGCCGGCACTCACGGTGTGAATATCCAGCATGGGCACGGCCACATCCCAGCCGGCGACCGCACCTTTGGTGGTCAGACCGGGCTGTAACCCGTGAATCAGGGCCACATCACAGCTTGTGCCGCCCATGTCAAAGGTGATCAGGTCCGGCAGACCGGCCGTTCGGCCCAGTTCCACCGCGGCCATCACACCCCCGGCCGGACCGGACAAAACGGTGCTCACGGCTTGCCGCGCCGTATGTGCAAAGGTGCCCGTGCCGCCGTTCGATTGCATGATGTAGCGCTGGGGTGGCGTGACCCCCACGTCATCCAGACCGGAGCCCAGGCGCCGTATGTACTTGGCCAAAATCGGCCCGATGTAAGCGTTCACAACCGTGGTGCTCATGCGCGGGTATTCGCGCACCAGGGGCAGAACATCGGCACTGGCCGTAATGTAGCAACCCGGGGCCAGTTCCTCGGCAAGCGCCCTCACCTGGCGTTCATGCTCAGGGTACAGAAACGAGAACAAGAAGCAGATCGCAATGGCCTCGGCACCGGCGTCCCGGACCGCCGTGATCGCCCGGCCAGCCCCCTGCAGATCCAGCGGGCAGACCACCGTCCCGGCACTGTCCACCCGCTCGGGTACTTCCATCGTGCGGCTGGGCGGAACTAATGGTATCGGCTTTTCAAAGAGCAGGTCGAACAGCGCCTCACCATGGCCCCTCGCCTGGTGCCCCACCAGATAGGTTGCCGAAAAGCCTTCTGTAACCAGGAGCCCAACCCGGGCACCTTTGCCCTCCAGCAGGGCATTGGTGGCCACGGTGGTACCGTGTGAAAAGAAACAAACATCGCCGGCATGGATTCCCGACTGCAGCAGTTCCCGCACGCCGCTCACAATGGCCAGGGAGGGGTCTGCCGGGGTGGAAGGAACCTTGATAATGGACCAGCGGCCGCTCTGCACGTCCTGAATCACAAAGTCTGAGAATGTACCCCCTGTATCTACGGCCACCCGATACCGGGACATCTTGTTCCCCCCGATCTGGCGAAGGAAGCCGCTCTCCGGCGCACAGTCGCCCGACGCCTGGCGGGTAAAGCCAGGCGTCGGGCGACTCATCATACCTTGCGACGGCGCTCGCTCAGCTTCGCGCCGGTCACGTAATGGTTGCCCTCCACCGCCAGGCGGGCCTCTTCCTCCAGTTCGGCGTCCCACTGACCCAGGGAATACCCGTACCAGGGCCGCTGCGGGGTGAGCTTGGGCAGGCCAAGTTCTTCCCAGATCTCCTTGGCATGCTCCATATGCTCCCTGGCGGGCAGGGAAATGGGCGGATAGGGCTCCTTCAGCACGGCATTGATCAGCATCGCCGATTCGTCCGCCGGGTCATGGAAGCTGGCCACGTCAACCTCGTCTCCGTACTTGAAGGGCGGCGCATGGCCCTTTTCCAGGCCCCGGATGATCTGCACGTCCTGGTGCGGCTTTGAGCGGTAGCACATGGCCCAGAACACGGCCGTGGCATCCTCGGGGTCGATGTCCTCGTCCACCGCCACGATGAACTTGCCCACGCCCTTGTGGAAGACGGTGGAGGCCGTCAGTGCCCGCCAGATATCTGATTCGGCGGCGCCCTTGCGGAACTGAATCACGATCAGCTTGCGCAGGTTGGTGAGCGGCTCGTGCATGGCCACCCGGACCACGCTCTTCAGGCTGAGGTCGTTGCGCAGGAACTTCTCGAACATCGGCCCATAGCCGACCTTCTTGATGACGCTGGACTCTGAAGGCGTGACCTGGCTGATGAAGGAAACCCAGATGGCGTCCTTGCGGTGGGTGACGGCGGTCAGCTCCATGAAAGGATTGAACTGCCGCGGATGCATGTAGCCGTGGGATTCGCCGAAGGGGCCTTCCGCCTCCAGTACGTCGACCGGAATCCGACCCTCGAAGACGATTTCGGCGTCAGCGGGCACCGTGATATCCACCGTCTTGCACTTGACAACCCGGATCGGTTCACCGGCCAGGCCGCCGGCCATCGTCAGTTCATCGACGCCGTAAGGCACCTTCTGCACGGCTGCGTAAGACACCACCGGCGGCGCTCCCACCACCAGCGCAGCGTCTATGTACTTCAGCCCCATCTTGCGGGCCTTGTCGATATGCACCTGAATGTCCTGGCCCAGGCCGCAGGGGAAGCAACCGATGCGGGTTGGCGACTTGATATGCCCGCGGTAGTTACCAATGTTCTGGATACCCGTCTCGGGGTCCCGGGTGAACCAGTGGGTGCAGGTGGTATAGGGGGCGTTGTCAAACCCCGGCGTGGAAATTGGTGTCGGGAATTCGCTGAAGCCGCCGTGGGCCAGCAGATCCTCGCCCTGGTGCACTTCCTCCTGGCAGACACCCGACTCGACCAAGATCGGGTTAACGGGGTTCTTATAGGCCTTCTCCCACTGGGCGCTGATCTCTTCCACCTTGCAGCCCATGCCGGCTGCGTACACAGCCGGGTTGGCCGCCAGTGCCGCCACCGCTACCCGGAAGTTGTACTGCTTGCCTTTGACGTCGGTGACGTTTTCGAACAGAAATGCCTTGCGCTCTTCCTCAGGAATCCCACCCCGGTATTGCCAGCGCACCAGGGGGTGCACCTCGGTTTCCTTCTTCATGGCACGCTGCACCCGGACCAATAAGCCCTGCCGTTCCAGTTCCTCCAGATGCTCATGCAGGTCCTTGTAACTCCGGCGGGGCAAAACTGCTTCCTTGGCGATAGCCACGCGATCCCCTCCTCAGCACTTGGGCCACCTGTTTACTGATTAGAGGATACAAGCCAGCCGCCGGAGTTCCCATAGCCCTATTTGCTAGCACATATGCAAAGTTTGCGACGCATGCTTTGCACATAAAAGTTCCATTCCGGGTCAGCCCAGCACTGTCCTCAGATCCATGGCATCGAGCGCCCACTGTGGAATCCGGTTCCGGTGCGGGTAATCCGGGTCGGCCGGCTTGGTGGCGTCAATCACCGCCCCGGCATGCCCCAGCCAGCCGCGGAAGGCCTGCACGTGGTTCAAAATCTGCAGATCTTGCTCCCAGCGAGTCTGGGTGGCCACCGCCCACAGCACCTCCCGCTCGTTGAACACATCGACATCGTCGTCCACCAGCACACACAGCTTGAGGTTCTGCACCTCCATGTAGGCGGCCATGGCGGCCTTGGTGATGTCCGTCTGGTCCCGCTTCTTCAGGGAGATGTAGGCCGAAAAGCGGCTGCAGCCAGACCAGGGCAGGTGCACGGCCTTCACGCCGGGAGCCACGCGCCGGATGGCGTTGAACACGCTGCCCTCCTTGGGCACTCCGCCCAGATTCCAGTGGTCAGGATGGCCCGGGAAGATGGTCTGGGCGACGGCCCCGCGCCGGTAGGTCATGGCCCGGACCTCCACCACCGGTACCTTCATGCGTTCCTGATAATGCCCGGAAATCTCCCCGAATGGGTTCTGGTACTCCCGCCGGTGGGGGATGACCTCACCCTCAATGACAATGTCGGCATCGGCGGGCACCAGAATCTCCTCACCCCAGGTCACCGAGGGGGTCAGCCGCAGCCCGCCCTCCCCCATAAATCCGGCAATGGTCCCATAATCCTCATTCCCGTAAGGCGTCAATGCGCAGGACCCCAGGAAGAAGGCGGGGTGATGGGACAGCACAATCACCACCGGGGCCGGCTTGTCGGCCTGCTCGTATTCGCCGATGATCCGCCGCAGGTGGTGGTGACCATGGGCAGAAATGCTGAGTTGCCGGGGTCCCTGGATGAGGTTTTTGGTAATGGTACTGTCGTAAAACCCGCCGGGCGCCCGCATCATGTTGGCCATCACCAGATACGGACCCACGTCCTCTTCGTGGTACATGGGCACAGGCAGTTCGCGCAGATCCACTTCATCGCCCCGGCGGACCACCTCCTGGCAGGGGGCCTGTCCGGCTCCCACCACAGAACAGGTCCCGGGCTGCTGCTCCAGCCGGGCGAATGCCTCGGTCAGCTCGGTTTTCCAGTGCTCGGCCGGCAAGCCCAGGGCCAGCGCGCACAACTGCCGGCTGTGGAACAGGTTCAGTGCCAGGGGAAACTCTGAAGGTGCTCCGGATACCGCCGGGATGTTGTTCAGGAGCAGCACGCGGTTTTGCCCGGCATCTTCCAGCTTTTTGGCCAGGGCGGCAACGGCAAAGGCGTTCGCATCAATGGGGCGGGCCACGTGCAGCACCGATTCGGGGTGCTCCCGTTCCAGACGGGCCAGAAACTCACTCAAGCAGGCGGTCATGTACTCTCTCCCCTTTGGTTGGCATGGCTCAGACCCCGTTGGCCGGATATCCTCGCGCTTCAGCAATAACTGTGCCAGGCCCGGGAAGCCTGTGAAAACAGCGCCCGGGGCTTGACCACCCAGGCGCTGTTGTTGCAATTCTGCATTCCGCTGTGCGGTTGTGAAATCATCGCACTCACCAGAACCGTTCTACGCCTCCCGGCCTGCAGGTTCCGGTTGCTCGCAGCCGGAACGGCCCTTACGCACCACCAGCGGCAGCGAACGCAGGTCAACATCGAACAGTTTCACCCAGGCCCAGGCCCCTTCAATGGCATCCTCGGGGGTCACCCGCATCCGTCCGTTCTTCAGAGCAATCGCAGCGATGATCAGGTCCTGGGCCGACTGTCCGGCCGTACAGATCGTCTCGTACATTTCCCCATACAGTTCTGCCCCCTTGATTTCGATAACCGCATTCAGCAGGGGAGATATCCGTTGCAGAAGTGGATACTTGACACGGCGCAGGTTCTGGTAAAACTGCCTATTCGCCGTCGGCACCCGCTGGACCTCAGTCCAGTTCCTGCCCCCACGCAGGATGCGATCGATAGTGGAATACACAACCTGTATATCCTCAAACCCCAGTACGATTGGCCCCCGGCCTTCCAATAGCCGGACGATAATAGGAGCTTGAAGGCCGTGGTAGTTTTCCTGAAACACCGTCCCAGCCAGAAACAACTGCCG
>JAKFDK010000109.1:0-56100 GCA_036676195.1 Clostridia bacterium | reverse complement strand
CAATCTGATTCGCTGGGTAAGGCCCTGTCTGCAAACCACAGCCACCAAGATTGCCAACGCCAAGACTCGTTTCCTGGTCCGGATCGCAGCCAGGTGTCGAACGTCGGTCAGGCACGCAGCCGACAAGGTCCACATCTTGTTTAGCCGCGGTACCACCCTCGCCGGGCTGAGAGTAGTGGTCACCTGGCCGCCTGATTACCCTTTTTCAGTTTCCAATGGACACATGTCGACTTGTTTGCGTGAAACTTGAGCTAGTGACAAGGCTTTCCTTACATACTGGCGAGTCGAGGTAACCGCGAACCCCATCTTGCGGTTGAGCGCCACAATAGATTCGCTCGCAGCGTTGTTGTTGGTCTTTAGCCGGGTCAGTCTGCGGGCGAGCGCCCATCGAATTGTCATCACCTTCATCGCCAGTGCAATGCGGCGGCGGCAATAGGGGTGGGCGAAGGGCTGCCAGCAGAGCGCTCCCAGCCCCCTGCCGCACTGCCTTCAGTTCAACATAAAGCCAGGCAAACCGGGTTCCCTGCTCCACTGGCAACCCGAACAGCGGCGCACAGAGCGCCGCCCATCCGGCGGGGCTCCCCCGGTCATCTACCGCGAACCAGGGTCAGTTCGGCGGAAAGCCCGCCAGCTTCTGCCCTGTAAGCTTGTCAGCATACTCAATTCGGAATGGCTGAGGCAAGCGGATCCCCTCCCTGCCTAGCTGTTAGAGTCCCGGCACGTGGTGTCCAATTCATCCGGCCATTCATGAAAACTGGCCCCTGTGGGGATTCCCAGTAGTACAAGGTCAAGAAGGTGCATCTAGCTTCTGAAGCCGGTAACCTTGCCTATAAGCACTGAGCCGCACATCCGCCGCTTCCCTGGCCACTACCAACTGACCGCTTTCGCCAGCGTTAACACCAGCACACTCTTACATCGGTACTTCCAGGGACATGATGCTGCCTTGTTGGTTTGATCATTAATAAGTACGTATGAATCCCCATTTATGACCTATGCATTACCCACAAATCAGGGGGTTTTTGAACAGGTCTAACCGGGTATGGGTACCGGCTTTTTCACGGACCGTGCAAGCGCATGAACAGTAGGCCGGATGACATTCTTCATCCGGTTAACCCCGGGGGGATGTCCAAATTGCCATGGACCCCTGAGCCGTGCTGACGCCTGGTAGCTCCCGTCTCCCCATTGGAGAGCCTGGATTTCCAGCGTCTCACGGCAAACGTCTATTCCTTAAAGGTAAATCACGGCGTTCAGCTTAATGTTCTTGCCAAGCTGGCTGTCTCCAGCGGCTTTACAGGGCATTTTGTGGTCAAATTGACGTGAATCACTACCCCCAGGAGTATCTAAAGGGCTTGCGAAGCCACTGCCCGTCAGTTTTTAAAAGCCAGCGTGGCTGATCAGCCGAAGATTATTGACGAACGTGCCGCGGACAAGGGCATTACAGGCAGAAAGCGTGCACCCGAAACGATCGGAGGCCAGTCACCCAGCGCCGCTAGGGGCAGCGGACCCCCAAACCCGACGGCAAACCCGCAGATTCAAGGTTAAAATCCACCTGGTCAGTGACAAAACCGATCGATACCCACCCCCGTATCCCTCTTGACTGAACAATTTTGACGTGGTACCCGAGCCTGAGGGCACCCCACCTGCCAGATCAGCGTCCCCAGTATTCGAATTAGGCAGTCATCGTTGAAGTAGAACGGCTGTCTTCTGGATCGCCCGGATTGGGGTCCTGGCTCGCAGGCGCGATGTTGCGCACGGTGTTAAGGTTCCTCGGCGAGGTTACCGCGCCAGCAGTCTCTCACCACCATGGGGGATATTTGCAACGCTCGAAATCGACATTGTGGGTAATGCTTAGATTAATGATCGGTCACACCCAGCTCCCTCGTAATCCGACGCTACAGGTTACCGATGCCTCGGTGCCCCTGGTGGAGAAGACGATTACTGGCTGTCGCCGGGAGGGACGTCTGACCGAGATGTCCTCCCAGGAGATAGTGGCCGTGGCCCTCGTCCAGTCGCAGGAGTAGATTTACGCAGAGCAGCAAAATTGAACACCAGAAGCACGTTCCGGGTTAGCAAGTTGCCTACGACTCCACCAGTTTGGGTTACCAGCACACCAAGGGCAGGCCAGTGCCCAGCCCGAACTGCCGTGAGGGGGCGCCGGATGCCATTGCGAACCAAGAGGTAGCAGGTCAGCTAGTGATCTACCACATCCTCTACCGCTCGCTGATACCGCAATAGGTGGCGGAGCGGTGCATCCCTGCCCTTCATGAGGCCTGGGCCGGCCCCCCCTGCATGATGACAGGGAAATCGCCCGTACTCCACGGCGCCTCCGGCACACTCCACGGCGCCTCCAGCACACTCCGCGGCGCCTCCGGCACACTCCACGGCGCCTCCAGCACACTCCACGGCGCCTCCAGCACACTCCACGGCGCCTCCAGCACACTCCACGGCGCCTCCAGCACACTCCACGGCGTCTCCAGCACACTCCACGGCGCCTCCAGCACACTCCACGGTGCCTCCAGCACACTCCACGGCGCCTCCAGCACACTCCGCGGCAGTTCTACCTGCCACCGGCCACCCATAAGTTGTAGCCGGACAGGGGGGACTCCATCATGTTCATGCACAAGAAGCATTTCATGCGCCCGATCAAGGTGGAACATCCGGACCCCCGGGTGGCCCAGCTCATTCTGGAACAGTATGGAGGTGAGGACTCCGAGGCTGCTGCCTTCGGCAACTACCTGACCATGCGCTACAACACCAACCGCAAGGAAATCAAGGACCTGCTGACCGACATTGGCACCGAGGAACTGGGCCACTGGGAAATGGTGGCAGAGCTGGTCGTTCAGAACGGCGGTGGCATGAAGTGGACGAATGCGGGCGGGACACCCTTTAACTCCGCCACCACCACCATCACCCAGAACATCATTACCTGCCTGTGGTCCAACGTGGCCGCCGAACTGCGGGCCCGTGACCTGTACCTGCGCCTGCTGAACCAGGCGGCCGACCGTGGCACCCAGGACACCCTCATGTTTCTCGCGGCCAGGGAAGAGGCGCATGGGGTCTCATTCCTGCGGGCCATCGAGGAACTGCAGGGCTTTATCGGCCTGCCCCGCGACTGGTACCGGCACCCCTACATGAACCTGAGCCCCGGCACCTACGAGGAAGCCAATCTGGTCGACCCGCCGGCGCCGCCGCCGCTGACCTACCCGGCGCCGTGGCCGTACCAGGCGGCCATGCCCGTCCCGGGCCAGGAAACACAGCCCAAGTAAGTCCGCGCCGCCGTCAACAGCCCGGAGCATGCCAGAAGCCTGCCATCACGGCGGGCTCCTGGCTGTGTACGGGTGGGCGTGGGTTATACAGGAGTACGGGAGGTCAGGAAGACCGGCGGGTCCTTATGCAAGACGGCCGACTGGGGATTCTGGGTCAGCAGGCCCCAGAACCAGTTGTCGACCCCCAGCGGTGCCTGCACCGGTCCCGGCCCCTGGAGGGCGGCCTCCCGCAGCCAGGCGGCATTCTGCGGATGGATGGCCTGGGGGCTCCATTGCAGGGTCCAATTCCCGAAGCCAAGGGTATAAACCGGCAACCTCGTCATGCTGACACGCCCCCCGACATCAGCGACCGGGATGCCACGGCAGGTCCGCGGGCATTGTAGTAGCCGGGGGCGCCCGCCACCGGGCCCGGAATCGTCCAGTACACCCCGCGGGCGGCCAGAGCCGCCAGGGGAAAGGCACCCTGGGCCTCCAGTTGCTGCACGGCAGCCAGGGCCTGCTGCGGCGCCATACCCTGGCCAACCATGAATCCGGCCACCACTGCCAGATGCACCACATGTTCAGGACCGGCCGGAGCGTCCAGTAAGGGCACAAGCCGCCGGACGAGGGGTTCCAGCGTGGGTACTTCTGTAGGCAGATACAAGCGACCGCTCTCCTCTCCTGTAGACGTGCAATCCAGCGTATTGCGCTTGACCGGTACAGGTGCGTGCCGGCAGGTGCGGGCAGGCTGCAGGGCGAACTGAAAGCGGTCGGGAGGGACCGGACATGGACGATTGGAAAGCCCGGCTGGCCCAAGCCGGCAAGGCCCTGGCGCAGCAGGAGCAACGGCAGATCGAAGCGGCGCAGCAGCAGGCAGCCGTCTACCGCCGGCGGCTAAATCAGGAGTTGGACCAGGTCGGCAAAGACATGGTTCTCTTTGCCGAATCGCAAGGGGTAGACTGCGAGTGGACCGTTCAGCAAAAGGACCCCGGGCGATTCGGTTTCATCTTCCGCATCCCGGCCACCGGAGCGGAGTTCCGGCTCACCTATCCGGAGCAGGCCGCCGCCCGGGAGTGGGAAGCCCGCCCCCTGGCCGAGCGCCTGTCCGCCCTGGTACGTGCGGCCGGTGAAGCAGCCCGGGCGGCCAACCCCAAGCTCCGCCGTAAATAGGGCGGCGCTGCCCCTGGAGCGGCCGGAGGCAAAAGCAATCACCCGGGGGGCGCAACGTTGTCCCCCGGGTGACTTGTATGTGCGGCACCCGTCCCTTACTTGACGAGTTGCCTGGCTTCCTCCACAAAGCTGGTATCCAGGTACTTCTCAGGTGCCATCAGCTTGTCGTACTTGAGGTAGCCCAAGTCCTGTGCAAACTTCTGCTGGTCCTGCAAACCGGCCACATCCATCGCCAGATCAGCGGGAATCTTGGTCGGCCGGACCTTGTGGGCCAGTGCAGGCTTCAGGTTGCCGTACTTCTCCCGCAGCTTCAGCACGTCTTCCTTCAGCCAGCCCTTGCCCCCCTCCGCATCCAGGTACTGAGCCGCCTTCATGTAGGCAGCCGCAAACCGCACCGCCACATCCCGGTTCTTGGCCGCCCAGTCGGCGTTATAGAAGATCATGGTAATGGGGTCGAGCTTCTGGGCTTTGGGATCATGGGCAAAGGGACGGTACCCCACCCCTTTTTCTTCAGCCAGGGAGGCAATGGGCTCCGTCAGGGTGCCACCGACAATGGACCCGTTCTCCATGGCCGCCGGCATGTCCGGGAAGGGCATGGTGACAATCTCCACATCCTTCATGGTCAGACCCCACTGACCCAAGGCCACGGCCAGCATCCATTCGGTCGCCACACCCCTGGCATTAACCGCCACCTTCTTGCCCTTCAGGTCGGCACCGCTCCTGATATTCTTGGCTACCACGAAAACGTTGGTCGACCAGTCATAGTGTCCGGGCATGACATATTTCACCGGCAACCCTTGCTGCAGGGCGTTAAACCCGGCTGCACCCAGGGCACCATTGCCCACCTGTGCACTGCCGGTGCCGACCTGGGCCAGGGCCTCGCCGCCGGAGTTGGCCTTGAGCAGTTCCACCTTCAAGTTGAATTCAGGAGCGAACTTTTCTATCGCCAGCAGCAAGGGAGTTGAAGAGTCAACCGGAAGGTAAACCACCTTCAGGGATGCCTCTGCGGGTTTTACTCCCTGTTGCCCGGCAGCCTGCGGCTGAGCCGGAGTATTTACCTGGGTGCCCGGCGCCCCGCCGCCGCCAGTACACCCGGTCAGGGTCAGGACCATCGCTGCGAATCCCGTCAGAAGACGCTTCTTCATACTGTCCCTCCTCAAGTTCCTGAAATCATCATGACCAGCAGGATAAACCCGCTCCATCACCAGTAGAGAATCAGGCGCTGCGCACCGGTGCCCGGCCTCGGGTCAGGTCCTCGTGCCACGGCATCAGGCGATCGCCCAGGCGTTCCAGCCCGCGGGTCACAGCCGCCCCAAGTAGCCCCACCACTACAAAACCGGCAAACATGGTTGAAACTGACAGAGTCTGCCAGGACCGCCACACCAGTTGGCCCAGGCCGTCGTTGGTGGCGGTAAACTCCACCACAATGGTCAGCACCAGCGCCAGCCCCAGGCCCAAACGCAGGCCGGTAAAGATCTGCGGCAGGGCGCCGGGTAACAGCACCTTAAAAAACAAACGGGGGCCGCGGGCGCCGAAGTTGTGGGCTGCCTCCAGCAAATGGTGATCCAGACTCATGACCCCGGCCAGGGTACTGACGATGATCTGGAAGAAGGCGGTGACACTGGCGGTAATGATCCAGGTGCGCTCGTTCACACCGGAAACGATCATGAACAGGGGTAACAGGGCAATCTTGGGCAAAGGAAACAGCGCCAGGATATAGGGCTCGAGCAAGGCCCGCAGCAGAGGCGAAAGACCCATCAACAAACCCAGGGCCACCCCTGGCACCGCCGCCAGGATAAAGGCCAGCACCAGCCGGACCAGGGTAGCCTTAAGATGGAGCCAGAGGTCGTCGCCGCCGCCCAGTAAACGGATCAGTTCCAGGACAATCGCAGTGGGCGGCGGCAGGTACTTGCCCAAAATGGTTGTGCCACGCGCCACTGCTTCCCAGAGCACCAACAGCAGGCTGGGAAACAGGTATGGGTAAAGCCGCCGCATCTCAGGCCCCCCGCTTTCGTGCCATCTGATCTTGCTGCCAGGGCATGAGCAACCGGCCCAGAGCGTCGAGCCCATAGGTCAGCACCAATCCCACCACGCCGACACAGGCGAGCGCTACGTAAGTGGCCGGTACGTCCAACAGACCCCAGGAGAACCACATGAACTGGCCCAGACCCTGCTGGGCACCCTTCATCTCAGTGGCAATCAGCAAGATAACGGCCATCCCCAGCCCCAGACGTACCCCGGTGAAGGCGGCCGGCAGGGCACCGGGTAACAACACCTTCAGAAACAGGCGCCAGCCTCGGGCACCAAAGTTCCGCCCGGCTTCAAGCAGATGCCTGTCTACCCCACGCACCGCCGCCATGGTATTGACGGCGACAATAATCAGGGAGGTAAGGCTGCTGGTCACGACAATGGCTAGTTCACCGGCGCCAAAAATCAACGCAAACACCGGCAGGAACAGAACGGCCGGAATCGGGTAAACTAACGATAGCACCGGGTCCAGAGCGGCCCGCATCGCCGGTGAAATCCCCATCAGTAAGCCAATTGTGATACCTGGCACAGTGGAAAGAACAAAGATCCACCACAATCGAGTCAATGTCACTGCCACGTGCGGCCAGAGTTCCCCGCTCCTGGCCAGGTACAGAAACGCCCTCCAGATGGTGGATGGCGCCGGGTACCAGGCCACCCGGATCAAATGGGCCGAGGCCGCCCCTTCCCACACCCCCAGGAGAACAAGAGGCGACAGAACCGCCAGCCAAGTATACAGACGGCGCTGCTTCACCGGGACTTCCTCCCCTCCTGCTGCATGGTCAACTGCACCTCTTCCCGCAGGGAATGCCAGATCTCTTCATGCAACTTCAGGGCCCGGGGGTCACGGTTCATCTCCAAATGCCGGGGCCGCTCCAGGGGCACCTTGTAAATCTCCTTGATCCGGCCGGGACGAGCCGAAAACAGGACAATGCGGTCCCCCATCACCACCGCCTCGTCGATGCTGTGGGTGACATACACAACCGTCTTCCGGCTCTCTTCCCAAATCCGCATCAGCTCTTCCTGAAGCAGATACCGGGTCTGGGCATCCAGGGCGCCCAGGGGCTCGTCCATCAGCAGGATTTCCGGATCACTGGCAAAGGCCCGGGCGATGGATGTCCGCTGCTTCATGCCACCGGATAACTGATGGGGGTATGCATGGGCAAAGTCAGACAGGCCCACCTTGGCCAGATAATGCAGGGCGATCTCCGTGCGTTCCTTCTTGCCCACCCCGCGGTTTTCCAGACCGAAGGCCACATTATCCAACACCGTCCGCCAGGGAAAAAGCGCATACTCCTGAAATACCATGGCGTTAAGGGGCTTGTCCGGATGCGTCCGGTTCACCTGTACCTCGCCGCTGCTCTGTTCGTATAAGCCGGCCAGAATGCGCAGCAGGCTGGACTTACCACAACCGCTCGGTCCGAGAAAAGCCATGAATTCGCCGTCTTGAATCTCCAGGTTAATGTCGTCAATCGCCAGGGTAGTCCGGTTCTTCGCCTCATACAGTTTCGAGACCCCACGCAGCGTCACTTTAGGCTGCCGTGCGGCGGGAACCGGAGCCAGAATTCGGCCCTCAACTGATTTAGGCTGCATCGATCCACCCCTCCCATACAGGTTGGAAGACCATTTGTAACTGAATCAAAGTAGGTGGAGGTTAGTAACATTGGCCACCGGAGATTCACCCATCATGGTCAACGAACAGGCCGCCTTCTGGGAACGGTACCGCCACCTTGGCACCATCAGACGCTATCTGAAAGGAGCCATGATCTACCAACAAGGGGAGTGCTCGGATAAGTTTTATTGCCTGGTTTCCGGGCGAGTAAAAATCTATTTGGATAACCCGGACGGATCACAAAAGCTGCTGGCTATCGCCGATCCTGGCCTCGTCTTCGGTGATTCCGCCTGTTTTGACCAACTGCCCTATTACGCCTCAGCCATGGCCCTGCGCACCAGTGAGGTGTGCATATTCGAGCGATCAACGATGCTCGCTGCCATGGCGCATGATCCCACGCTGGTGGCCGAGATGCTCCGGTGCCTGGTGCGCAAACAGCGCCAGCTCGCCGTTCAGGTCGAGTCCATGGCCTTTTTCAAGGTACCGGCCCGAGTGGCCCATGTGCTGGTCCGACTGGCTGAGGACCACGGACAGCCCCTTCCGGACGGCCAGGGCAAGCGGATTACGTATCGCCTGACCCATGAAGAAATCGCCAGTTTTCTGGGCACTTCTCGGGTCACCGTCAGCCGGGAAATCAGCCAACTGATCCGCCTGGGGATTCTGGCCAGGGACAAGTGGAGCCTGATTGTGCTGGATGAAGCCCGGCTCCGCCAGCGGACCAGCCAGGTGTAGCCATTACATAGTCTGCTGCCGGCTACACCTCTGTGTTAACCCGGGCCAGCAACCGCTGCCAGCGGCGATCCACATCGGTTTGGATGTCCTGCACATCCTCTGGCTGTAGGTGCCGGAAACGCACCTGTCCGTGCAAGAACTCCTGCACTGGCAAGCCACTGGACCGGTGGTTCAGCGTATACCGTGTGCCGCCTTCAACCTCATACAGGTTGAAGTATCGCGTCTCAACCGCCAGCCGGCTGGAACGCACCGACAGGTGGTCTGCCATACCCCAGCCAGTCAGGCATGGCGACAGGATTTCCAGGTACCGGAACCCACGCATGCTCTTCGCCTTGCGCACCTTCCGCTGCAGATCATCGGGGAACGCCACAGTCGCCGAGGCAGTGTAAGGCACGCCGTGGGCAGCGACAATTTCCAGCATATCTTTCTTGGGCGTAAGCTTGCCGCCAGGGGTAGAGCTGGTATAGGCATGCAGAGGCGAAGCTGAAGACTTCTGGGCACCGGTATTCATGTAGCCTTCGTTGTTCAGGCAGACAAACAGGATGTCCTCATTGCGCTCACAGGCTCCGGAAAGCGCCTGGATGCCAATATCATAGGTGCCGCCGTCCCCAGCCAGGACACAGACCGTCTTGTCTGCTTCCCCGCGGATGCGCAGGGCCCGAACCAGGCCCGAAGCCGCTGCCGCTCCGGCACCGAACGCCATGCTAAGCGTCGGAACATTGAAGGAACTGTTCACCCCGCCGCCGCTGATGATATTCAGGCAAGAAGGCAGGGCCACCAACATGGTCTCGGGACCAAGAGCATTCAAAAGAAACTTGAGGGCCTGTGCCTCGCCGCATCCCGGACAGGCCGTGTGTCCGGAGTTAAACATGCCCCGCAACTCAATGGCTTGCATATCAAAGTGGCGCAGGCTGCCGGTAAGCCGCTGGTGACTCATGCCACTCCCCCCTCGTACCAGGTGCCATCCGGGGTGGGTTCCGCCTCTGCCAGGGCCAGCCGGGCCATGGCTACCAGGTCCTGCACGCCGACATTGACACCGCCCACACCGGCAATCAACCCATGCACAGGTGGCGCACCGGCCAGCCCCTGCAGGGCCGACCGCACCTCCTGACAGATAATGCCACCCAGGCCGGGGGAGTAGTTGCGGTCAACGACAGCGACCTTTTGCGCACCCTGCAAATGCTGCCGCAGTTCCGCCACTGGCACCGGCCGGACCAGCCGCTGTTTCAGCACCCCGACCCGCAGACCTTCGGCCCGTAACTGATCCACAGCCTCTCGGGCTGTACCCGCCATCCCGCCGATGGTCACCAGGATCAACTCAGCGTCCTCGCAGCGGTAGGGCTCCACCAGGCCATAGGAACGACCGGTCAGTTGCCCCCAACTGTCCAGGGCTTGTTTCAGCACACCGGGCACCTGGCCCATCGCCGCGGCCAGACGCCGGCGGTTCGCCATGTACCCCTGGGCACTGGTGGCGACCCCATAGTTCCGCGGTTCGTCTGTGTTCAGCCGGAACTGATCCGGAAAGGGCGGCAGGAAGCTGTCTACCAGTTCCTGGGCTGGGATCTCAACCGGTTCATAGGTGTGCGACACGTAAACCGCCTCAAAGACCGGCATCACCGGGACAAAGAGTTGCTCGGCCACCCGATAACTGATCGGGACCAAATCCAGCGCCTCTTGCGGAGTTTCGGAGTACAATTGGACCCAACCGGTGTCCCGCTGTGACAGGCTGTCGGTATGATCAGCCCAGAAGGCCCAGGGCGTACTGTGCGCACGGTTCACACCCACCATCACCACCGGCGCCCGGGTTGATGCCGCAAAGTGCAGCATCTCATGCATGTACAGAATCCCCTGGGAGGCGCTGGCGGTAAAGACCCGCACACCGGCCAGCGAGGCCGACAGGGCGGCGGCCATGGCCGTGTGTTCCGACTCCACCGTCATCAGTTCTGCCGTGCAGGTCCCCTGGTACACCAGTTCAGACAACTTTTCCAGAATGGGCGTCTGGGGCGTAATCGGGTACACGGGCGCAAGCTGGGTGCGGGAGAGTTGCACCCCGTAAGCCACCGCGTAGTCTCCGCTCAAAATCATCCGCTGTGCAGATCCGGCCGCGCCCATTACTTGACCTCCTCCTCCAGCACCAGGGCCTCCCGCGGGCATTCGTTTACGCAGACACCACAGCCCTTGCAGTAGTCCCAGTTAATGTGAAAGCCAGCACCGTCAGCCGTTTTGCTGATCGCCATATCCGGGCAGAAAATCAAACAGTTCCCGCAGCCGATGCAGGTGCCGCAACTGAAGCAGCGCTGGGATTCGGCCAGTGCCTGTTCCTCGGTCAGGCCCTGGCGGCGCTCCGTATCCCCTCCCGGATCTGCGGCTGTGCCCTGGGGCCGGACGACACGGGGACGCCGGTCAAAGTACACAGTTTCAATGTCTTCGTACGCTACCACCCGCTGCAGCTTGACCTGCACCTGCGGCGGGTAGGCCTGGGGGTTCAAGTAGTAGCGCATGGACAGGTTTGGACTATGCCCTAACCGGGCCGGGGCCAGGGCCTGCTGCGGATTCAGCCCCTGCAGGTAGGCATGGGTGGCGGCCGCTGCCCGCTTGCCGGCCCCCACCGCCTCCACGGCGTAACGGGTGCCGGTCACATCCCCGCCGGCAAAGATCCCCGTCATGGCGGTCTCGCCGGTGAACGGATCCGCTGACAGGTGCAAGGTTGAAGCGTCCACCTCAGCATCATCCGGCAGGTGCTCCAGGTCCACGATCCGGCCAGTGGCCCAGACAACAGTGTCCGCCGGTACCGTCCGGTCCGCCAGTTCCACCCCGGTCAGTACCCCGTCCTCGCTGGTCACAGACCGCACGTCGGCCCCGCAGATCAGGGTCACGCCGTCTTCCTGCACCTCACGCATCCGTTCCGGCAGCATCAGACTGTCATCCGCTTCGGCGGTGACAATGGTGACCTCCGCCCCCAGCCGGGCCAGGGTACGGGCAGCCTCCATGCCGGTCAGGCCCGCCCCCACCACCACGATGCGGCGGGCGGCGATCTGAATGGAACCGGCCTTGGCCATGCGCAGCAGGCTCAGGCCGTCCGTAACTCCGGGGAGGTCCTGGTTAAACCAGCCGGGCCCTGGGATCAGGGGTGCCCCTGGTGCAATAAACACTGCCTGGTATTCCGCCCGCAGGTCGGCCCAGGCCACCTCTGCCCCCACCCGGGCGCCGTAACGCACCTGCACGCCCAAATCCAGAATGCGCTGAATTTCCTGCTCCACCACCCGCAGTGGCAATTGATCGTCCGGCAGAGCCTGCGTGAGGTTCCCGCCCAGCCGGTCCGCCGCGTCATAAATGGTGACCTGGTAGCCCAGGCGGCGCAGTTGGTAGGCATAGGACAGGCCGGCCGGTCCGCCACCCACCACGGCTACCCGCTCGGCACGTTCCCCGGGCGGCGGGGCAAACGCCCATCCTTCCTGCAGGGCGCGGTCCCCCAGAAACTGCTCCAGGGAATTGATCCCCAGGGCTTCATCATGGTGTTGTCGGTTACAGGCACTCTGACACGGATGCACACAGATGCGGCCCATGGTGGCGGGAAACGGGTTATCCTCGGTTAATGTTTGCCAGGCGTCCTGAAAGGAACGCCCGCGCAGCAGGTCAATCCACCGGGCTGTATCCTCACCCGCCGGGCAGGCTTCCCGACAGGGCGGCGTGTGCTGTGCGTAGATCGGACGGTAGGCCCGCCAGGTGCCGGTATGGTTGCCCAGGGTGGTATCCGTAGTGACCGCCATTGGGAACAAACGTGGGTCAGGCAAGCTTGGCCACCTCCCCGGAAAACTGGACGCTTGTGTAGGCCTGATGGAAAGCATTGATGTTGGCGGCGGTTTTCTGGGGCATTTGTGCCTGCAGGACTGCTTCGATTTGCGCCGGCGTCACATCGCCGACCAGGCGGCAGAGCGCACCTAGCATGGCGGTATTGACAATCCGGCCAAGGCCGTTGGCTCGGGCGATCCCCAGGGCGTCAATGGTGGCGAATCGGTGTTCGCCATAGTGACTGAACTGTTCGGGCCCCTGAACCGTATTGATCAGGATGGGGACCCCGGGACGCAGTCCGGTTAAACCGGAACCATCCGCCAGGAAAGTCGGTTCAAACAGCATCACCAGATCGGGGCGCTCAACGTCGCAGCGTCTGGAAATCGGCTGGTCAGCCACGCGGACAAAGGTCGTCACCGGCGCCCCACGACGCTCGCCGCCATAGGTGGCAAAGGTCTGGACAAAGTGCCCACAGGAAAAATACGCCATGGCCAAAAGCTGGCCGACTGTCATAACACCCTGTCCGCCGCGGCCGTGGATCCGGAATTCACGCACAACCCTGCACCTCCGGTAAAGCACAACGGCCAGTCTACAGATCAACAGTTCGGTATCACAAGCTTACATTCTTGAGTACCTTCACATCTGTCACACCAGTTACAATTACGACTGACATTTTTTTAGTCAGCACAGGCAGCCTTGAGAAATCAGGCGTAACCTTCCGCCGAGTTGCACAAAAAGAAGCCGCCCCCGGCAATCACCGGTAGGCGGCTTCGTGCAGTCGTCTTGTTACACCCAATCGGCGCCTTAACCCTGGTTACCGGCCTGCAGGCTCAGCACCACCTGCGTGCAGCGCTCGCACAGGTGCGGGTGCTCCTTCGCATGGCCCTGGGGCTTGAAGAACAGGCAGCGCTCGCACTGCTCGCCATCCGCCTTTTCCACCGTGATCTTCAGGCCGGACGGACCTTCGGCAAAGAAGGTGCCGGAAGGGGCTTCCTGGGCCCCGCCGCTGTAGATCCGCACCTGAGACACCTTCAGCAGCCCTGGCAGTTCACCGCCGTACTTCTCCAGCAGCCCGGCCAGGTGGTCGCCGGTGACATAAAGGTGCACCTTGGCCTCTTCGCTCTTGCCAATGGCCTTGGCGGCCCGGGCCTGCTCAATGCCCTGATACACGCCGGTCCGGACCTCCATCAGTTCGGCAAAGTCCTGGCCCAGTTCCTCATCCACATAATCCGCATCGATCTCCGGCATGGGCAGGAGCTGCACCGTCACCGGTGCACCGGCCGTTTTGGGCAGGTGCTGATAGACTTCCTCGGTGGTAAAGGCCAGGATCGGCATCAGAATGCGCATCAGGGTATCGGCCAGCCGGTACATGACGGTTTGCGCCGCCCGCCGCTCCCGGCTGGCTGGCAGGGCGCAGTATAGCCGGTCCTTGGTTACATCGAGGTAGACCGAAGACAGGTCACCGGTGATAAACCGGTTGATTTCGTGATAGACGGCATGGAATTCATAATCCCGGAAGCTGTCCCGAGCTTTGCGCACCACTTCCTGCAGGCGGTGCATGGCCCAGCGGTCTACCGGCTCCAGATCGGCCTTGCCTACGGCATCGACGGCGGGGTCAAAGTCGTACAGGTTGCCGAGCAGGAAGCGAAAGGTGTTGCGAATTTTGCGGTAGACCTCAGCCACCTGCTTGAGGATGCCCTGGGAGCACGCCAGGTCGCCCCGGTAATCGCTGGCGGCCACCCAAAGGCGCAGCACATCGGCCCCGTACTGCTTGCAGACCTCCAGCGGGTTGACCACGTTGCCCAGGCTCTTGGACATCTTCCGCCCCTGCTCATCGACCACGAATCCGTGGGTGAGCACGGTCCGGTATGGCGCCCGGCCCTTGTAGGCAGTGGCCGTCAGCAGCGAGGACTGGAACCAGCCCCGGTGCTGGTCACTGCCCTCCAGGTACATATCGGCCGGCCAGTGCAGGTTGTCGCGCACCTCGCAGACGGCGGCGTGGCTGCTTCCGGAGTCAAACCACACGTCCATGGTGTGCGGTTCCTTGCGGAACTCCCGGCTGCCGCATCTGGCGCAGGCCAGACCGGCCGGCAACAGTTCCGCCTCGGACTTCGTCCACCAGACCTCCGACCCGTCGCGGCGGAAATGGTCGGCAACTGCCCGGAAGGCTTCGTCGTGAATCAGGGGGTCGCCACAGTCCCGGCAGGACATGATCGGAATCGGCATACCCCACAGGCGCTGACGGGAAATGCACCAGTCGCCGCGGTCGGCCACCATGTTCCGGATGCGGTCAATGCCCCACTCGGGCACCCACTGCACCTCGTCGATGGCCTTGAGCGCCTCCCGGCGGAAACCGTCCACGCTGGCAAACCACTGTACCGTGGCCCGGTAGATCACCGGATTCTTGCAGCGCCAGCAGTGGGCGTAGGAATGCTGAATGGGAACATGCTTCAGCAGTGCCCCGGCTTCCTCCAGGTCAGCAATAATGGCCTTGTTGGCCTTGTCGTAATACTGGCCGGCGTACTTGCCGCCCTGGTTGGTGAAGACGCCGCGGTCATCAACGGGGTTGAGGGGCTCCAGGCCATACTTCTGGCCTACCTCAAAGTCCTCGTGACCATGACCGGGTGCGGTATGTACGCAGCCCGTGCCGTCTTCGATGGTGACGTGCTCGCCCAGAATCACCAGCGAGTCCCGATCGAACAGCGGGTGCCGGCAGATTACCCCTTCCAGGTCGCGGCCCCGGAAGGTCTGCAACTCGTTCTGCAAGGTCAGGCCGCATGCCTCCGCCACCCTGGGGGCCAGTTCCCGAGCCAGCACCAGGGCGCCCTGCTCGGTCTCGTACAGGCCATATTCGGCGTCGGGATGCAGACAAATAGCCAGGTTGCCCGGCAGCGTCCAGGGGGTGGTGGTCCAGATCACCAGGTCACTGCCCTCCGGCAGCTTGCCCTGGGTGTCGGACACCGGGAAGCGCACATAAATGGAATGTGAGGTCTTGTCAGCATACTCGATTTCGGCTTCCGCCAGCGCCGTCTCATCTTCCGGGCACCAGTATACCGGCTTCAGGCCCCGGTAGATATGGCCCTTGAGCGCCATGGCGGCGAAGACTTCAATCTGTTTGGCCTCATAGGCCGGGTCGAGAGTGATATAGGGGTGCTCCCAGTCCCCGCGCACCCCTAACCGCTGGAACTGTTCCCGCTGCGCATCCCGGTACTTGAGCGCAAACTCGGCGCACTTGCGCCGCAGCTCCACCGGGTCGATCTTTTTCCGATCGAGCTTGAACTCAGCCAGGGCCTTCATTTCAATGGGCAGGCCATGAGTATCCCAGCCCGGCACATAAGGGGAGTCATAGCCGAAGGCCGTGACCGACTTGACCACGATGTCCTTCAGAATCTTGTTCATGGCGTGGCCAACGTGGATGTCACCGTTGGCGTAGGGCGGACCGTCGTGCAGCACCCACTTGGGCCGACCCTGACTGTGGGCCTGTACCGTCTGGTAAAGGTCCATGTCCGCCCAGCGCCTGAGCATTTCCGGTTCCCGCTGGGGCAGGTTGGCTTTCATCTCAAAGCTGGTTTGGGGCATGTTAAGGGTCCCTTTATATTCCATCAGTCGCTCTCCCCTCAAAAATCAAGCCCTCACCCCGTTTAAGGGGCGAGGGCTGCTCGCGTTACCACCCTTGTTGGCCGCGCCCCTACGGAGTGCGGTCATCTCTGAGTGCCCGGCTAACGGGGGGCATCCGTCCCTGCCTACTGCGCCGGTGGCGGTTCGGAGGGAAGCTTAAAAGGGGATGTTCACGGGCGGCGCAACGCCGGCCTTGCACCACTGGGGCCGGCTCTCTGTGGGTGCGGACCTCCGTTACTGGCCTTCTCATCGCCTTTTGCAACATACGTAATCTATGCTACCAACTGGGTGCAGGCAAGTCAAGCACCCTGGCAGCCAATCCCACCGTTGGCGCGCTGCAACGGCGCAGTCGGGCTTATCTGCCGGCAATCCGCTGCCAGTCTGCCAGCTTCAGGCCACGGATCCGCACCCGCTTGTCCCGGCTGGTTTCGCCGGACAGAAGTTCCACGTCGGCCCGGCGCACGCCGCATACCTCGGCCAGAAACGCCACCAGGGCTCGGTTGGCTTCCCCTTCCACAGGCGGTGCGGTCAGGCGCACCTTGAGGGCGTCGCCCTGCAAGCCGGCCACCTCGTTACGGCTGGCCCTGGGCTGTACCCGCACCGCAAATACCAGCCCGTCCGGGGTCTCCAGCGGCGGCATGCTAGGTGCCGCCCTCGTCTCGGGTTGCGGCCACCTGGTCGAAGACCTGCGGCAGACTGTACCGCTCCAACAGCTCCAACTGGGCGGTGAGCAATCCGCGCAACTGGCTGCGCAGCAGGTCGGTCTGCTTCTGCAGTTCGGCGTTCTCAGCCAGAATGCGGCGGGCCTTGGCCTGCCCCGCCTCGATCAGCCGTTCGGCCTGCAGACGTGCCTCCTGAATAATCAGTTCAGCCTCCCGCTTGCCGTTGGCCCTGATCCCGTCTGCCGTCTCCTGCGCCGCCACCAGCGTGCGGTTCAGGGTATCCTCCAGGTTACGGTACTCCTGCAGTTTTTGCTCCAGGTGCAGCGTAGCCTCCTGGGCCCGACTAACCTCACGGAACAGGCGCTCCATTTCCTGAATCACCTGGTCGAGGAAGTCGTCCACTTCACGTTTGTTATAACCACCGAAAAGGCCCTTCTTGAATTGCTTGCTATGAATGTCAACCGGCGTCAGTGCCACAGGTAATCACCCCCGGTAGACTGGGCGAAACTCAAGACAGTAAAACGCGTGCCTAAAAGGGCAGGCGGACAACCAGGGTAATCAGCACCCGGGCCACCAGGCCAAACAGGAACGCAGCGATAATCGGCGAGAAATCAATGCCCATGCCGGACATGGGCAGGATGTTACGAATGGGCGCCAGGAATGGCTCAGTGAGCCGAACCACCACATCCTGTGCCTGAAAAAACCAGCGCGAATCCCGACCATAGCTACGGGGCTGGAACCAGGACATGAGGATGCGAATCCAGAGAAGGGCCTGCAGGGCCGTATTGAAGTAGCTGATGGCCTGAATCAAGATCAGCTTGGTCACGGAGGGCCTCCTTACACATCCGAACTACGCGGCCGTCAGCGCCGCCAGTCCCAGTCTATACGTCCCTTGACGTCCTTTTCTGCCGCCGCTCGGGTCGAACGCTCGGGGATACTGTAAGAGCTCCGCTCGTTGCCCAGGCGCAGGCGCGGGGCCTCTGCCAGGATTTCGGTGACCTCTGCCTCACTGTATGTGCCCCCGGCGGCAGCGCTCCGGAAACCATGACCAAACGTGGCTACGTCTGTCCCCGGCGGTGCGAAAAAGAAGATCCCATTGGCGATTTTCGCCGTTTCCCCGTTCAGTGCATAGATCGCTCCCTGTAGGAAAACCAGGATCTTCTGGGCCACATCCTTGTCCAGGCCTTCCAGGTTTAGAATGATAGGCCGGCGATTTTTCAGTTGGTCGACCACCGCCTGCACATCATCAAATCGCTGGGGTTCCACCACCAGAACCTTGAAGGGCATTTGCGCATGCTTGGGCGATGCCGATCCCAGCGGCACAACGTTGGCCGTGCTGCTTGCTGTAACCCCTGTCCCGGCGGTGGAACGTCCGGCAGAGCTGCGGTTGGCAGCACCGGCGCCCAGAGCCCGGCGCAGTGGCTCCTGCTGGGTCTCTTCCAGGGCCTCCTCATCTTCCTCGTACATGTCCCCTTCAGGTCCAAAACCCAGAAATCGCATTACCTTGTCCCATGCGCCCACGCCCCTGGCCCCCCTGTTCCTGACTTACGTTGTGCTCGCCGTGCCTTTAACCCAAAGGTTTCGATGACCGCTCGCCGAATATGGCCGTCCCCACGCGAATCATGTTGGCACCTTCCGCAATGGCAGCGGCAAAGTCTCCGGACATGCCCATGGAAAGCCAGCGCATGTCCGTATCCGGCAGGCCAAGACCGGCAGCCTGCCCCGCCAGTTCCCGCAGCCGGGCAAAGACCGGCCGCACCGTCTCCGGATCATCGGCCGCCGGGGCGATGGTCATTAACCCCTGCACCTGAATACCCGGCAGGGCAGCCAGGTGCTCCAGGAACGGGAACAGTTCCGCCGGGGCCACCCCGTGTTTGGTGTCTTCCCCTGCCACATTGACCTGAACCAGACACTGGGCCACCTTTCCGGTGCTGCGGGCCAGCCTGTCCAGCTCCGCGGCCAGAGCAGGGCGGTCCAGGGAATGGATCAGCCCTGCCAGCTCCAGGGCCGGCCTGGCCTTATTGGTTTGCAGCGACCCGATTAGATGCCAGCGCGGCCCCGGCCCGGCGGCGGGGACCTTGGCCTGCAATTCCTGCACGCGATTTTCGCCCAGGTCCGTGATACCTGCGGCCAAAGCGGCCGCAATCTCAGCCGCGCTCCGGGTCTTACTCACCGCTATGAGCGTGATCTCTTCCGGGCGACGCCCGGCTGCCCGGGCTGCCGCCGCAATTTCTTCCCGCACCTTCTGGACGTTCATGGTGATGTTCGACACCAAAATCAAGCTTCCCTTCCTAGCAGGGAATCATTGCTGCAAAGATTTGGCGTTTGAGACGCCTGCGGAAGGCGCCAGCACCTGATCGCCAACCTGCAGTTCACCGCTGACCACCAGTTCACTGCCATCAGCGCTGCGCCCGGCCACCCCCACCGGTACGAACCGGCGCCCGGACGTCTCTATCAACCAAACCCCCAGCCGCTCCCCTTCCACCTTTAATGCCGCCGCCGGTACGATCAGGCCTTCTGTGCGGTCCAGGACCACGCGAATCGGGGTCCGGCGCGGATGGAGCAGGGCCTCGGGAAAGGCGGCATCGGCCTGCAGGCCCAGCAGCACCTGACCGTTCTCGGCCTTGGATTTGCCCACCACCGTGAAGCGTACGGTCGTGCCGCCCAGGGCAGTGAAGGTCACCCGGGGAAGATCCCGCAGCGCCACCCCCTGAACCTGGTCGGCCGGCAGGCTGACCAGCAGCCAGAGGTGGCCCGGGTCCATCGCCCGGAACAGGGGTTGGCCGGCCGACACGCTGCCGGCGAGCGGCTGTACCCGGCGCTGGGGCAGGCTCTGCAGCCAGGCGGTCGCGGGCTCGGCCATCCCCGCTCCCGTCTCGCCTCCGGGATTTGTCTGCAGCCATGGCAACCGGGCCGGCGTCAACTCAGCCTCCAGGCCATCCACCTCGTAACTGACAACGCCCGGCCTCTCTGCCCGTACCTCCACCCCGCCCACCCGGGCTACCGGGCTGCCAGTGCGTACCAGCCGCCCGTCTTCCGCCAGCTTCTCCAGCGGACCACCAACCGGCGAGACCTGCACGAACTCGTCCCGCACCAGCAGGGCCTCGGTGTCAAAGGCCAGTTCCAGCACACCCTGGCGTACCGGCACCTGTGCCGGCCCGCTCCGACCGATGCTCCTGCCCACGTACACGATGAAACCGAGGGCGGCAACGAGCAGTGCCGCCAGCACCCAGATCAGCCGCCGACGAGACCGACCGGGCCGGGATGACGGCCGCCGCCGCCCTGTTAGGGCACGCAGCCGGGGCCGGGGACCACCGCCCCCCCGCCCGCCGCCGGGCAGGGCCGTCAGGCGCCCGTGGGAGGCTGCGCGGTTCCTCATGTGCCTGCCGCCTCCCCGAGCAGCATCAGGATCGCCGCCTGCCGCCCGGTCCGGCCGGCTTCCGCCCGGTGGGAGAAGAAGTCCCTCACCGTACAACTGGTACACACCCCGGCCACACCCACCCGCCCAGCCGGAATTCCCGCCGCCAGCAACTGGTCATGGTTGGCTGCCCACAGGTCCAACTGCCAGTGCCCGGCCCGGCGCCCGGGCTGGAACCAGGATTCCCGGAAGCCCGGGGCGGCGCGGAAGGCTTCGGCCACCGGGGCGTCGACTTCGTAGCAGCAGGCGCCAATGGCCGGTCCCACCACCGCGCGCAGATCCGCCGGATTACAACCGAATTCCCGCCGCATGGCCGCCACCGTGGCAGTCGCAATCCCCGCCGCTGTCCCGCGCCAGCCGGCGTGGGCCAGGCCAATGGCCCGACGCACGGGATCCACCACGTAGACCGGAGTACAGTCGGCCGTCGTCACCACCAGCGCCAGTCCGGGCCGGTCGGTGATCATGGCGTCGGTTTCCGGCGCCAGGCCCACGGCATCCCCCGCCACCGCACCGGGACCGCTAAACGGCAGCGGCGCCTCCAGCCGGGTGACGTCTGCCCCGTGCACCAGTCCGGCCAGCACCGCCTGCGCCGGATCGGCGCCGGCCTGGGCCAGCAGCCGGGCACGGCCGGCGGCCACACGAGCTGGATCATCGCCTGTGCTGTGGCTTAAGTTGCCCCCGTGCCGGGTAGTAAACAGGGCCACCGTGCCCCCCGGGTATTCCAGCATGGGAAAACGCACAGCCGGAGCCGGCGCAGTCGTGCCGCAGTAGGTCCAAACTGGCTGCACCCAACGCCCTCCAATACATAGCAGGAGTTCACCTGTTGTCTCGGATACCCCTGGATTTCCTTTTATTCCATGATACCATAACCGGATGCAAAGCGAAGTTCCCTGCGGCCGCAGGCCGCAGGGAACTTTATCCGGCCGGAAATCCCGACCCGCCGGCACCGCCCCCGTGGTGAAGGACCGGCGTCCAGTCGTCGCGGTCCCAATCCACCAGGATGCAGTCAGGGCCGATCCGGACGATCTTGGTCCAGGGGATCACAATGTCCTGGTCACCGCCAAGCAGGCCCCACAAGCGGGCCGGGCCGGGAACGACCAGAGCTGTGATCCGACCGTTCTGTTCATCAATTTCCACGTCCGCCAGTTCACCCAGCCGGCGGCCGGTGCGGACGTTGATCACATCCTTACGTAATTCCGATGCCTTGGCCACGGGCGTCCCCCCTTGCACCTGTGCGATATGGTATGCGGGGGGAGGAGCCGGATTCACCGTAGCCACCCGTGCGCTTTCAGCCAGCGGACCAGGGCGGAGCGGGCGACCACCGGAAGTTCCTGAATCTCCCGTTCATCCAGCAGCAGCGGGCTGCCCGCCTGCGCCAGTGCCGACGCCACTGCCGACGGCGCCACTTCGGTAAGTTCCGCATCGCCCTCCTCCTCTACCCGGCCGGTCCACTCCGGGAAGCACATGGGCGGAAACATCACACACCACCAGTTGTGGCCGGAGCCGGACCCCAGCACCAGGGTCAGGGCGGGGTACCGGCCGGCCGGCAGGGTGAGCGAGCCGAAGCTGCGCCCGGTAAACTCACGCTCGCCCAGTTCCGCCTTGGCCCCGTAAGGGACACCGGCCTCCTGCAGGGCCGACCGCGCCGCCGCCTCAATCTCAGGCAAGCGGTCCGACACCGCCGCCGTCAGCGCCTCGGCCCCTGAAGCCTGACTGCCCATTTCCTGCAGCAGCGGCAGGACACGGTCGCGTACCTGCAGCTTCACCGCCTGGTCAGCCGGGTCATCACTGTGGGCCAGCACATGGAACCGCAGGGGCCGGCTGCCAGCGGCCGGAATGGCCGCGGCTTGTCCGCGCCGGGCGGTGGCAACATAGAACAGACCGGCACCACAGCCCAGCAACAGTACGCCGGCCAGAACGCGCGTCCGTAAGCTTCCGGGGGGCATGCTACACCTCGCTCTATCGTCTGGCGGCGATCCCTCAGACGAACTTTCGCATATGGGCAAGGGCCGCCTTTTCCAGCCGGGAAACCTGGGCCTGGGAGATGCCGATTTCCTCGGCCACCTCCATCTGAGTCTTGCCCTGGAAAAATCGCAGGGTCAGAATGTGGCGCTCCCGTTCATTTAACCGACGCAGCGCCTCCCGGATCGAAATTCCCTCCAGCCAGTTGCCGTCGTGGTCCCGGTCATCACTGACCTGGTCCATGACATAAATCGGGTCGCCGCCGTCATGGTACAGGGGCTCAAACAGCGAGACCGGTTCCTGGATGGCGTCCAGGGCGAATACGACCTCGTCCACGGGCAGCTTCAGTTCATCGGCGATTTCCTGCACCGCCGGTTCACGGGACAGGCGGCTGACCAGGCTGTCGCGCACCTGCAGTGCCTTATAAGCCACATCGCGCAGCGATCGGCTGACTCGAATCGGGTTGTTGTCCCGCAGGTAGCGCCGGATCTCGCCGATGATCATGGGCACAGCATAGGTACTGAAGCGCACGTTCTGACCCAGATCGAAGTTGTCAATGGCTTTCATCAGTCCGATGCACCCAACCTGGAACAGGTCGTCCACATACTCACCGCGGTTGTTAAAGCGCTGGATCACGCTCAGCACCAAACGCAGGTTGCCGTTGATCAACTGATCCCGGGCCGGTTTTTCCCCCTTCTGCATCCGGCCGAACAACTCACGCATCTGGGCATTGGTCAAAACCGGTAACTTTGAGGTATTAACCCCGCAGAGCTCAACCTTGTTAATCATCACGGACCCGATCCCTCCAGGAATGGATCGGTTTCTGAGCAGACTGGATTGTACAACCTTGAGTATGTCCGGAATGGATGGAGCTTATTCTTGTTTTAGGAATTGATTGGCACAGAAAATTATCCTGGTTTTCCAGTGCATAAAAAAACGGGGCACCGTTGGCGGCGCCCCGGGCGGTGAAAGCAAACGGCAGGGCTTCCCCTGCCGGATAATGTGATGGTCACCGATCACTCCATCTTGGCGATTTCCTTGCGCAGCCGTTTGAAGATCCGCTTTTCCAACCGGCTGATGTAGGACTGAGAGATGCCCAGGAGGTCAGCGACCTCCTTTTGCGTGCGCTCACGGCTGTCTTTCAGCCCGAAGCGCAATTCCATAATGCACTTCTCCCGGCCGGCCAGTTTGGCCATGGCCTTGCGCAGGAGGCTGCGCTCCACCTCTTCTTCGAGCCCCCGGTAGATCAGGTCGTTTTCCGTACCCATCACGTCGGACAGCAACAGTTCGTTGCCTTCCCAGTCCTTGTTCAGGGGTTCGTCCAGGGAAACCTCGGCCCGAATCCGGCTGGAGCGGCGCAGAAACATGAGAATTTCGTTTTCGATGCATTTGGAGGCATAGGTGGCCAGTTTGATTCGCTTGGTTGGGTCAAAGGTCTTTACGGCCTTGATCAGACCAATGGTCCCAATGGAGACCAGGTCCTCCACCCAGATCCCGGTATTATCAAATTTACGGGCAATGTAGACCACCAGCCGCAGGTTGCGCTCAATCAAGGTATTTTTTACCGCATCATCCCCGGACTGCAGCCGGTCCAGCAGCGCCAGTTCTTCATCCGCCGACAGGGGCGGGGGTAAGGCCTCGCTGGACCCCACATAGTGGACCACATCCGCCGGATAGACCTCGAGCCAGACCAGGAACCGCGTCAGGCGGAGCTGCCAGCGCCACTTGCGCATCTGCCACTCCCACCGTACCCGCGCTGCCATGCCGGTCACGCGCAATCCCTCCCGGAAGCGTCTGGACGATCCTCGCCGAACAGGGCCGCCGGCAGCAATGCCCGGAAAGTTCCAGACGGATCCAGCGGCGTGGGCGACAAGGCCACGTATGACCTGACCGCCGAGGCGGGCTGCCCCGCCACCACAAGGGCCTCGGTTTCAACCGCCAGCAGAAGCCCCGCCGGTGTCCCGACGGCCTGGTACGGCACCAGCCGCACCCGCTGGACCCAGTCGGCCGGGAGCCGGGAAAGACGCTCGCCACTGCCCGGTGCTCCGGCCGCCTCCACCAGCACCGCCGGCAGCACGGCCGCCAGGGCCGCCGCCTCGGTCACCACCACCGGACAGCCGCTGAGCGGCTCCCGCAGTCGACAGCCGGTATCCAACAGGGCTGTCACCCGCACACGGCCCCCTCCCATGGTGATCTCGATCTCCCTGGTCCCGTGGCGCAGCCGTTGCCAGGCCAGGGCCGCCTGTAGCAACAGCCGGCCACCGGCGAGCGCCAGCGCCGCTCCCAGAGCGGCAGGCCAGGAGACAGCCGCCGGGATCCGGATCAGTGTGAGGGTGCCACCCGACCGCGATACCAGGGCGCCGCCGCCCGCCGGCGCCAGCATGAGGCCCGCCCCGGCCATGAGGATGCCGGTGGCGTAAAAAAACCCCAGCAGACGCCACATGGCTCGGGGGCGAACATGGCCCCCATAGGCCAGCGTAACCGCCACCAGGCTGCCAATGAGCCGTCCGGGCCACGTGCGCAGGGGCCAGCCGGCCGGCAGCAGGGAGAAGACATCGGCCAGTGCGCCGACCGCGGCCGCCAGGGCCAGACGCCCCAGGGGTGCACGGACCCCGGCCACCTGTCCGCTGGCCCAGAGCCAGGCACTGTCCACCGCAAAGGCTGCGGCGAAGGCCACATCGACGTCCACCGCCCGCACCAGGCCCACCGGGGTGCCCCCTTCCGGAGTACTGATATTTATGGAGCCCGTCCTTCGGCTATGCCCCATTATACAGACCGGTTTCCAGCCAGCATGTCGAAACGTGTCCGCTGTAAGGAATTTTTGGTGTTAAATGGGTGGAAAACATAAATTCGGACATTCCGCGTTCCGACAGCCCCCGCTATACCGCTGGCCACGCCCCGCCGGGTAACAGCCACCAGGATGATCTGGGGGGTGGCTGGCCTGCTTCACCCCTACCCGGTCCTGGTGCAGGACCTGGCCAGTGTCCCCGGTGTCAAGCTGGTCAGCCCCCAGAAAATAGCCCGAATAATTCTGGTCGACGGTGAGCATGCGTTCCTATATGCCTTTGACCACCGCCTGCTCCGCCAGTACTCCGCCCCGGTGCTGGAACAGGGCACCTGGCCGGCGGTGGCCGGCCTGGGCCTGCAGGCACTGTTTGTTGGCTCGGCTGAATTCCTCAACCGTATTGCCATTGACCTGAAGTTCCCCTGGGTCCCGGTGGCCACCGCCGTGGCGGTCGCTGTGCTGCTGGCCCCCCTGGCCGGGCTGCTGCCGGCCCGCTGGGCTGCCCGTATGGACGTGGTCGAGGCCCTGCGCTACGAATAATCATAACCGCCGCCGGTCAGCCCGGCGGCGGTTTTCTGCATCAACTGCACAGTGCCCGGGACTACCCGCCCGGTAGGCCGGAAATCGCCTGCCTCATCGCCGCCAGGCCCGCGGCCGGGCCCGCCACGGTCAGGCGATCCCCCGCCTGCAATACCGTGTTGCCGTTGGGCACAATCTTCTCATGCCCCCGCAAAATCGACACCAGCAGCACCTGGGACGGAAGCTGCGCCTGACGCAGCGCCTGCCCGGCCAGTGGCCCGCCTAGCAACACCAGGTCGGCCAGTTGCAGGTCCGGGTCGCTCCCGGTCAGCAGCGAGGCAGCGCCGTAGTCGTGCAGCACGTTCTCCACCAACGCCGCCGCCGCCAGGTCCGGATTAATCACTTCTACCCGTTCCTGCTGGGCAGTGGCCGTCAGGGACGCCGAACGGGCGAAGATCACCGCCCGGGGCACCTGGAATTCCGTGCGCCCCGTCTGGGCCGCCTGCAGATTGGCCTGCTCATCCTCCGTAATGGCCACCAACACGCGGGCCTGTGCGGCGTCCGCCGCCTCCAAACCCGCCGCATCGGCCGGGTCAGCCAACACCGCCCGGATCCCGGCCGCCTCGAATTCTGCAACCCGATCCGCATGCCGGTCGACCGCCGCCACCGAGTAACCCCGCCGGACCAGCCGGCTGCCCACGAGCAGGGAGAGCCGGTTCATCCCCGCCAGCACGAAACCATCCCGCTCTGCTTCTTTCGGCTGTTCGCCCAGCAACTTGTTGAAGGCCACAGGACCGGTGACGGCCGTCAGTATGGCCACAAGGATGACTGCTGCGTGGATGGAAGCACCGTAGGCGCCGGCCTTATGGGCGATGGCCGAAGCTGCGATGGTCACAGACATCTGCGTCGTCAGCAGAACCATACCGGCCGCCGTCTGCCGGGCCGGGTACCAGATCCAGAGCAAAGCGGCGGGCACTGCCTTAATCAGAAAGGTGCCGGCAAACAGAATGGGCACCATCAGTAGCGCCTGCCGGTCCCCCAGCAGCGCCCACAGGTCGAACTCCACACCGACCATCAGAAAGAAGACCGGAATCAGAAAGCCAAACCCAAGGGCATCCAACTTGTGGACGATCTCTTCCCGGTGGTCACCCACCAGGGCCGACAGGAGCAGCCCAGCCACAAAGGCACCCAGGATCGCTTCCACCCCTACGCTCTCGGCCAGCGCCACAAACACAAGCATGAGGGCAAAAGCGGCTCGGACGCTGATTTGCGCCGTACCGTGGGCCAAACCCTTGCTAAGTACCAGGCTTTTCACCCGGCGGCCCAACCGGTAGACGCCAACGCCGGCAGCCCCTAAGGCCAAAATCCAGAGCGCCTCACGGGCCGAGCCGGTCGCCTGGAAGGCGACCAGGGCCGTCAGCCCGACCAGCGGTACAATGTCGCCCAGAATGGCCGTATTAAACAGCACCTGGCCAAAAGGCTCTGCCAAGAGACCGCGGTCCTTCAACACCGGCATAATAATGGTGACGCCGCAAGTGGCAATAATGGTGGCCAGGAAGAGGGGCTGTTGCACCAATCCGCGATGCCCAAGATAGAGCGAAAAGGAATAGGCGCCATAAAGACTCAGGGCGAAGATCACCAGCCCAACCAGGAAGGGATGGTATAGCCGCGCCAGCCAGGCCGGACGGTGGCTGGGGCCGTGGCTGGGGCCGTTCCCGCGCCCGGTCAGGGCTTTCAGGTCGATCTCCATCCCGGAGAGAAACATCAGAGAGGCCAGTCCAAGAAAGTTGAACAGCGCCAGGGTAGGGTCTTGCTGTACCAGCTTCAGGCCGCTCTTTCCCACCACGATGCCGGCCAGAATCTCACCGGCCGCGATCGGAATCCGAATGGCCCGGATACGGTTGAGCAGCAGGGGGACAAGAAAGGCCAGCACCGCCACCAGAACAAGACTGCCAATAGAAGGCCCGTGGTGCTCCATAGAGAACCTCCTCAGGGCATGGCCCCCATCTGCGGCCGGCTCCGCGCCGCGCTGCGCCAGAGACCGCGGGCCACCGGCCAGGCCACCGGCACCAGCGCCACCGCCGGCAGCAGGTTAAAAACCAGGGCACCGACCAGTAACGGCCGCACCAGCCAGGGCGCCTGCGGCGTCCAAATGGCCACGCTGATCAGCGTCATCACCAGGGCAGCAGTACCGACCTGGTAAACCGCAACCCAGGCCCGAGGCAATCTGACCGCGAACAAGTGGGCCACCAGCCCCAGCAAGGCGGCGGTGAAGAAAGCCAGCAGCTTCAGGTGAAGATAGGCAATCAGGCCCTGGCGGCTGGCGGCCAGCAACTGCCAGCCCGGCACCAGCGGCACCAGCTCCGTGGTCAGCTTGGCAGCCAGACCCAGCCAGGCTGCCGCCAGCCAGGCCGCCGCCGGGCCACGCCGCAGCGCACTGGCTGCCCGCCAGGCCCGCAGCGTCGCCGCCAGGAACAGCCCTTCCGGTACCACCAGCAGCAGGCCCGCCACATGCCCCACCTGCGCCAGGGGACCGTTGAGTCCATAAGGAATCAGCAGCCGCAAAAAGGCCGGCACAATCAGCACCAGAGCCAGCCCGACCTGCCAACGCAGCCACTGCGGCCGGTCGATCCCAACGCCAAGCAAGCCTGGCAGCAGGGCTACGGCGGCCCCGGCCACCCCCAGTTCGAGCCAGCCGTCGGCATAGGCGTGCAAGAATAGCACCACACCGGCGTTGGCCAAAATCGGGTCACTGACACCCGTGACTTTCATGATGGTCAGAAACCAGGTGCCGGCGGTGGCCACCAGCAAATAAAACACGGCCGTACCCAACAGCAGCAGAGCCGGGGGCCACCGTCGCACGGGCAACGCCCGGACCTGGGCATAAAAAGCGTAAGCAAACACATACCAGATCAACTGATTCACCGTCGCCGTGGCAATGGAAGCCGGGCCGTAACCCTGCCACCAAAACGCCAGCAGGGCGACCCCCACCGTCCAGGGGGTCAGCCAGACCAAAAGCGCCACCGCCCGGGGGGCCGCCAGGGTACTGCGACCGGTCAGGGCCGGCAACAGCTCCAGGATCAGACCCATCATACCCATCCCGGCCCAGCCAAAATAAGCCGTATGGCTGTGAGCGTGGACCAGGTACTGAAAGTTTGCGGCCGCCAGCCAGGGAAAAACCGTTCCCAGTCGCATATAGATCCCGATTGTTGCCAGAGCTAACAGCCACAGGGCCGCCCAGCGTAAGAGCAGGCGACCGGGCCGCTCCTTCGCGTTCATTTGCTATCACCTGTGCTTCATCTTACCCTGGTCCATGCCCGCCTATGGTGACGCGTATCACGCGACAACCGCCGCCGGTCGATCCGGCGGCGGTTCTTCCTGGTGGCTGTTCCTGCACCACCATGCCGCCCCCTAACCCTTGCGGCGCAGGAAGGCGGGAATGTCAAGGTCGTCGGCTGTAAAGGGTTTCAGGTCCAGATCGGGACCGACCGATACCTGACCGGCCCGCGCCCGCTGTGGGCGGTGGTCCCGGTCAAAGCCGGTGGCAATGACCGTGACCCGGATTTCGTCCTTCAGGTTTTCGTCGATCACGGCACCAAAGATGATATTGGCCTCCGGATCAGCCGCCTGGCTGATGATTTCCGCCGCCTCGTTCACCTCGAACAGGCTGAGGTCGCCACCGCCGGTAATATTGAGCAACACGCCCTTGGCCCCCTCAATCGAGGTTTCCAGCAGGGGGCTGGAAATGGCCGTTCGGGCCGCTTCACCCGCCCGATTTTCGCCAGCGCCCACGCCTATACCCATGAGGGCTGAGCCCTGGTCCGACATGATCGTCTTCACATCGGCAAAGTCCAGGTTGATCAGGCCGGGAATGGCGATCAGGTCCGAGATGCCCTGCACGCCCTGGCGCAGCACATCGTCGGCGGTGCGGAACGCCTCGGTCAGGGAAGTGCGCTTCTCCACCACCTGCAGCAGGCGGTCGTTGGGAATCGTAATAAGGGTATCAACCTTTTGCTTGAGGGCGGCTATGCCCTTCTCCGCCAGCATCTGGCGGCGGCGGCCCTCAAAGGTAAAGGGGCGGGTGACCACCGCCACCGTCAGGGCCCCCAGTTCCTTAGCCACTTCTGCCACCACCGGCGCCGCACCCGTACCGGTGCCACCGCCCATACCGGCGGTAATAAAGACCATATCAGCGCCCTTGAGGGCCGCCGCGATGTCATCCCGGCTTTCTTCCGCCGCCCGCTGGCCGACCTCCGGATTGGCACCGGCGCCCAGGCCCCGGGTCAGCTTTGAGCCGATCTGAATCTTCTCTGCTGCCTGCGCCCCCTGCAGCGCCTGATTGTCCGTATTGACCGCAACGAACTCCACGCCTTTCAGCCCGGCGTTGATCATGCGGTTCACCGCATTGTTACCACCGCCACCAACACCAATGACCTTGATGGCAGCAAACTGAACATACCCCGGTTCGTACTCCATTTGCGTTCCCGTCCTCCCTCGGCCAGCCCGGTGTATCGTCAGCTAGAACAACTCATCAAACCAGTTTCGCAAACGCCGGAGGAGACCTCCCACCGGAATACCATCCTCCCGGGCCAGGGCGACCTCGCGCACCGGCCCGCGGCTGGCGAGCCGTACCAGCCCCACGGCGGTAGCATAAGCAGACCCGGCGACGATATCATTCATGCCGGCCAGACCACCGGGCCGGCCAATCCGTACTGGCATGTCCAGCAACTCCGCCGCCACCTCGGTGAGGCCGGGGAGCTCAGCCGTGCCCCCGCAGATGACCAGCCCACCGGGCAGCATGCCGGTATAGCCCGACCGCTTGATCTCACGGCCGACAAGTTGAAACAGTTCCTGGACTCTCGGTTCAATAATGTTCGCCAACAGCTTGTCCGGCACCTCACGCTGGCCCTTGCCAGACGGATTGGGCAGGGCAAACAGGCTGTCGTCCGTTACCTCCCGCAGGCTGGCAACCCCACGGTTGATCTTGATCTGTTCGGCCACCGGCAGCGGCACCCGCAAGCCGACGGCAATATCCGAAGTAATATGTTCCCCACCCAGCGGCAGTACAGAGCAGTACCAGGGGCTGCCCTTGTCGTACAGGCAGATATCGGTGGTACCGCCGCCGACATCCACCAGGACGACCCCCAGTTCTTTTTCTTCAGGTGTCAGCACGGCTTCACCGGCCGCCAGCGCAGCCAGCCACAGTTCCTCCACCTCGAGCCCGGCCCGGGTGACAGCCCGCATCAGATTCTGCAGGCTGGCGGAGGCTGCCGTGACCATATGGGCCTCCACCTCCAGGCGGCCGCCCACCATGCCCTCCGGGTCCTTTACCCCGTCGTAACCGTCGACTTCGAACTCCCGGGGAATAATGTGCAGGACTTCCCGATCTGGTGTCAGGTTAATGACCCGGGCCGCCTCCAGGACGCGACGGACATCGTCCACCACGATCTCCCGGTCCGGCCGCGTCACTGCCACCACGCCCCGGTTGTTCAGGGAACTGACGTGGCTACCTGAGGTGCTGATCACCGCACTGGTAATCTCCACCCCGCTCATACGCTGTGCTTGTTCCACCGCCTGCAGGATCGCCCTGGAAGTGCCCTCAATGTCCACCACCACGCCCTTGCGCAGCCCACCGTTTGGCGCTACGCCCAGACCAATGATGGCGGGTTCCCGACCCACCTCCAGCTCAGATACCACCGCGGTGACTTTAGAACTTCCGATATCCAGTCCCACGACTGCTTCACGCTGAGGTAGCTGTCTCCTGGCCAAAGTGACGGCCTCCCGGCCCAGGTTGTCGGACTTTACGTCGTCCGACCCTGGATCAACCGAAACTATTCAACACACCGAAAAGGATTCCTTCTCACAGCTTAACAGAATCTAGGATGATTGGGAACACACTCAGAAGTGACCAACACCTCCCAGACCGCTCCCAGGGCGGCACCGGCATCTGCCGATTATAGGAAAACCGGGCTCAGCATGCTGGCCCGGTTACAGAGACTTTGGCTGGTTGGGTGCAGACGCCGTGGTCGCCCCGCCGATGATGCCCCAGCGCTCAAAAAGCCGCCGTCGGATGATGCCGAGGTTATGGAACACCCGAGTGCCCAGAGCGACGATCCCCGCCAGGTACAGGTCCTGCACCCCCAGGCGGTCACCCAGATAAATCAGCCCGGCCGCCATCACCATATTGGTGAAAAAACCGGAAATAAAGACCGCATTGTCATACTTACCGTCCAGGCTGGCCCGGAGACCGCCAAAAGTTGAATCCAGCGAAGCCATCACCGCGATGGAAAGGTATCGGGCGTAAAGTACATTGGGCACCACCGGGGAGGTATAACCCGCCACAAACCCCACCACAACACCGAGCACCATGATCAGAATCCAGAACACGGCGTTGCCCCCCTGATCCCCATAACCCAGACGGCCCTTACGGCTTCTTGCCCGGCTGAGCATACTGGAACTGCAGGTTCCCTTTGTAAGCCGGGATTAATAGGTCTGTCTTTTTTTCTATGCTTACCTGGATGCTATACAGGGTCAATACATCCACAATGCCGCCCTTGAGCTTGAGCGCCGCCTCCAGTGTGGCCGGGGAGCCAACGGCGAGAATCTCGACCGGCGTGGCCGTACGCACGCCGTTGATCATCACCGTGGGGCCCACGCAGCGGATTTCGGACCGCCCGGTCAGGCGCTGGCCGTTCACACTGATGGCTTCTGCCCCGCCTGCCAGCAGTTCGTTGACGACTTTTAGAATGTCCTCATCGTGAATGATGAAGTTGTTCGGGTTATCGCCGGGTTTCCACGGGCGCACCGAGTCGTCCAGAATCACCCGGACCCCCGCCCCGTGCACTTCGGTCAGGCCGGCCGCCATCTGCAGCCATTCCAGTTGTCCGGCCAGTTCTTTGTACCCCGCCTGTTGGGTGGCCGCACTGGTGATCTGGGTGCGCAGTTGCTGGACTTCATTGGCCAGGCCGTCGCGCTCCTTTTCGACCTGCCGCAATTGCACCGACAGGTCCTGGCTGCGCTGCACAGCCACCACCACGTCATTCTGTTTTCCGGCATTCACCCGCTGCTGAACCTTGAACTGCATCGACAAGATAAACCCCAGCACCACGCAGACCAGGGCGATGGCCCACTGCCCGTTTCTGCGCATCTCTGTCACTCCTCCAAGCCCGGCAGACACTGTGCATCATTATACCACGCAGAAATCTAAAAGCCGAAGGGGCGATCTGCTGGAGCTAATGAGGGTTACCAAACGTCGGGCGGGCCGGGTTGCGCAGGTCCAAAACCTTGCGCTGCTGGCGGGCCAGATCCAGGAGCGGGCGCCGGGCATCGGGGTCCACCGCCGCCAGGGCCGCCACCTTGTCCGCCAGGCGCTCGGGCGGCCCCAACAGCACGGCTACCGGCCCGGAATAGGTGAGGGTCAGGTCCCCGGCCGGACTGACCGCCACCTCATCAGGCACCAGATTCCCCGGTAGCAGGGCCAGTAACTGCAGGGCACCGGCCAGAAACGGATGGCGCACCTGCTCCCCGCGCAGCCCCTTGGGCAAGGGTACGCCGCTGATCACCGGCACCCGGAAATCCGTCAGCCTGCCCACGTCCAGAATCACGCCGTCACCGTCCAGGGCGGCGTACAGATTATAGTACGGTAGCAGGGCCAGCGGGCGCCGCTCCGTGACCGCCACTGTCAGGACGCCGCCGGCACCCCAGGTGATCCGGGCATCCTTCAGCCACGGCTGCAGGAGCAGTAACCGGCTGCGCAACTCCCCGACCGGGTGCCGCCAGCGCAGCGCCCCCGGGGCCACCCCCAGCAGGTGCCGAATCTCATCGGCGGACACCGTCTCGTTTCCGCTCACGTCCACCCGTTGCAACTGAAAGGCCGGGGACTGGAGAACAGTAGCCGCTGCCACCAGGGCCAGAACGACGGCCAGCCCGCTCGCTGCCCAGCGCCAGCGCCGGCGCCCCGGCGGACGGGCGTGATCTTCTGCTTGCTCCGGTAGCTCGTGCATTTCCCGGGACCACCCCCACGCCTTTTCCCGGACGGAACCCAGTCCCCACCGTGGCCATTTGCACGTGGGTCCGCTTAGCATTCTGCAAGATACTGGGTAGTTCCTCCTGCCCAGACCAGGTGAAGCCGCTGCAACGACGGCGGTGTAAAGGTCATGGTTGGAGCGAAAGCGGACCGAGAGTAGAAGACGATGTTGGCGCCGGTACTGGCCAGGGCGCCGACGCTGCGGACAACGCCGGTCCGGGTGCCGAGGCCGCCGATGCTCACGGTGCAGGCCGGCCTCCCCATGCGAACGCCCGACGTTATTGAACCGCAGCTCCCCGGCCTTGGGGGGAAAATAAAGCCGCCGGACAATGCAGCGGAAGTGCATCGCTCCGGCGGCTCTTTGCTTAGCGGGGCCAGGCTATGGCCCGGGGGCGGTGGCTGATGGTGAGTCGAGGCGCGCCGGCCCCAGACATGGCCTTGAATCTTACGCTTTGACCTCTGTGGTGATCTGCCACGCCACGCCGAACTTGTCCGTTACCTGCCCATAAGCTGGGCTCCAGAATGTTTCCTGCAGGGGCATATTTACTTGGCCGCCCTCCGCCAAGGCATCAAAAATCTGTTTGGATGTGTCCACGCCGTCGGACACAATGGCGATGCTCACGTTGTTACCCGTCTGATAAGGCATACCGGGGAACGTATCAGAAAACATCAGATCCGTCTCCCCAACCTTCAACAGGGCGTGCATAATGCGGTCCTTTACGCCGTCGGGCATAGGGTAATTCGGGTCAGCCGGCGCCTCGCCAAACGTCTGAACACCCATGACTTTGGCGTCCAATGCCTTCTCGTAAAACGCGATGGCTTCTTTAGCATTCCCATTCATCACCAAATAGGGGTTCATGCGCACCGCCATGATTTAACCGCTCCTTGGGTCAAGATTTTTGGGTATCCCTTCTTATCCTGCTCCCCGCTTCCTCATCCTACAAGCTCCCAAACTGACGCTGCCCGGCGCACAGACCAGTGACCACAGCCACCTCTGCACCCACCGCCTGCAGAGGTGTACTCCCAGGTAAAGGCGTGGCACTCGCTCTGCAGATCGGGCAAGGCTCGGTCCCTGGTGTGCTGATCCAGCGGCGCCCCCCTTCCTTTGCCAATCAGATTGGCACGAATTCAACGAAACGGTTGCGTACTCCTTCCGACTTCAAATCCCCTGCCATCCTTAACGAGCCGATGACTATGGTGGCAGCTACGCTTCCAAACTTAACTCGAAGCTGTCACCTCTGATACCAGGGACCTGGGCAGCGTTGGGTAGGCCGTGGGCCGTTGGCCGCAAGAAGAGCGATGCCATGGAACCCTGAGCCGTGCTGTTCACTGACGCCTGGTAGCTCCCGTCTCCCCATTGGGGAGCATTGATTTCCAGCGTCTCACGGCAAACGTCAATTCGTTAAAGGTAATTCACGGCGTTTAGCTTATATTTCTTGCCAAGCTGGCCGTCTCTGGCGGCTTTGCAGATTGTGGGTAATGCCAAGAGTTTAAAACCACCCCCGCGTAGTGAACAAGCAACAAGGGCCAGTGCCAGAAGGCGCCAGCCCTTGTGTTATGCCCTAATCTAGCGTGCTACTCCCACTTGCGGCGATCGTCCAGACGCCGGACCTCCGGGGACAGCGTTCCCGGAGCCAGCACCTCGACGGCGGTAGTCAGGCGGGTGACCGCCTTGACCGCCTCGGCGACGCTGTCGGGATCCGGCCCGTCGCCTGATCCGGCGGCCTCCACCCGGATCGTCAGCACATCCCGGTGGTGATGGTCTTGCTCAAGCACGGCCTGCCAGCGGCCGGTTTGGACGGGGAGGCGGGCCAGCGCCTCCTCCACCTGCCGTGGGTAGAGGAAGAGCCCGCGCACCTTGACCACATCGTTAGCGCGCCCCATCCAGCCTCGGATGCGCGGGGTCGACCGTCCGCATGGGCAGGGCTCCGTCATGAACACGCTGAGGTCACCAGTGCCAAACCTCAGCAACGGATAGGTCCGATCCAGCAGGGTGACCACCACCTCGCCCACCTCCCCCACGGGCACAGGATGCCCGTCGGGGTTGCAGATCTCCACCGCGACGCCAGTATCCAGGTGCATGCCCTGCTTCTCCGGGCATTCGTAGGCCACCAGCCCGAGGTCGGCCGTTCCATACGCCTGGCAAACATCCACCCCGTAGCCCTGCAGCTTGGCTCTCAGGGTGGGGGGCAGCGGTTCGGCGGCTACCAGGGCCTTCTTCAAGTGCAGAGGCCCCCGTTCCAACAGGGCCAGAAGATAGCTGGGCAGCCCCACGAAGCCGGAGGCCCGGGTCTCCTGCAGGATCCTCACCTGCAGGTCCTGCTGTCCAATCCCGCCCGGGATCACGACGCAGCCCAGTGACCGCAGGGCGTCATCGAAAATGAACCCCAGCGGGCTCAAGTGGTAGCTGGTACAGTTGATCACGATATCACCGCAGTGAAAGCCTGCTGCGGCCAGGGCAGCGCCGAACCGCCAGTAATCGGTACGGGCCCCCTGCGGGTCGTAAATGTCACCCGCGCTGCAAAAGATACGGGCAAGATCGCTGAGGGGCTCGCCCAGTAGACCGCCGAAGGGGAGTCCTTCCGCCTGCAGGGACCCCAGCCGGTCCTTGTGCAGGACCGGCAGGGCGTACAGGTCTTCGGGGCTGCGGATAGTGGCAGGGTCGATACCTGCCGCTTCGAGCCGCGCCCGCTGGGCCGGGCTGTGGGACCAAGCGTGCCGGACGAGGTCGTTCAGCCCGGCGCCGGGCGCTATCCAGATGCTAGGTGCCGTCATGCCAGCCACCGCTTCCGGCGCTTGTAGGCCTTGGCATCCCGGTAGCTCTTGCGACCCACATCGGTCAGGCCCAGATAGAACTCCTTGACGTCAGCGTTGGCGAGCAGGGTCTCGACACCGCCTTCCATCACGATCTTTCCCGTCTCCATGATGTAGCCGTAGTGGGATATCGAGAGAGCAACCATGGCGTTTTGCTCCACCACCAGGAAGGTGGTCTTCATGTCCTCGTTGAGCCGCCTGATGATGCCAAAGATCTCTTCCACCAGCAGCGGCGCCAGCCCCAGCGACGGCTCGTCCAGGAGCACCAGCTTGGGCCTGGCCATCAGAGCCCGGCCGATGGCCACCATTTGCTGCTCGCCGCCCGAGAGGTACCCGGCCTTGCGACTGCGGAGCAGCTTCAGCTTCGGGAAGTAGTAGTAGACCATCTCGATGTCGCGCCCCACGTTGACCCGGTCCCTGCGGGTGTACGAGCCAGCCAGCAGGTTCTCCTCCACCGTCAGATGGCCGAAGACATGCCGGCCCTCCATCACCTGGAAGATCCCCTTGCGGACGATGGTCTCGGCGTCCATGTTGCTGATCTTTTCGCCCATGAACTCGATGACCCCGTCCGTTACCTCGCCGTTCTCAGACTTGAGCAGCCCGGAGATCGCCCTCAGCGTCGTGGTCTTGCCCGCTCCGTTGGCACCCAGCAAGGCCACGATCTTCCCCTCGGGGACCTCCAGCGACATCCCCTTGAGTACCAGGATCACGTGGTCATACATCACTTCAACGTTATTTAGCCTGAGCATGCTCTCACCTCCGGAGCTGTTCGGGTTACACCGCCGCGATGGCCCGCCACAAGGGTACCTACTTACCCGCAGGCGCCACGAAATCGGTGAGCGCCGACCACTTGCCGCCCTTCACCTGGTACACCCGGCCCTTCTTGGCGCCGCCGTGGTCCTTGTCGGTAAAGGTCAGGTTGGCGCCGAGGCCGCCCATATTCAGGTCGTTCATGGATTCGAAGGCCTTTTTCAGGGACTCGCCGTCCACCTTGTCGCCGGCCCGCCTGATCGCCTCGGCCATAATCCGGCCGAAGGCCCAGCCCTGGATCCATTTCTGGTTCAGGTCCTCGACCTTCTTACCCTTGGACTTGACGTACTGCACCGCCTCCTCGATCCCCGCGCCAGACTCATACGGGAAAGCGAAGGCGGGCGTGCCCACAAAGCCGTCTGCGGCGTCGCCGGCCGCCTTGATGATGTTCTCGTCCACCGAGTACGGCAGGCCCAGGAACTGGATCTTCCCCAGCAGACCCTGCTTCTGAGCGCTCTTGAGCACCACGGCCGTGCCGCCGGTCACATTCTGGATCAGGATGAACTCGGCGCCTTTGTTGGCCAGGTCGAGCACCTGGGTGGTGGCGTCGGCGGCGTTACCGGCCAGCGCAGCCTCACCGGCCCAGCCGAGTCCGATCTGGGCGGCGTACTTCTTGGCGTCCTCCAGGGGAGAGCGGCCGAAGGCAGAGTCGTGGAAGATCATGCCCGCCTTGGCGCCGGCCTTCTTGGACTTGGCGTAGTCCAGCAGGATTCGGGCCTGTTGCGAATACGTGGGCGCCACGATGAAGTTGTACGGGGTCTTGGCCGGATCGATCAGCTGCTCGGAGTAGGAGCCGGAAATGTACGGCACCTTGTCCTTGGCGATCAGTTCCTTCATGGCCTCAGTATCGCCCGTGCCCCAGCCCATGATGGCGACCACCTGCTCCTGCGTGGTCAGCTTCTTGTAGATCTCGACAGCCTTGGGCGTCTGGTAGGCGTAGTCCTCCCACTTGAGGTCGATCATCCGGCCGTTGATGCCGCCCTTGCTGTTGACATAGTCAACGTAGGCCCGGACACCCTCGGAATGCGGGGTGCCCACGTCACCCGTCGCACCGGTCAGGTCGAAGATGGCGCCAAGCTTGACCGCCGGCTTGCTTACCCCGCCGGATCCGCCGGAACTGCCGGAACCACCGCAACCGGAAACCACCAAAAGGAGCATCAGAACCGTGAACACAACGCTAGCTTTTCGCAACTCGAGACACCTCCCCTTTTGTCTTCGGAACTCCATTCCAACCCCCTGACCCCTTCGGAGTGAAGATGGTCCCTCTTCCCTCCGCTCGGGTGGCGTCAGTAACTGAAGGGCCAGAGCCGGAAGTAATCCTTGATATTGCGCCAAAGCTTGGCCAGCCCTTCCGGCTCGAACCCGAGAAACAAAATGATGGCGGCGCCGAAGGAGATGTCCCTGAGCAGGAGCACCTTGTCGCCGATAACGGGGAAGATTTCGGACAACGGCTTCGACAGTTCCCGTACAAAAATGGGCAGCACGGTCATGAAGGCCGCCCCGTACACGCTGCCCGTCACCGAGCCCAGCCCGCCGATGATCACCATTGCCAGCAGCTCAATCGACAGGTGGACCGAGAACTGTTCGGGGTTGATGATCATGACGTAGGGAGCCCAAAGCGCCCCGGCGATCCCGGCGAAGAAGGCCGACAGCGCAAAGGCCGTCACCTTGCTCTTCCAGAGGTCGATGCCCATCACTTCGGCTGCCAGATCCCGGTCCCGCACGGCTACGAAGGCCCGGCCCATGCGGGTGCGGAGCAGGTTCTGGGCGAAGGTGCCCAGGACCAGGGCCACCGTGAGGCTCAGGTAAAAGTACGAAAGCTCCCCGTCAAACGTAAAGCCTGGCAGCGAAGGGCGCGCCACGGACCGGCTGTTCACGCCCCCGGTGAACCAGGTCGCCCGCAGGAAGAAGAAATCCAATATCACCTGGGCCGCCAGCGATGCGATGGCAAGGTACAGCCCCTTGAGACGGGCCGAGGGCAGTCCGAAGAGGGCGCCCGCGGCCGCGGCCGTCAGCCCGCCCAGGGGGGCGGCCAACCAGAAGGAGAACCCCTTCGCCATGAGATATCCCGTCATGAAGGCGCCCATCCCGGTGAAGGCCCCATGGCCGATGGAGATCTGCCCGGCAAACCCGAGCAGAATGTTCAGGCCCAGGGCGGCGATGGCAAAAATAGCCACCTGGTTCAAGATTGCCAGATGGTACTTGGACAGAAGCACCGGCATCAGGTAGAGCATCGCCACGATGATCCAGCCCCGGGCCGCCGACAGGGGCGTGGGGTGCAGGGCGAGATCCTGCTCATAGCTGGTCCGGTGGACGCCGCACTCCATTGCAAACGGGTACCGCAGTCTGGCCATGGCAGTCACACCCTCTCGATGATCTCCTTGCCGAAGAGCCCGTACGGCTTCACCAGCAGCACCAGGACCAGGATTACGAACGGAGCCACTTCCTTGACGCCGGGGAGGAAACCGTCAAGGTACCCACCGGCCATATTCTCCAGCACGCCGATGATGAACCCGGCCAGGACCGCCCCGGGGATGCTGTCCAGCCCGCCGAGGATGGCCACCGGCAGCACCTTGAGGCCGTAAGAGGTCAGCAACGGGTTAACGCCGGCGATGTTCCCCAGGAAGATCCCGCCCACAGCCGCCACCATGGCCGCCACTGCCCAGGTAGCCGCCAGCACCCGCTTGACGCTGATGCCCATGGAAAGGGCGGCCTGCTCGTCATCCGCCGTGGCCCGCATTGCGATGCCCAGCAGGCTGAACCGGAAGAAACCCATCAGCACCACCAGCAGAACCATGACCGCCACAAAGCTGTAGAGGAAGACCTCGGAGACCGCCACCGGTCCCAACCGGGTGGGCTCGCTGCTAAAAATCCCCTGGAACGAGCGAAGATCGGTCCCCCATATCATGTGAATGATGGCCCGGATCAGGAACGAGAGGCCCAGGGTGACCATGATGACGGAGATGACGGGCTCTCCGATGAAAGGCCTCAGCACTACCCGCTCGATCGCCATGCCTGCCAGGGCGGAGATAACGATGCTCAGCAGCAGGGCTAACAGGAACGGCACCTGATAACTGGTGGTAAACGTCAGACCGATGTAGGCGCCCAGCAGCACCATCTCGCCCTGCGCCAGGTTGAGGACGCCGCTGGCCTTGTAGATCAAGACGAATCCCAGGGCGATCAGGGCATACAGGGCCCCGACCACCACGCCATTGATCACCAGGTTCATGAAATAGCCCCAGTTCAACCGGCAGCCCTCCCTGTCTGGTCTAAAGCTCCGGCGGGCCAGATCTTGCGGACCTTTAATGTCGTCTCGATGACGGACTCATTTCCGTCCCGATAACGCACCCGGCTCTGCACCGGAATCGGGTTGACGCCGCCGTACAGCCCGGCAATGACTGGTTCATACTTCTCGTAGACGAAGCCGCGCCGGAGCTTGCGGGTGCGGGTCAGCTCCTCGTCGTCGGCATCCAGCTCTTTGTGGAGAATGACGAAGTCCCGGATCCGGGCCGCCTGGGGCAGGTCGGCGTTTACCTTCTGCACCTCGCTGGTGATCAGGTCCAGCACCTCATCCTTCTGGGAGAGATCCTGGTAAGTCGTATAGGCGATGCCCCGGTTCTCGGCCCAGTTGCCCACCGACCGCATGTCGATGTTGAGCATGGCAACCACGTGGGTGCGGCCATTGCCGACGGCCACCGCCTCCTTGATATACGGGGAGAACTTCAGCTTGTTTTCCAGATAATTGGGGGAGAAGACCTCGCCGCACGCCAGGCGCATCACGTCACTGAGGCGATCAATGACCACCAGTTGGCCGGTCTCCTCCTCCACATACCCGGCATCGCCGGTGTGCAGCCAGGCGTCCGCCAGGGTGGAGGCCGTAGACTCCGGATTCTTGTAGTAGCCCTGGAATACCGCCGGGCTCCGCAGCAGGATCTCGCCGTCGGGGGTGATGGACATCTCGCCGCCGGGAAGCGGGGTGCCCACGGTGTGGAAGCGGATGGCTTGGTCCCGGTGCAGCACGGCGATACCCACGATCTCGGTCTGGCCGTAAATCTGTTTGAGGTTGACGCCCAGGGCGTGGTAGAAGCGGAAGACGTCGGGCCCCAGGGCTGCGCCTCCGGTATACGCCCGCTTCAGCCGGAGCAGGCCCAGGTGGTCCTTGACGGCTGAAAAGACCAGCCATTCACCCAGTCCGGACAGAAGCCTGTCCATTCCGCTTACAGGGCGGTTGGCGAACCTGGCGTCGGCCACCCGCTGGGCAATGGGGAAGAAGACGTTCCAGAGCAGGCGCTTGAGCCTGGAAGAATCCTGAATCTTGACCTGGATGCGGGTCACCATGTCCTCCCAGATCCGGGGCGGGGAGAACATCACGTGCGGGCCAATTTCGCGCAGGTTCTCCTGCACAGTGTCGGGCTCCTCGGGGAAGTTAAGCGTAAAGCCAATGGAGAGGTGCATGGCCATGGCCGTCATCTGCTCGCCGATCCAGGCCAGGGGCAGGAAGGAGAGCAGGTCGTCCCCGGGGGCAAGCGGGTCGACCGCCTGGATGTTGTCACCCATGGAGAGCAGGTTCCGGTGGCTCAGCATGGCCCCCTTGGGCTGACCCGTGGTGCCGGAAGTATAGCAAAAGATTGCGGTATCCTCGCCAGTGCCTGCGGCCACCATCCGCTCAAACGCCCTCGGGTCCTCCACATGCGCCTTGTTCCCCAGTTCCTCCACCTGCGGGAAATACATCAGCCAGTCGCCGCGATAAGTCCGCAACCCCTTGGGGTCGTAATAGATCAGTTTCCTGACGTGCGGAATCAGATCACGAATTTCTAATATCTTATCGACCTGCTCCTGGTCCTCCACCACCAGGAATGCGGCGTCGGAGTGGTCAATAATGTAAGCAACTTCCCTGGCCAGGGAATCTTGATAGATGCCCACCGAGGTCCCGCCCGCCGACTGGGCGGCCAGTTCGGCAATCACCCATTCCGGGCGATTGTCGCCCACGATGGCCAGCTTATCGCCCCGGCGGAAGCCAAGGGCAGTCAGACCCAGGCAGAAGGCGCGGACCCGCTCCAGATACCCCTGCCAGGTTGTCTCCTGCCAGATGCCGTAGTCCTTCGCCCGCAGGGCCGTCTTGCGGTCGCCGTAACGGCTGGCCATCTCCACCAGCCGCTTGGGCAGGGTATCGGGGAGTCCTGTGGTCGAGGTCATACCGGACACCTCCTCTTACTGCGCATGCGCCGGCGCCGCCTCGACCTCCCGCCCGGCCGCCAGGTCCTTGCTGCCCAGGTACGCCTTGACCACCTCAGGGTTCTGCCTGACCTCATCGGGTGTACCCTCACCGATCATGCGGCCGAAGTCCAGAACGGCGACCCGGTCGGATATATCCATCACCACACCCATGTCGTGCTCCACCAGTATGCAGGTGACGCCCCGCTCCTGGTTGATGTCCAGAATAAAGCGGACCATGTCTTCCTTCTCCTCGGAGTTCATGCCCGCCATCGGCTCGTCCAGCAGGAGCAGGCGGGGCTCCAGGGCCAGCGCCCTCCCCAGTTCAACCCGTTTCTGCAGGCCGTAAGAGAGCGTGCCTACCACCTGCTTGCGGATGTGGGCGATCTCCAGAAAGTCGACGATATCCTCCACCGCTCGCCGGTGCCTGATCTCCTCGCGCCGGGCACCCCCCCAGTAGAGGCCGCAGGCCAGAAGGCCCGACTTCATCAGTACGTGACGCCCGGTCATGAGGTTGTCGAGAACCGTCATATGCTTGAAGAGGGCGATGTTCTGAAAAGTCCGCGCGATGCGTAGGGCGGCCCGCCGGGGCGGCGGCATCCGGGTGATATCGTTGCCCTCGAAGCGAATACGGCCGCTGTCAGGGATGTACCGCCCGGAAATGCAGTTGATCAGGCTGCTCTTGCCGGCACCGTTGGGGCCGATGACCGCAGTGATGGCACCCTTTTGCACCTCCAGGGAGACGTCGGAGAGCGCCTTGATGCCCCCGAAACCGATGGCCACCGATTCAATCTGGAGTTGGGACACGCTTCTACCTCCTGTCCTCCACCCTGCGGGCCGTATTCAGGACCCTTTCCAGGCTGCCGTAGCGCACAATCTGTACGTTGATATCAGGATGGACCCCGTCTTGAAGCTGCCGGCGGAGGCGATCCTCCAGACCCCGAATATTGATGGCGCTCCCGGGCGCCGCCTCGACCAGAACTGTGCACGAGTCACCGCAGTTCCCCAGGTTCCGCTCCAGGACGATCCGGTACTCGGGCCCCAGGTCGCCGTAAGCATAAAGGACCTGCTCCACCTTGGCCGGGTAAAACTTGGCCCCCTGGAAGATCACCATCGCGTCCGCCCGGCCCCGAATTCCGCCGACAGTGCGGACATGCGTCCGGCCGCAGGGACAGGGTTCGTCGTTCATCACCGCCAGGTCTCCCGTCCAGTACCGGATCAGGGGCATGTGCTCCCGGGTCAGGTCGGTGAGCACCAGCACGCCCATTTCCCCCGGTCGGCACAGGACCCGGGTGTTCGGATCCACCACCTCCACCAGAACGTGGTCCTCCGCCCAGTGCAGGCCGTTCTGCTCCGTGCACTCGGCCGCAAGCAGCGGACCCACCTCGGTGATTCCATAAAGGTCATATGCCTTGAGGCCGAAAGCCTGCTCCAGGCGATCGCGGCCGGCGGCCACCCCCGGCTCCCCGCCGAAGATGCCGAGCCGAAGCCCGGCGTCCCGTGGATGGAGCCCCCGCTCCCGGATGCGGTCCATGAGATACATGGCCCGGGAGGGAATCGCCACAATGGCGGTGGGTTTCAGATTGAAAAGCAGCTCCACCTGGCGCTGGACAGAATCCGTGCCGATGGGGATGGTGCCCGCCCCCACCGTCTTGGTGGAGCGGTGAACGGCCAGGCCGCCGCCGAAGAGGCCGTACCCGAAGCTGTTGTGGACCAGGTCGCCGGGGCGGACCCCGCACCCCCAGAGAATGCGGGCACCGATCTCACTGTTGCGCTCCAGGTCAGCGTCCGAGTACGCCGAGTACAGCATTCCTCCGTCGGCGGTGCTGACGGGGTAAATCTCCCGCCACGCCTCAGGCGGGCAGCACGGGAGGTCTCCCAGCGGTGGCTCGCGGACCTGCGCCTCCAGCAGATCCTCCTTGCAGGTAAAGGGGATGCGCCTGAGGTCGTCCAGGCTGTCGAGCTGTTCGGGCCGGAAGCCGCTGGTCCGCCAGAGCCGCCGGTAGAAAGGGCTGGCGGCGCAGCGCTGCACCAGCGGCTGCAGGCGGCTGAACTGAAGCCATGCCAGATCGGCACGGTTCATGGTCTCTACTTCTGGCTCCCAGAAGGGGCGTATCGTGGTCATTCCCATTCATATCACCCATCAAAATGATGAGCAAAAACCATGCCAACGCAGATGAACCACTTCCGGCCCTTTTCTGACTGTTATACTAGGACAGAAATAAGCGAAAACGCTTACATCCAACCCTCGAACATAAACATCGCCGTCATGATCATCGCCATGCAGTGCAGGTTCCAGGCTCTAAGCAAAAATGATTACCACCTAATTAGTTTTGCTTACCACCGGCAGGAAGAAGGCGCCTCCGAAGCGAACTCTGCGTCATCTTTCCGATGCCCTGGAGGTGGGCGCCGTGCACACCGTATCCGCCACCACCCTGTCGCTGCTGTTCGATCATCTGACCGAGGCCGTCATCCTTACGGCCGCAGACGGCCGGATTCTGGCGGCCAATGCCCGCGCCGAGGAGTCCTTCGGCTGGCGGCGGGCGGAAGTGCTCGGCCGCACCGTGTTGGAAGCGGATCAGGCCGGTCTGTTCATGCCCCCTGCCCTGCGCCGCTGTCTGGAGGACCGGCGGCGCCAGACCCTGGTGCAAGGGGTGCGCGGCCAGCGCCTCGCCATGGTGGCCAGCCCGGTGGAAGAGCTGTGCATCCTGGCCGCCCGGGACATCACTGAACTCGACCGCCTCCAGCACCAGGTGGAGCGCATGGAGCGGGAGCGGGAGCGGTACCGGCACGAGGTGGAGGGACTGCGGGCATCCTATGGCAAGCCCGAGGAGATCATCAGCACCAGCAAGACGATGCAGCAGGTAATAGAGTTGGCCTCCAGGGTGGCTGCGGTTGACTCTACCCTCCTGGTCCTCGGCGAATCCGGAGTGGGCAAGAGCCTGCTGGCCAAGGCCATCCACCACATGAGCCGGCGGGCGGCGGCGCCCTTTGTCAAGGTGGACTGCGGCGCCCTGCCGGAGACACTGCTGGAGTCGGAACTGTTCGGCTACGCCGGCGGCGCCTTCACCGGCGCCCGCCGCGAAGGCAAGCCCGGGCTGATCGAGCACGCCCGCGGGGGTACACTCTTCCTGGATGAGATTGCCGAGATCAGCCCTGCCCTTCAGGTCAAGCTCCTGCAGGTGATCCAGGAGAAGACGTTCACGCGGGTCGGTGCCGTGCAGCCCATGAGCGTCGACGTCCGCCTGATCGCGGCGACGCATCGGAATCTGAGCCAGATGGTGGCCAACGAGCAATTCCGGGAGGACCTCTTCTACCGTCTCAATGTGGTGCCGATCACCATCCCGCCGCTGCGGGAACGGCCCGAAGATATCCCGGCGCTGGCATATTCCTTCCTGGACCAGTTCCGGTCCAAGTGCCGCGTGGAGAAGAGTTTCAGAGCCGAGGTGATGGAGCGGCTGGTGGACTACGATTGGCCGGGCAACGTCCGGGAACTTGAGAATATGGTCGAGCGGTTGGTGGTCACCACCGACGGAACCGAGGTGCAACTCTCCGACCTGCCGGCCTCGCTGGCCGGTCAGCGCAGGCCGGTATCCGTTCGTCGCATCGCCCCGCTACAGGAGGCACTGGCGGCCCTGGAGACGGAGATGATCGCCGCCGCCTACCGCGAATACGGCAGCAGCATCAAGGTCGGCCAGGCCCTGGGCATCCACCAGACCACTGCAGCCCGGAAGATCCGGGAGTGGCAGGCCCGCGAGGCGGCTCAAGGGCAATAACCCAAATGAGCCGTCACTTCCCGTCCAGGGAACAAAAAAAGCCGCCGAAGCCATGCAGCGCAAGTGCATCGCTCCGGCGGCCTGTTTGTTTACCGGGGACAGGCTACGGCCCGGAGGTGGTAGCAGGGCCCACCGTCCCGGTAATCCGCTCAATGTCAGCACCCACCGACTTCAGTTTGTCGGCCAGATGCTCGTAGCCACGGTCGATATGTTGGGCCCCCATCACTTCGGTGACCCCTTCAGCCGCCAGACCGGCCAGAACCAGCGCCATGCCCTCCCGCAGGGCGGGCGCCGTCACGGTGGCGCCGGACAGCCGCGACACACCGCGCACCACTGCCGTGCGGCCTTCCACTCGGATCATTGCCCCCATCCGGCGCAACTCCTCAGCCTGCTTGAACCGGCTTTCAAAAATGGTTTCCGTAATGATGCTGGTGCCGTCGGCCGTGGAAGCCAGAGCCACAAACGGCGGCTGCAAATCGGTGGGAAAGCCGGGGTAAGGCAGAGTCTTGATGTCAGTGGCCTTCAAGCGGCCTGCACTGCGCACCCGGATCCTCCCGTCCGGCTCCTCGTCCACAATGGCCCCCATCTCCCGCAGTTTGGCCGTCGCCGCTTCCACATGCTCGGCAATCACATTGGCCAGCATCAGGTCCCCGCCGGTCACTGCAGCGGCCGCCATCAGGCTGCCCGCCTCAATGCGGTCCGGGATCACCGTATGCTCAGTGCCGCCCAGCCGGCTGACCCCTTCAATGCGGATCACATCGAGCCCGGCGCCGCGGATATGGGCACCCATGCTGTTCAGGAAGTTCTGCAGGTCAATGATCTCCGGCTCCCGGGCGGCACCGCGCACAATGGTGGTGCCTTTGGCCAGAGCAGCCGCCATCATGATGTTTTCCGTCGCACCCACACTGGGAAAATCCAGGTAGAGCTCCCGACCTGTCAGCTCCGTCGCTTCGGCCTCAATGTACCCATAGCGTTCTTCCAAGTGGACCCCGAGGTCGGCCAGGCTACGCAAATGAAAGTCAATCGGCCGGGGACCGATGGCACACCCGCCCGGATAGGCGATTTTCACCCGTCCGAACCGCCCCAGCATAGGACCCATGAGGAAGATCGAAGACCGCATCTCGCGGGTCAGTTCCTCGCGAACTTCCATGGTGTCCAGGGCCCGGGCACACACGGTCAGGGTCAACCCGGCCGGACCTTGCTCCTGACGTACCTCCGCCCCTAACCGGCGCAGGATTTCCAGCATCACGCCAACGTCCCGGATGGCGGAGGCACCGTGAATCACGCACTCGCCGGGCGAGAGCAAAGTGGCGGCCAGGATGGGCAGGACGGCATTCTTTGCCCCGCTCACTCGCAAAGAGCCGGTCAGTCGCCTCCCACCGACCACCCGAAACCGGTGGTTATTTTCCTCCACGGGATCTTGACCTCCTGTGGTGCATGCCGGCGGTGGACTCACACAAGGGGATGGTCTCCCCAGATGCGCACCTCCGGCTCCAGGCGAACTCCAAACAACGCCTGGACCCGCTCCTGTACCCGGAAGGCCAGGGATATGACATCCCGGGCCGTCGCCCGGCCCAGGTTCACGATAAAGTTAGCATGTTTGGGGGAGACCTGGGCATCCCCCTCTTGCCAGCCCTTGCACCCCGCCTGTTCAATCAGGCGGCCGGCGGAATCCCCCGGCGGATTCTTGAAGATACTGCCGGCATTGGGGAATTGCAAGGGTTGGCTGTCCCGCCGCCGTTCCAACAGGTGACGGATCCGGGACTCCAGGTCAGCCGGGTCAGCAGGAGACAGGGCAAAAACCACATCTACAATGATAGCCCCGGTCGCCTGCAGACTGCTGCCCCGGTAGCGGAGACCCAGCTCCGCCGGGGTGAGTGGTTGCAGCCGCCCATCCGGCCACATCACCGTGGCAGCAGCGACCACATCCTTCATCTCGCCCCCGTGGGCACCGGCGTTAATCAGTAATCCGCCCCCCACCGTACCCGGAATCGCACAGGCAAAGGCCAGCCCGCCCAGGCCCAGCCGTGACACTTCCAGGGCCAGCCGGGGCAGGCTGTACCCGCTGCCAGCCGTCACCGTCGTACCGGTGATCTCCCGCCGGGCCAGTTCCCCGCCCAGCACCAGGACAACGCCGCGCACGCCGGCGTCGCTCACCAGCAGATTGGAACCGTTACCAAGGATGTACAGTGGCAGGTTACCGGCCTGCACCAGTTGCAACACCCCGGCCAGTTCGTCCCGGGATGCCACCTCGACCAGATACTCGGCCGGTCCGCCAATCCGGAACGTCGTGTGCCGGGCCAGTGGCTCCTCGCAGCGCAGGCGTCCTTGATCCCGCAATATGTTACGTAGCCCGGCCTCCACAGGTGACATCACGCGCATTCCGTCCTTCTCGCCCGAGGCTCCGCTCCGGGCGGAACCACCTGGCAAATATAGGGTTTATTCCCGCCCGCCGGCCACCGCCAGCACACGCCGGGCGACGGTGACGGCGCCGTCTGGCTGCACCGCCTCCCGCAGGGCTCGGGCCATTTCGCGGCGGCGCGGCGGGGACTCCAGCAGTGCGAGCACCTGGCCGGCCAGGCTCTCGGGGGTAAGATCCGGCTCCAGCAGCACCACTGCGCCGCCGCGCCGCTCCAGCGCCCGGGCATTGAACTCCTGATGGCCATGGGTGGCGTAGGGAAAGGGCACCAGAATTGCCGGCAACCCCCGTACCGCCAGTTCAGTACAGGAACCGGCGCCGGCTCGGGAAATCGCCAGGTCGGCCGCCGCCATGGCCCCGGGCATATCATACAGATAAGGCCGCAGGATCAGATTCGGATGCTTGTCCGGTTCGACCCCGGCGGCCCGGTAGGCCGCCGCCGCCTGGTCGTACAGGTTGGCACCGGTGGCATGCAACACCCGCAGGCCGGGCCGGCCAGCCACCAGCCGGGGGAAGGCCCCCACCACCGCCCGCATGATACCCAGAGCACCCCGGGAACCACCGCTGACCAGCAACAATTCGTCACCCGGCCGCAGGCCCAGCTCTGCTCTGGCCTGATCGCGGTCAGCGGCCAGAAAGGCCCCCCGCACCGGATTGCTGACCAGCACAAGGGGGGCAGCAGGCGGAAAATGCGCCCTCGCCTCCGCATAAGGCACAAACACGGCGCGGGCCCGGCGGCTGAACAGCCGGATCGTCGCGCCGGGTACGGCATTTCCTTCCCAAAGCAGCATGGGCCGGCCCAACAGCCGGGCCGCCAGCAGCACCGGCCCGCTCACGTACCCGCCCGTGGCCAGCACGGCATCGGGCCGGAAGCGCCTGACTACCCCAATGGCCTGCATGACCCCGGCCGCCATCCGCAGCGCGCCCGTCACCAGCCCCAGCGCCCCTGTGCGCACCAGCCCCCCGGCCTGGACCGTAGCCAGCGGGAAGCCCGCCCGCGGCACCAGATCGGCTTCCAGTCCGTGGGCGGTACCCACATAGAGAAACTCGGTGGTCGGGTCCAGCCGCCGGATTTCCTCGGCAACGGTCAGGGCCGGGTAGATATGCCCGCCGGTGCCGCCGCCTGTCAGCAATATCCGCATACTTGCCTGCTCTCCTCGCCCTGGTTCTAGGGCTCCGCCCAACGCGAAATGCCCAGTAAAATCCCTACTCCGGCCAGTGTCACCACCAGCGACGAGCCGCCGTAACTCAGAAACGGCAACGGAATCCCGGTGGCCGGCATCGAAGAGGTCACCACTGCAATGTTCATCACTGCCTGCAGGGTGATCATGGTCGTAATACCGGTCGCCAGCAGGGCGGCAAACCGGTCCGGAGCCGCCGCCGCAATGCGGTATCCCCGCCAGGCAAACAACAGAAAGAGCAACAAGACCAGCCCCACGCCCAAAAAGCCCAGTTCCTCGCCAATAATCGCAAAAATATAGTCCGTGTGCGGCTCCGGCAAGTACCAGAATTTTTGCCGGCTGCGGCCCAGGCCGACGCCGAACAGATGACCTGAAGCCAGGGCATACAGGCCCTGCAGAACCTGATAGCTGGCGCCCAGCGGATCATGCTCGGGATTCAGAAAGGTGAACATCCGCTTGCGCCGGTATTCTTCACTGAAGGCGTAATACGTGACGGCAATGGTCCCCGCCGTGCCCAGCAGGCCCAGGTGGCTCAGTTGCATGCCACCGGCAAACAGCATCACAAACACGGTACCGGCAATGGACAGCGACGTGCCCATGTCCGGCTCGGCCATGATCAGGGCAAAAGTCAGACCCATCACACCAAAGGGGAATATCAGGCTGCGCCAGTGCTTCAGGTCCCTGACCTGGCTCAGATAGTGGGCCAGGTAAATCACAATCCCGAATTTCATGAACTCCGACGGCTGAAAAGTGGCCGGACCGAGGCCAATCCAGCGGCGGGCACCGTTGCGCACCACCCCGACCCCGGGAATGAGCACCACCACCAGCAGCACCAGGCAGACAATCAGGCCCAACCGGGCCAGTCCGCTCCAGCGCCGGTAGTCCACCCGGCTGATCAGGTACATGGCCGCCAGCCCCAGGACGGCAAACACCGCCTGCCGCTTCAGATAGTTATACGGGTCCCCGGGGTCGACCGCCGCGCGCACCACGCTGGCACTGAAGACCATCACCACACCGATCAGCAGCAGCCCGCCCACCGCCAGGAGCAGGCCCGGATCAGGCAGGTGCCGCTGCCGCAGCACCGAAGTCCACGCACGTGACATCGCGTGCCCCCCTCAAACTTTGGGGGGCCCTGGACAGGTCTAAGGCTGCAAATAGGGCCCCAGCCCCCACCAGGCCAGGATGATGCCCACCGCGCAGGTGAGCCAGAACACGCGTACGACCCTGGTCTCTGACCACCCGGACAGTTCAAAGTGGTGGTGCAGCGGGCTCATGCGGAAAATACGCCTGCCGGTCGTCCGAAATGAAATGACCTGCAGGATCACCGACAGCGCCTCGGCCAGAAACAACACGCCCGCCAGGGGCAGAATGAGTTCAGTCTTGGTCAACACCGCCACCGCTGCAAGCAGACCGCCCAGGAAAAGGGAACCGACATCGCCCATGAAAACCCGAGCCGGGTGCGCATTGTAGCGTAAGAAGCCGAGACAGGCCGCCGCAGTGGTGCCACAGGCCATAGCCAGGCTCTCCTGGCCCTGGCGCAGGCAGACCAGGGTGTAAAAACCGAAGACCAGCACACTGGCCCCGCCCAGCAGACCGTCCACCCCGTCGGTCAGGTTGACGGCATTGCCAAAGCCAAATACCAGAAAGAGCACGAACGGATAATACAGCAGCCCAAGGTCGAAGGTAATGCCGATGTACGGCACCCGCACCCACGTCCCCAGCCCCAGCACCCCCACGGCCAGCCAGGCCAGTCCCAGGGACAGGAAGGTCTGAAAAAAGAGCTTTTCCCTGGCCCGCAGGCCCAGGGAGCGCTTGAGCACCACCTTGATATAGTCATCAGCAAAGCCTACGGCGCCGTGGCCCAAAGCAGAACCGAGCGCCACCAGGACCACGGCCAGGCCGCGGTCCCGCGGGACCAGCAACAGGGTGGTCGCCGCCGCCGGCAGGGCAAAAATAATCCCCCCCATGGTGGGGGTGCCCTTTTTGGCCAGGTGACTTTGCGGCCCCTCCTCGCGCACCACCTGCCCGAACTTCAGACGCCGCAGTCCGGGAATGATCCACCAGCCGGTCACGAGACTCAACACAAAGCTCAGGCCAAGGGCCACATAGAGAGTGATCGATACGTTCATGGCAGTCTATAACCCCCGGTTATGGCAAACGGGGAAGTTGATTCTGTAAGGCGGTCACGATTTCCTCCATCTGCATGCCCCGCGAGCCCTTGACCAGGACCGTATCGCCCGGCTGCAGGCAACCCAACAGAAACTCCGTTGCCCGAGTCTTATCGGTAAACCAGTGCACCTTCTTCAGACCGGCAGCGCGGCCGCCGGCGGCAATCCAACCTGCCCCCTGCTCGCTGCCCACCGCCACCAGGACATCCGCACAGGCAGCGGCCGCTGCCCCCACCTCTTCGTGGCCGGCCTGTGCCGCCGCGCCCAGCTCATACATGTCGGCCAGCACCGCCACCCGACGCCCGACGCCGGCCAGGTCGGCCAACACCGCCAGGGCGGCCCGCATCGAGGCCGGCGCCGCGTTATAGGTATCGTCCAGGACCTGCACACCCTGGCAGTCTACAATATTCATACGCGAACCGGCGGGGGCGTAATCCGACAGCCCCTGCGCAATTTCGGCCAGAGACAGCCCCAGGCTCAGCCCCACCCCGGCTGCGGCCAGGGCGTTCAGCGCGTTGTGCCGCCCTGGCACCGGCAGGTGTACCTCCACCTCGCCCTGCCAGGTCACCAGGGTGAAGGACTGGCCCGTTTCCCCGGCCCGGCGCAGGTGCTGCAGGGTGACAAACTGCGGGCCGTGGGCCCCCTCCAGGCTGTAGTCAATCACCGGTCCGGGCGCCGCCGCCCGCATGGCCGCCACCCGCTCGTCGTCGGCGTTCAGTACGGTCACCCCGCCGGGCGGCAGTCCTTCGATCAGTTCCTGCTTCGCCCTGGCGATATTGTCCTGTGAGCCAAGCAACTCCAGGTGGGATACCCCTACGTTGGTAACCACCGCCACCGTCGGCCTGGCAATGGAGGTAAGGTAAGCGATCTCACCCAGGCTGCGCATACCCATTTCCAGCACGGCCGCCTGGTGCTCGCCCGTCAGTTCGCGCAGCAGCATTGCCGGCAGGCCGACCTCGGAATTAAAGTTCCCCGCCGTTTTAAACGTGCGCAGCCGGGACGAGAGCACCGACCAGATCAGTTCTTTGGTGGTGGTCTTGCCCACACTGCCGGTCACCGCCACCACCGGGATCGCAAAGCGGGAGCGATGCTGTGCGGCCAGCGTACCCAGGGCCACCAGGGTATCCGGGACCCAAATACAAGGGGCATCAGCCGGTGCCGACCCGGACCGGCTGACCAGGATACAGGCGGCCCCGGCCACCAGGGCCCGGTCCACGTAGTCATGACCGTCCACCCGCGCCCCCGGCAGGGCCACAAAGCAATCACCCGGTCGGATCAGCCGGCTGTCCCAGCTAAAACCGGTCACAAGGGCGGCGGGGTCGCCGGCCAGCAGCCGGCCCCCCGCCCACTCCGCCAATTGTCCGAGAGAAAACTGATTCACGCACTGCCCCTCCGCGCCCAGGTTCCGGCGATGATTTGTCGGGCCACTTCCCGGTCATCAAAGGGAATGGTCCGGTCCCTGAAGATTTGGTAAGTCTCATGTCCCTTGCCTGCTATTACCACAACATCGTCCGGCCCGGCCAGGGCCGCGGCTCTGGCGATGGCCTGAGCCCGGTCCACCACCAGGTCATAGGCCGGGTTGCTCCCCTGGCTCTCCCGCACCCCTGCCTCGATCTGGCTGATGATCTGTTCCGGGTCCTCGGTCCGGGGATTGTCAGAAGTCAAAATCGTGTAGTCGGCCAGCCTGGCCGAGATCCGCCCCATTTGTACCCGTTTGCCGGGGTCCCGGTCACCGCCACAGCCAAACACGCAGATCACCCGGCCCCGGGTGAACGCACGCACCGCTGCCAGCACATTGCTGAGGCCGTCCGGGGTGTGGGCGTAATCGACAAAGCAGCCGAACGGCTGGCCGGCCACCACGGGTTCCAGGCGCCCCGCCACCCCCTGGGTCCGCTCCAGGGCCCGGCGCATGGTTTCCAGGTCCACACCCTCCACCAGCGCCACCGTGACTGCGGCCAGGGTATTGTAAACGTTGAACTTACCGGTCAGGCGCAACTGCAGATCCATCTCCCCGTCCGGGGTCAGCAGCCGGAAGGCCGCCCCGCGGGCGGTAATGCGAATGTCCCTGGCCGTTACATCGGCCGGGGTGTGGACCCCGTAGGTCAGCACCGGTACCTGGCACAGGCTGCGGTAATACAGGCTGGCCGGGTCATCGGCATTCAAAACCGCCACTTTGGGGCCGGTCTTGACCGCCGCACTGCCCAGGCCGCTGAACAGGCGGCCCTTGGCCTCCCGGTAGGCGTCCAGGTCGGGGTGAAAGTCCAGGTGGTCTTGCGTCAGGTTGGTGAACACGGCCACATCAAATTCAACCCCGTCCACCCGGTGCAGTTCCAGGGCATGGGAACTGACCTCCATGATCGCATAGGGAGAGCCGACCCGGGCCATGCGGTCCAGCAGTTCCTGCAGGTCGGTGGATTCCGGAGTGGTATGCTCCACCGGCAGCACTTCGTCGCCGATGTAGTTGTGCACAGTTCCCAGCAGCCCCACCCGGTGACCCGGTTCCATCAGCACGGCCCGGATCAGGTGGGTGGTGGTCGTCTTGCCGTTGGTACCGGTGACCCCGCACACCCGCAGGCGCCGGGCGGGCCAGCGGTGCAGGCGGCACGCCGCCCGGGCCATGGCGGCCCGGCAACTGGGCACCAGCAGCACCGGCACCTGCGGGGCCACCGGCACCGGCCGTTCCACCATCACCGCCACGGCACCGCGTGCCACGGCATCGGCCACAAACTGGTGGCCGTCTGTCTTCAGACCCGGAACGGCCACAAACAGGGAGCCAGCCTGCACCCGCCGCGAGTCGTAACAAACCTGGCTGATCTCACAGCCCGGGTCACCCTGCAGCAGGTCACCCAGCTCCAGCAGCTCCCATAATTTCACGCAAAAACCCCCCATCACACCGGCGGGGGCCGGAAAACCCAGTCAGGTTCACCTTTCATTGTTACCAGCCATAATGCCATCTATCCTCTTTCCCCGGTAACGGAATCCAGGCGGCACCGGTTACGGTGCCGGCCTGGCCGGGCTTTGCAACCAGAGCTGCACCCGAGAATTCCGGGGCACCGCGGCGCCCGGCGCCGGTTCCTGCCGGACCACGGCACCGGCGCCTTCCGGCTGGTGCAGGAACAATCCCATGCCGGACAGCAGGTCAGCCGCCTGTCGCAGGGTCATGCCCCGCAGGTCAGGCACCCGCACCGTATCGCCGGCGGTCGCCGCCGATGGCATCGGGTCAATGCGCACCTGCACCATGGCACCCGGGGCTACCCCAACCCCCGCCGGCGGAATCTGAGCCGTAATCAGGGGCCCCCCGGTCCCGCGCACGGTCAGGTTCAGACCGGCGTCCTTGGCCACGCTTTTGGCCAGGTCAGGGGGCAGGTTCACAAAGTTGGGCACGGCGACCCGCTCCGTGACCTGATTCCTTTCGGGCGGGCCGGCCGACTTGGGCGGCACCTGCAGGTAACGCAGGACATCACCGACCATCTGACTGAACACCGGAGCGGCGATCTGCCCACCGTACTTGAGGCCGCCGCCGGGTTCGTCAATCATGACCAGCACAGACACCCGCGGGTTGGGTACCGGTGCAAAACCGGCGAATGAGGCGATGTAGACATCCTGCAGCTTGCGGCCATCAACGAACTTTTCAGCGGTACCGGTCTTGCCCGCCACGCCGTACCCCAGTACCTGGGCACCCTTGCCGGTACCCTTGGCGACCACGCTCTCCATCAGCACCTGGACCTCGCGGGCCGTCTCGGGGGAGATGATCTGGCGAACCTGGGGTTCGAATTTCCTGACCGTCTGCCCGTCGGGTGTACGGAACTCCTGCAACAGGTGCGGCTGGATCCATTTACCGTCGTTGGCAATGGCATTGATGGCCGCCAGCATCTGAATCGGGGTCACCGTCAGGGTCTGGCCGAAGGCCTGGGTCGCCAGATCGCGGTCATGCTCCTTGGCGATCTTCAGCGGCAACTGCAGGCCCTTGGCTTCACCGGGGATATCAATGCCCGTTTTGCGGGTCAGATTGAACAGGTCCAGGTACTTGTAGAACCGGTCTGCCCCCAGCATCAGACCGATCTGCCCAAAGCCTACGTTGGACGAGTTTTCCATTACATCTTTGATGGTGCCGGCACCAAAGCCGACGTTGTTCCAGTTACAAACCGGCGG
>JAKFDK010000108.1:0-5787 GCA_036676195.1 Clostridia bacterium | reverse complement strand
CCTCACGATAGTTCTGTTTGGACTTGATGGCTTTGTAATGGTGATCCTGCAGCCTCCGAAAGGCGTCCATGGTGACGTGCGTGGCCGTTTCACGGTCGGCGGCATGCACACTGAACAGGCCGTCGCCCGCTGGCTCCAGCCGGATGAACTTGATCACTGGGTACCCTCCTTTGCTTCGTGGCTGCCGCTTTGCATGGCATGATGCCTCACGGCAGTACCGGGCGGGCTTCAGCCACCCTGCTGATCTGAGGCGGGACCAGTCCAAACCGCCCGGCCAGGAAAGCACCGGGGGTCACGGACGCCTCCACCCTGACCGTCATGTTCGGGGCGTCGATGTGTGCGGCTGTGCGGACGATGGTGACACTCCCAATCCTGGCTTCGATTCGCCGCAGATTCCTGAGCAGCACATCCTGTGCCTGTTGCCGGGCACTGTCCTCGTTCAGGTAGAGGGTCTGGCTCCAGACCCCGCCGCCGGCGTCAATCTCCCGGTGCACCCATACCTCCTGCGCCCCCGCCAGTGCCGCGGCATCCGTGGCCGTCTGCACGGCCAGGCTGATCTGCTGCCAGCGAACCACGTCGGCGGCGAGAACCAGCAGCAAAAGGAGCACGGGGAGCACCACAGCCATCCCGGCGGCGGCACTTCCCCGTTCGGAAGTCAGGGGATATTGGGGATTTGGGACTTGGAGACGGCTTCGGTCGGCCAATCGCTGTCACCTCGTAAGTCGGGCACGAACCCGCAGATTGAGCGCCGCGGCCGGGCCATTCGTGGCCACCACCTGCCGCACTTCCACACGATCCATCGTTGGGGTCTTCAGGAGGTCGAGCGGGTGGTCGGTGTGCAGGCATATCCGGTACGCAAAATCGAACCCCGGCGGGACTTCCGCATTGGCGTCGGGGGGAACGGTCGTCCAGGTTGTTCCTCCGTCCGTGGATACGTCATACTCCACCGCTGTGCCGTCCGGAACCTGAGCGACCGCCGTGAGGCGGATCCGGCCGATGGGAATCTGGGTGGGGACGACTCGCGAAACCAGCACGGCGTCAGGCTCGTAGGCCACCCGGCGGCGCACCATCTCCTGCCACCAGTCCCCCGCTGCCGACCGGGCTCCCTCTGACCGCCAGGCTCCCCGGCCCGTTCCGGCCTGGTATCGGATGCCCCATGCGGAGAGACTCACGTAGTCCATATCTCCCCAGGGGGACGGGGCAATCGCCCAGGCCGGCTCAGGCAGCGGATCATCATGGGCCGGTACCATCCGCGCCCCGGCTCCGCTGACTTGCACGTGGACCGTCTTCGTGGCCTGTCCCTGCGGGTCGGCCACCAGAACCCGGTAGCCCCCTTGCTTTGTCGCAGCCACGGACTGAGCCCCGGCCACGGTCAGGCCGTGCGCCGTTTCCTCGCGGAGCGAGCCGTCGGGAGCGGTCCTGTAGTACCGCACCCGCTCCCCGTCGAGCACCAGAAGTACGCCGTTACGTGGGTTGCTGCTGATTCCCCGGGGGTAGGAGAGCCCGGTGATGCGGCGGGACGGCTCCTCCTGATACTGCCGCATGTTCCATTTAAGGTGCGCACTTCTGACCCGGTGAGGACCCAGAGGTCCCGCCCGGGAGCTCCCGCTACGGCACGGCCGCCCGTCATTCCCACGTTCGTCAGTTGCCTGAGCGCGCCGTTCGGGTCTGTGCCGTACACCTGAAGGCCCGTGTCGGTGGCCACGGCGAGGTAGTCCCCGTCCCCGGTCCAGGCCAGAGCACGAACGTTACCCACGGATGACTTATCCCAGGGGGCATGGCGAACCAGCCTGCGGCCGTCGCTCGCGTATCCGGCCAGTTCTGTCGCCTGCGTTGCGCCGGCGCGTGCAAACGCCAGCACCAGTTGCGTTCGCCCCGGCCGCAAAGCCACCAGCGGCGATGGGACTTCGCTCCAGGAACTGGCCACCTTCGGCAGCCGCACGCTGCCTGGCGGTGCGGTGTCCACCTCAGCGGTGGTGAGGGCGGTATTGACCCGACTGGTGTCCAGGAAGTCCTCTGCCACCCACAGCAGCCCAAGCAATCCCGCAGGTTCTGCCGCTGAAGCTAAGACGGACATACCGGTAATGAGGGCACCGATGGCCAGGCTGATGGCCCCCCGGCAACGACGGCGTTGAAGGGCCACCTGGCGTTGGCGGCCTCTTGCTATTCCCCTAGGGACCGGCGCCGCTTCCACCGCCAAACCCCCTTGTGATAGCGCGAAAAGGCACCCCGCCGTGGGTGCCTTTCACCCCCAGGTGTTGCGGCTAAGGCCATGTGACCGGGCTTGGGCCAGATAAGACGAACCTTGTTCGCTCATTTTGGAAGACGCGACCGGGGCCAAGAGAAACCCTACCATGAGTCCCATGCGCCTACAACCTAAGGCCAGTACTCTCTCGAGGCCCGGCGCCGCGGTGGCCGGGTAGGGCTCTACCATGCTTTCGGTCGGGACTCCCGGGAGACGGGACAAGCGAACAGGACGACGTTCCGTCCCTCTCGACTACTTCCTTTTCCACCACTTCTGTAGTTGAATGCGCAGAGTACCCAAATACTGGGCCGTACTGGGAAGTTGACTCCAACCTCAACTATTTCAAGTCCAGTGGGTACGCCCAGACACCGTCAACACACTATCTGAGCAGCTCCAACGACGCCGAGTACATGTTCTTCGGTGCCAAAGCAAGTGGCGCAGTCGACGCAGGGATCTTCAAGGGCTGCAATAATAGTAACTGGAAGATGTTCATCATGGGAGGAACCAGCCAATACTCCTGGAAAGAAGGTTCGTTTTCAATCTCTGTTCCACCGGGGAAGACTGTCTACTTGATCTCTGAAGTCGGAGAAAACTCGATCACGATTTCGGCAATTGATCCGGATACCTGGACCTCCATTGGCTCACTGAGTGATAACATTGCGTCGTCCAAGGGAATTCGGCGCAGCAACGGCGCGAACCTGCGGCAGTTCAAGGAGACAAGCATTGGACAGCACACTCAGAACTTCCAAAGTGGATCATACTTCTTTGACGCCCATTGGTACTCTACCTACGTATACAGCGATTCAGGTTATGGGCTTCTTGACAACAATCGGACCTACTGCAAGCATCAGTATCCAGCCGAGCCTACTCCGAAGGTCGATGTCGTACAGACGCAGCAGTGGTATGAGGATTACGTAGACATTGATCTTCGCTAGGGCCGAGTTTCCAGTTCAAGAGCAACGTGTCTTGAAAGGGTGCCAGCCCCACAAGGTGGAATAAGTCACCCAGAAACCTTGTGGGGCTGTTGCTCCCACATGCACCTCGAATGACTGATGGAGGAGGTGCCGTGATGATTAGGAGAGTTCTGGTCTTCTCATTCCTTGTGATAATTGGTGCAGCTGCTACTTCAGTCGCAGCCAGTACTCCTGTCACCATGTTCGTTGATGGTCGGGAGGTGCAGACTGACCCACCGGCTAGAATCGACAACGGTAGGACACTGGTCCCGATTCGTTTTGTTGCGGAATCACTTGGAGTTCCAGTCTACTGGACGCCTCATGAGGATGGCGGCGGCGAGGTGCATATTTTCTCGTACCCGCGGGAGTTCACACCTCCACCTGGGGTTGGGACCGGGAGGGCTGACCGCAGCAGACCCTCAGATTTGAATGCACTGGGGGCAGCCACGGCCCTAATGAATTTCCTGGTGAACGAGCAGGCATTGTCCCTTTCTAGGGAAGGCCAAGTACTCGTTCGGTTCGAATTGCTGGACCTTCGCGATCTCTGCTTCTTCCCTCCCCCCTCTGATCTCAAAGAGTTTTGCGGCGACGGCTTTCGCTTTGCCGTCCGGCTTTACTTTGTGGAAATGAAGGATAGCAGTGTTCCCGCAGGGGTTGCACAGTATCGACGCGAGACAACGAACGGTGAGACAACGGTTGAGACTGTCGGCAAGGATGTGGCCAAGGCTTGGTACGAGGACATAATTCTTGATGTTCGGCCCAAGGGACCGCCAGATTACCAGAAGCGCGGCGACGGTGAACTGGTGACGTATGGGGTTTCTGGTTGGGAAGTAGATTCTGGAAGTAAGACAATACTGCGCAAGGTAACTTTAGACCGTAGTCCGTTTCTGGTTCATGGGTCCTACGGAAGATAACTGCGCTAACATAGCACGGTGGTTGGAGCTAACTGGTCGCTCCTTCGGGTGAGCCGGTGCGTTTCGGTACGGCCTGATCAGCAGTTCAGGGCTTCCCGAGACAAACAGCGGAAATCCCCCACGGGAGGCGCAGAACGTGATTCAGTAGTAGCAGTCGTCAGCAGTCCAAGGGTATACCTTACCTCACACCTTGACGACGGGTGGGGCTACGGCTGGGGTTTCACCTTTCAGATGGCACCATCGACGCACTCCAAGGATGTCCAGTTACCTTCAAACCCCGGCTCAACGTGATTTCACCTGCGTGACCACGGCAAGTTGTTTCGGGCGGGGCATGCGGGCCATGCCCTTTATGGTGTCCCGCCCGAAATTCACAACTTCGCTCCAACCTTCTCAGCTTTGGCCCAAACGCTTCCTCCCCAGACCCCCTCACTGCTACACATGGATTTGCAGCACGCGGGTGGTCACGTTACCCGCCGGATCGCGCACTCGAACCACCACGGAGGCAGGCCCGCTTCCACTGAGGGTAATCGAGTAGTCGGGCACCCAGGCCACCCAGGCGCCACCGTTCACGCTCATCTGCAGGTCCTCCGCCCTGGCCACGTTATCCTGGGCAGCCACCAGAATTGCAGCGGAGCCGCCGGGTCCTGTGACAGTCGCCCCACCCTTCCACTCCGCCGTCACCTCCGGCGCTTCGGTATCGAGCACGAAGTTGACCTGAAGCACCCGGCCGTCGTCGAGCTGGCCGTACAGCGTTTGCACTCCCTGCGCGGGACCCAGCAGCAAATTGCGGGATGCTTGCAAGGTCTCCCAGCCGCTCATCCGGTTCAGATCAAAGCCGTAGCGGACGGTCCTGACGCCCGCCAGACCTGACACGTTCCAGTTCACCGTGACTTGGGTCAGCCGGGTGAACTGAACCGGAATCGTGGAGGTGCCCGTGCTGAAGTTGCCCTGGTTACCGGTGGTGCTCCAGAAGACGGACGAGTTGGTGCCGGGCAGAATGGTGGCCCGGTAGAACACGTTCGCCACCGCGCTGCCGGCGTTGCCGGCCGTGTCCTGAACCTCCACCCAGACCTCCTTACGACCTTCGGTCAGAGTTCCGCCGGCGGGCCGGAGGCCCCAGGTCCTGGTCGGCGCGTAGTTCTCCCAGGCGGACCAGTCCCGCCCGTCGTTTGAGAACCGCATGCGCAACATGGACTGCGGCGTCTGGTCATCCGTGGCCGTAATGCCCAGAGTCACGGTATCGCGGTCGGTGGACACGGCGCCGCCGTTGATCAGCAACGTCACCACCGGGCTGGAAGAGTCGGTCAGCATGTAGAGAATCCTGGCCGAAACGGCCGCCGACCAGTTACCTGCAACATCGGACACCCGGCCATACACCGTTTTCGTACCGAAGCCGGAACTGTCAAGCGCCCAATCCACCGTGGTGCTGCCACTTAACCCGGTCAGGGTGGCGACGGTGGTCCAGGTCGAACCGTCGTTGGACAGTTGTACAGTTGAAAGGCCGGACTTGTCGTCAGTGGCCGCCACCGTCACCTTAACCCGGGAACCGCCCGTCTGGGAGGCACCGGCGTTGACCTGCAGCGTCACGCCGGCCGGTGCTGCCGTGTCCGTCTGGTCGGGAAGGGTCGGTGTATAAACGGCACTGCCAGTGCCCGAATCCCCGCTGGCGTTGTAG
>JAKFDK010000107.1:0-10265 GCA_036676195.1 Clostridia bacterium | reverse complement strand
TGAAGCTGGCCGAAGTTGTGGCCCAATGTGTCGAGGAGTGCCGGTGCGACGACGGCTGCATTGAAAAGATCATCGAGAAGGATGTCGTGCGGCTGGAGGTCAAGGTAGAGCGCCTGGAGGAAATCCTGGTGCCGGCTTCCCCCTGCCCCACCTTCCCTCACTGCACCTAGAAGCACAGCAAGAGCAAAGGGTATCCCTGGCGGGATACCCTCGCTTTTTGCCAGTCAGAGGCCGAAACCAGCCGGCAGCCCTGGCTGAAGCGGATCCTGCCGCACACATGGCACAACCGTTTCCCCGGGTATGCCGCCGCCCACCGCATCCGGCCACCCGGACGGGTCAGTACCGGACGCGATGGCGTGGGCGGTCTCTTCATGACCCGGCTCCACCCACATGGGGCCCATGGCCGTATCAATCTGCTTCCAGTGGCCGATCACAGGGCTCCCTCCCCGAAATGGACCCGAGCCGGTACCGTCTGGATTTCGCCCCCGGAATGGACCATGCGCACCAGGATCTCCTCTGGCTCAGGCTCAGCTTCTATCGGGCGTTCTTCCCCTCCGCCCGCCACCGGTAGTGCCATGGCCGGCCTTTCCGCATCTGCCGTCGCCTGAGGAGCCGGGGGACCTGCCTCATTCCGGGCCATGGGCTGCACCATGGCTTGATTTACCACCCGTGCCGACAACCGGGTACCGGAAGGGCGTCCCCGACTGGCCTCCCGGTTGGCCGTCGCCCGCTCCCGTTGCCGCAGGGCGGCACGCTCGTTTTTTACCTCCTGGATCAGTCCCCGGAGTTCCGCCTCCTGCTGCTCCAGTTCACCGGCCAGCGCTTCCAGATGGCGCTGGCGCTCGGCCACCTCACCGGCGGCCCGCGCCAGTTCCGCTTCCCGGGCGACCACTCCCTCCTCCCGCTTCTTCAGGTCGGACTTCAGGTCAAAGACCAGTTCCTGGAGCGTCGCCACCGATTCGATCAGCTTCTGACGCATTTCTCGTTGCCTGCGCAGCAGCATGGACAGGGTCCACTCCCTCACATCAGGGGTTTTGCCCCTATCCTATGTGTTCCCCCTGTCACCGGCTTCCCTGACCCGCCGGTCCGCCAGCCAGATCAGCCAGCGCCACGGCCAGTCGGGCCCCCAGTTCGGCATTGCTGCGAATCAGGGCCAGGTTGGCCTGCAGGCTGCGGCCGGCGGTCGCCTCCCGCAGTCGCGCCAGCAGGAATGGGGTCAGTGTCTTGCCAATCTTTCCAATACGGGCCGCCTCCGCCAGCGATTCCCCAATGGCCGCTTCCAGTTGGGGCCCATCCAGGGCTGCCGCCTCGGGCAGCGGATTCACCAGCAGCACGCCGCCGGGAATTCCCGCCTGCCGCCTGGCCCAGACCACTGCCGCCGCATCAGCGGCACTCTCCACCCTGGCGTCAACCGGAAATTCCGTCTTGCGAATATAAAACCCGGGGAAACGGTCAGTCTGGTAGCCCAGCACCGTGACGCCCAGGGTTTCCAGCATCTCCAGCGTCGCCCCGATGTCAAGGATGCTTTTGGCGCCGGCACAGACCACGGCCACCGGCTCCCGGCCCAGGACGGTCAGGTCAGCCGAGACGTCCCAGGAACGTTCGGCGCCCCGGTGTACCCCGCCGATGCCTCCGGTCACAAACACGGGGATCCCGGCCGCAGCCGCGATGGCGGTGGTGGCCGCCACCGTGGTCGCCCCCGAATGCCGCCGGGCCAGTAACAAGGGGAGGTCCCGCAGGCTGGCCTTGCCAATGCCGGGGTCGGTGGCCAGCCGCTCCAACTGATCCGACGAACAGCCGACGCAGATGCGCCCGTCCAGCACCGCCACCGTGGCCGGTACCGCACCGCCCTGGCGGACCAGATCCTCGATTTCCCGGGCCACATTCAGATTTTCCGGCCGGGGCAGACCGTGGGCAATAATCGTAGATTCCAGGGCCACCACTGCCCGGCCGCCGGCCAGGGCAGCCTCCACTTCAGGCGTCATATCCACAACCTGGCGCATCTTTAGTAACCTCCCATTCCGGGTCGTCGCTTGTTTATTGTACTACTGCTGCAGTTTGCAACGGAGGTGGGTCTCCCCATGGGTCGTGTGGGCTATGTCCTCGTATCCCTGTTCTGCGCCGTGCTTCTGGCCATTCCGTCGATGCTGTTCGCCCAGGAGGCGATCGTGGCGGATGAATCCCTCGCCCGGTCCTTTTTGGTCATGGCCCTGGTCAGCGGGCTGAGTTGGCTGCCCCTGTGGCCGGCCGCCGCGGCCACCCGTATCATGGGTTACTGGGCCGGGCTGCCCGCCGCCCTGACGGCCGCTGTGCTGTACGGCTTGGGAACTGCCTTTATGATTCCGGTGACTTTCAGTGAAGCAGTGCTGGTCTGGCTGCTGCTCTGGTGGCCGGGGCTGCAGGCTCCGGGCTGGGCCGGCCGGGTGGCAGCCTGGTGCCTCCTCGCCGGTGCGGGCGCCCTGGTCCGGTGGCGGTTACCGGCAGCCTGGGCCGACCTGCTGGTTGTTATTCTGGCCTTTAATGCCTTGCTGACCTTGCTGTACACCGTGCTCCCGGCCCACCATACCCCAGCGAACGGCCGGGAGGCCGGCCGGTCATCGCCGGGCCCCCGCAAGGTCTCCTGACCGCCGCCCCCCGATCAACACGAGCCGCCCAGCCTGTGCGGCGGGTGCCACACAGGCTGGGCGGCTCATGATGCGCTGTCTACTGCTCCAGCAGGGACTGCAGGACCGCGTTGATGTCTGCCGCCTGCACATGGCGGGTCACCTGAACCTGGCCCAGCCGGACGGGTAACACCCACTTGATTTGCCCGCCCTCGGCCTTTTTGTCCAGTGTCATGGCTGCGGCCACGGCCTGCAGGTCGGTTCCGGCCGGCATGCGCACTGGCAGACCCAGCCGCCCGAGCAGCACCTGCAGCCGCTGGGGCAGGTCCGGCTGCGCCAGCAGCCCGCACCGTTCCGCCAGCCAGGCTGCCCCCACCAGGCCCACACTCACACATTCGCCATGCAGGAGTTTGCCGACGTTCAGGGCCTCCAGCCCGTGGCCGATGGTGTGACCCAGGTTCAGTATCGCCCGCAGGCCGCCCTCGCGCTCGTCGGCACTGACTACGGCGCCCTTGATCCGCACATTGCGCTCGACCACGTACTCCAGCGTCTGCGGGTCCTGGCCCAGCACAGCATCGGCATGCTGTTCCAGGTATTCGAACAAGGCCCGATCCCGTAGGATTCCGTGTTTGACCACTTCGGCCAGACCGGAACGAAATTCCCGGCTGCTCAGGCTGACCAGGGTGGCTGGGTCGGCCACCACTGCCCGCGGCTGGTGGAAGGCCCCGACCAGGTTCTTGCCCCTGGGGAGGTTGACCGCCACCTTGCCGCCCACGCTGGCATCGACCATCGCCAGCAGGGTGGTGGGCACCTGAATGAAGGCTACGCCACGCAGATAGGTGGCGGCCACAAATCCGGCCAGGTCGCCGGTGGCGCCGCCGCCCACTGCCACGATGACGCTGCCGCGCTCCAGTTTGGCGTCCAGACAGTCCTCATACAGGCGTGCCGCCTCGGCCAGTGTCTTGCTGGCTTCTCCGGCGGGAGCGGTGGCGGTATGCACCGCCAGCCCGGCTGCCGTCAGGGCGTTGCGGACGGACGGTCCATACCGGTCGGCCACGGCGGCATCGGCGACAACCAGCGCCCGCTGTGCCGTTGGAACTGCCGCGCTGACCACCGGCCCGAGCACATCTGCCAGACCGCCGTGCTGAATATGCACAAAATAACTGTTTTCGCCCAGTTCAAGGCGTACCTTTGCCGGCATCCCTGCTGACCTCCAAACGTTTCAACACAGCCTCGGCTGCCTCCAGGGGCAGCAGCCCGTCGGTACCAACCACGATGTCGGCCGCCGCCCGGTACAGGGCTTCCCGCCCGGCCACGATGGCCCGGAGTGCGCCCGCCGGATCGTCACCCTGAAGCAGGGGCCGCCGCCGGATCCCGTCGCCCTGGGAAATCCGGCGAAACAGCTCATCCGGTGAGACCTGCAGCCAGATCACCCGCCCGGTGGCCCGCATATACTCCCGGTTCTGAGGGGCCAGAACCAGCCCCCCACCGGTGGCGACCACCAGCCGATCGCCCAACCCCTGCAGCACGGCCGTCTCCAGGCGGCGGAAGCCTTCCTCGCCACCCCGGGCGAAGATCTCCGGAATCGAACACCCCGCCTTCTGGGCAATGACGACGTCGGTATCAACAAACGGACGCCGGAGCCGTTCGGCCACCAGGCGCCCAACGGTCGTCTTGCCGCTGCCCATCGGCCCGATTAAATACAGGTTGCGCATGGTTCAGCGACTCCTCAGGTCAGCCAGATATGCCTCGTGGTTACGCCGGGTCTCTGCCAGGCTGTCCCCGCCGAATTTCTCCACGAAGAACTGGGCCAGGGTGAAGGCGGTCACGCACTCGCAAACGACCGCCCCGGCCGGTACGGCACAAATGTCGGAGCGCTCCACGTCGGCAGTGACCGGCTGTTCATGGGTGACCATGTCGACCGTGGGCAGGGGCTTGTACAGGGTGGCAATGGGCTTTTGCGCCACCCGGACCCACAGCGGCATCCCGGTGGACATCCCCCCCTCCAGGCCGCCGGCCTGGTTGCGGGTACGGCGGTAACCGCCGTCGGGACCCTGCCATTCGATGGGGTCATGGGCCTGGGAGCCGGGCAGGCGGGCGGCGGCAAAGCCCAGGCCGAACTCCACGCCCTTCATGGCCTGTACCGACATCAGGGCCTGGGCCAGGGCTCCGTCCAGCTTACGGTCCCAGTGCACGTGGGACCCCAGTCCGGGCGGCAGACCGTAAGCCACCACCTCGATGATGCCCCCCAGGGAATCACCGGCTGCCTTGGCCGCGTCAATGGCCGCCACCATCCGGGCGGACGCCTCTGCGTCGGCACAGCGCACCGGTGAATTTTCAGCCACGTCTGCCAGGACCTCGGGGTCCAGGGCCTGGATCTGGTCCAGGTCGGCCTCGGCCGCCCCAATGCTGATGACATGCCCGACGACCGAAATGCCAAAGGCCGCCAGGAACTGCTTGGCCACTGCCCCGGCGGCTACCCGCATGGCGGTCTCCCGCGCACTGGCCCGTTCCAGCACATTGCGGGCATCGTCCCGAAAGTCGTATTTCAGACTCCCGACCAGGTCGGCGTGCCCCGGACGCGGGCGGGTCCGGGTCTTACCGGCTGCCCGCGGGTCACTGTACTCGCCAACCGGCGCGGGGGACATGACCTCCTGCCAGTTAACCCAGTCCCGGTTTTCCACCAGCAGGGCCACCGGACTGCCCAGCGTAAGACCGTGGCGCAGTCCTGACAGCACCCGCACTTCGTCGCGTTCAATTTTCATCCGCCCGCCGCGGCCGTAGCCGCCCTGGCGCCGGGCCAGGTCGCGGTTAATGGCCGCCGGGTCCACGGGCACCCCAGCGGGCAGTCCTTCAATCAGGGTCACCAGGGCCGGGCCATGGGACTCCCCGGCAGTCAGGTAGCGCAGCAAACATACCAGCCCTTTCGCTTCAGTGGCTGGCCGGGGGGCCCTGCCACCGGTTCCGGGAATCACTTCATATTAGCATAAAGGGCCGGAGGTTTTCACCTCCGGCCGTTGATTCCGTTTTACCGACGCCTTTGGCTTGGCACGCTTGTGCTAAGCCAGGTTCAGGTATGCGAGGATCTCCCGGGCCCAGATCATGGCAATGAGCGCGCCGGCGGCGAGGAACGGGCCAAAGGGGATATAGTCCTTACGGCCGACCACCCTGGCGAGCAGCAGAATCAGGCTGACGGCGCCGCCCAGGATAAAGGCAATCATCAGCCCCACCGCCGTGTTGAGGAAGCCCAGGTACAGCCCCAGGGCTCCGGCCAGCTTGACATCACCCATCCCCAGACCGCCCCGGTATAACAGCCCGAGCAGGAACAGCAACCCGGCCCCGAACAGGGCGCCCCACAGCGCACTGAGCCAGGTGCCCACCGGCACCTGTGAGAGCTGGGCCACGATCCGCATGACGATACCGGCTCCGGCGGCAAACAGCACGAGTTCATTCGGGATGATTCGGTCGTGCAGGTCCACCAGGCTGGCCGTGACCAATACCCCGGCCAGGATCACGTAGAAGAAGTAGGCCGCACTCAGACCGGCCAGTTTGTAAGCAAGGGTGCCGCCCAGCACCGCGCCGGCGACTCCGGTGACCAGGAATTCCCAGATCTTACGTCGCGGCGTTTGAGTCCAGCGCGGAGAAAGCCAGGTACCGAAAAGGGTGAGGGCTGCGCCCAGCACGGCGCCGGCAGACAGGTGCAGCACGGTTCATTCCTCCAGGTCAATGCAGAGCCTACCGTTCCGCCAGGGCCCGGACAGCGGCAGCAGACATCAGGTCCACCGGGCCGCGGCGCCCAAACCATTCCTCCCAGGCCAGTGCCCCCTGGTACACCAGCATTCCCAGCCCGCCCACCGTGCGCAGGCCGCGGTCAGCGGCCGCCTGGAGCAGGAGGGTCTGAAACGGGCGGTAAACCGTGTCGTAAACCACGGCTCCATCCGGCAGCCACTCGGCCAGTACCGGGGTCCTATCCGTTTGCGGATACATGCCCACCGGCGTGCAGTTCACCACCAGAGCGGCGCCTGCCAGTCCGGCGGCGGAGGGGCTCGCCCCCCGGGCTTCGCTGCAGCCGGCGAGACGGGCCACGGCAGCCACCGCTTCGGCCCGGGATTCCGTACGGTTCAGGACCATCAGCCGGCTGACCCCGGCCCGTGCCAGTGCCACGGCGATTGCCCGTGCCGCGCCGCCCGCCCCCAGGATGGCAGCAGGGCGACCGGTCGGGTCCACCCCCTCCGCCCGCAGGTGCGCCAAAAAACCGGCGCCGTCGGTATTGCTGCCGCAGAGGCGGCCCTCCCGGACGGTGATGGTATTAACGGCACCGATCAGGGCCGCGTCGGCAGTAATTTCGTCCAGGTATCCGGCCACCTGCTCCTTATGCGGAATGGTCACGTTAGCTCCGAGCAGACCCAGGTCACGCAGTCCGGTTACGGCCCCGCCCAGCCGGTCCGCGGACACCGCCAGCGCCATGTAGCGGCAGTTCAGCCCGGCGGCATCCAGGGCAGGTTGGTGCATGGCCGGAGACAGGGAATGGGCGATGGGGTAGCCCAGGACGGCCAGCAGACGTGGCTGGGTGCCCCAGGGATTACTGGTCAAATCACTTCACTCCAAAAGCTGTTACGCTGGATTACATTTCCCGGTGGAATGCGGCAACTCCTGCCGGTCAGGCCTACCCAACGCCAACAGCCCGAGGGAGTTCATCCCCCGGGCTGTTGGCCGCTTGCGAACACCGCTTATTCCAGGTTCGGCAGTTGCCCCCGGCGGCGCAGGTACGCCAGGACCCAGCGCTCCATCCGCCGGACCACCCTGGTCCCCAAAAACTCCCGGGTTGACATGGGCTTGACCAGGATCGTGTACAACCCCATACGGTTGCCGCCAAGTACATCGGTGAAAATCTGGTCGCCGACCACCGCCGCCTCGTGGGGCTGCACGCCCAGGCAGACCAGTGCCGCCCGAAAGGCGGCCCGCCGGGGTTTGACGGCATTCCCGACACAAGGAGTCCCGCAGGCGTCGGCAAACGCTTCCACCCGCCGGGCACCGCCGTTAGAGACAATACAGACCTGAAAGCCGCCGGCTCGGGTCCGGGCCAGCCAGTCATGCACATCCGGGGTGGGCTGCGGGTGACGCCAGGCCACCAGGGTGTTATCCAAATCAACGATCAGGGCTCGGATACCCCGATTCCGGAGCTTGTCCAAATCCAGGGCAAATATGGACGGCCGCAGTTCCGCCGGCCTGAGCAGACGCATGGTGCCGCCCCCTTTTCTCACGTTAGCGTACCACATTGACTGGCAGGTGTCACCTCGCGGCGATCCTGTCCAGTTGACGCCCTAACCCCCCGGGGGTATACTTGGGCAAAGGGGGACGGAAGATGACCGCCAGTCACCTGGTTTTTAGCCTGCGCGGGCTTTCCTGAGCTGACTGTGCCGCCAAGTTCGCCCGGAGCGTGGCGGCAATCCCCGGGGTCACCGGGGTTGACTTGAACTTCATGGCCGCCCGGCTGACGGTCACCGGCCATGTGGACCCCAACGCTGTACAGCGCCTGGCTGCCGCCGAGCACATCATTGCCACGCCTGAGGGCCAGTTGCCACCGCCGCGGCGGCTGCGGCTGCCCCTGGTGCTGACCGGCGTCAGCGGAGCTCTGCTACTGTTCACCTGGGTCCTGAAACTGCCGGCTCCTGTTTACCTGGTGGCGGCCGTTCTGGGTGGCTATGCCACCTTCGGTAAGGGCGCCCGGGCCCTGGCCCGGGGCCGGTTTGACATGAACGGGCTCATGCTTGTGGCCGTGCTGGGGGCAGTGGCGATCGGCGAGTGGTCAGAGGCGGCCACGGTGGCCTTCTTATACGGGGTCAGCGAGGTACTGGAGGCCGCCAGTATGGAGCGTGCCCGCGGGGCGATCCGGAGCCTGGTCCAACTGGCGCCGCGAACGGCCCGCATCCGCCGCCGTCAGGCGGAAATGGACTGCCCGGTCCAGGATGTGCAGGTGGGCGACATTTTGGTGGTACGGCCAGGCGAGCGCATCGCCATGGACGGCGAGGTGACGGCCGGATGCTCCGGGGTGAACCAGGCCGCCATCACCGGCGAGTCGGTCCCCGCCGCCAAGGAGCCCGGGCTACCGGTTTATGCCGGCACTCTGAACGGGGAGGGCGCCCTGGAGGTCCGGGTGACCCGCCGGGTAGATGACACCACCCTGGCGCGGGTCATTCATCTGGTGGAGCAGGCCCAGGGACAGCGGGCCCCGGTGCAGCGGTTTGTGGAGGTCTTTGCCCGCTCCTACACGCCGGCGGTGCTGGCCCTGGCCGCCATCCTGGCCACCGTGCCGCCGGTATTTTTCGGCGGCGAATGGAAAGCCTGGATCTACCGGGCCCTGGCCCTGGTTGTCAGCGCCTGCCCCTGTGCGCTGGTGATCAGCACCCCGGTGGCAGTGGTCAGCGCCATTGGCGCCGGGGCCCGCCACGGGGTGTTAATCAAGGGCGGCGCGCATCTGGAAGCAGCCGGACGCATTCGGGCGGTGGCGCTGGACAAGACCGGTACCCTGACGGCGGGAGAACCGGTGGTGACCACCATTGTCCCGTATGGCGGCCAGAGTGAGTCGGCTGTCCTGGCACTGGCGGCGGCCGTGGAGACCCGGTCTGAGCACCCGCTGGCCCGCGCCGTGGCCCGGGCTGCCGCCCGCCTGGAGATTCCGCCGGCCACCGGCTTCCGGGCCATTCCGGGGCGGGGCGCCACCGCTGTAGTCGCCGGGCAGACGGTGTATGCTGGCTCAGCCCGACTGTTTACTGAACTGGGCGCCCCTCTGCCGGAACTGCCCGCCGGTCCCGGCTCTGTACTGCTGGTGGGCACGGCGACGGCGGTGCTGGGCGCGATTGCGGTGACCGACCACCTGCGCCCGGCCAGCGCGGTGGCACTGGCGGAGCTGAAGGAGCTGGGCGTGGCCCGGGTGGTGATGCTGACTGGTGATACGGCGGCAGCCGCTGCCACCGTGGCCGGTCAGGCCGGGGTAGACGAAGTACGCGCCGGGCTGCTGCCTGAAGATAAGGTGGCCGCCGTCAGCGCCTTGCGGGCCGAGTACGGCTATGTGGCCATGGTCGGGGACGGGGTCAATGACGCCCCGGCCCTGGCGGCGGCCAGCCTGGGTATTGCCATGGGCGGCGCCGGCACCGACGTGGCGCTGGAAACTGCCGATGTGGCCCTGATGGCGGATGACCTGAGCAAGCTGCCGTTTCTGCTCCGCCTGGGGCAGTCGGCTCTGGCCGTAATCCGCCAGAATATCGCCTTCGCGCTGGGGCTCAAGCTGCTGGCGGTGGCGGCGGTATTTCCAGGCTGGCTGTCGCTCTGGCTGGCGATTATGGCAGATATGGGCGCCACCATTCTGGTCACACTCAACGGCATCCGCCTGCTGCGGATGCGGGGCTAGTGCCACGTCGGATATGGTTGACCCTGTTTTGGCCGCCCACATGAAGGGCGGGTGCCGGGTGGGGGTGTAGGGGGCTGGCGCCCCACAATTAGTTCAAACGTCCGCAGGGGCACCGAGTGCTGCGTCGAGCCCGGCGCCATGGAAGGTGCCGGGCGATGCCCAGGCGAGGCCGCTCTGCCCACGGACGGGCATCGGCCGAGCCGAGGCGCACCGAGGACGATTACCTTGGCGCCCTCTGCCCCCGGAACCCC
>JAKFDK010000106.1:0-89049 GCA_036676195.1 Clostridia bacterium | reverse complement strand
TCTGATCAACTGCTGCGCAGGTCGGTGAGAGTCATCCTGACCGGGCAAGGGGCCGCGAAGGGCCAGGTGCCATCGATCTCGGTCGGACCGAGGGAGCACCCTTTTCCGCGAACAGAGCCAAAAGGTATGGTACGGTCTTGTCATAAACCGTTCACTCCTAAACCGTTTCGCGGTGCTCGGTCACGGCCACCTGGCGCTGGCCCCTGGTCAGGCCGGTCCTGTCGGTAACTGCACCGATGCTGACGATAACCGGTGGAACCGAGCAGCAGAAGCGGAAGTGGCTGGGGGAGATCTGGGCGGCCGGCGACCACGTCATCGCCTGTGCGGGTAGCGAGCCGGACCCCGGGGAGAAGGCCAGCGGCACTACCCGTTCTATGTCAGCACAACGGCAGCGAGGCCACCGCGATGGGCGTGGTGGCCTCGCTGCCGTGCTTGAGCCTACCGGTTGGCCCTGGCCATGTTTTCAGCCACTGTGGCCATCATCTGGGGAAAAACCGGCCGATCGCCGTCCGACAGGCCGTGCTGCAGAATGAACAGTACCTCCCCGACGATCGCTTCCAGCTCCGGCTTGACCGCCCGGCCTTTCTCGGTGAGATAGATCCGGTGATAGCGCTTGTCGGTCGCGTCGTTCCGGCGTTCCACATAGCCAAGGGTCTCCAGCTTGTTGATGGCGGCGACCGTATACGATTTGTTATTCAGCAAATGATCGCTCAGGCTCTGCTGGGACTATCGGCATGCGGCTCAGGTCAAGAGTTGACCATTGAGCGACGGGCACCCCTTACGGGGCTGCCGCCACCCAGAAGTCAGGAACCGTTCGTACCCTCCACGTCGTCCGATAGGGTGAAAGTTCACAACCAGGGAACAACATCCCACTACCGTGAGGGGGTAAGCGCCATGCACACGGTCACCGCCGGGCTGTTCGGTGAGCCGGGTTTGACATGTCAGCCCAGCCTTGGTGCAGACGGCACCATTCGAGTCCAATACCAGTTGCAGGTTTCTGGGAGCCGACTCTACAAAATCGCCGACGCGTACCTGATTACCCCTCACGAGGAGATTCCTTTTGTCCATGCGCAAGAGGCAGGACCATGGAAACCACTGCTTGCCTTCCAGTCCAGCCTGCCCACCATGGTTTACGGACTCCTTGAGGCCCGTGTGCCTGCAACAGGCGGGGCCTGCCGGATTCGGGTCAGATCCCTGGTCCCCTTGGGATCCGATGGCGATTCTGATGCAGCCATCACCGGTCCCTGGGAATTCTCATTTTTCCTGCCCACCGACGGGGTTGAAGACTGGCATCAGGCCACGCCGGTGGATTATCGCAAGGCACTTCCAGGTGGAGCTGAGCTGCGGGTCTATCGGGTGCTCCGGCGGTCCAGTCGGACTGTTCTCTGGCAGGAGGTGATCGCGCCCGGCTCAGCCAGGATGCCGTGGCTGCACCGGCATGCGATGCCGACCATCGAAAGTCGGGGCGCCTGCTACCAGGGGGATGCTTATCCCACCGCCATGCACCAGGTGCCCAGGGAACCCATAACAGATCGGGCACTTCCCGGCCAGCCGGGCGGCCCGCCTATCCATTGCCCCGTGGAGGCTGTGGTGTACGGCGCGGTTTCACCCGGACCAGCCACAACACTCAAGTACCACTGGTTGGAGTATGGAGTGTCTGCGCCGTGGTCGGTGGCCGTTTCACTTCCCCCTGACCGGCCTGCGGTTGTGTCGTCACCTACCGAGTTCAGCGTCGCGGGTGCAGCGGTACGCCTGGAAGAGGTACTGTTAGGGCGAGCAGCGACTGCGTGGTTCTTTTCTGCCGGAGAGGTTGAAACGGATGGGATGAGAGCAATGGCGAGGCCGGGATCTCCGATCGCCATCAGAGACGCTTCCCAGCGCGTCTACCGCCCCCGATCCGGGGGCGGCGACGGCAAACTCTTCCACCACCTGAGCGAACCCATCGGCATCGGGGTCAGCCAGGTTGTGCTCAGCGGTGAGGGAATCCAGCTCAGGGTCGAGGATGAAATCACGGTGGACCTTGCCAGCTGGGGCGGAGAATCGGCCACCTAGTGCTGCCCTGCCGCTATTCATCGCTGATTTCCAGGCAGGTCTCTGGCCACGTGCGCAGGCGAGCGGTGAACCTCAAGACTTCGGGGCCGAGCAAGTCAAGGAGCCACCGTTTTTCGCCTGGTCCGGGCCAGAACGCCCTCCCCTCAGGCCGAAAACAGCGAAACCAGGGGCGAAAATGGCCCTTGAACCACGCATTCGCCTGCAATTTTCGCACGGTTCCGAACTCGATCTCAGAAGAGACCGGTGAAGCCAGGTATTGCCATTAGCGAGGTCGGCCTGAGAGCCCCCGGTGGCCACTACTTCAAGGGCTGACGTCGGAGTATCGAGAGCGCGCCGCTGAGGAGTGGGAGCGCAAAGGCCACCGCGCAGGCGAGGTCCACGCAAGGCCAGGGGCTTACAAGGAGAGCGACGGGTTTTCGGGTAGGCACTTAGCATGGCCCCCCTGTCGCCAGCGGGTCACGCCTTACGCTGCCCGTACGGGGTCATGCCCGGCGGCTTGTACACCGACAGCGTTGTGGCCACAAGCAACGCCAGCAGGGCGGCACCGGCGTTGGCCACCAGTTGGATCCGCAGGCCCCGCAGATCGCCACCGGAAAAGATCGTCTTTGCCGCCACGCCTGCCATGTAGCCAATGAGCCGCACATGCACCAGCAAGACAGTAGTGGCCAGCAGGGTGATCAGGAGTTTCGCCAGGATCCAATAGTGCCGGAACAACCCCCACCTGGTACCCAGTGATTGGACAAGCCCGGTGAGCAGCGAGGCGAAACTCAACGGGACGATGACGAAGGCGGCGGTCAGATCCATCGCCAGATAGGCGGCTCGCACCATCTGAGCATCCTGGCTGGTCAGACCGGCGACGGCGAGAGCCAGGAAGCCGGCGACGGCGCCGAGCCAGCAGACTACCGCGTTTGGCGGGTGAACATCAATAATCAAAGCACGGGATTTGTTCGATTGTGAACAATGTGAGCGAATTGTTCAGTACAATCGCTCATCTCAGGAGGAACCTTCATGTCAAAACCTGACCGGCGGGTACAGCGCACGCGCGAACTGCTGCAAAAGGCGCTGATCGAACTGATCAGCGAACGTGGATATGATGCCATCACGATTCAGGACATCGTGGACCGCGCCAACGTCGGGCGTACCACCTTCTATCTGCACTACAGCAGCAAGGACGAACTATTCATTGGCTGTCACGAAGCCATGGTCAGCGAGTTCCATTTCGGGCCACTTTATCCCCTCTCCCGAGAGGAACTGCTGTCGCCTGAAGCGCCGCCGGGAATGACATCGGCCTACCGGCATCTTGAAGACGTGCGGGGCTTGTTGCACCGCATATTTCAGGGCAAGGACAGTCTGCTGATCCTGCGGCGAATCCGTGAGTGGAGTGCGCAGGAAATCGCCGCCAGCCTGCGTGCCGCCTTTGCCGAGGCTGACAGCACCATCCCGCTCGACGTGCTGGCGAACTATCTGGCGGGGGCGCAGATTGCGCTGCTGCACTGGTGGCTGGAGATGCGCCAGCCCCACACACCTGAAAACCTGGCGCAGGCGTTTCACCGCCTGCAGCGTGCGGCAATCCAGGCGGCTTTCGGGCTCCGGGACGCTGAGTAGGTGCCCCTTCGGCAGCGAGGCCACCGCCATGGGCGCGGTGGCCTCGCTGCCGCGCAGGTACGCGGCGAGGCGTCCCCGTGCACCCGTGCGTGGCATGGATATTGCTCTAATATACAGGTGGAAACAGCCCGCAACCCCGCTCCAGGCCTCACCTCTGCCTGCCTCTGCCCAGCGTCCGACGCGAAATATGTCACATTGGTTCGGGATTTGAGAATGGTATTTAGAATCTCAGGTCCGCCAGCACCGGCGGGAAAACGGTTCACGCCGGTGAAGTACGAGAATGGAGGTGCGGGGGATATGCAAATGCCGTTCGAGTGGCGGGCCGCCTGCCGCCGGGGTGAATACAGCCAGCCTACGGTGGAGGTGCCGCGGGCCACAGGCTACGCGGTGGCCAACCTGGTGGTGATGCCCCGGGAACTGGCCCTGGACTTTTTTCTGTATGCCCAGCGCAACCCGCAGCCGGTACCGATCCTCGAAGTGACCGACCCTGGCGACCCGATCCTGCACACGGTGGCGCCGGGTACCGACGTGCGGACCGACCTGCCGCGTTACCGGGTATACCGGAGGGGCGCCCTGGTGGAGGAGCCCACCGACATCCGCCGCTGGTGGCGGGACGACCTGATGGCCTTCATCCTTGGCTGCTCCTGCACCGTGGACGTGGCCCTCGCCCAGCGGGGCGTGCCCATCCGCAGCGAGGACGAGGGCCGGGGCGCCCTGTTCAAGACGAACATCCACACCCGGCCCGCCGGGGTCTTCCACGGCCGGCTGGTGGTCAGCGTGCGCCCGGTACCGGCTGAGCAGGTGGATCTGGTGGCCGACGTGACCAGCCGCTACCCCGCCTGCCACGGGGCCCCCGTGCACATCGGCGACCCCGGGGCCATCGGCATTGCCGATCTCGGGCGCCCGGACTGGGGCCCGCCCCTGCGCCTGCAACCGGGCGAGGTGCCGGTGTTCCATGCCTGCGGCGTGACACCGCAGATGGCGGCCATCGAATCCGGCGTTGATCTGGTGATTACCCATGCCCCCAACCACATGCTGGTGACGGACATGCAGGCAGAGGATCTCATGCGGCTGTAACAGGTGCTCCGGCGGTAACCGGCCGGCCGGGGCCGGGAGTGGGGCAGAGCAGAGTGGAGGGACTGGCTGTGGATGAGATGCTGCGCGAACTCCTGGAGGCGAAGCGGCCCCAGCGTGGACGTCCCTCGGCACAGGTGGCGGAGTTATTGCTGCGGGTGCGCCAGTTGCAGGCGGTGCTGGACGCCGTGCCCGAAGGGTTGGAGGTAGTGGACCGCCACGGGGAAGTGGTATTTGTCAATGCCGCCTTCAGCCGCGTGGCGGGCGTGCCGGCCGAGCAGCGCCTGGGGTTGAACATCCTCCAGGTGGTGCCGGAGGGCGAACTGGCACAAGTGTTGCGCGACGGGCGCCCGATCCGGAGCCGCCCGGCTCGTGCCCATGGCTCCGGCGTGGAAGTGGTGGCCAGCGCCCACCCGCTGTCTGGCGACAGTGAGATGATCGGCGCCGTGCTGGTTGTGCAGGACGTGTCCGAGGTGCTGCGGCTCAACCGGGACCTGCAACGCAGCGCCGCCCTGGTGGATGACCTGGTGCGCCAGGTGGGCGACCTGACCCGGGCGGACTACACGTTCACCGACATCGCCGGTGAAAGCCCGGCCCTGGGGGCGGCCATAAACCTGGCGCGCCGGGCGGCGGACTCGGACTCGACCATCCTTTTGGAGGGTGAGAGCGGTACCGGCAAGGAGTTGTTTGCCCACGCCATTCATAACGGCAGCCGGCGCCGGAGTCGTCCGTTCATCAAAGTAAACTGCGCGGCTGTGCCCGATCACCTTCTGGAGAGCGAGTTCTTCGGCTACGAGAAGGGAGCTTTTACGGGCGCTGTCAGGCGCAAGCTCGGCATGTTCCAACTGGCCGAGGGCGGGAGCATCTTCCTGGACGAGATCGGTGACATGAGCCTGCCGCTGCAGGCCAAGCTGTTGCGGGTGCTCCAGGAGCGCGAGTTCACTCCCCTGGGGGCGACGCAGCCCGCTCGGGTCAATGTGCGGGTAATCGCAGCCACCAACGTCTGCCTGCCTGAGCAGGTTGCCGCTGGCAAGTTTCGGGCCGATCTCTACCACCGGCTGAACGTGGTGGCGGTACACGTCCCGCCGTTACGCGAGCGCCGGGAGGACCTGCCGACCCTGGTGGAGCGCATCCTGCGGCGCCTGGGGCAACGGCTCGGGCGCTCCGTGGAGGGTGTGAGTGAGGCCGCAATGGCCCTCCTGGTCGGTTACCACTGGCCCGGCAACGTGCGGGAAGTGGAGAACGTGCTGGAGCGGAGTCTGCACATGATGGCACCGGGCGCCACCGTGCTGGATGTCGATGCCTTCAAGGGCCTGCAGTCGCCGGGGACCCGCGACCCGCAGCGGCTGGCGATTGAGGTCATGCCGCTGGCTGAGGTGGAGCGGGAGATGATCACCCGGGCCATACAGAAATTTGGCAACACCGGCGAGGGCAAGCGGCGGGCGGCGGTGGCCCTCGGTATCTCGCTGGCGACGTTATACAACAAGATCAAGGTATACGAGTTTGAGTCGTAAACAGACCCAACAAGACCCACATCAAGCTAGAGGGGGCGACCAGGAATGAGCACGCAGCAAGTGACCGTTGATACCATTACGATGCAGGTAATCCGCTACGCATTGGAGCAGATTGCAAACGAAATGGGCCGCACCATGGTGCGAACAGCAAGATCGACCATCATCAAGGAGATCGAAGATATCGCCTGCGCCGTCTTTGATGCCCAGGGCAACACCCTGGCCCAGGCGCATTACGCCCCGCAACTCCTGACTGGCTTTGAGCTGACCATGCGTGAAGTGGTGAAGCGTTTCAAGGCGGAGGACCTGCAGGATGGCGATATTATCTGTTCCAACGACCCCTACATGGGCGGCCAGCACCTGATGGATCTGCAGACCTTCGCACCGGTGTTCTGGAAGGGCCGGCTGGCCGGTTGGGTCGGCACGATTGCCCACCACCAGGACATGGGCGGCGCCGCCCCCGGCGGCGTGGCCGGCGGCATGACCGAGATTTACGCCGAGGGTCTGCGCCTCCCGATGCTCAAGCTCTACAGGGCCGGCCAGGAGAACCCGGACGTGTGGGCGATCTTTGGCGCCAACATCCGGGTGCCGGAGAAAACCTTCGGCGACGTGCGGGCGCAGGCGTCCTCCTGCTTTGTTGGCATCCAGCGGATGAAGGAACTGTTGGGCAAGTACGGGCAGGAGACGGTGCAGGGGGCGGCGGTGGCCTTGCTGGACTACTCCGAGCGGCGCATCCGCCAGGGCCTGCTCGCCATGCCCGACGGCGAATACACCGGTGAGGACTGGGCTGACAACGATGGCGTCACCGACGATCCCGTGCGGGTGCGGGTGACCATCCGCAAGCAGGGCGACCGTGTGAGCGTGGACTTCGCCGGTACCTCCCCGCAGGTGCGCGGCAATATCAACTGCCCCCTCGCCACCTGCCACGCCGCCGTGTACTACGCCATCATGGCCATCGTGGATCCGGACGTGCCACCCACCAGCGGCTGCTACCGGTCGATTGAGATTATCGCCCCGCCGGGGCTGGTGGTAAACCCCAAGCCCCCCGGCGCCGTGGCCTCCCGTACCAACAGCTCGGCCAAGATCGTCGAGGCCATGATGAAGGCATTTGCCAACGCCATGCCCAACCGGGTCATGGCCGGAACCCACGGTCAGATCACGACCTGCGCTTTTGCCGGCTTCAATCCCGATGGCCGGCGTTGGATGTACACCGACATCCAGGGGGGCGGCGCCGGTGGGCGCCCGGGCTTTGAGCCCAGAGAGGGGCAGGACTCGCACCTGGCTCGCTTCCTGAACACGCCTGTGGAGGCGGCGGAAATGGAGTATCCGCTGCGCATTGAGCGTTACGAGTTGATCCCCGACTCCGGCGGTGCCGGTCAGTTCCGAGGTGGCCTGGGGGTGCGCCGGGATATCCGGGTGTTGCAGGACAACGTTACCTTTGCCCGCTACGCTGACCGACAGGAGTTCGAGCCCTTCGGCCTTTTCGGCGGCGCGGGCGGACGCCCGGGCCGGATCGTGCTCAACCCCGGTACCCCACAGGAAAGGCGCCTCCGCTCCAAGGGCCTGGATACCCTCGGGAACGGTGATGTGGTCAGCCTGCAGCAGCCCGGCGGCGGCGGGTACGGGCACCCGCGGGACCGCGACCCGCAGGTCGTTGCTGCCGATGTGCGGGACGGCAAGGTGAGCCGGCAGGCGGCCCGGGACCAGTACGAGTGGGCAGATTGAGCCACCAGGCCCAAACAGCAACGGGGGGAAATCGCCAATGCGGATCGGAATCGATGTCGGCGGCACCTTCACAGATGTGGTCATGGTTGACGATGCGAAGGGCCAGTTCTACTTCACCAAGACCTCGACTACCCGCCCCGACCTGTGGCGTGGGACACTGAACGGGATCGCGAAGATCCTGGGCATCGCCGGGGCCACCATCCACGACGTGAATTGCATCGTTCATGGCACCACGATCGGCACCAATGCCCTGATCGAACGGAAGGGCGCCCGCACAGGCCTGCTGACGACCGAGGGCTTTGTGGACGCGCTGGAGATCGGCCGGGTGCAACGACCGGCCGCCGCCCTTTATAATATCTTCATCGATAACCCTCTGCCGGTGGTGCCCCGCTCCCTGCGCCGCGGCATTCCCGAGCGGCTGGACGCCCGCGGGCACATCATCAGGCCACTCGATGAGGAAGCCGTTCGCCGGGAGGTCCGCTACCTCAAGGAGCAGCAGGTAGAGTCCATTGCCGTCTGCTACCTGTTCGGCTTCCTTCACCCCGCCCATGAGCGGCGCACGGCTGAAATCATCCGGGAGGAGTTCCCCGAGTGCTTCGTCTCGCTGGCCAGTGAGATCGCCCCGGAGTTCCGGGAGTACGAGCGCACGAACACCACCTGCGTGAACGCCTATCTGCAACCGGTGATGAAGCGTTACCTGGAGCGGTTGGAGGCAGAACTGCACGCCCAGTACGGGCCGGTGGACCTGCGGATCATGCAGGCTTCTGGCGGTACCATGACCCTTGAATCCGCCAAGACGCTGGCGGTGAACACGGTGAACTCCGGGCCGGCGGGGGGCGCCCTGGCGGCGGCGTACATCGGCCAGATCACGCGGCACAAAAAGATCATCGGCGTGGATATGGGCGGGACCAGCTATGATATCGGCCTGATCGACGAGGGCGTGCCGCGTACCACGAGCGAGAACAAGTTCGAGGGACTGCCCATCAAGATCCCGATGCTGGATGTGGACAGCATTGGCGCCGGTGGTGGCTCCATCGCCTGGATTGACGCCGGCGGCTGCCTGAACGTGGGTCCCCGGAGCGCTTCGAGTTGGCCCGGACCCGCCTGCTACGGACGTGGCGGCGACAGACCCACGGTGACCGACGCCAACCTGGTGCTGGGCCGCATCAACCCGGACTACTTCCTGGGCGGCGAAATGAAGCTGGCCACGGATAAGGCGCAGGAGGCGATTCGGGTTCATGTGGCCGAGCCGCTGGGCATGACGGTGGAGGAGGCGGCTGCCGGCATCATCCGGGTGGTAAACGCCAAGATGGCCAAGGGCATTAACACCAACAGTGTGGAAAAGGGCTTCGACGTGCGCGAGTTCGCCCTGGTCTCCTTCGGTGGCGCCGGCTCCCTGCATGCTGCTGAACTGGGCCAGGACCTGGGCATTCGTACGGTCATCGTGCCGCCGCTCTGCGGTAACCTTTCCGCCTTCGGCCTGCTGGTGGCGGACGCCCGCCACGACTTTGTCACCACCACGGTGGTGCCGCTCGCACAGGCCGATCCGGCGGAACTGACCACTGCCTTTCAGGCCATGGAGAGCCAGGGCACCGCCCGGCTGCTGGAGGAGCATTTCCGCACAGAAGACATCGGCATCCTGTGGAGCGCCGACCTGCGCTACGAGGGCCAGGGCTATGAGCTGAACGTGCCCGTAGACCGGCGCAGTCTCACCACCGAGGACCTGGGCGTGATTCTGCGGCGGTTCCACGACCTGCACCACCGCCGCTATGCCTACAGCTCCGAGGACGAGCCGGTGCAATTTGTTAACCTGCGGGTGACCGCTGTGGGCCAGACCCCGCCGGTGCAGTTGCGGCGGGAAGAGCGGCACGGCAACTCGCCGGCGGAGGCGCTGAAGGGCCGGCGCCGGGCGTATTGGGAGGGCCGCGGATTCGAGGCTACGGCCATTTATGAACGGGATCGCCTGTACCCCGGTGCGGTGGTGGAGGGACCGGCCGTGATCGAGGAGCAGATCTCGGTGCTGACGGTGCCCCCGGGCAGTACGGCCCATGTGGACGAGTACGGCAATCTCATTGTGACGGTGGAGTAAGGTCCGGGCTGCTCGCGAATGAGAAAAGGGGCTGAACACCGCATGGTGTCCGGCCCCTTCTTGCTTGCGTCACGGGCGAGAGGACCGACCGGTCCTCAGCAGCCGGCTCAGGTAAAGCCTGAGGACTTTGGTGCCGAGTTCCCCGTTGTGCCGCCTTTGACGGCAAAGCCAGTGACCAGTTCCCGTACATCGCTCCCACATTTGGGACAACGTACGGTGTTTTTATCCTTAAAGGATACAAGCTCATCAAATCGGTGACCGCATTCCAGGCAACAAAAGTCATAGAGCGGCAACTTGAACACCTCCGGTACCGTAGTGCGCCCCCTGCAGCGTTCATGTTGTCATTATACCCTGGCGGGTATCGCTCTTCAAGCAGAGTTCTTGCGCCCGTGACGCGCTTGCGGTGAGTATGAGCCGCGAATGACGTGGATTTGCGCCATCCGCGGCCCAACCCGTGTCCTATTCCTGTGCCGGCAACGGACGTTTCAACTGCGGCCGCTGCTCTGCAGTCGCCATCGACTCCCCGTCGGTGGCGGTCATACCGGGGTTCTGGCTGCCTTCAACCGAGGGTAGATAGCCCCCGTATGCCTTCTCGACCTTGCCCATCTGCTGGTTCTGGTTGCGCTCGCGCTTGTGGGACATAGGCTCACCTCACTTGCCTTTAGTATGAACCGCCGCTGTCGCTGCCGCGGGGGTGGGGGAAAGTTCCGTAAGTAGGGGTTATCCGGCAGGTTTACCCGAATCCGGCAGGGAAGCGTGGGATGGGGGCCGAACGCTTTAGCATCCGCCGGGCGGGGGGGCGGCGCCGGACTGTAACGGGCCGGCCAGCCGGGGAAGGGGCAAAGATAAGCATGAGCGCCAACGCCATACCACTTCAGCATAATCTGCAATCGGACCACCTGACCGGGTTGGGCGCCATTGTGGACGTGGAGACCACCGGGGTATCCCACCGCGACGAAGTCATTGAAGTGGGGCTGGTCCTGTTCGCCTACCACCGGTCCACCGGGAAACTGCTGGCCCAGGTGGACGAGTATGCCGGTCTCAGGGAGCCCACGGTACCCATTTCGCCGTGGGCCTATCGAGTTCACCGGATCTCAGACGAGGCGGTGCGCGGGCAGCGGCTGGACTTCGACCGCATTGAATCGATTCTGACCCGGGCCGAATTCATTATTGCCCATAATGCATCTTTTGACCGCCGCTTTGTGTCGCCCCTGAGTGACACAGCTCGGGAAAAACCCTGGCTGTGTAGCATGTCCGGCATTGACTGGGCGGGCAAGGGTTACCGGTCGCGGGGGCTTCAGCCCTTGCTGGCGGCGCACCGGATTGCCACCGAGACTGCCCACCGGGCGCTCAGTGATGTGTACGCGGTTCTTCACCTGCTGGCCCATCCCCAGCCGGAGCGCACTTACCTGAGTGAGTTGCTGGATAATCCCGCCGATCGCCGCCGCCGCTGACACACATACACCGCCGCCCGGTGCCCGGGCGGCGGTGTATTCAGATTCTGCTACCAGACCTGGTCTTTGGACGGGGCGGCGCCTTCGGTCGGCTTGGCTTCCGGTGTCTTTTCGGTCGCCGGCTTTTCGGACGCCGGCTTATCGGACGCCGGCTTATCGGACTGCTTGCGGCGGCTGGTCGCCCGCTCCAGGGCGACGTTCAGGTGGAACAGGATAAAGTGGCCGCCGTTGCCGTCTGTTTCCTTGCTGAGCATGCACCACTGGGGGCTGGTGGGCCGGAGTTTGGGCTGGTCCTGGAAGAGTTCGGTCATGTACACGGTGACGGTGTTCTTGGCTCCGAGCCGCCGTACCGGGGTGGCGCCGGGGGTGTTCAGGTCCACCACGATGGCGACCGCCTGGCCCCGCTCGGAATCGCCGCCGAAGAGGATGCCGTATTTGTTGATGTCCAGTTTTTGTTCCAGGGCAAGGCTGTTGAACAGTTCGGTGCCGGCTGTGTTGATCAGCACCACGCCGGTGGGCTTAATGTTGGCGCCCTCCGGATCCCTTAGCGACTGGCCGCGGACCTTCCGGGGCAAGCGGGTGACCATTTGAAACCGGTCGAGCGGGGACTTGGGTGTCTCGGTAACCTCTGCCATGGTGAATCGGTCCTCCTCATGTAAATTACTTAATGGGACAGGGAGTTTATTTACCTTTATTTAGAGCAATAGGTTTTAATAACCATATACATCATACACTGGCTATGTTTGGAATGCAACTGGATTTGGTCTCTTTTTACATTGATTTTTTACAGTGGCGTCAAGACCTACAATGCCGACGAAGGGCTTTTCTGTTGAGTCGCGAATGGGTCATGAGCCCTACCCGTGATGCTTATCGGACTGTGCGCTGTGAGGCGCTGGAGGCCCATTCTCCCAGTTGCGCTTTGGGAGCGGGTTGTAAAGACCCGGGTATGGCAGGTCATAGGGGGTCGCCCTGCATCTTGGGAGTATGGCTCTCCTTAACAGGTACTTTACCGCGAGCTTCGCACCCCGGGCTGCTCGACCCGACGCTTGTCACGGTTTCCCGCGGGGATTTTGAGGTAGCCCCCGTCTCCCCGTCAACTATACCCCTTGGGGTTGTTAGGTGCGTCCTGGCCGCCCCTCAACCGCCCCCAACCGGTCCCTGGGAGTCGTGTTGGGGGAGTAGCGTCATTTTTTCCACGGTGCGGCGTCGCGCACGGGGTGGAATAACTGACGGAAGGCCCTCCGCGTCGGGAGCAGACCGGGGCCGGGCGTCGTCTATATAAGCAGTGGATGGCAGCCAAGGAGTGAACACATTTGGAGGTGGCAGCGGTCGCCCGGTGCGAGTCTGATCTTGACCGGCAGGCCATCCTCGAGGAATGGGTGGCCGCCTTTGGGGACGGCGTGCTGAAACTGGCGTATCTGCACCTGAAGGACCGGGACCTGGCTGAAGACGTCTTTCAGGATGTGTTCACCCGGGTCTACCTGCACATGGATGAGTTTCGGGGCGAGGCAAGCCCCCGGACCTGGATCTACCGGATTACCGTAAACCTTTGCCGGGACAGGCTGGGGGCCTGGGCGGCCCGCCATGTGCTGCTCCTGGGCGAGGACCTGCTGGCGGCGCTGTCCGGTGGACGGCACGATACGGAAGATTCCGCCCTGGCGGCGGTGGATGCCGCCGTGCTGCTGCAGGCGGTATTGCGGCTGCCGGTGGAATTCCGGGCGGTGGTCCTGCTGGCCTACTACGAGGACATGCCCCTGCAGGAGATCAGCCAGACCCTGGGGCTATCGCCCGGTACGGTGCGGAGCCGCCTGCACCGGGCCCGGCAGAAGCTGAAGACGTTGCTGCGGGAAGGGGGGTGGAGCCGGTGACCATGCCAAAGGGGCTGGCGGGGCTGCCCGCCGCTGTGGATGCGGCGCTGCCCCCGGACTTGCGGGTGACCCCGGACATGAAGGAGCGGCTGTTTGCCCGCATTCGCACGCTGGAGCAACTGGCTGACCCGGCGCCCCGCCCTGCCGTGGGGGCGGGCCGCTGGCGCCGCCGGGCGGTGATCGGTGGCTGGGGGACGGCTGCCGCCGCCGTGCTGGCGGTGGCCCTGGCGTTGGGCAACCCGCCGGCGGACAGGGCGCCGGGCATGGCGCCGGTGGCGGCGCAGGCGGCTCGGGAATCAGCACCTGCCGAGGCCGTAGTGCCGCAGGTTCCGCTGCCGGCCCCTGCCCCCGCCCCGGCGGTGGCGGACCAGTACGGCCGGACAGTCAAAGTGACGGTAGCGGCAGCCGACCTGGACTCGGCCGCGGCCCGCGGTGGACGGAGCCAATTCACGGCGACCGTTGCAAATGGCATCAGCATCCCAGCGCAAACCCTGGCCGGCGCCGAGGCGCAGCCCGGACGTAAGATCATTATGAACGGGTCGTACTCCCTGCGGGTGGCCGACGCCCGCGGCGCGGTGGAGCAGCTCCGGACCCTCACGGCAGCCACCGGGGGCTATGTGGCCGAAGCGACCCTGAACCGCGACGGCAGCGGGACCTGGCGTGGGCGGCTGGTGCTGCGTATCCCCGTTGCCGGTTTCCCCGGTGCGGTGCAGCAGTTGGGCCAGATCGGCGAGGTGGAGTCTGAACGCCAGTGGTCCCAGGACGTGACCGAGCAGTACATGGACCTGGAGCAGCGGGTGGCCATTTTGCAGGAGCACGAGCAGCGCCTGCGGGAACTGGCCGCCAGGGCGGCGACCTTCGATGACTGGAACAAGGTGACCGGCCAGATCAACGAGACCCGAACCCAGATCGAAAACGGCCTGGGCCGGCTGAAACTCCTGACCAACCAGGTGGATTACGCCATTCTGGAGGTGCAGGTGTGGCAGCCCTCCCCGGCGGAACTGCCCCTGCCCAGGGAAACCGGCGCGCTCTTGGGTCAGGTGCAGCAGGCGTTTGTGTATTCCACCCGACACCTGGGCAGCCTGGGGCGCCGGGCGGTGGTGGGGCTGGCCCGGCTGGCGCCCTACGCGGCAGCGGTGCTGCCGGTGGCGGGGTTGCTGTGGCTGGCCCGGTGGCGGCGGCGGAGCCGGAACGCAGACTGATCAGGCCCCCACCCGATCACGCCGGGTGGGGGCATTGTAACAGGCTGGTTCAACGCCCGACAGCCGACATAAACAGGCACCCGACCTGTGCGGCTCGGGTGCCTGTTTATGTCCTCAAATCCCTTGCCTGTGGAAAAGTTGACTTAAATTCTTCTTCACTACAACCCAAATATCCTCAGGTCGCCTCTATCCGCGCTGGTTCAGAGCTCGCCGCATCAGCGTGATGACTTTAGGCCGAGCGCCGGTAGCCAACCCGAGCCTCAGACCCTGGCGGTAAATCTCCGGCGTATAGAGCTTCCCCTCTTCCTCGTACACGACCCCCTGACTCATCAGCAACTGTACCTGCTCAGATGATAGCCCGAAGGTGTCCCAGGTAAATGGCATACGCCGAAGGCTCTCGGGAGCGGCACGAATTTCGTCCAGCGTTTTCGCTAGTGCAGGTATCTCCTGCTTGATGTCGTCGATTCGCTTCTCTCCACAGGGGCGAATTGCCCCCTTGACAGCCGCAATCTGAAGCAATCGATCTGACTTACGCTGGTTCTCGGTGGTCTTACTGCCCTGAGCTGCATGGTGGAGGAATCTTACGAGGTCCCGAGCCAGAATGCGGCCGTGGAAATCACTGAGTGCTGAAACGACCCAGTTCGTTGAGTAGGCTTCATTACCTGTGTCGGTACCCAATTTTAGCCCCCACAACGGTAATAGCCGCTCCTCAAGTTCCGGTCCGACATATGCACTTAAGTCGTCCGGTAAGCCTTGTCTCCATAGAGTCTTGTCTACCCCCGCTTGCTTCACTGCCCACAACACAAGCCGCTGTGCTTCATCTATGCTCCAGCGTAGCTCATAGGCTTCGTGCAAACGCTCGAACTGACCGAAATTTTGCTTAAGGACGGCCTGGGGTAGATCCTTGCGGATAAATACCACCAGCCCGACCCGTCGATTGGGCAGTCCAATTAGCTTTTCGAGCACACTCAAGCAGAGCCCCAGGATTGCTGCTTGCTGAACTTTTTCTGTCTGGGCACCGGGGAGCCAGTCCTCCAGGCCATCCACTGTGAACGTGAGATAACGGTTCGCTTTCTCCAGTTTATCTTGGAGCGCCAATAGCGGATCAGGGATACCGTCAGCAATCCCCGCGGTTTGAGCCATCATCTGCAGCCAAAAATCCCGCCATCCAATTTCGTCGGTTAGTCCGCCTGTTACATGCCCTTGCAGCCGTTCTGCCACTCCGTCGGGTGTTAAGGTGGATGACGTCCCCAAGAGCTCATGGACCTTACTCCATGAATTGGTGATCATCTCGACTGTATCCAAATCCAAATGTCTTGGCCGGACCAAGGGCATCACGGGATGAGTGCAAATCCCGGTGCTGTCTACACCCATGCTACGAACAAAGGTACGCCAATCCCCCTCTCTCACGAGTTGGAGATAGGTGAACGTTTTGCCGGCACCCTTAGCCCCCATGACGACGGCCCGAGGCGGTTCACTGCTAAACTTGCGTGCCAGGCTTTTGAGGGGAACCGTTCTGAGAAACGCACCAGTCTGGCTGCTCTCGGCATACTCCTGCCGATGACAGAAATCTGCTAATGTGTTTAGAGTTGCCCAGGACTCGTCCTGAGAGACCGGAACCGCCACCTGAGAAGGTACTCGTATCGGCAGAATCTTTTCAGCTAACATCCTGAGGGAAGGCTCATGGCCTGCCCGAGTGAGCTTGTTGTCAATGTCTACCAGATCGCTCAGATGTACCAGTTCATTAGAGAAGGGCAACTCCAACACGGGCAACGGTTCACTCATCAATTCGCTCTGATCCGAGTCGTCGTTCGATCCGGCGTCGAGCCACACCCTGATGAGGGTCTCACGTACCGATTCTCCAAGTCGAAAACGAGGGTCAGTCGGCACCATTGTGATCATCAGACTTGAATCAACATCTGGTATGGTGGCGGGAATCTTTCGCCTGAGCTCCCTCAGAATCAAAGTCGTGCCCTCAACTGATTGCAGGGAAGTAGAGGTCACAATGACTCGTTTCACCCTTGGATCAAGAAGGACAGGCGCTGAGAGTTCACTTATGCCTGCCCGGCAATCAACGAGAACAGCACTGGCTCCAAGTATTTGGCCAAGGGCAGAGAGCAGGTCTGCCATGATCCATCGACGTCCGGGACCCCTTAGTAGTTGATCCGGCCGTACCGGAGGGGTCAGGAGCTGGGCCTGGGAACGGAACGCCGGCAAGAAAAAATGCTCGGTAACCCGGCCGCCGACGGGTAGTCTAAGAGTCTCAGATTTAACTCGCTCGGCAATAAGTGGCAGGGCCTCGGCTTTCCAATCCGCAGCTCCATGCACCAAAGCAAGAGCGTCCTGCATGCTGAATTCCTGGAAGCGGCCGTCTTGCTGAGCAAGCCAGGTAAGCCCCGGTGCCTCATAATCCGCGTCGACAATCAGGAGGGGACGTGGCGTGAAACCCGCTTCGAGATCTCTCAGTACCAGAGTGCGTGCCATTCCTAGCATGGACAGAGTACGGCCGACACCACCCTTATAGGAATAAAACGCCACCACCGGCACTGAGGGCAGCTGATGCTCTAACACATCATCCTCGGAGAGTGGAGGCCCTTGGAAGAGAGGACGTGCAGGTCGCGGTGTCCTGGTGATGCCTGGAATATACTCAAAGTGAACATCTAGTAGTCGCTCCTGACCTGGGTTGGCCTCAAGCAGAATGGCGTTACGTTCTCGACTGGCGCGGGCAGAAAAGAGTTCCGTTAGGGCGGCCCAAGCAGAATCCTCAGTCCCGCTGGCAGGTGTGTCGCCAATCTGTATGACTAGTGCAACTGGAGATACATCAAAGCCAACCCAGTTGGCTGGAAGCCGCCTGCTGTCCATAGCAGACTTCAAGACAACATCCACGTCGTGCCACGTGTAGAGCAACAATCGAGAATTCATGGGAGTTCCCCCTCAATCCACCTGGCCATGCTCTCCAATTGTCCGACCACAGTTGTCTCACTACTGGAATTAGTACCGACCTCATACCGCCAGACTAAATGCAGTTCCCCCGAGCGGGCCTGTCGCAACCAACGCGAGCCTGAAGGCACAACGAGGGGCGTACAGGAGAGGGGATTGACGGTATATGGTGTATACCCTGCCTTGTAAGCAAGACGGCTTATTTCGTGACCCGTGCCACCACGGACGATCCATTGGAGGATTGGGTCATGTATAAGATCGGCCCCCGAATGAAGGCCCTCATCTCTAAGTATGACCGCCTTTAACCCACATTCTACAGCGTAGGTCAAAAGAAGGTACAGGGAAGGTGCGGTGGTGGAGGAAGCAGGCGACGTCACTAAACCCGGGCCACCCCCTGCTGACCCGGCGGTTCCACCTACCAACGCCGCTGATTGGGGGACTGGAGGGCATACCTGCCCGATATACCTGCAGCTGCCGCCTGAAGGCGGCATGGAGTTCTGGGCGAGTTGCGTGAATCAATACCCCCAACCTCCGCGCGGAAAGTAGTTACGGTTAAGAAGTTTCCGACATAGTGAACTTGCCATCCTGCTCTTGTTCTACTGTGGACCTCCGTAGAAACTACCGCCTGCTGAGTTGAGCAAGTGCCAGGCCCCCACCCGGTCACGCCAAGTGGGGGCCTGAGCAGCCGGATCAGAAAAATCTCCCGAGCCACTTTATGGCTCGGGAGATTGCTTTTGTGGCGGTGCCTTACAGGAAGCTGCGGCGGCTCAGGTTGCCTTCCAGCAGGCGGGCAATCAGCAGGAGGCGTTCGGCTCGCTGGGGTGCCGTGAGCTCGGGTGTGGGTTCCGGTATCTCCGGCTCGGGAGCGGCCGTTGCCACCGGTATCTGTATGGGCACTGCGGCGGTACCGGGCTGCTGGCTGCGGGCAGTTGCCGGCCGTTCGGCGGCCGGAGCTGTGGCTGCCAGTTGGACAACTGAGGTGGGGTGAACCGCCCCCTTGGGGCGGACAGCGATCCTGGGTATCTGCTCGTTTCCGGTAAACTGGGGCACTACCACGCCCTTGAACTGGGCGAATTGTTCTGCCGGTGTGTCGCCCCGCTGGCCGTTGCATTCCTGGCAGGCGGTGACACAGTTGGTCATGGTGGTGCGGCCGCCCTTGGACCACGGAAGGATATGGTCAATGGTGTTACCCGCCGCACCACACCAGTAACAGACATACTTGTCCCGCGCCAGCACCTTCAGGCGCAGGTAGCGGTAGGCGTACGGGTCAAAGCGCAGGCGAATGCGGTTCCTGCCCACCCACTTGGCCCGCTTCAGCCGGACTTCCCGCTCGGCCACCTGCCGCCGACAGGGGGAAAGGGTGCGACCCCGGCTATCCACGACCTCAATCAAATCTGACAGCGGGTCTCCCTCCTGTACAATAGCAGGTTTCCCAGTCATTAAATGGATGCTGATCGGTCTGGGTGATCCATCACTAGTATAGCGCCTGCACCCCGTTGGCAGTCAATCTGATTCAAAAGCGCACCAGGCGTTCCACAGCGCCCACCACCCGGTCGCCCAGATCCTGTAGCACGTGGCGGTTGTGCCAGACAGCGGCGCCCGTTAACCACCCGACCACCAGTCCGCCCAGAATGTCTGAAGGATAGTGTAACCCCACATAAACACGGGAATACGAGGCCGTGACGAGGAGCGGCCACATGATGAGCTTAAGCAGGCGGGAATACCCGCCGGCCACGGCCACCAGGGCACTCGCTGCAGAAGGATGGCGAGCCGGGAAGGAGGCTGATTCGAACTCCGGGACCAGTACATTCACGTCGTACTCCAGATAGGGCCGCGGCCGGTAGTAGACAAAACTGAGCATCTGGGCCAAGCCGAGGGACAGCAGGATGGCCAGTACAGACCAGACCGCTGTTTTGCGCCGCTCGGGGCGGTACGGCCCCGGCACGGTCCACAGCAAGCCAAGTACGAGGATCCAGACCAGGTACAGGGCCTGGGAAAATATGATCATGATCAGATCCAATCCCGGCTGCATACCGGCCTGACCGTTGATCCAGTCAAACACTTGCAGTTCGGTCATCGGTATTCCTCTGTCCCCAAATCACAGATCTGAGCTGCGTAACCCTTTTCCAGTGTGCCCGGAATGGCGGGGGTTATAAACACGTTGTCACCCAATCGCCCCGCTCAGCAATGGGCGGGGGTGTTCAGCGCGGCCAGAAGGTCCCAGTAGGATGAATTTACATATACCTTTATAATTGTTAAAGAATCGTTATGGAGGTGAGTAGGTGCGGAGAAGACGCTGGCTGGCGGCGCTGGCCTGTGCCACGTTGATGGTGGCCGGTGTGCCCGTGGGTGCAGGTCTCCTGGACGATGACGTCTACGCGCCTCTGAAAGGCCACCCGGTAATCCTGGACCGGGTCAACTTTGTGGCCCAGCTTGCCCCTGGCGCGCAGCAGGTCAGCCGGGAGACCGGCATCCCGGCGGCCGTGTTGATTGCACAGGCGGCCCGGGAATCCGGCTGGGGCTGGACCAAGTTGAGCCTGGCGGCGGCCAACGTGTTTTCGGTCAAGGCATGGGGACCGCCCGAGGCGGCCACCGCCGACGAATGGTGGCCGGGCTATGAACTGATCGGCCAGCCGGAAGCGGACCCGAACAACCATTATCGTATTTATCGTTCCATGCCGGAAGCCATCCGGCACCAGGGGGTTTTTCTAACCAAACCCCGCTATCAGGCTGCCTTACAGAACTACAGGAACCAGATTGCCAACGGTGTATCGCACCAGGAAGCTTCTTTCTATTATGCCCGGGACCTGCGGTTGGCCGGGTATGCCGGTGATCCGGATTATGAAGTGGCGATTCGGCGCATTATGAACAACTACATTACGCCGTCGGATCAGGTCAGTCCGGAGTTTAATCTGTACCAGTATAACCTGGAACAGGGCGGTACTTATGGATTGAACGCGGTGCCTACCGGGGTAGTGAATGCTACGGTGCGCATGGGCGACGACGACGCCTGGACGGGCGGTGCCGTCTCCCAGTTGCAGCGGTTGCTGGGCCTGTATATGGACGGCAAGTTCGGCCAGGGTACCCGCCGGGCCCTGGTGCGTTGGCAACAGGTGGCCGGGCTCGCCGCGGACGGCATTGCCGGGCCACGGTCCTGGGTGGAAATGAACCGGGCGATGACCCCGGTTTACCCGTATCTGCGGTCCGGTGATACGGATGAGGCCCGGCGCGGCATGGTTTCGGTGGCCCAGGAGTTGCTGGGGCTGACTACGGACGGTCACTTCGGGCCGGCCACTGCCGACGCTGTGGCGCGCCTGCAGGCCCGCTTTGGCATCGAGAGTGAACCGGGCGTGATCGGTCGGGTCACCTGGACGGCTCTGTGGGCCGGGACCCTGCCGGCCGACAATGTGGCACCCAAGGTGGCCCTGCAGCCGGTCGGACCCAGGGCGGGCGGGGTCACCCCGGTGGTGGCGGAAGCCAGGGACGACATCGGTATAAACCGGGTTGAATTCCGGGTCGGCGATCTGCTGATGCAGACCTCGACCGTGGCACCTTACCAGTTCAACTGGGATACCCGGCAGGTGGCGGACGGTAACACCCTGCCGATCACCGCCACAGCGGTTGACCACTCCGGCAACACGGCGACAGTCCAGGTGGACCTGACAGTGGTCAACCAGGACGACGAGCCGCCGGTTGCCACCCTGAGCCTGCCTGGCAACGCCACGGTGGTGGCAGGCCTGACTCCGCTGATGATTCAGGCCGGAGACAACGTGGCCGTGCAGCGCATTGAATGCTACGCCAACGGGTCCTGGATTGGCCTGGCTACGTACGATCAGAAGCGGAATCCGCCATACCGGTGTAACTGGGACACCCGCAGCACCGAAAGCGGGACCCGAGTGAAACTGACCGCCAGGGTCTACGACTACGCCGGTAACGTGACCACGGCCGGGCCGGTGACGGTGAAGGTGAACAACAACGACCGCCGGGCGCCGCGGGCATGGGTTAGCAGCCCGGAGGCCGGCACGGTGGTGCGGGACCGCATTCAGATCACGGCCGGAGCCGCCGATGACCGGTTTGTGAGCAAGGTGGAGTTGTACATTGAAGGCTGGCGGGCCAAGGTTTGGGACCAGCCGCCTTACGTGTATAACTGGAACCCCACGGCGGAAAAGAATGGTACTCTGAATATCTGGGTCAAGGCTTACGATGCTTCCGGTAACAGCGCCGTTTCGGAAAAGGTGCCGGTGCAACTGCGGAACCCGGATACCGTTGCCCCCACGGCTGCTCTGGTCAGCCCGGCGCCTGGCGCGGCGGTGCAGGGATTGGTGACTCTGCAGGGTGCGGTGGCCGACTACCAGGGTGTGCAGCGGGTGGAGTTCTGGGTCGACGGCACCCGTTTGCAGACGCTTACGGCGGCGCCGTGGGAAGCAGTCTGGGATACGACCCGGGTCCCGGCCGGCACGCACTATGTGGCGGTCAAGGCCTATGATGCCGCCGGCAACGAAGGCAAGAGTCCGGCGGTACCCCTGCGGGTCGACCGGGATGGCCCCACCGTGAGCCTGAACAGCCCGGGCGCGGTGGTGCAGGGGGATGTCTGGCTGAGTGCCGGCGCCACCGGGGCTGCGCGGGTGGAATTCTACGCCAACGGCTATCTGGTGGGAACCGACCGGACGGCGCCCCACGGGGTGTCCTGGAGTACGGGTGGGCTGCCCAACGGCGGCTATACTCTGGAAGCCAGGGCGGTTGATGACTTGGGTCGGGCGGCTGCCGGCGGTCGGGTGCAGGTGGTGGTGGCTAATCCTCGCGGTCCGTCGCCCGGAGTGGTGCTGGTGGCCCCGGGTGATCAGTCCACCGTCAATGGTCTGGTGACTCTGTCGGCCCCGGCCACCGGCGAAGCGGGGATCAGCCGGGTGGAGTTCTACGTGGGGTCCTACAGGCTGAGGACCCTGACGGCAGCGCCCTTTACCACGACCTGGGATACGGCACACGTGGCCAACGGCAGCCGGCAGGAGCTGTATGCCGTGGCCTACGACCAGGCTGGCCGTTCTTACCGGTCGAATACCGTGCGGGTTACGGTGCAGAACTGAGGTTGGAAGTGAAATGCCCCCCTGGCGCAGGCCAGGGGGGCATTTGCTGCTGTGCGGGCAAGAAGTTGGAAAAAGTTATGGCTAATATTCATTTATGGGTATCAACCGGGAAGGAAATATTGGATGACAGGGACAATTTAGGTCTCTATGATTAGGTCGATATGTCCGAAAGGGGAACCACCGATTGGACAGTGCCACGAAGAAGCAAATCCCACAGCCATCCGGTCCGCCGGTACCGCTGTTTCGTAGTCTGCGCTGGCGCCTGCTGGTCATTGGGTTGGCTATTTGGGCCCTGGCAACCGGTGTCTTTGGGATCGGTGCCATCCTCCTGCAACAGGCGACGCTGCGCAACCAGGCGCTCCGGACGGTGTCGGCGGTGGCCGCCGCCCGGGCGGACCAGGTGCAGACTGTAACCCGCCAGGTCACACGGCAGATCGAAGCGGTGGCTGGCAGCCCGGAAGCTCAGGCCATTCTGAAGGGACCGCGCAGCCCGGAACAAGCGGCCTGGCTGCAGAAGCGGATTGTCTACCCGGCTCTGCCCATCGCGGCGCTGACCTTTCTGGACCGGGACGGCATGGCCGTCCTGACCACCGGTGCCTCCGGGTCAGGGGCAGAGGTGCCTGTCGTCCGTCCGGCGGATACCGCCGGGACCCAAGTGCAGACCTTACCTTTTGCCGATGGTGAGCCGCATGCCTTGCGGATTACGGTACCGGTGCGCAGCGGGCCCGCTACAGAGCCCCTGGGCTGGCTGCAGGCACGGGTCATTACCAATCGGCTGCAGGAACTTCTGTTTGACCAGGCGGATATTGGTCCTTCCGGGTCAACGGTGCTGGTCGGACCCGAAGGCCGGCTACTGACTGCGTCTGCTCCTGGCAGCGGGGACCTCGGGCGGCGCGTGGATAACTGGGCCATTCGCCGGGCCTACGAGACCGGCCGTGCCGTGTCCGGCATTTACCGGGATGATCGCGGTGTGTCGGTGGTAGGGGCTGTGGCGCAGATGCCCGGACTGAACTGGATTTTGTTGACTGAAGTGGATGAGACGGAGATTTTGGCGCCCGTGCGCCAGTTGGCACTGGCCACTCTGATGCTCTGGGCGATCGGCGCGCTGGTGGGCGGCCTGACTTCCCTCAACCTGAGCTCACGGTTGGTACAGCCGCTGCAGGTGTTGAGTGCGGCGGCGTCTGATCTGGCCGCCGGTCAGTGGGACGGGCGCGTCCCGGTCCAGGGGCAGGATGAACTGGGTGCCTTGAGTCTGGCTTTTAACCGGATGACCGATGCTGTTTCGGCCGCCATGGCGCGGGAACAGGCGGAAAAGGCCTTTAATGCCAATCTGCTGGCCAGTGTTCCGCTGGGGTTGCTGGTGCTTTCGGCCGACTTGCGCGTGGTGAGCGTGAACCTGTCCTTCCGTGAGATGTTTGGCCAGGACGAAGTCTTGTCCGGTCGGCCGCTGCGGGCGATTTTACCGGCTCAGCCCCTGTTGGATCAGGCCGCCAGGGTGCTGGCGTCCGGGGAGCCGGTGCGGAATATGGTGGTAGAGGTGCCCCCGGACCGGCTGTTGCGGGCTACCATTGTGGGGATCCGGCTGGAGGGAGAGGCCAAGGCCGCCCGCCTGCTGTTGGTGCTGGAGGATCTCACCGAGGAGGAGCGGCTGCGCACTGCCGCGCACGCTTCGGAGTTGAAGTTTGCCGGTATCCTGGCGGTGGCTCCGGACGCGATTATTTCCTTCAATGAGACCCAGAGGATTGTGCTCTTTAACCAGGGGGCCGAGGCAACCTTCGGTTATACCGCGACTGAGGTACTGGGCCGGCGGCTGGACATGTTGTTGCCGGATTATTTTGCCGCCGCCGTGGCGACCGAGGAGCGCTGCGAGATGGTGGGGCAGCGCAAGGACGGCGACAAATTCCCGGCAGAAGCCTGGATTTCCCGCCTGCAGGTCGCCGGGGAGCACCTGGTGACGGTGGTGTTGCGGGATATTACGGAACGTAAGCGTGCCGAAGAGGCCCTGCGGGAAAGTGAGGAGCGCTTCCGCAGTGCCTTTGACAATGCGGCCGTGGGCATGGCGCTGGTCGGCATGGACGGCCAGTTGCTGCAAGTGAATGGTTCGCTGTGCGAGATGCTGGGTTATTCAGAGGAGGAATTGTTGGCCAAGCCGTTCCTGAGCCTGGCCCACTCCGATGACCTGTCCGCCCACCTGCAATGCCGGCGCCAGTTGCTGAAAGGCAGGATCCGCTCTTATCAGATGGAAAAGCGCTACCTGCACAAATCGGGACAGGTGGTATGGGCCTGGCTGAGCGTATCCCTGGTGCGTGACGGTCAGGACCGGCCCCTGTATTTGATTTCCCAGCTACAGGACATGACGGAGCGCAAACGGATGGAGGCGGAACTGGTCCATGCCGCCAATTATGATCCGCTGACGAACCTGTTCAACCGCCGCCGTTTTCAGACCGAACTGGAGATCCTGCTGTCCGGTGCCCGGGAGGGGCATGGTCACGGGGCGCTCCTGTTCCTGGATCTGGACCACTTTAAGTATGTAAACGACAGCCTGGACCACCTGGCGGGGGATGAAGTGCTCAAGGGATTGGCTGAACCCATGCGGGTGCCGCTACAGGAAGGCGATACCCTGGCCCGCCTGGGCGGGGATGAGTTTGGCGTGCTCCTGCCCGGAGCCGATGCCGTTCGGGCCCAGGCAGCGGCTGAGCAGATTCTGGAAGCGATTCGCCGGCACGTGACCCTGACCGGCAGCCAGCCCGTGGGTATAACCGCCAGCGCCGGGATTGTTCTGTATCCCGAGCATGGGACCACGCCGGAAGCCTTGCTGGCCCGGGTGGACCTGGCCATGTACCAGGCCAAGGAAGAGGGGCGCGACGGGTTCTGCCTGTATACTCCGGACCGCGACCGTCAGGCGGAACTGGAATCCAAGCTGACCTGGGAAAAGCGCATTCGTCACGCACTTGACAAGGATCTGTTCGTCCTGCACTGCCAGCCGATTCTTGACCTGCATGCCAACCGGGTGACCCGCCACGAGTTGTTGCTGCGCATGATCGGGGACAATGGGGAAACGATTGCCCCGGGGGCGTTCCTGGGCGTGGCCGAACGCTTCGGACTGATCCACGCCATTGACCGTTGGGTGGTGCGCCAGGCCATTCATCTGATTGCCGGCTACGAGCAGGCAGGCGTTGAAATGTGCCTGGAGGTCAACCTTTCCGGGCGGGCCTTTGCTGACGCCAAGCTTCTGCCCATGATTCAGCACGAGTTGGCGGTGACGGGGATCAACCCGGCCTCCCTGGTGCTGGAGATCACCGAGACGGCGGCCATCGCCGATGCCGGCCAGGCCCGTAAGTTCATTGACACCCTCAAGCAGTTGGGGTGCCGGTTCGCTATCGATGACTTTGGGGTGGGCTTCGCGTCCTTTAACTATCTCAAGCATTTACCGGTCGATTACCTGAAGATCGACGGCAGCTTCATTCAGAATCTTTCGTCTGACCCGGGGGACCAGCACCTGGTGAAGGCGATGGTGGAGGTGGCCCGGGGGCTGGGCAAACTGACCATTGCGGAGTTTGTGGAGAACGAGGAGACGGTGGCCTTGCTCCGGACCTACGGTGTGGATTATGCCCAGGGTTACCACATCAGTCGGCCGATGGCAATCTCCCAACTCGTGCCTAGTCAGGCTGGTGGGCGCAGTCCGCTCGTTTCGTAGGCCAAAGGTCCCCGGGCCATTACCATGACGCGGCCGGTGCGTATGGAACACCCCGGTTGGCGGGATGCCGGCGCCGTAGGCGGTGGCGACGCAGGGGAGGTTGGATGCATATTTGGTAAATATCTGGATTCCCTGTAGAGAAAAAATAAACCTGCAGTTCACAAGTTGTGAATCGAGGCGTAAAATGTAAACCAAGAGGTGACGGCGATGAACATCGGACCTCGAATTAAACTGGCACGCGCAAAAGCACAGTTGACGACCAGGGAACTTGCCGAACAGGTTGGAGTCACGCCGACTGCGATTTCAAAATTTGAGAAAGGAGAAGCCGCGCCCCGCCAGAGTACTCTTCTGCGGCTCTCCAAAGCTTTGTCTGTGGGTGTCGAATATTTTTTCCGGGAGATCCAGGTTGAAACGGTGGCGCCTGCCTACCGTAAGCACTCCAGGCTTGGCACTCGTTCTCAGGAAGCCGTAGAGGCTCAAATCGCTGAAGCGGTCGAACGCTACCTTACTGCTGAGCAACTCTTTCCAAAAGGTTTTTTCCCGGAAGTTGAGTTACCTCGCTTTCCCGTTGAAGAAGTAGCAGAAGCAGAGCAGGCTGCGGAAGGACTCCGAAGCAAATGGAGCCTTGGCAGCGATCCAATTGACGACTTGTGCGGACGCCTGGAGAACTGTGGTGTCAAGGTCATTGCACTTGACGGTCCTCAGGGTTTTGACGGCTTTTCTTGCTGGGTCAATAATCATGTGCCCGTAATCGCTTTTAATGCACGCGTGTCTGGCGACCGACAACGGTTCAGCCTCGCTCACGAGCTTGGGCACCTTGTCATGGGGGCGGATTCTTCAGTCGATGCTGAAAAGGCGGCCCACAGGTTCGCAGGTGCCTTCCTGGTTCCCGCTAAGGCAGCGTACGCGGCACTCGGCCGAAAGAGGTCTAACCTTAGTTTTGATGAGTTGCTTTTGTTAAAACAACAATTTGGTATTAGCGTTCAGGCATGGGTGCGACGGGCTTTCGACCTTGGCATCATCACTCAGGAGACCTACACCGTGTTATTCAGACGCCTGAGTGCTAAGGGGTGGCGCAGCCAAGAACCGAATGCCATCCCGAATGAGGAGCCGAGACGACTGAATCTGTTGGTCCACCAGGCGCTTGCCGAGAATCTCATCACCCCCTCCTTCGCTGCAACACTGCTTAACACAGGTCGCAAACCTGAAACCTCGGATAAATCTGTCAAACTTTGTGAACCCACCCCTGAATTGGTAAAGAAATATTCCGATGATAGTGAACTCACGGCTTTTGTAGATGTGGACTTGGACGACGTGGGGGGCTTCTATGGTGGCGATTGCTAGAGGACAGGTTTGGGATGTGAACTTGAACCCGGCGCAGGGGGCGGAAATTCAAAAAATCCGCCCCTGTGTCGTGATTAGTGGAGACCAAATAGGCAAATTACCGTTGAAGGTCATCGTACCAATTACTGAGTGGCAAGACGGATTTACGGAGTTCCCCTGGTTCATAAAACTTAAACCAGACGTCAAGAACGGCCTAATAAAGGTATCGGCTGCCGACGCGTTCCAAGTAAAATCTTTGTCAGTAAGCCGGTTTGCCAGCCAAAGGGGAGTGCTAACAGACGATCAAGTTGCAGATATCGTAGCAGCGGTAGGCATTGTAATTCAGGTCATTTAGGGTCCAACCTTGCAGTGACTTTTGATAAGCGATGCAAAGGATAATCGTGGATGGCGGCGCCAGCGCCGGACGAGCCGGGTGCCGGCCGCCAGCAGGAACAGGACCAGGACCGGCGGGGCCAGCAGGGTGGCAATGGCCACCCCGGCATCAGTGCCGGCCGTTAACTGGGCGGGGATCAGCAGCAGCCAGCGCGCCGGTGCGGCCATTCGGAAGGCGGGAGCCATGGTCGCCGACAGGTGCAGCAGCAGCCAGGGCAGGGCCCAGAACCAGCCGACAAGGACGCCGGTGGGCAGCAGGGTCGGCCGCAGGCCGGTCAGCCGGGAGACGGCCACGGCGAACATCAGGAGCAGCAGGCTGAAGCGGATGGCAAAGCCGGTAAAGGCCGGCCCATACAGCCGCATGTGCTCTGTTTCCACCTCAAGGTCCTGGGCGGCGGCCTGGGAAAGGTAGTCCGGCCAGCGCTCGTCGGCAATCCAGTCCACGCCATTGGTGTCTCCTTCGGGACCCATATGGCGGTATTTGCCGCGGGCACCGCAGACCAGGCTGTAATACGGTGTACCCGTGACCGGGCGGAGCAGGACCATGGACCGCTCGCCGCGGGTGAACTGGGCCATGCGGGTGCAGCCCGGCTCCGCCGGCGCGGGCACGATGTACAGGTCCAGGAAGGGCGCCGGGCGCCCCTTGTAAATGGCCAGCGGCCGGGCGGCGCCGGCGTGGTCTGCGGCGCCCGTGGCCACGATCTCGGTCATGGCGACTACCTGGCTGCGGCGAATATCGGTGGCCAGATAGTCCAGGGGTGCGGCTGTGGTGGGCAGTGGAGCCCATCCCAGCAGCAGGCCCAGACTCAGACCAGTTGCCTTTCTGATCCAGCGGGTGTTCATACCGGACGGAAACCTCCCTGTGGGCGCCGCTGCAGAAGCCAGCAAAGATTGGAGGAAGAAGACAGCACCAGAATCTTACCCTTCTGGACAAAAACCGTTTATAGCCATCGGGTTAATCTACTGGGTAAAATGGGTCTTGTTTACAGACGTGTTCCCCTTTAAAATGGGAACAAGGGCATCAGTTGAAGTAGCCGACCTTGAAGGGGGCGGAACCGTGGCGTTCAAGGTCAAGTTTGAGACAGTCGTTAATCTACTTGAGGAGCACGATTGGGAAGCCTGCGCAAGAAAGGCTACACAAGCCTTGACCGAATGCGGCCCCGAAGGGGAATGGAAAAGGGACCAGAAGGCGTTCTTGAATTACGCCCTGTGCCGTAGCCTGAGCAACCTCAATAAATATGGCGCTGCCCTTGAACCCGGCCAGGTTGCTGTGTGCTTGGCCGAAGATATCAGGGATTGGGACTTATTAGGCCGGTCGCTGATTGAACTGGCCTGGGCGCAGCATAAGGTCCGTGGTGTGGAATGGCAGGCTGTACATACTCAACGGCGGTACTTTGACCATTACGAGCGGTATAAGGAGCCTGCTCGCCGCCACTACTTAACCGCCATGCTCAATCTTGGTGAATACCACCGTGTCGCGGGTGAACACGAAGAATCCCTGGTGCAATTTGAGCGAGCCTATGAAGCCGCGAAGGCAAGAAAAGAAGCAGACCTCGCGGAGACATGCCGACAGAATGCCACCTGGCAGGCTCTCCAGCTCAATCGGCTTGACCTGGCCCGCAAACTGATCAAGCAGGGAAAAGAATATGTTGAACGGCATCCCGGCGATGATAAGGTGAACGCCGGCTATCTGATCGACGAAGCCCAGCTATGCCTTCTGGAGGGTAAGTACGAAGATGCCACGGCGATCGCCATTGAAGCCGCTGTGCGGGCGCAGAATATACGGCTCCTGTTTACTGATGCCCTTGATATACTCCACCGGGTTGGAAAGGCTACGGGTGACACTGAAGGTGCTCTGGCTGTAGCTATCTTAGCCAAGGCTAATGCAGAAAAAGAGGAAAAGCAGAATTTAGTTAATGATCTACGTGCGTCAATTCGTGAAATGGCCATTCGCCACCCGGAAGCGGTGGATCGGTTCATGCGAGACATTACCCGGCCCAGATAAACGGTCGAGGAGGATGAGCATGAAGAAGCTAGCAGTTACCCTGGTGTTGATCGCCACTACAGTGCTGCTGCCGGCAGTGGTCCTAGCGGCGGATACAGGCGGAATCCGGCCCGGCTAGGCTGTCCAACCGTGCCTGTACACGAACAGACTCCGGTGACGGCTTGTCAACTGGTCAAATTGCGGCGCACGGCCTGGAGTAACTCAGGAATCCTGTTCGACACAAATCTACTAGACCCTTGGGCTCTTGAAGCCAGACGGCATACCCGGTCCAGGAACGGCTCTTCGATGGCTTCGGCTTTGAGCCAACCATCCGTAAACCATTCCTTTGATATGCCGGTCAAGTGATTTACTGCCGTAGCAAGAGCAAGCGTTGTAACGAGGTCAGATGGCCTGCTCCTCCACCGGTCGAATTCGTCTTTTCGCAGGCCGCTGGCAGTGGTCAATAACTCAGGAGCGCACACCTTCGGGTACCTCGCCCGGAGAAAATCCAGGGCCAGACGGACCCTTTCCTGAACGCTCATTACCACCATTTCTAACCTGTTCAGGGGCGGAGCTTGGCGAATGGTCCACTCGAAGTCCCCTTTGGGGTCCAGCCCCTCCATCAGGGAAGTTTCATCTACATGGTACCCCTGGGCACGATACCCTTCGGCGATCCGCCGAATGTAGCCGATCAGTGTAGGCCCTTCCCAACCATTGATAATTCGGCGGATGGTTTCATGGCAAATACCGGTGATTTCATGTGCCTTCCTGAGAGAGTGGCCGTGCGAGTCGAGGAGGTGTTTTACCCTCCCTCCGACCGACATAGTAGCCCCTCCTTGAGAGCGATTTCCGCTTATTCCCATTATAGTTTTTCTCTAGTGGGACGACAAGGGCGAACAGTACTCCGAACGGGGTTTGACACTGTCAATGTTAGCTTGACAAAGGCCGGTATTGACCCGGCCTTTTTCCGTTTTCTGGAGGCGTCGCCCCGTGTTACCTTGTTACCAGCGGCAGGCACCGCCCGGACGGGGGGCAACGGGGGAGCGGACGGCCTAGCCGCAACGGGGGGGGGCCACCCAAATGGGCATGATGGGGCAGGACAGGCAGTGCGACATGACTCCGGGCCACGGGCCAACTCGCCTGGTCTCCTACATGGAGATGCAGGGTGTGCGGCGAGTCATCTGGTGGGCGTACTGGCGGCTGCGGCGGCTGGAGGATCGGGTGGCCGGCCCACGGCATCCTGGTGGCCCTTCCACGTACGCCGGCCCATTCTTTCGCCGCCTCAGGCGGCGGGTGCTGGCCGCCATTCGCTACACGGCCATTGACCTGGCCGCCGCCGTGGGCGCCTGGGTCCGCACACTGCGCCTGCTGTTCCAGACCGAACTGTTATTCGGCCTGAGCGGGCAGGTGCGAATTGACACACTAGAGATGTACAACCTTCTCCGGCACACCGAGGATGATTGGGTCATCGAGGTACCCAACACGGACCAGTCGGCAAGGCGATTCCGGGCTCTACTGAACTGGATACTTACTGGAAGTATGGATGTGGAGGAACTGGTACACGGTGGGCAGGAGCACGGAGCCATCGAATTTGAGCGGCAATGCAAGTTCAAGTATCACGTTCGAGACATTATTCCAAAAGGACGGAAACCAGCAGTCTGTGCACGTTGTGGAAAGCCATTGAATTCCGTCCGAGAATACGGGAAAGAACGGCTGGACCGGAAGAAAAGCGCTCTCCTGTCCTTTCTATGTTAATTTTCATATCTCTTAAGTTGTCTCCTTGCGTTTAGTCTATGAGTGGGGCTGCAAGACAAGTTGTTTTCAACACGTCGCAGTTGCGAAAGGAGGGCAGGGATCCCTATTGGGTGGCGACATAACTAAGTTGGGGATTGGAGGTATAGGTCAGTGATAAAGAAGTTGGTTATCGCGGTTACTCTTGTATCTGTCCTGGCTGTGGCTTTGACGTCTGTCCTGGCGTTTGCTGCAAGCCCAGATCAGTTCGGCTCTCAAGGAGTAGGCGTGATCTGTGTTGGCGCGTTGCACCACGGGTCCAAAGATAACCAGGGCGAGGGTACATCCGTTACGTCGTGTGGTGATGTTCCGCCGGACGTGGCCAAGGTAGTGTTGGGCGACAAAGAATTCAAACTGGCGACCAAGCGGAACAAAGCCGACTTATCCAAAGCCGTCCTGGTAACGTACAAGGATGGAGCCAGGAACTTGATTTATGTCCCCATCCCGGCCACGAATGGGGAAACCAAAGCTCTGTGGGTTTACGTGGAGCCCAGGACAAATACCGTAGTTGGTGTAGCTGAGTTCTCAATCAAGCCGGGTAAAGCCCAAGAAGACCGTACCATTACCCTGAGCAAGGCAGATGGTACGGAGATGGGGCGACTCCGGTACGAAGGGGGTCAATTGGTAGAAAAGTGGACCGCTGATACAGGCTCCATCACTATCCAAGGCGAGGACTGGAACTGCTTCTGGAACTGTCTTCTAAACTACTGGAAGAACATCCCTGATCCAGTGAAGTGGGTCTGTAGCTATTCATGTCTCAACCTATGCGCGGCGGGAAAAAACCCGTACGGCTGCACTGCTTGCGCCATTTGCCTTGGTGCGTGGGGTGCTTTCTGCCATGGGTATTGCTGGAGCTAGCAAAAACAACGTCAGGACGGGGTGACGCGGTGCTGAGCAGAGTTCTGCGGGTAGCCGTGCCTGCCGCCGCTGCTGCTCTGCTCTATAAGGTATATGGAGACATGAACTCACCCGCACTCTTCTTTGCCCAAATGGCCACCGCCGCTGCGGTTACCGAAGGGATCGACCTGGCCTGGGGGCCACTTAGCAGAAAAGCCGTTTCAGTAGTGTACGGGGTCGTGCTTGCAGTCATTATGGCGGCATCGAAGCTGATTTTCAGGTAGCTACAGAAACATTGATAGTACACCTGAAGAGTCCGGGCCGGAGGCAAACGCTTCCGGCCCGCTTCTATTTGGTGTGGGAGGTGCCCCTGAGTACGGCGCTTTCCTCCACTGGACAGAGCGGCTTGACCCGGGCTCCACGGTCATTACCCCTCTCCCAGCTATCGCATAGACCCAAAAGCCCATTGATGTGCCATGATGGAAAAGATACCGTACCCGTTACCGTGCTATAATGAGAACAGCCCTTTTTTCTCTCCGATCAGGAGGATGGCATGGCCAAGAACAAAATTGTCGTCAAAGGTGCTCGAGCGCACAACTTGAAGAACGTTGATCTCGAGATTCCCCGTGAAAAGCTGATCGTTTTTACCGGCCTGTCGGGGAGCGGCAAATCCTCGCTGGCTTTTGATACGATTTACGCCGAGGGGCAGCGACGGTATGTGGAGTCGCTGTCTGCCTACGCCCGTCAGTTTCTGGGGCAAATGGACAAGCCGGACGTGGACCTGATCGAGGGGCTGTCGCCGGCCATTTCCATTGACCAGAAGACCACTTCCCGCAACCCCCGCTCTACAGTCGGCACGGTGACCGAGATCTACGACTACCTGCGCCTGCTCTGGGCCCGGGTCGGGACGCCGCACTGCCCGCAGTGCGGCAACCGGATCAGCCAACAGACAGTGGAGCAAATGGTCGACACCATCCTGGCGATGACCGCCGGTACCCGGTTTCAGGTGCTGGCGCCGCTGGTGCGCGGGCGCAAGGGTGAGCACCACGGCATTTTTGAGGACATTCGCCGGCAGGGTTTTGTCCGGGTGCGGGTGGACGGCCAGGTGCGGGAAGCCACCGAGTCGTTTGAGCTGGATAAGAAGAAAAAGCACACCATTGAGGTGGTGGTGGACCGCCTCAGTGTGAAGCCGGATATGCAAAAGCGCCTGGCCGACTCCCTGGAGATGGCCCTGAAGCTCACCGGCGGTGTGGTGACCATTGATGTGGTGGACGGCACGGAGCTGCTGTTCAGCCAGAACTTTGCCTGTCCGGACTGCGGCGTTTCCATTCCGGAGCCCGAGCCGCGCATGTTTTCGTTTAACAGCCCTTACGGTGCCTGCCCGGCCTGTTCCGGCCTGGGGGCGCACATGGAGATTGATCCGGCGCTGGTGGTTGACCGCAACAAGTCCATCGACGACGGCGCCATTGTGCCGCTGGCCAACTCCACTGCACAGTACCACAATAACATGATCGAGGCCCTGCTCCAGCACCTGAAGGTGCCCACCAACGTGCCCCTGCGGGACCAGGACCCGAAGATCACGGAGATTCTTCTCTTTGGCCTGCCGGGCGAGAAGATCAAGTTCAAGTACGAGAACATGTACGGCCAGACCAAGACCTACGAAGTGGTCTTTGAAGGCGTCGTGAAATTGGTGGAGCGCTGGCACAAGGAGTCCAGCAGTGACTCGCTCCGGGAGTTATTGGAAGAATTCATGACTGCCCGGCCCTGTGGGGCATGCGGCGGGGCGCGCCTGAAGCCGGAAAGCCTGGCAGTGAAGATCGGCGGTCAGTCGATTTCGGCGGCCACGCACCTGACGATTCTGGAGGCACGGGATTTCTTCGGCAGCCTGGAGCTGACGGAGCGGGAGCAACTGATCGGGCGCCAGATCCTGAAGGAAATCAATGAGCGCCTGGGCTTTATGGTTAACGTGGGGCTGGACTACCTGACCCTTGACCGGGCGGCCGGGAGCCTGTCCGGCGGTGAGGCCCAGCGTATCCGACTGGCCACCCAGATCGGTTCGCACCTGGTCGGTGTCCTGTACATTCTTGATGAGCCGTCCATCGGCCTGCACCAGCGCGACAATGAGCGGCTGATCAGCACCCTCATGCGCCTGCGTGACCAGGGTAACACCCTGATCGTGGTCGAGCACGACGAGGACACCATGTGGGCTGCCGACTGGATCGTGGATATCGGACCGGGAGCAGGGGCTCACGGCGGACGGATTATTGCCACTGGGCCGGTGCAGGAGATCATGGCCAGCGAGGAATCGGTGACCGGCGCCTATCTGAGCGGCCGGCGGCGAATTCCGGTGCCACCGGCCCGGCGCCCGGGCTCTGGCAACAAGCTGGTGGTGCGGGGGGCCAGGGAAAACAACCTGCAGAACCTGGATGTGGAGATTCCCCTGAACACCTTTGTGGTGGTCACCGGGGTGAGCGGTTCGGGCAAGTCGACCCTGGTGAACGAGGTGATCCACAAGGACCTGGCGTACCGGCTGAACGGAGCCCGCCAGCGGCCTGGCCTGCACAATAGCATTGAAGGCATTGAGCACCTGGAGAAGGTCATCGATATTGACCAGAGTCCCATCGGCCGCACCCCCCGATCCAACCCGGCCACGTATGTGGGCGTGTTTGACCTGATTCGGGAGCTGTTTTCCCAGACCCCCGAGGCCAAGATGCGGGGTTACAAGCAGGGCCGCTTCAGCTTCAATGTGCGTGGCGGCCGCTGTGAGGCGTGTAAGGGCGATGGCATCATCAAGATTGAAATGCACTTCCTGCCTGATGTGTATGTGCCCTGTGAAGTCTGCAAGGGGGCCCGGTACAACCGGGAGACCCTGGAGGTCCACTACAAGGGCAAGCACATCAGCGATATCCTGAACATGACGTTGGATGAGGCGGTGGAGTTCTTCCGCCCGGTGAACCGCATTTACCGCAAGCTGCAGACCATGCAGGACGTGGGCCTGGGCTATATCCGCCTCGGGCAGCCGGCCACCCAGCTTTCCGGCGGTGAGGCCCAGCGGGTGAAGCTGGCCACTGAACTGGCCCGGCGCTCCAACGGCCGGACGCTCTACATTCTCGATGAACCCACCACCGGTCTGCACGTGGCCGACGTACACCGCTTGCTGGAGGTGCTGCAGCGCCTGGTGGATCAGGGCGATACGGTGCTGGTGATTGAGCACAACCTGGACGTGATCAAGCAGGCGGACTGGATTGTGGACCTGGGTCCCGAAGGCGGCAACCGCGGCGGCCAGGTGGTCACCGCCGGCACGCCGGAGCACGTGGCCGCCCACCCTGACAGCTATACCGGTCACTTCCTGCAGAAGATTCTGCAGCGGGATACCGATCCGGCAGCCGCACTGGAACTGCAGGCGACAGGTGATGATTAGCCCGGTGGAATACAGCAGCGCCGGTGGCTTTGGCCACCGGCGCTGCTCTCGCCAAGGGTTATGAGGCGTTGACATCCACCACCACGCGGCCACGCACCCGGCCTTGCAGAATTTCCCGGCTCAGTGCCGGCAGGTCCTGCAAGGTCACGACCTGGGTCATCTGCTCCAATGCCGCCGGCGTCAGGTCACGGGCCAGGCGCCGCCAGGCGGCCTGCCGCCTCGGCAGTGGGCACATGACCGAGTCGATGCCGATCAGGCTGACCCCCCGCAGAATGAAGGGCAGCACCGTGGTGGGCAGGCTGCTCTCCGCCGCCAGCCCGCAGGCGGCCACGCCGGACCCGTAGGCCATGCTGCGCAGCAGGGCGGCCAGGGGTTCACCGCCTACAGTGTCAACCGCACCGCCCCAGCGTTCGCTCTCCAGCGGCCGGGGTGAGGGGGCCAGGGCACTGCGGTCCAGAATCTGGCGGGCACCAAGGGACTGCAGGTAGGCATGGGCCTCGGCCCGTCCGGTGACGGCAGTCACGTTATAGCCCAGTTTGGCCAGGATAGCAACGGCCACGCTGCCCACTCCGCCGGCGGCGCCGGTCACCACTACCTCACGGTCCCCCGGAGTCAACCCCCGTTCTTCCAGGGCCATCACGCAGAGCATGGCGGTGAGCCCGGCCGTACCAATGGTCATGGCCTGGCGCAGGCTGAGCCCGGGCGGCACCGGCACTAACCACTCGCTTCTGACCCTGGCCAACTGGGCATAGCCCCCCCAGTGGCGTTCGCCTACGCCCCAGCCGGTCAGCACGACCCGATCACCAGGTTTGAAGGTCGGGGAGGCTGATTCCACCACGGCACCGGCCAGGTCGATCCCTGGTACCATCGGATAACTGCGCACAATCTTGCCCTGACCGGTGAGGGCCAGCCCGTCCTTGTAGTTCAAACTGGAATAGGCGACCGAGATCAGCACGTCGCCGGCTGGCAGGGCGTCCGGGCTAAGTTCGGCGACGCGGGCCTGTACAGTGCCTTCAATCTCGTCCAGTAGCAGAGCCTTGAACGATTCGTTCATCATGATCCTCGCTCCCTTGTGCGGCTGCAGGGGTTGCCGTGCCCCCGGCCCGCATGTTTAGAATCAGTGGAATCTGCAGGACCATCAGTCCCAGACATACCCACCAGATGATCCGGAATGACCCGGAGACATCGATCAGCCAACCCAGCAAACTGCCGGCGAGAGCCCCGGAGATCTGATTGCCGGCATTGAACAGGCCCAGGGCAGCACCGACCCGTTCCGGTCCGGCCGCATCGGCTATAATGGTTTGCAGGGGCACAAAGGCCATGGGGATGGCCACACCCAGCACCGCCGACGCGGCCAGGATGGGTAGCCGGGCGTTGAACAGGGCCATGGTTGCGCATGCCAGTGCGATTCCCGTCGCCGTGGCGGCTACCAGCCGGCTCCGCTGGTGCGGCTGGTCGGTAAGGCGGCCTGCCACCAGCGCAAGGGCCGCGTCGGCTGCCAGGAGCACAAAGGAGACCAGGGCGGCCCCGTCGCGTCCCCAGTTCAGGGCGTTTTGCACAAAGGCCGGCAGCCAGTTCAGGTAGCCAGAGACCACGGCATTGGTGAGGCTGAATACGACCCCAACCAGGATCAGATCCCGGTTGAACAGTTGCCGCAGGGGGGGGCGCCGGGCCTGGTGCCGGACCTGTTGCAAGGGGGGCAGCCGCAGGCACAGGAAACCAACCCCGATCACGGCACAGACGGCGCCCAACATCATGTGCAGGGTGGTGTAGGGCAGCCAGGGGGCGAGCAGTGGGCCACCGACCAGGGCAAACAACATGCCCAGTGCGATGGTGATTTCCTGCAGTGACAGGGCGAGGCCCAGGATCCTCTGCGGCAGATACAGCACGATAAGTTTCAAGGCTGGGCTGAACAGCAGGGCCGAGCCTGCTCCCATCAGGAAACGGGCAACCGCAGCCAGGAACCAGCTCGGGGCCAGGACGGTGGCGGGGAAGGTAATGGCAAGCACCAGCAGGCCCACGGCGATGAGGCGGCGGCCGTCAAATCGGTCGGCCAGGAGGCCGCAGGGGAAGAGGGAGACGGCGTAGCCCGCCAGGAAGGCTGACACCAGGATCCCCATCTGGGTATAGCCGATTCCGTATTGGGTCATGAACTCCGGAAAGAACGGCACAATACTGGTGCGGGCGGCGAAGCCCAGGAAGCGGGCGACCAGGATCGCGCCCAGCAGCAGGGTGACTCTTGATAACAACTTCACGGGTACAGAAGGCCTCCCCGCCGCTCGCGACATTAATGGTTAAACTATAGGTGAAAACAACGGGTGGCGCCAGTTGCCAGGCAGGAATACTGAGTGCCCGGATTCGGAGAGTCTAAGAAGGTGGATGGGATAGCAATGGTTTTCACGGCTACCCCATGCATGTCCTGCGGGCCATTGTCGTATGCATAGACAGAATACAAGTACTTTGTGTTTTTCATCGACCCTTTAGGCAGGAATGTGCCCCCCAGGGCCAGAAAGCCTGGTACGAGACAGTGTGGAGGAGGGAGACTTTCGTGCCGCACGTCATTACGTCTCCGTGCATTGGTACCAAGGACCGTGCCTGCGTCGACGCCTGCCCGGTCGACTGCATCCATCCGTACCCGGACGGCGATGGGCAGGAAGTTTACGATGCCGCGGAACAGCTTTACATTGATCCGGAGGTTTGCATCGACTGCGGAGCCTGCGTTCCTGTCTGCCCGGTAGAGGCCATCTTCCCGGATGGCGAGGTTCCGGCCGGTGAGGAAGAGTATACGGCCAAGAACGCCAACTGGTACAAGAAGTAACCGGCCAGTGGCCCACCGACACGCCCGGGGCTTACGCCCCGGGCGTGTCCACCTCAGCCGGTCCGATGACGCTGCTGGTGAAAATCCGGCGATTGTGCGGCCCGGCCGTTTCGTTCACAATAGGATTGTATGAATTCCCCTTGCGGGGGTGGGCGTGTGGACCAAGCAATGCACTTGAATGCCGATGTGGCCATTGCCGGTGCCGGAATGGGGGGGGCCACCCTGGCCCTCGCCCTGGCACGGCATGGCCTGAAAGTAGTCATATTGGAGCAGGCAGCCGTCTTTAAACCCCTTTACCGGGGTGAGTATCTGCACCCGCGCAGTCTGCAGATTTTTGACGAACTGGGACTCGCCGATGATATTCGCCGGGTTACTTACCCGGTTTTGCGCAGCCAGATCGGAACGATTGACGGGGAGCTTCTCCTGGAAGCCAACCTGCAGGAGTGGTGCCAGTGTGAGGGCCGCAACGGGCACCACCGCGAGATTCAGGCGGTGGTACTGGCCGCCCTGGCTCATTGGCCCAATGCCCAGTTGATCATGGATGCCAGGGTGACCGGCCTGCTCCGGGATGAGCAGAACCGGGTGGTTGGCCTGTCCTGGTCGGGCGGTTCCGTGCGGGCACCCCTGGTGGTGGGGGCAGATGGCCGCCAGTCCACAGTGCGGCAGGTGCTGGGGGTTCCGGTGCAGGAACATCCTTATGAGGGTGCGCCGCTGGCCGTGACAGTGACCCTGGAGGCGGATGCGCCACCTGAAGCCCGGCAAATCTTTGACGAAGGGGAATGTGCCTGCTTTTTTCCCCTGCCAAACCGCCAGGCCCGCCTTTATCTGCTGGTGACCTCCGAAACCTATACATGGATGCAGGGGCAGCCGGACCGCGGTCTGAGTTACCTGCAACTGCGGTTAAGTAAGTTCTTCCCGGACCTGGCCGTGGCCATCGGCCAGATCCCCTATATGGACGATGTCCAGCATGTACCGGCTCATTTTCTGCTTGCCCGCCGCTGGACGGTACCGGGAGCCGCACTGTTGGGTGATGCTGCCCACTCGGTGAGCCCGGTCGGCGGACAGGGGATGAATCTGGCCATTGCCGACGCCTGGACTCTGGCGCAGGTGCTGGCCGAGGGCCGCCCCCTGAAGGTTTATGAGCAGCGGCGCCGCCCCTTTGTTCGCCATGTGCAGTTTGAAGGGGAAATCGCCTTCAAGGTCTTTACGTGGCGGCAACCGCCCCTGGTGGCGTCCCGGAACCGGATCTTCCGCAACACCCGCCAGGCCCAGCGGGCTACCAAGTTGTTCATTGAGGTGCTGTCGGGTGTCCGCAACCCGCCCAATGTGCTGCAGAAGGCTATGTTACTGGCAGCCTTTGCCTTCCCACCCCTGGACCTGTTAGTCCCCCACCGCTGAGGAACCGCCGCCGCGGTCCCTCGTTTTCACCACCGCATGCCGTGAGGTGATACCGGTTGGCACGCTTCACCCAATGGACCGATCCGGCTGTTGAGTCTGCGCTGCTGGGCAGCCTCGACATCCGTGAGCCGTTGGCCCTGGTGGGGCGTTTTAGCAGCCTGCAGCGGCAGGCCGGGTCGGAGGACGAGCGGGTGGCGGCTGATTATCTGCTGCAGCGCCTGGCCCACTGGGAGGTGCCGACGGTCCGGCGCGACCCCCACCTGTACGTAAGTGTGCCGCGGGGGGGCGCCGACCTGCGGGTGATCACTCCGGCCTATGCCCGGTCGATGCGTTGCCGGATCCCGGCCTTTGCCGGGGCGACGGGTGACGACCCGGTGGAGGGTGATTTGCTGTACGTACCGGCTGACGCCGGCCCGCCGGCCCGGGGCAAGGTGATACTGACCCCGGGTTTTCCCGATGCCGTCCGGCTGCAGGCATTGCAGGCGGCAGGGGCCCTGGCGGTACTGTTCATGCAGCCGGGCGAGCGGGTTCAGGAGGGGACAGTTGCTTCCCTGTCGGGCGCCCCTGACCTGAACCATGCGGCCAGCCGTCTACAACTGCCCGCCGGCAGTGTCAGCCAACCGGACGGGCTGACGCTTCTGGAGGCCCTGGCGCGCGGGCCGGTCACCGTTCGGCTCAGGACCTTTCTGAGCACCGGCTGGGTGCGCTGCCCGGTGGTCATCAGTGAATTGCGGGGCCGGGACGAACCGGAAAAGTTTGTGCTTCTTCACGCCTACCTGGATAGCTGGCACACCGGTGCGGTTCCCAATACCACTGGCTGTGCCGCCTTGCTGGAGATCGCGCGGGTCCTGGCCATGCACCGGGACCAGTTGCGCCGGAGCGTACGCCTGGTCTGGTGGTCGGGCTACACGCAGGGCGCCCACGGCGGTGCCGCCTGGTATGCGGATCAATACGCCGTGGACCTGCTGGAGAACGGCATCGCGCACCTGGCCTGCCACGCGCCGGGATACGGCGCTGCTTCAGCCTATGACCAGATGCCGGTTTATCCGGCCCTGGCCGATCTGGGGGGAGCGGCCATTACGGCTGCCACCGGTTACCCGGCCACTTGTGTGCGCCCGGGGCGCGGCGGGGACGATGCCTTTATGAACCTCGGGCTGCCCGGCGGCTTCCGCCGCCCGCCATCGCTGCCATCGGACCTGAACACAGCTGATCCGGAAAGTCTGCTGCGTGATACGGGTATATACCTGCTGGCCGCCATCCGGCTGGCCAACGCCCCGGTGCACCCGCTGGACTACCGCCCGGTGGCGTCCGAGATCCTGCAGAAACTGCAGGGGTATCAGCAGGCAGCCGGACGCCGATTTAACCTGGGGCCGGCGCTGGCCGAGGCCCAGGGTCTCGCCGACGACCTGGTGCCGTTCTATGCTCAGGTAGAGACTCTGGCGGCGGCAAACCCGCCACCAAGTGCAATGGCCCGGACCAACGCCGCACTGTGCGGATTGGGCCGGGCGCTGATTCCCGTTGAGTATACGCAGGGTGGCTGGCATCAGCACGACCCGGTACGGGAGTTGCCGCTGCTGCCGGATCTGGCCCCTGTACAGAGACTGGCCGGCCTGCCCGGAGGCTCCGATGACGAGCGGGTTGTGCTCACGCACCTGACCCGCAGCCGGAATCGGGTTGTGGGCGCGTTGCGCCAGGCCCGGAGTTTAGTCAGGCACGCCTGGATGGAGGGGTGACAGCCGCAGCAGTTCCAGGCCGGAACCGGTGACCCGGAACGGTCGCAGGTGGAACACGCAGGTGCGGTTATCGCAGTGAACCGTGGGTCCCTGGCCTAACCGATCGAATGCAGCCGTTTGCGGAGGTACTGGCAGCATGGCCTGACCACACACGGGACATTCAGGCTGCGGCGCAAATGCGTTGATCAGGTGACGGAGCCATCGTTGCATACGTCTGTCCCTCCTTACTCTCCATTGTATAAATTTTTTCTTTAGCCAAAATAGGCCAGGGGCATCAATGCGGCGGGACCGCGGTCCTATGGCGGCGATGTTGCGAGGCCGCGAGATTCTGCGGGCACGACCAAGCGGCCGGGCGTAAGCCCGGCCGCCTGGCATGCTGTGGTTTAGTCGCCGGCGGCCCGGTGTCCGGTCGCCAGGTCCGCTTCCCTGGCCAGGTGGTAGGCCAGGCTGTCCTGCAGCGCCTTCCACGAGGCTTCAATGATATTGGTGCTGACGCCCACTGTTCCCCAGGTGCGGCGCCCGTCGCTGCTTTCGATCAGAACACGTACCCGGGCGCCGGTGCCGTCGCTGCCTTCCAGCACCCGCACTTTGTAGTCCCGCAGGTGGACCTGCCGCAGGCTTGGGAAGACCTCGGTCAGGGCCTTGCGGGCAGCCTTGTCCAGCGCATCCACCGGCCCGTCTCCTTCTGCCGCGGTATGGACAACGTGTTCGCCCACCTTGACCTTGATGGTCGCCTCAGAATAGGCAGTTCCGTCCGGACGGAGCTGGATGGTGACCGTGAATCCCTCCAGGTGGAAGGGCGGCCGTTCGCCGCGCTGCTCCCGCACCAGCAGTTCGAGGCTGGCTTCCGCTCCTTCGAACTGGTAGCCTTCGTATTCCAGGCTCTTGATCCGTTCCAGGAGGTTCTTCACCTGGACGTCGGTCATTTCCTTGCCGCCAAAGGCGTACTGCAGGTTGGAGCGACCGGCCAGTTCCGACACCAGTACCCGCCGTTCGTTGCCGACTGAATCGGGTGGGGTGTGTTCGTACATGGCGGAGTGCTTCATGAGTGCGCTCACGTGGATGCCTGCCTTGTGGGTGAAGGCGTTGTGGCCTACATAGGGCTGGGCATCCCACGGGGCCAGGTTAGCCATTTCGGCAACAAAGTGGCTGAGGGCGGTCAGAGACTGCAGTTGGTCTTCCGATACTACCGGGAGGCCCATTTTCAACTGCAGATTGGGGATCACGGCACAGAGGTTGGCGTTGCCGCAGCGTTCGCCGTACCCGTTCACGGTACCCTGAACCATCCGGCAGCCCGTCGTGACGGCTGCCAGGGTATTGGCCACACCCACGCCGGCATCGTCATGGGTATGAATGCCCAGGCGGGCGTCCGGGAAGGTGGCCCGAACCTGTTCGAGCACAGCCGTGAGTTGCTGGGGGAGTGTGCCGCCGTTGGTGTCGCACAGGGCCAGCCAGTCGGCACCGCCCTCCAGGGCGGCCCGGAGCGTGGACAGGGCATAATCCGGGTTGGCCTTGAAGCCGTCAAAGAAGTGCTCGGCATCGTAGATGACTTCCTTGCCGTGCATCTTGAGGTAGGCCATGGTATCCCGGATCATATTCAGGTTTTCTTCCAGGGTGGTGCCCAGGGCACCGGTAACATGGAAGTCCCAGGACTTACCTACCACGGCGACGGCGGGCGTCTGCGCGTTCAGCAGGCCCTTGAGGATTGCGTCGTCCGTGCAGTTGCCATTGGCCTTGCGGGTGCTGGAGAAGGCCACTAACTTGGCCTTGCGCAGGCGGACGTCCTGCATGGCCTGGAAGAATTCGTGGTCTTTCGGGTTGGAGCCCGGCCAGCCACCCTCAATATAGTGCATACCAAACTCGTCCAGGCGAATGGCAATACGCACCTTATCCGCTACGGAATAGCTAATCCCCGCCCGCTGACTGCCATCACGCAGGGTAGTGTCATAAAGAACGACTGAATTCACTTCCACCGGCCTCCTCTGCCAAACTGCAAGACTGCCAAACTCCAATGATAAAAGCCCCTCGTCCCCACTGTCCGGGACGAGAGGCTTGATAGCGCTCCCGTGGTACCACCCGCTTTGGTCACCCCAGGGGGCGACCCGCTCTTGTCTGGGTACAAGCTTCGACGGTTGTGTGCCGCTCTGCTGATACCCGCTCCCGCTAACGGGGGACACCGGCCACGTCTACTGGGCCTTTTGCACGGGCACCTGCCAAGGGGAGGCGTCCGGGCCGGCCGTTTGGGTGGCGACTCGAAGGGGATTTTCCCACAGAACTGTCGGACGGGACTTGCAGCCTGCCGTCATCCGGCAGATCCCGCTCTCTGAACCGTACGTACTGGGTACTCGACCTTCTGCAACGTCTTTGCGCATGATGGATTTATCCATAACTTTATTGCTCATTTACGTGCATGTCAAGAGTGTCCAGTCCTTTGCTTTGTGGAATATGACACTTGTGCGTGTGAGGAATAACCGTACAATTAGGTGTAATAGCTGTAACAGCCATTTATTAGACCAATAAATGGACCGCCAATTGCCGACAGGGACCAATGCCGGAGTGCTGGCGGGCGGGCCAGACATGAGACTGGTGTAAGCACCAGAGGGGGTAGTGCACACCATGCGGAAACGGCGCCCGGCCACGAAGCATTTACAGTCGGCACTGTCGCCACTCAGGGCCACGGCACGGTTATCTCTGCAGGTCCAGGCCGCCCTTGAGCAATATCGGCTGCTGGCTAAGCATACCCGCGACATTTTGCTGTTCTTGCAGGATGACGGGCGGATTATGGAGGCCAACCGGGCGGCAGAGTTCGCCTATGGTTACGAGCGATCGCAACTGCTTGGCCGGTCGTTCCGGGACCTGTGTGAGCCCCAGCGCGTGTCGGAGACAGAGGCGGTTATGGCCGCTCCGGAACTGCGGGAGGCCAGTCTTGAAACAGTGCATCGGCGGGCGGATGGTACAACCTTCCCGGTTGAGGTCGATTTCAATGCGGTGGATGTTGCCGGCCGGCGGCGGTGGCTGTGGGTCGTTCGGGACATTACCCAGCGCAGGCGCACCGAACTGATGCGGGAACTTCTGCGCGCGGTCGACCATCGGATTCTGCAGAACCAACCTATGGATGACACGCTGCAGTACATCTGCAACCAGCTTACCGGAGTTTTCAACGTCTTGCTGGTTTGGCTCGGGACCCGCGAGGCGGACGGATCCGTGAAAGCCCGGGCCCGAGCCGGTGTATTGGCCGGGTCTGACCTGGAATTGGCTGAGGTTCTGACCGGGGATCAGGACCGACCAGACCCCATTAGGGCAGCCGTTGCTACGTGCAGGCCCCAGTCCGGCCGTGTGGCGGAGCCTGCAGATCCGGCAGCCGGGCGGGATGGGGCTCGGGCATTGGGGATTCGCTCATATCTGGTCCTGCCGCTGGTGGCCCGCGATGAGGTATTGGGAGTGCTCGCCCTGTACTCGGCCCAGCCCGAGGCCCTGATCAGTGCAGGCCCGGTAGCCGATCTGCAGAGTTTTTCCAAGCAGGTGGCCCTCGCGCTGCTGGCAGCCAGACACCAGGAGCAGATCATTTTGCAGACGGTGGCTCTGGAATCGGCTGCCAACGCCGTGATCATTACTGATCGGAACGGCCGCATTCACTGGGTGAACCCGGCGTTTACCCGTCTGACCGGGTATACGCCCCAGGAAGCGATCGGTGACACACCCAGGATGCTGAAGTCAGGCCAGCACAGTGAGTCTTTCTACCAAGAACTGTGGGAGACCATTCTGGCCGGGCGCACCTGGCGCAGCGAGGTTTATAACCGCCGCAAGGACGGGAGCCTGTATATCGACGAACAGACTATCACCCCGGTCCGGGATGCCACCGGCGACATTACCCACTTCATTACGATCAAGCAGGATGTGACGGACCGTAAGCGGCAGGAGGAACGGATTCGTCACCTGGTCATGTATGACCCTCTGACCGGACTGCCCAACCGCCACAGCTTGCAGCAGGGACTGGAACGGGTGGTGAGCCGATGTTCACGGTCCGTACAGACGGGTGCTCTGCTGCTGCTGGACCTGGATGAATTCAAGGTGGTCAACGACACCCTGGGGCACCCGGCGGGAGATCAGCTACTAACAGTCCTGGCCCCGCTCATGGGCAGATGCCTTCGCCCCGGTGACCTCCTGGCCCGGCTGGGCGGCGACGAGTTTGCCGTTCTGTTGGCAGAAGCCGATCTCTCCACAGCGAAGGACCTGGCAGAATGCCTGCGCCGGGAGGTGGATGAATTCCGGTTCCACACAGGCGGGCAGATCCTTTCGTTGAGTGTCAGCATCGGCGTTACGCAGATCGATGGCAGCCTTGATGTCAAGACGGTGCTCTCCTTGGCCGATGCCGCTCTTTACACCGCGAAGGAAACGGGAAAAAACCGCGTCGTCGTGCATCGTCCGGACGACCTGACAACTGCCCGGCAGGCGCAGGCATCTCACTGGATCACCTACATCAAGGACGCCCTGCGCGAGGGACGGTTCATTCTACACTTTCAACCCGTGGTCCGGATCGGCTCAGGTAAGGCCGAGCACTTCGAGGCGCTGGTCCGCCTGCGCGGCGAAGCCGGTGAGATCATTCCTCCCGGCGTTTTCATCCCCTTAGCCGAGCGTTTTGGTCTGGTGTCCCAGATTGATCGCTGGGTGATCACCTCGGTCCTGGAGCTTTTGCAGGCCCGGCCGGAACTGAAAATATTTGTAAACCTTTCCGGCCGGAGTCTGGGCGACGAGTCACTGCTCGAGTTCGTTGAAACCCGGATTCGTGCCAGCGGCATTACCCCCGGCCATCTGGCACTTGAAATTACCGAAACTGCCGCCGTGACCGATCTGGCGCAGGTGCAGCACTGGATGAGCCGGCTCAGGGACCTGGGCTGCCGGTTTGCTCTCGATGATTTCGGCACCGGGTTTTCGTCTTTTTCCTACCTGCAGGCGATTCCGGCGGATTACGTGAAGATTGACGGATCATTTGTCCGCAACCTTGACACAGACCCGACCAGCCGTGCCATTGTGCAGGCCATCAACACGGTGGCTCACACCCTTGGCAAGGAAGTGATTGCCGAGTGGGTGGAGAGCGCCTCGGTGGCGGGCATCTTGCACGAACTGGGAGTTGAATTCGGGCAGGGGTACTTTTGGGGATTGCCAGGTGTGGAAATATGCACCACGACGGCATAGGGGCGGCCATTTTGCTATAATGGCGGCGAGGTGAGCCGGGCATGGAACTGGAAGAACAGCTCAAGCTGCTGCCTGACCGGCCTGGCTGCTATATCTATCGGGACGGGGCCGGGCGCATCCTGTACGTGGGCAAGGCCATCAACCTGAAGAACCGGGTACGCCAGTACTTTCAGTCCAGCCGCAACCTGCCGCCCAAGGTACAGCTCATGGTGCCACAGATCGCCCGTATCGAGCATATTGTCACTGACAATGAGGTTGAGGCGCTGATCCTGGAATCGAATTTGATCAAGCGCCACAAGCCGAAGTACAATATCCGGCTGCGGGACGACAAGCATTACCCTTACCTCCGGCTGACCCTGGCAGATGCATGGCCCCGGTTGCTCATTGCCCGGCAGATGCGTCGGGACGGTTCCCGGTATTTTGGCCCGTATACCACCTCAGGCGCCGTGCACGACACAATGAAGCTGATGCGGCGTATTTTTCCGCTGCGCACCTGCAATGAACCGGCCCGTCACCCCAAGGCATGCCTGCAGTGGCACATTGGTCGCTGCCTGGCCCCGTGTCTGCCGGACTTTGACCAGCAGGATCGGTACAGCCAGACTGTCAAGGACGTGGGCGAATTTCTGAACGGCCGCGTGGACGGGATCCTCAGGCGGTTACGGGCGCAGATGGAGGCAGCCGCCGAGGAAATGGAGTTCGAACGGGCGGCTGAACTGCGCGACCAGATTCGGGCTGTTGAGAAAGTGGCTGAGCGCCAGAAGATCATTACCGACGACCTGACCGACCGCGACGTCATCGGCTGGGCGCGGGAGCGAGACGATGCATGCGTACAGGTCTTTTTCGTCCGCATGGGCAAGCTGGTCGGCCGCGACAGCTTTTTCCTGAACAATGCCGAGGGTATGTCCCCGGCCGAGATTCTTTCTGCCTTTCTGGAGCAGCACTACCATCGCACCACCTTCATTCCCCCGGAAATCCTGGTCTCTGACGATCCCGAGGATATGGAACTCATTGCTCGCTGGCTCAGTGAGCGCCGGGGCAGCAAGGTGAGCCTGCACACGCCCCGCCGTGGTGAGAAGCGGCGGCTGGTGGAACTGGTATTGGAGAATGCCAATGCCGCCATGTCGGAACGGCGGCGGGAACGGGAGCAGGAACTGGCTGCTACCGATGGCGCCATGGCCGAGTTGCAGGCTCACCTGGGGCTGCCGGTGTTGCCTTACCGGATGGAGTGCTTTGACATTGCTCACATTCAGGGCAGTGATGTGGTGGCAGCCATGGCTGTGTTTGAAGGCGGTCAACCGAAGACCAGCGACTATCGCCGCTTTAAAATGCGGGTGGATACCAATAACGACTTCGCCAATATGGCCGAGGCGATCTCCAGGCGCTTCAGGCGGGGACTGTCTGAGCAGGAAGAGCTGCAGCGGGTGGCGGAAACCCCGGCCGCATACGGGGAGGGAACGGTTACCCCGGCCCGGACTGAGACGCCCAAGTTTGCCGTTTTTCCCGATCTGTTGATTATTGACGGCGGTAAGGGTCAGCTGAACGCGGCGCTGGAAGCGCTGAAGGCGGTCGGTGTATACGGCCGGTTTCCGGTGTTTGGTCTGGCCAAAGAGGAAGAAGTACTGTTTGCCGAGAATCGTAGCGAGCCGTATGTGCTGCCGCGCGGCTCCCAGGGGCTGTTTCTGCTGCAACGGCTGCGCGATGAGACGCACCGTTTCGGCAACACGTACCATCAGAAGCTGCGCTCCAAAGGTCTCAGCCGCTCCCTGCTGGATGAGGCGCCGGGAATCGGTCCGAAACGGAAGCAGGCGTTGCTGCGGCACTTCGGGTCGCTCAAGAAAATCAAGGAGGCCGGGGTAGATGACCTGGCTGCCGTACCAGGCATGAATCGGGATGCCGCGGAACGCCTGGCAGTATATCTGGAGCAGCAGCGGTCCGATTAAGGATTCGCAGGCGAAAGTCAAGCACCAACAGCGGAAGGATGACACCCCCTGTGACCTACCCCCCCCTGTCTCGGCGCCTGATCGCCGGTCTTTTTCTGACCGTCGCCGGGGCCCTGCCAGTGGCCTGTTCCAAGGCAGCCCCGCCGGCTGCCGCCCCGCCACCGGCTACCACCGCCACGCAACCCCCCTCCTCCCAGCCTGCGCCTGAAGCGAAAGAGCCCTCGGACCTGCCCCGGACTGCCGAGCCGGCACCTGCCCCGGCACCGCCGCCGGTCAAGTGGATCGTGAAGACCCGTTACGGCCCGATTGTGAGCGATGACCCGGCTGCCGCCGGCAAGAAAGTAGCCATGCTGACCTTTGACGACGGCCCACACCCCGAGAACACGGCTAAAATCCTGGAAGTGCTCAAGGCGAATCAGGTGACAGCCCTCTTTTTTGTAACCGGCAACGCGGCCAGGTATGAAGATGTGCTGCGGCAGGTGGCAGAGCAGGGGCACCTGATTGGTACCCACACGCTGAACCACGAGAATCTGCGGTTCATGACCAGGGAGCAACAGCGGCAGGCGATTGTTGGCGTAAACGAGACGGTGGAACGGGTCACTGGCCGTAAACCCCGGTACTTCCGGCCGCCGTTCGGGGCGTACAACGACGACACTCTGGCCCTGATGCAGGAACTGGAGATGCAACTGATCAACTGGGACCACGGTTCCGGCGACTGGATGGATACCAGGGACGGTTACAAGGACCCCGCCATCGTGATTCAGGACGTACTCAGCGAGCAGCCCCGCAACAACCAGATGACTCCGCTGCACCCCGGTAGCATCATCTTGTTCCACGACACCCTGCGGCACACTGCGGAAGCGTTGCCGGAGATCATCAAAGGGCTGCGGGAACTCGGGTACGAATTTGTCACGCCGGAGCCCTAGCTCCGGGTCACTCCCATACCGTTCGGCGCGCGTGAACGCCCTGGCACAATGCCAGGGCGTTCACGTATATGACGGCAGCCGGCCGCGGTGGATGGGTACTTCTGCAGACCTCTCCCGGTCCGGGGGTGACGCAGGCTGACCTCGACCCCGGGCGGGGGCCGGATCGGCACGCTGCGCGGGGGGTGACCCATGCGGCTGTGGCCGGTTTCGCCGGGGGCTACTCGCTCCCCGCAAGCTCAATGTTATGCTGCAAAGCTCATATCGTTCAATACGGAAGTTTCAATTAACTATGGATCTGCCTCTGGTTTCGTTCTATAGCCTAACCAGCCCAGAATTCCCAACCCCAGGCTGCCACTCAGCCATTGCGACAGGGTGAGACCGGCTAACATGGACACGGCCGGGCGGGCAAAGTCGAGCCCCACCAGGACTGTGGCCCCGGCGGCTACTCCGATCAGCGCCGTGTGTCCCGCTTGCCCGCCCCGGCCACCAGCCCAGGCGGTATAAGCCCCGGCTGCGGCCCACCCTGCCGCGGTTGCCCAGCCGGACAGGCCGGCGGTGGCCACCGCTGCCCCCATCAGCAGGGGGGCGGCCAGGCCGTCGAGCGTCCGCCGCACGGGTAAGAAACGCAGGTCCCAGGCCGCCCAGGCCAGAGCACCAAGCGCGGCCCCCGCCACGGTCACCGGGCGGCTGCCCTGTGCCAGTAACAGGAGCAGGGGCTGACGTGCATACGCCGGGGGATCGGTCAGGAAGATGGCCAGCTTGCTGCCCAGCAGGGCACCGGTAGCCATGCCGGCCAGCAGATCGCCTGCCGCTCCGGGCGGAAGCCCCCGGCGTCGGAAAGTCACCCGGGCCAGCAGGCCGGCGGTGACCACCCCCAGGAGCAGCAATACCATACCGGTCTCCAGGCGCAGGCGGCCCAGGGCCAGCACTTCCGGCAGCCTGGATACTCCGGCGATATCCGGCGGCGGGAAGGAGCCGGGCGCCAGGGCGGCCGTCAGTTCGGCGGCCATGGCAGAAAACGTCATCGGGCCGGCGACGCGGCGGCGAATCACGCCCTGCGGATCCACGAACAGGCTGGTGGGAAAGGCGGCCACCTGGTATTCCCGCTGTATTTCACCACTCAGGTCATACACGAAGAGGAAATCGAGCCCGGCCTGCTGCATGTACATCAGCGGGTCGACGGGGGACGCTTCGGTATCGGTGGCATTAACGGTGAGAACCGTAGCGCCTGCCGGAGCATTGCGGGCCAGACGTTGAATGTCCGGCATTTCCAGGCGGCATGGTCCGCACCAACTGGCCCAGAAATTCAGAAAAACGGCCTGGCCCCGCAGGTCGCTGAGACGGACCGTGCGGCCGTCGACCGACTGTCCCACGAGATCGGGGGCCAGATAGCCGGGAGCAGGGCGGGCGGTGCGAGGCAAGGATCGGGCAGCAGGGCGGAAAGCACCCCCCAGCAGCAAAAGGCCCAGGAGCAGTCCAGCCAGCGGGTAGATCCGTTGTCGCAAGGTGATCCCCCCGGCTCTCACTCTACCTGTTCAGGTCGGGAAGCAGCAAGGGGTAATCCGTCTTGTCCTGGGGGCTTTAATAAAATCAAGTCCGGTATTAAAAAGATCAACATCCGACTTGACCTTTCGGCGCTGGTGGGCGTAGAATCAAAAATGTGAATTGACCGGTTGATAGATATGAAGGGGCCGATTGAAAAGGTTAAGGTCGTGGGGGTGGATGGGATGCAGCCAAAGCGTCGGATGCCAGGACGCTGCCCCGTCTGTGCCGAGGAATTGGCTGTGACGAAGCTGCGTTGTGGCCACTGCGAGACCGGTATTGAAGGGAACTTTGATCTGCCCCCTTTCGCCAAGCTGAACCGGGAGCAGTTGGAGTTTGTCGAGATTTTCCTGAAGTGCCGGGGCAATATCAAGGAAGTGGAGCGGGAACTGGGGATCTCATACCCCACCGTTCGTGGCCGGCTGGACGGGGTACTGGAGGCACTGGGCTATCGGGTGGAGGCTCACGCGGCTGGGGAGGACGCCGGTCGCCAGAACCGGCGCAAGGAAATCCTGGACGCCTTGAACAAGGGAGAGATCGGCCCGGAAGAGGCGGTTAAACTCTTGAAGACGCTGTGAGGGAGCCAAGCCACAGGGTGGACCGGGCGTGCATCAGATGGGAGGTTGGGAAAGATGGAAGAGGAACGCTTGCTGATCTTGCAGATGTTGTCAGAAAAGAAGATTACCGCCGCTGAGGCAGCCGAACTGCTGCGTGCCCTGGAGGGCCCACCGGCTCCCCCTGTGACTGAGGCGCCCCGGGAGGTGCCGCCCGGCCCGGATTTTGGGGATGCGCCGGCGCCATCCGCATCGGGTGCTGCCGCCATCTCCGGCGGGCAGGGCAACGGTTTCAGCGACTGGCTGGGGGGAATGCTGTCCCGGCTCAGCGATCTGATCTCCCTGGGCACCGGGCTGGAGGTGATCGAAGAAGTAGAAGGTTCCCTCAGCGCCAATCATGTGCCGGTGGACCTGAATGTGGGCAATGGACGCCTCTGCGTTTATGCCTGGGACCGTCCCCATTTCAAGGCCATTATTACCCGCCGGGTCAGGGCCGGTTCGGAGGCAGAGGCCCGGAGCCGGGGGGCCGAACTGGCCCCGTTTGTGGTCACTGATGCGGGTATCCGGTTTGTTACCCGCCATTATGGGGAACTCCAGATGGCCGGACTGGACCTGTATCTGCCCGGACATCTCACATACACTCTGGGTGCACGCACTGGCAACGGCCGGATCGAGCTTGAAGGGCTGACCGGGTCGGCGGCGGCTTTGCGCAGCGGCAACGGTCGGATCCGGGTGGAGGGCGGGGCCTGGGGGCGGGTGGAGGCCCGTACCGGCAACGGCAGTATTAAGGTCGGGACCGATGCGGCGGAAGTGGATGTCAACACCGGTAACGGCAGTGCCGAGGTGACGCTGCTGGGCAACCGCAGCGCCCGGGCCGAGGCGACCTCGGGCAACGGATCCATTACCTTTGATACTGCATCCGTACCGCAGGTTGGTCTGCAAGTGGATCTGGCCACAGGGGTGGGCGGTATCCATGATCAGAGTTGCCGGCAGTGGGAAAGCCAGCGGCTGCAGGACCACCTGACCACCAAGAAAATGTCCGGCCAGACTATTGGCTATACCAGCGCTGCGAACAAGGTTGTCCTACGGGCGCGGACCGGAGTGGGCTCCATTACCCTGTTGTAGGTCACCGGCAGACCGGCGGGTCCGCTTCAGGGAGCGCATTGGAAAGAATTGACCGGCCGGTTGGCTGACCGGCCAGAGTGGCAGGTGGAGACCACGTGGCACGTCTGATCATTGGCTGGGGCTTGAACGCCCTGGCGCTATACGGAATGACTTTTCTGCTACCCGGGTTCAAAATCGCCGGATTCGCAGCCGCCGTGGTGTTGGCGGCGGTGCTGGCGGTCTTGAATACCCTGATCCGCCCGATTGTTCTGCTGCTCACCTTACCGGTGAACATGGCCACCCTTGGCTGTTTCACGTTTGTAGTGAATGGAGTCATGTTTGCTCTGGCGGCTGCGTTGGTTACCGGTGTGCAGGTGAACGGCTGGCTGAATGCCATGATCGGAGCAGTCATTTTCAGTATTCTCAGTTGGATCCTGAATGGCGTGTTCAACCCCAAAGATTAGTGGATGGCTGCTGCCCTTATAGCAGAATAACCCGCTCCGGATGTCCGGAGCGGGTTTTGCCATTGCCGTGCGCAAGAAAACGGTCCGCCCCGTGCACTGGGCGGACCGGCGGGCAACATACGTGGACGATACAAGATTGCACACTGCGTAATATCTTAGGTGCCCGCATCCCATCTTATGTCGTCTCCGGAGTGGGTGTACCCCCAACCACACGATTCACTGCACCTGCCGGGTGAGTTCGTAGAACATCAGGCTGCCAACGAGCACTCCGGCGGGCAGGAGGGGCCACCAGCGGCTGAAGACATGCTCCGGGTCCAGAGGAGCCGGGGCATCCGGGCCTGGTTCCAGGGTACGCAGCAGGGCCAGCATGGGCCCGAGCGCCACCAACCCCGCTACTGTCCAGTACAGTACGGCGGAAAAGGGAATCGTCAGGCTGGGTGTCGCTCCCGGCTGTGGATTGGCAAAATAGTAGGACAGGGATATGGTGTTATTGGTAAGGTGCATCAACATTCCGGGAATCAAAGAACCGGTCCGCAAGGCAGCATGGGCGTACACCATGCCCAGCAGTCCCAGGGCCGGCAGGCGCAGGGCCGAGAGGTGCAGGGCCGCAAACAACAGACCGGCGCCGACCCAGGCGGCCCGGCTGCCGAGACGGGCATAGCCGGAAAGCACCAGGCCACGGAAGGCAAATTCCTCCGTCAGTGCCGGCATAACGGCCACCGTCAGAAACAGCAGCCAGCGCGACGTGTCCCCGCCCAGGAGGGACTGGTAGGGATCGGCCGGTTGCCCGCCCAGACGGGAGTACACGTAGTAGGCTACCACACCCAGGGCCTGGGCCGTTAGCCAGGCAAATCCGCCAATGAGCAGACTCTTGGCCACGGTGACTGACCCGACCGGACGCAGGCGAAAGATCTGGCGGTATGCACCTGCCGGGGCCATCAGGGCAGGCAGCAGGACGAACAACAGTACGTGGGTCAGCAGAGCAGCAGGCAGGCCCCACTTGGCCCGCAGGGTCACGCCGCTGACCACCGAGCCTACAACGGCCAAGGCAAAATACAGGTTGACCTGCCCCAGGGTGGGGTAACGCAGTGGATTCAGGTTATCACGCTTATCCATAAGGGATTGCAGGAAAGCCTCCGTTTTCAGTGAAGGGTTTTACCGTGGCCGTGCGTCTATACGTGCAGGACAGGTGCACTGGAGGGCTTTTACGGTGCAGCGGGATGAGGAACTGGCCCTGGCTGCGCAAAAAGGCCATACCGACGCCTTTGCCCTGCTGGTAGACCGGCATCAGGGCCGTATTTACCGCACCCTTTATGCCATGGTTGCCGACGCTGAGGAAGCTCGGGACCTGGCCCAGGAAGTGTTCCTCAAGGTTTACCGGGCTTTGCCCGGTTACCGCGGAGATGCGGCCTTCACGACATGGCTGCACCGGCTGACGGTCAATGCCGCGCTGGATTACCTGCGCTCCCGTAAACGGCGGCCCCTGCAGGTGCCGCTGGCCCCGCCGGGAGAGGAAAGCTCTCTGTCCCCTCAGGTTGCCGACCACGGGCCGGGGCCGGAGGACGAGGCTCTGATCAGGGAACGCCGGGAACAGGTGGCGGCTGCTCTGAAGCAACTTTCGGAAGACTACCGACAGGCTGTTATACTTTACCACTTCCACAACCTGTCGTACCAGGAAATCGCTGAACGTCTCGCGGTACCGGTCCGAACCATTGAGACCCGCCTTTACCGGGCCAGAGCGCAACTCAAACGTATCTTACTGGACAGGGAAAGGGGGGGTGGAAGTGGATTGCCAACAGGCTCAGCAGCGATTGGGGTTATACCTGGCTGACGAATTGTCGGCGGAGGAGGTGACCGACATGGATGGGCACCTGGCCTACTGTGCGGACTGCCGGGCGGAGCTGGAGGACGACCGTAACCTGTTCGCCGCATTGGCAGATCCGCAACTGCATCAGCGGGTGCTGGCTGACCCGCCGCCCCTGCCGGTTAACTTTACGCAACAGGTCATGCTGAGGCTGGCGCAGGAGCATGAAGCCGCACTGTGGCAGCCGTGGAACTGGTTCAAGGGTCACTGGACCTGGGGCAGGTGGGCCAATGCCGCTTACGCTTTCTCGGCTGTGCTTGTGGTTTCGGCGGGCTCCAGTGAATTCCTGCGCCTGGTGGCACTCACCTACTTGAACCCGACCATTGCACGGTTCAGCGGAATCTGGGCTGACGCCACCGTCTGGCTGGTCCAACACAAAGTTGCGTCCCTGCAGGTGCTGGCCTCCTTGCTGCAGCGCTGAGTCATCTTGAAATTAGGGAAGTGATAGTTCGTGTATTGTCAGATTCATACCAACCGCGAGGCCTTTGCCCTGTGCGTGACTTGCGGCAAGCCAGCTTGCCCGGAGTGCCTGATTACCTTGCATGGGCAGGAATATTGCCGACCCTGCCTGGAGGCACGGATTGCCCCGGAAGCCGCACCCGCCCGTCCGCCGGCGCAGGAAGCCCCGACCATGCCGCCTTCGCCTTTGCCGGCACCGCCGGCGTCGAAATGGTCCAAGGGCCCCGATGGCAAGAACGAGGTTTTGGCGACTGTTCTCGGGTTGTTCCCGGGCCTTGGGCACCTTTATCTGGGGCTGCGGACCCGCGGCCTGCACCTGATGGGTGGTTTTATTGGTGCCCTGTTACTGGCCGACGTGCTGCAGTTAGACAACATTCTGGAGCCGTGGCTGCAACTGGTGGCGATTTTCTTCAGTGTCTTTGATGCCCGCGAGGCCTATGCCCGGATCCGCAAGGGACTGCCCGCTTTGGATGAGCCCTTATTTAACCTGACCGTGTTTCAGGGGAAGGACAGCAAGAAGTTGTCGGCCTACGCCCTGATTGCGGTGGGGGTACTGGCCATCGCCCGTTCCATGCTCACCGAAGTTCTGTCGGTTTACCGCTACAACTCCGGTCTGCCCGAGCGCATTATCCTGTCCCTTCTGCTCATCGCCGCCGGGGCCTATCTGCTCAGGGGCGGGATCAAGGACAATCATGTCTAGCACGGACGCCCGCCGTTGTCTCACACCGGCGGGCACCTTCTTTACATAACACACATACTCTGGGCGTGGAATGCCATACAGAGGAGTGGATGAGGTTGCCGCACCGGCTTCACAACTTAATGGCCCCCATTGGTCGGATGGAAGCGCATCACCTCAGCAGTGCCGTTGACGCCATGTGTGCCCAGGCCTGCACTCACGCGGCCATGGCGGGCGCCCTGGTTGCCGCCGGCCTTTCCCCTGCTGAAGCTCACCATACGGTAAAGGGCTGGGAAGGCGCCGGAATGATGATTGCCCCGGAGATGCGGATGGTGCGCCCGGGCCGGATGATGGGCGTGATCGGGCCGGAACGCGGGATCACCGGTCTGGAGCTTGGGATTACCGGTCTGGAGCGAGGGATCACCGGCCTGGAACGCGGGATCACCGGCCTTGAGGCCGGGGTTCTGGGCGTGCCCTCGTGGACCACGGCGCAGATGCCCTGGGCTGCGGGGCAGATGCCCTGGGCTGCGGGGCAGATGCCCTGGGCGGTGGGACAGATGCCCTGGGCTGCGGGGCAGATGCCCTGGGCCGTCGGCGGTCTTTCCCAGTTGATCTGCTAGCATAGCCGGTAAATGGGGGCGGTCTTTCCAAGGGATGCCGCCCCTCGTGTCTTATATTTCCATCACCTTTCACTTTGGGCTGATACTAGCTTATAATGATGGCGGATTCTGGCACAGCAAGGGAGGAGCCCCGGCTGTCGCAACACATGTCCTACGCCATTGGCATTGACCTGGGTGGCACCAAGGTGGCCGCCGGGGTGATGGATTATAACGGTCGCATTTACGGGAAGGGACACCGGGCCACCGAAGTTCAGCGGGGCTCGGCCATCGTGGTGGACAACCTGTTGCTGGCGGTCCGTGACGCAGTCAACCGGTCGCCGCGGCGGGTGCGGGAAAAGATCGGGGGCGTGGGGGTTGGCGCCCCTGGCTTGGTGGATGCTTCCAGTGGTACTGTTTTGCTGGCGCCGAACCTGCGCTGGGAGAACGTGGCACTGGGTACGATCCTGTCAGAGCATCTCCGTCTGCCGGTGCGTGTCGATAACGACGCCAACTGCGCGGCCCTTGGTGAACAGTGGGCAGGAGCAGCCCGGGGTAAGCGGCATGTGGTCATGGTCACGCTCGGGACCGGCGTTGGCGGCGGCCTGATTATCGACGGCCGCATTTATCGCGGTGCCTTCGGTCTGGCCGGGGAGCTTGGCCATATTCCGGTCGACGATTCCGGCCCTCGCTGTGGGTGCGGCCGTCACGGCTGCCTGGAGGTTTATTCCAGTGCCAGTGCGGTGGCTGCCCGAGGCCGGGAGGCGGTGGCCCAGGGGCGGGGTAACAGCATTCGTGATCATGCCCACCATACTTATCGCGGTAAGGTCGATGCCCGTTCCGTTCTGGCAGCAGCCCAGAGCGGCGATCCCACAGCGTCCGGTATCCTCAGCGATGCGGCCCGGCGGCTGGGATGTGTTCTGGCCGGAGTGGTCAATGCTTTGAACCCGGAGATGATTGTAGTGGGGGGGTCCCTGGCCCGGGCCGGGGATCTGCTGCTGGACCCCATCAGGGCTGAAGTGGCTTGCCGGGCGCTGGGCGGGCCGGCCCGGCAGGTGGACATCGTTGGCGCCCGGCTGGGTAACGAGGCGGGGTTGGTGGGTGCAGCCACTCTGATTTGGCGGTGAAAAGAACCAGATGGCATGGAAAGATTTACTCAAGGTGTCCGGTTTACCCATCCGAGTCGATGATACCACTGGTGTGTTGGAATGGCGCGGGGACGGCCCAGGTCCGGTGGCAGCCCCCGTTACCCTGGCAGATTTGCAGAACGTGCGCATGCAACCGGAGAGCCCGGGCGGATCGGACCCGGCGTATCATGTGTACCAGGACGCCGGGCTGCCGAGGGATCGTGAGCAGTTGGCTGCAGCGGGGCTGGTCTATCACCTGACGCTGGTTCCGCCTGGCAAGCTGGGTCCGGAGTTTAATAAGACCCACGGCCATTATGAATCGCACCGACCCGGGGGGCTTTCCTCTGCCCACGTGGTTGAGGTACTGCTGGGTACGGCCCTGGTTCTGTGCCAGAAAGCGGCGGTTACCAACCCGGGTGAAGTAGAGGATGCTGTCGTCATGGAGGTGGAGACAGGGCAAAAGGGAATCGTCCCGCCTGGCTACGGCCATGTCATCATCAACCCCGGCAAACGGGTGCTGGTGGTTGCCGAACTGGAAAGCCGGAGCCCCGAACATCTGTACATACCTTATCGCAATTGGCGGGGTGCCTGTTACTACTGCACGGTGGGGGCTGACCGGGAACCGGAATTTGTGGAGAATCCCCGGTATACCCTTGTGGCTGACCTGCGGATGGTGCCCGTGGAGGAGGAGTACTCCCAGCTCGGCCTTGAGGAGGGTATGCCCCTTTACGTTTCGGCGGTGCGCCACCCGGAAAGATTCGGCTGGGTGGGCAACCCGGAAGCGGTGGCCGGTTTGCTGGTGTTTCCGGAACTGGATGAGGGGAACGAGGATGACGACGAGGAGTAAAAGAGATGAGTATTTGCTTTGAGCACAGACAGGCGCTGCCCTCGCTGACTCAAACAGAACTCGACTTGCTGGCGCCGCAGGTGCGGACGGCTCATGACCTTTTACACGCGCGCACCGGACCGGGGGCGGAATTTACCGGTTGGTTGGACCTGCCCCGGCATTACGACCGGTCAGAATTTGCCCGGATTCAAGAGGCGGCGGCACAGATCCGCCACGATGCCGACGCACTGGTGGTGGTGGGCATCGGTGGCTCCTACCTGGGCGCCCGGGCAGCGATTGAAATGCTTGGACACTCCTTTTATAACCAGTTGCCGCGGGAACGGCGGCAGGGTCCGGCCGTTTATTTTGCCGGGCATCAGATCAGTGGTACTTATCTGACCCACCTGCTGGAACTGCTGGAAGACCGGGAGGTGGCGGTCAATGTCATTTCTAAATCGGGCACCACCACGGAACCAGCCGTGGCTTTCCGGGTTCTGCGTGCCTGGATGGAGCGCAAGTACGGTAAGGAAGGCGCCCGACGTCGGATTTATGCGACCACCGACCGGGCGCGCGGTGCGTTGAAACAGATGGCCGCCACCGAAGGCTACGAAAGCTTTGTAGTGCCCGATGACGTGGGTGGCCGCTATTCGGTGTTGACTCCCGTCGGCCTGCTGCCGATTGCCGCCGCCGGAATCGAGATTGAGGCCATGATCCAGGGGGCGGCTGAGGCGATGGCGGCTTATGCAGACCCGGACCTGGCTGTTAATGACAGTTATCGTTATGCCGCCGTTCGCAACATCCTTTACCGCAAGGGATATACGGTGGAGTTGCTGGTCAACTACGAGCATGGATTGCACCATTTCGCCGAGTGGTGGAAGCAGTTGTTTGGCGAAAGTGAGGGCAAAGACCGCAAGGGGATCTTCCCGGCGGCTGTTCATTTCAGTACAGACCTGCACTCGATGGGCCAGTACATACAGGAGGGACGCCGGGGGCTGTTCGAAACGGTGCTGTGGGTGCAGCACCCCAGGGCTGATCACCACGTTCCCCATGACGCGGAAAACCTGGACGGTATGAACTTTCTCGCCGGACAGACCATGAATGAAGTCAACCGGCGGGCGTGTGAGGGTACTCTGTTGGCCCACGCCGACGGCGATGTGCCCAACCTGAAAATCGTGGTGCCTGAGCTGACGGCCCGTTGGTTCGGCAACCTGGTTTATTTCTTTGAAAAGGCTTGCGCCATCAGCGGCTATTTGCTGGGCGTGAACCCATTTGATCAGCCCGGTGTAGAGGCCTATAAACGCAACATGTTTGCGCTGTTGGGCAAACCCGGATATGAAGCAGAAAAGGAACGGCTGGAGCAGCGACTGAATTGAGACCGGAAACTGGGCCGACTGCCGTGTTGGCAGTCGGCCCGGCCTGTCTGGCCGTACTAATCCAGGTCAACATCAACATCCAGAATGTTCATTTCCCACAGCGGCGCCGGACGCCCGGCAGTGGGGACAGCACCCGCCAACTCGCCGGGAAGCATGCCCATTACACCGGGACGCACGCCGACGACCCCCGGGACCATTCCAGCCATTCCCGGCGTGACGCCCATCGCGCCGGGGGTGATGCCCATCGCGCCGGGGGCGATGCCCATGGCGACGGGGCTGATGCCCATGATGCCGGGAGCCTCCATGACCCCGGGAACCAGTGCCGGATGAACGATGCCCCTGGTCAGGGCCGCCAACTCGGCCCGCTGGTAACCGGCGGGTTCACGGATGCCCAGGGCCATCTCTACCGTTTCGGCTGCCCTCATAGCCGTGGTGGGCGGGTGGCCCATTCCCACGAACGCACCGGCGAGGGCAGCTTGCCAGAGCGCATGCGCGGCGGGTGCGCCACACATGTGTTCGAGGTACGTGTGTTGAACAACGGGCATTACGGCCTGGGCCAGGCGGTACGGCATACGGCTTCCTCCCGTTCTGGTCTGATGGGATTCCGCCCTATCTTATGTGCACCGTGGTCAAATGCGCAGGTCTGCCATGAGAAGGAAAACCCAGGTCGCCAGGGCCGCCATACCGGGAACCAGACTGGTCGGATCGAGGTATTCGTCCAGTGTGTGTACGCCGCCACCGGTCGTGACGCCAAACGAGCAGGCGGGAATGCCAAGGCTCAGGGGAATGTTGGCATCGGTACTGCCCGGGTGCAGCCGGGCCTCCAGACCCAGCCGCCGGTAGGCCGCCATGGCACACTGTACCACCGGGTGGGCGGAGTCGATATGGCCTCCCGGGCGGTCGCCGACGACCTTGACGGCCAGATCCAGATCAGCGAAGGCTCGGGCCTCGGCAGCCAGAATGGTGCGGACCTGCCGCTCCAGGTCCGCCAGGGCACTGGCGTCCACGCTACGCAGATCAATCAGCATGCTGGCTTCGGCGGCGACTGTGTTGACCGTGGTACCGCCTTGAAAAGTGCCCACATTATAGGTCGTTTTCGGGTGGTTGGGCACCTCCAGGCGGCTGATACGCGCCACCATCCGGGCCAGGGCATGGATGGCGCTGGTGGTACCGAAATTACCCCAGGAATGCCCGCCGCGTGTACGGCCCGTGACTTCCAGGCGGCGCACACTGATGCCGGCGTGGCACAAATTCGCCAGGTTGCCGTCAACAACGCACACGGCCGCAATTTCATCCTGAAAGCGCCTGACCAGGGCGCGAATGCCGCGCAGGTCGCCCAGGCCTTCTTCGCCGACCGGGAAGCTCAGGATCAGGTCGCCGGGCAGACGGATGCCCGCCCTGTCCAGCATGGTCGGCAGGAGTAGAGTGAGCGCCACCGAGGCGCTGTTGTCACGGATGCCCGGGGCCCGCCAGAAGCGGCCGTCGAACCGGGGTTCCACGTCTGTCCCGGCCGGGAAAACGGTATCTGTGTGGGCGGCTAGCAGCAGGGTGGGTCCACCCTCCGTACCGGGCAGGCGTCCCCAGACGTTGTGCAAATCATCGTGGCCGACATCCTGCAGACCCAGTGCCTTCAGCCTCTTGGCCAGGTAGGCAGCCCGCTCGGCCTCCGCAAAGGTCGGGGAAGGGATGCGGGTTACTGCCAGAGTTTCCTGTAGCAGTTCATCGGCCGCAGACTGCACCACCTGGTTCAACCGTTCCATCAGGTTCCACCTTTCACATGTTAACGGATCATCTCACGTTGCCACCTTAAAAATAGTTCCCGTCCCGGGAGCCTTTACCTGCACCATTCGCGCCATGGAGCCGCAGCCTGGATTTATCGCGGCCTGGGGAAGCTACGGGATGAGGTGAAGCTGCCGTGGAGATCGTCAGCGACTATCACACTCACACCCGTTACAGCCACGGCCGGGGCTCAGTGGCCGATAACGCCCGAGCCGGCGCTGCCCGCGGGCTGCAGGCAGTCGGCATTGCCGATCACGGACCGCGCAGTTACCCGTGGATTGCGGCTGGTCCGGCTGCCCTGCGCACAATGGTAGGAGAGGTGCGGCGGCTGAATGCCGGAGGGGAGCTCTCCGCCCGGGTGCTGGCCGGGGTGGAGGCAAACGTGGTCAGCCTGGACGGAGCCCTTGATGTGCCTGCGGAAATTCTGGAGAAGCTGGATGTGGTGCTGGCAGGCATGCATCCGACCATCATCCCGCCCACCTGGCGCGACGGGTGGAACCTGCTTGTCCTCGGCCGACTGGACCGGCTTGGCGGCACATGGCGTCTCCGGGCCCGGAACATCAATACCAAGGCGCTGGTGGAAGCAGTTCGTCGTCACGATGTCGACATTCTGACCCATCCCGGCTGGGGACTGCAGGTCGATACTCGGGAATTAGCCAGGACCTGCGCGGACCGTGAGACCGCCATGGAAATCAACGCCTCACATGGGCACATGACGGTGGATTACTGCCGTCTGGCCGCCCGCGAGGGCTGCGTGTTCAGCCTGGGTTCAGATGCGCACCGGCCCGAGGATGTGGGCAGGCTGGATTCGGCCCTGCAGATAGCCGCCGCCGCCGGGTTGCGGCCCGAGCAGATCCTGAATGCAAAAGGAGGGCCTGGATTGATCAAGCGGAAGGCAAAGGAGACGGTTTCCCGACCCCGGGCGGCAGCGGATCAGCCAGTAGTTCTGTCCGGTGAGACACCGGCGGAAGACACACATCGACCGGAAGCGGAATCTTTCCCGGCGGACCCCGGCACACCGTTCTCTGATTGGTGCCGGCAGTACCAACCAGGGCAGCCGCACCCGTAGCCGGGCTGGGCGGGCCGGTATGAACGGGCTGGTGTGAACGGGAAGGAAAACCCCGCCCGGAAGCGAAAAGACTGGGGCGGGGTGAAACCAATGAAGTCAATTATTCGCCTGGTCATTGTCACAGGCATGTCGGGCGCCGGTAAGACCCAGGCCCTAAAATGCCTGGAGGACCTGGGCTTTTTTTGCGTGGACAATCTTCCACCTACGTTCATACCGAAAATGGCCGAGATGTGTGTGCAGTCGGAAGGAAAACTGAATAAACTCGGACTAGGCATTGACATTCGAGGCGGGCAGTTTTTTACCCAGACCATGAGTGCCCTGGAAGAGCTGGAGAAACAGGGCTTCAGCTATACCATTCTGTTTTTGGAAGCCGATGACGAGGTTCTGGTCCGCCGCTACAAGGAGTCCCGGCACCGGCATCCATTGGCCCAGCAGGGGCGTATCCTTGAAGCAATCCGCCGGGAGCGCCGCCTGCTGGACGATTTGCGCGGCCGGGCGAACCACATTGTGGATACTTCCAGTATGGGCGTGAACCAGTTCCGGCAGGAAATCATGGGCCTGTTCAGCGGTGAAGAAGCCCTGGGTCGCCCGCCGCTGCTCGTAAATGTTGTGTCCTTCGGCTACAAACACGGGCTGCCCCTGGACGCCGACCTGGTGTTTGATGTTCGCTTCCTGCCCAATCCGCACTACGTGGCTTCCCTCAAGGACCTCACCGGCCACGACGCTGCCGTTCAGGAATACGTGACCCGCTGGAGTGTCACCCAGAAGTTCCTGAAGCGGATATTGAATTTACTTAGCTTTCTGCTGCCGCACTACAGTGCGGAAGGCCGGACGCAACTGACCATAGCCATTGGCTGTACCGGTGGCCAGCACCGGTCAGTGGTCCTGGCCCTGCGACTGGCGGAATGGTTACGGGACCGGCAATATACCGTTACGGACGAACATCGGGATGCATTCCGAAACCGGACGGGGGACAGGTCATAATGTTACGGGTCTGGCGCTGGCTGCTACCCGGGCTGGGCCTGAAGCGGTGGCTGGCGGCGGGTGTCGCCGGAGTCCTGCTGATCGGGGGGGGCCTGTCGTTTCTGCTGGAGGCCGGCCACGTGTTATCCCGGATCCATACCGCATGGCACGGGGGACCGACCAGCCCCATCCTCCACCCGTGGGTGGCGGGAATTCTCGTGACCGGGATCGGGGTGGCCCTCGCCCTGGGCAGTATGTTGCGCCTGGTCAAATCAGTGCTGGAAACCCTGAACCCCGGCGAAAACCGGCTGGCGGAGAAGTTTTACCAGCGGCGCCAGCTATTACTCGGCCCCAGGGTGGTTGCGCTGGGCGGGGGTACGGGCCTACCCGCAGTTCTGCGGGGAATGAAGGAGTACACGGCCAATATTTGCGCCATCGTGACCGTATCCGATGACGGAGGCTCGTCCGGGCGGCTGCGGGTTGAATTCGGCATTCTGCCGCCAGGGGACATCCGCAACTGTCTGGTCGCCCTCGCCGACAGCGAACCCGTGATGGAACGGCTGTTTCAGTATCGCTTTCGCCAGGGGGAGGGTCTGAGCGGCCATACCTTCGGAAACCTCTTTATCCTCGCCATGAGCGAGATTACCGGCGACTTCTACCGGGCTGTCCGCGAATCCAGCCAGGTACTGGCGGTGCGTGGGCGGGTCATACCCAGCACCCTGGACCAGGTCACCCTGCGGGCTGAACTGACCGACGGACAGGTGGTCGAGGGGGAGAGCGCCATCGGTGCGGCGCCGGCCCCGATTCGGCGCCTTCATTTACAGCCCGTGGGCGCCCGGGCTGTGGAGGATGCGGTGCAGCAGATTGAAGAGGCAGATGTGGTGGTCCTCGGGCCCGGGAGCCTGTATACCAGCGTGATTCCTAACCTGCTGGTTCCGGAAATTGCCGCGGCCCTGCGCCGTACGAAGGCACTAAAAGTTTACGTAAGTAATATCATGACTCAGCCCGGCGAGACCACGCGCTACACGGCCAGTCAGCACATTCAGGCGATCATTGAGCAGGCCGGGGCCGGAATGGTTGACTGTGTGTTGGTGAATACAGGGGCGATACCTGAGGCTCAGGTTCGCCGTTATGCTGAACGAGGTGCGCACGTGGTGGAAGCAGACATGGCGGAAATCGCCTGCCTGGGTCTGGAGGTCGTCACGGCGGATCTGGTGGATGTACACGGCGACCTTGTGCGCCACCACGCGGCCCGGCTGGCCGCCAAGGTGGCCGAGCTGACCCTTGACCGGCCGGCCCGGACAGACCGTATTCCCTGGGAGCTGCTGTGGCTGCGCCAGCGCCTGCTGGAAAAGAGCCAAGGTGTTCGCAAGACGAGTCAGGGAGGACTGTGACCGCAGTGCTATACGAAGACGTCCGCAAGCAGATCGTTGAGGTTGCCAGAACCATGAGTCTGGAAGGTCTGGTCCGTGGCACGTCCGGTAATGTTTCCTGCCGCATCCCCAATTCCAGCCTGTTTGGGGTAACCGCCTCCGGGATGGACTACCACACCCTGCGTCCGGAGGATATTGTGATTATTGATGCCGTCTCCGGGCGGGTGGTCAATGGCCACCGCAAGCCATCTTCGGAAACACCGCTGCACCGGCATATCATGCTGAGCCGCCCGGACGTGAACGGGGTGGTACATACCCATAGCATATATGCCAGTGCATTTGCCTGCCTGGCTATGCCGCTGCCGGTCATCAGCACTGAACTGGCTGCCCTGGTGGGCGGTACCATTCCGGTGGCCCCTTACGTTCGCAGTGGCACGGAAGGGTTTGCCCAGGCGGCACTGGACGCCATTGGCACTGACGGGGTGGCCTGCCTGTTTCAAAATCACGGGGTGATGGCTGTGGGCCGTCACCTGCGTGAGGCCTATAATATTGCCATGGGTATTGAAGAGGCGGCCCAGATCTTCCATTTGGCCAAGCAGATGGGTGAGCCGATTATCCTGCCTGAGGAGGAACGGAATTTCATGTTCCGTTATTTCCGGACGGCCTATGGGCAGCGCGGGAAAGAGTAGGGTCCGTGGGGGTGGCTCCTATCGCAGTCGGTGACTTGTCTTTTTCGACCGAAGTCAAGAACGAGTTAGCCCGCCTGTGGCCCCCCGCTCCTTGTGACCGGCAGGCGGAACTGGCCGGCCTGGTGCGTGCGGCCGGTACGTTGGAGCTGGCCGGAGGCGGTCGGATGGCCCTGACGTTGCAGACTGACCACGGGGCGGTGGCTCGGAAGATCCTCAAGCTGGTGCGCCGCGATTGGACCCTGCGTATAGAGGTGCTGGTCAGGCGGCGTTCCCGGCTGCGGAAAAACCTGGCCTTTCATGTCCGCATTCCCGATCAGGAGGGCCTGCGTTCCCTGCTTGGCCTCGCCGGCATTCTGGACGGGGCCGGCCGCATTCAGGAAGACGTGCCGAGAGCGGTGCTGGAACGCAAATGCTGCGCCAGCGCCTTTCTGCGCGGGTTGTTCCTGGGTTCCGGCTGGGTCAGTGACCCGGAGCGCGCACATCACCTGGAACTGGTCTGTCCCGGTCCTGCGTTGGCCGACGGTGTGGGCCAGGTATTATTTGGTGTATCTCTGCCTGTGCGTCTGGCCCAGCGTAAAGACAGCATTGTTTTGTATTTAAAGGACAGCGAGCAGGTCGCCCGTTTTCTGGCTCTGGTGGGGGCACACCAGCACTTGCTCCGCTATGAAGATGTCCGTGCTCTCAAGGAAATAAAAAACAATATTAACCGTGAAATCAATGCGGAAACGGCTAACCTGCGCAAGACGATGGACGCCGCGGCCCGGCAGGTGGAATCCATTCGCCAACTGGCGATCCGGGGCGGGCTGGCGGCACTGGCACCCACTCTCCGGGAGTTGGCGGAATTGCGCCTGGCTCATCCGGAGGCCAGTCTGGCTGAACTGGGGGCCATGTGTCGCCCGCCGGTCGGCAAGTCGGGTGTCAATCACCGCATGCGACAACTGCTCCGGCTGGTCGGGCAGGTTAATTCGGACCGTTCTGGCCCCCCGGCGTGACCAGCGCCAGATCAAATGTTTGACCCAATCAGGAAGGAAAAGTAAATCAAGAAACGAATACCCATACCAGGCCTTTTTTTCTAACTACGGGCAGGTGTAGATAGGAAAGGGGGGGTACAGGGTGCAGTTGGCCCAGGACCGGCGGTACTTTCGGGTCGCGTTCGGTGACGTAGGTGTTGACATCACCTGGTGGCAGGCCGGTGGCAAAACGGCTATTAATAGCATCCATCCAGACCGCGGTGAGGTTCTGAACCTGTCGGCCGGTGGCATGCTTTTTAGCTGTCAGCGGGAATTTCAGATCCGTAGCCGCATTGTGGTCAGGTTGCAATTCTGCCTGGATAACGAACGGTTTGCCCTGGACGCCCAAGTGCTTCGTAAAACTGATACCATAACTGCTTACGAATACGGTTGTTCATTTATAGAATTACTGGAAAGGGATGAAATCCGCCTGGTGCGGATCCTGAATACCCTCGAACTGGCCAGGCGTAAGGGTGTGGCGTCAGGACGGGCAACGGGCGGCACGGGCGGCGCACCCATGCGGGGAACAACAATGACTGCCGGCCATTGACGGCCGGCAGTCATTGTTGTACAGGGGAACATGTTACCCCAGTAATTTCAGCGTCGCCCGGGTCAAGACCTCTACCCCCTGGGGCAGGGCGGCTTCATCAATGGTAAACCTGGGATGGTGGTGGGGCCAGACCGATCCGGCTGCCTCGCTGCGGCAACCCAGGAACAGAAAGGCTCCGGGCCGGGCCAGGGCGTAGTAACTGAAATCCTCGCCACCCATCACCGGGCGCTGGTCGACCAGTGCGTCGGCGCCCAGGGTATCCCGGACCGCCGCCTGGAACACCTCGGTTTCGTACCGGTGGTTGACGGTGGCGGGGTAGCCCCAGGTGTATTGGTATTCACTGCGGGCGCCGAAGACGGCGCAGGTGGCTTCAAGGGTCCGCTGGATCTCGGACTGCATGAACTGACGGGTGCTTTCGTCGTAAGCGCGTACGGTCCCCTTCATTTCGGCGCTGGGGGCAATTACGTTGTAGGTGAAGCCGCTCTGAATCGTTCCGACGCTGATTACGGCGGGATGAAGTGGGTCCACCTTGCGTGCCACGACTGTCTGCAGATTCATGACAAAGCTGCTGGCTGCCACCACCGCGTCGATGGTCTGGTGCGGGCTGGCGCCGTGGCCGCCCAGACCGATGATTTTGGCATCAAAAAAGTCGGCGCTGGCGGTCATGGGTCCGGCGATGATGCCGGCCCGACCGGTAGGGATATCGCTCATCAGGTGCAGGCCGATGACATGGTCCACATCCTCCAGGACGCCTGCCTCTACCAGGGCTTTAGCGCCGCCGGGCGGCATTTCTTCGGCCTCCTGGAACAATAGCTTGACGGTTCCGCTGAAATCGGGCTCCCGGGCCAGCAGCCGGGCCACGCCCAGCAGAATGGCGGTGTGACCGTCATGCCCGCAGGCGTGCATCACACCGGGGTGGGTGGAGACAAAGCCGAAATCGTTTTCTTCAGTGATGGGGAGCGCATCGATATCGGCCCGGACCGCCACCGTCTTGCCGGGGCGCCGGCCGCGCAGGATGCCGACTGTTGAGTTTCCGGTGGGATTGGTCCATTCGATCCCCAGTTCGCTCAGGTGTCGGCGAATAAAGGTGGCAGTCTCAGTTTCCTGAAAGCTCAGTTCAGGGTGGGCATGAAGATAGCGTCGCCAGGCTGTCAGGTCCGGGGTTAGGGCCATCGCCCTCTGCCTCAAATCCAATGCTCTTCCCCCTCTTGGTCTGCGCCTTCTCGCTGGCTGCAGCGAATTCGCCCCGCAGATCGGGGAATCCTGCAGAGGAGGGGTGATGTAGTGCAACGCAAGCGGTCGCTGATTGCAGGTTGTTTGGTGTTGATTCTGGCGGCGGTGCCCCAGTGGGCACGGGCAGACCTGGACAACCGCCCAGCCTGGACCGCACATTTGGTGCAGGTATTGCCGGCAGATAAGCTCTATATGATAGAAATTGAAGTTAGAAATACCGGTAGGGGGGCGGCTGAGCATGTGCAGGTACTGGCCGGCGGCCTGGCCCTGACCCGGTGGGTGCCGGTTGGTTCCGAGGTGGCGGTGTGGCCGGCCGGTGTGGAACAACGGTTTCGCCTGGGGCCGCTTGACCCCCGGGCAGCCGGTCTGGACCGTCGCCTTGCCTGGATTGCTGCCTGGTCCACACACATCAAGGTCCGCTGGCAGGAGGCCGGACGAACGCAGGAGCAGGTCCTGCGTTGAAATCGGCACCATTTACGGACACCGGGCTTTCGAGTACAATAAACGTAGCCTTTACGGGAGTAGGCTTGTGAAACTATGTCCAAAGGTGCAGGTGCCAAGGGTGCACCTGAATACGGTGAAGCAGGTGATCGGGTGAACCCGCAGCCCCTTGACACCAGGGTCAAGACACTCCAGGTTTTTGCCGGAATTGAAGCGGAATTGCGCGAGGTTGAGGTTGCCGTAGAGGCTGCGCTGGACACGCGCGATCGGCTGGTGGGCGAAGTGTCCACGCACTTGCTGCGTGCCGGCGGCAAGCGCATTCGTCCGGCCCTGGTTTTGCTGGCCGCCAAGTTCCCTCGCTATAATCTTCAGCGTGTGATTCCGGTGGCAGTGGCAGCCGAACTGATTCATATGGCCACGCTTGTGCACGACGACGTAGTCGACAAGGCCATGGTCAGGCGCGGGATGCCTACTGTCAATGCGCTGTGGAATAATCAGGTGTCGGTGCTCACCGGGGACTATCTGTTTGCCAAGGCCTTCTCCGTGCTGGCGCAGACAGGTGATAATCGCGTCGTTCAACTAATGGCCAATGTAGTGTTTGAAATGAGCCGTGGCGAACTGGTGCAGATGGCGTCCTGTTTTGATGTTAACCAAACGGAAGACGATTATATCCGGCGCATCGGTCAGAAGACGGGCTACCTGATTGCTGAATGCTGCCGCGTTGGCGCGATCATGGGTGGCGCAGATGAGGCTGCAGTCGAGGCATTATATCATTATGGTCTCGGGATCGGGCTCAGCTTCCAGATTGCCGATGATATGCTGGACTATATGGGATCGGCCCGTACCGTAGGCAAGCCGGTCTGTGGCGACCTGAAGACAGGTATTCTGACCTTACCCGTCCTCCACGGCCTGGCCCACTCCCCGCGTGCTGCTCAGTTGCGGGAGATGATCAACAGCCGGAATATTGGCGATGCAGAAGTGGCGCGGGTAAAGGAAATCCTCGAAGCGGCCGGATCCTTTACGTATGCCCGCGAACAGGCTGATCAGTACATTCACCAGGCCAACGGTGAACTGGCCAAGGTACAGGATCTGACCGGGAGCCAGACCCTCCAGGTGCTGGCGGATTTCATTATCAACCGGCAGTTTTAGGTTTACGGGGTAACACCCGATGACCGCGTACATGCAGGGGATATGAGGGGGGAGTGCCGTATGCGTAGACCGAAGATCCCCGAGGCTGCCATCAAACGTTTGCCGGTATATTTGCGGGTGCTGGAGGAAGTTCAGGCTGCCGAGGTGCCGATCGTATCGTCTGCGGAATTGGCGGAACGCACGGGATTCTCTCCGGAACAGATTCGTAAAGACCTGGCCTACTTCGGAGCGTTTGGTACCCGGGGGGTCGGGTATGACACGGCACTGCTCAGCCGTCGGATCAGCAAGATCTTGGGCCTGCACCACGGGGTAAACGCCTGCCTGGTGGGTGCCGGTCACCTCGGCTACGCGCTGGCCCGTTACAGTCTTTCCAAACACAAAGACGTTCGGATTGCCGCCATCTTTGATGCCGATCCGTCTAAAGTGGGCACCGAGATTATGGGTGTGCAGATCAGGAGCATAGCCGATCTCGTCCGGGTGGCCAAGGAAGAAAGTATCAAGATTGGCATCATTACGGTGCCGGCGACCGAAGCCCAGAGCACGGCAGATCAACTGGTTGCTGCTGGCATCGAGGCCATTCTGAACTTTGCACCGGCCAAGCTCAAGGTATCGGCGCAGATCTTTGTCCAGAACATCGACCTGACGATTGAACTGCAGAGCCTGGCTTACTACACTTCTGCTTCTCAGCCGGAGGACGACGACACCGCCAAGGTCGAATAGCCCACTACCCCCGGGAAGCCCCCGGGGGTTTCTGCACTCGGACGGCTCATTCGGGCCCGGGCAGGCCCCGGGGTGTTAAGCGGGGGATGATGTCATGGCTGTTCCGGACCTCTCCCTGGTCCTTGTTCTTGCCAGCCTTGATGCCGGCGAGCGCCCACCGGCTGCCGTCGCGTTCGATGCGGTGGCGGGCGGGATTACGGCCGTACAGTTCGCTGGCCCACACCTGCCCGATGGCGAGGCGTACGTACAGGCCGAGGGTCTGGCCACTGCCTGCCGGCGCCTGCAGGTGCCCCTGCTGATCCACCGGCGGGCGGACCTCGCCCTGGCGGTGGGGGCCGACGGGCTCTGTGTGGAGCGGGACGGCTTGCCTGTACCGGTGGTGCGTCGGCTCCTGGGGAGCGGGCGATGGATCGGGGTGTATGTGGAGTCAGAGGAGGAGGCCGAAACGGCTCTGCTGGCCGGGGCCGACTTCTTGCTTGCCGGCCCCGTCTATTCCGGTGGCGGGCGGGAACCCCTTGGCCCTGAACTGGTCCGCCGCATCCGCAGCGTGGTGGCTGCCCATGCCGTCAGCGTTGGCGCGGCTGCGTGTCCGGTTGTGGCGGTGGGGGGGATCTCGGCCTGGAACTGCGTGCCGGTGCTGCAGGCCGGTGCCGACGGGCTGGGCGTAGGTCGGGCCGTTGCCGGCGCCCCCGATGTACAGGCCGCCGCCCGGACGCTGCGGCGGCTGGTGGGGGAGTGGCAATGACTACCCCGCCTCCGGGCGCCGGAGCTAGTTAAATTCTTACGTGGGCCTGAACTCCCGTGGGTGTACGTGTTATCATACTGACGTGGGCCAAGCCCGAAGGGGGGCGCGGGGTAGGTGCAAGCACTGGCTGAACTTACCAGATTTTCGTTGTCAGAGATCGTGTTGGCCGTTCTGGACGTGAGCCTGGTAGCCTATGTGCTCTACCGGCTGTTTATCCTGATTCGCGGCACCCGCGCTGTGCAATTGATCAACGGGATTTTTGTGCTGCTGCTGGCCAACGCGGCAAGCCGGGCCTTGAATCTGTACACCCTGAAGTGGCTTCTGGATCAAGCCGTCATCACCGCCGCCGTTGCCCTTCCGGTTGTGTTTCAGCCCGAGTTGCGTCGGGCGCTGGAGACCCTTGGGCGCGGTCGTTTCATTCCCACCACCGGGATCTCTGAGCTGGGGGTGGAAGATGTCGGCCGGATGCTCGACCAGGTGGTCAAGTGTACGGAGATCCTGTCCCGGAACAAGACGGGCGCTCTGGTGGTACTGGAGCGGGAGACCAGACTGGGCGAAATCATTGATAGTGGTATTAAAATTGAAGGTCACATCAGTTGGGAACTGCTGACCAATATTTTTATCGAGAATACCCCGCTGCATGACGGCGCTGTGATTGTGCGTGGCAACCGGGTAATGGCGGCGGCTTGCTGGCTGCCACTGGCGGAAGCCACCTATCTATCCCATGACCTGGGCACCCGCCACCGGGCGGCGGTCGGTGTAACCGAACATAGCGATGCCATTTCCGTGGTGGTGTCGGAAGAGACCGGCACGATCTCGGTGGCCAACAGCGGCAAGTTGATTCGGGACCTCGACGAAAAGGCTCTGCGGGAATTGCTGACCGCCCTGTTGGCACCAAGACCGGCACCGGGCCGGGCCTTCTGGCATTGGGGCAGCACGCACTGATCCAACCGATTACCAACGGGAAGGGGGGACTGGTTGCACGTGGAGCGATTGTTACAACGGGACGGAGTCGTTCGAGTGCTATCCATTCTCCTCGCCCTGATCCTTTGGTTCAATATCTCGGGCACCCAGTCGGCCGAAGTACAAAAGTCGTTTCCTGTGAAGCTGCAGACCTCCATGACGGCTGCCGGTATGCTCGTGCTGGGGCAGGGCCAGCAAACGGTCGAAGTCAACATCAAGGGTCCAAAACGAGAAGTTGCAACGGTCCGGGTTGAAAATATTCAAGCCAAGCTAAACCTGTTGGGTTTCACGGACAGCGGCCAGTACTTGGTCCCTGTCAGCGTTGAGGGTCTGCCACAAACAGTCAGTGTAGGGGTGGAGCCGCAGCAGGTCTTTGTCACCCTGGAGAAGCAAGTAAAAAAGGGCCTGGTCCCCGTGCTGGTGAACGGGGAACGGGTCCAGGATAATCTGAAGTTCCAGGCTGCCTTGAAAGATCAATCACCCGTCGAGGTCAGCGGGCTGCAACGAGAGGTCGCGCGGGTGGCCCGCATCGAGGCCCGCCCGGATATGTCCGGCATTACGGAGGCCCTGGAGACCCAGCGACCGGCGAACCTGATCGCCGTCGATGCTTCCGGTATGGAAGTCCCCAACATCAACCTCACGCCGCAAACGCTCCCGACTGTGATCCGGGTCTTCCGCCTGCCGCCGTTCAAGGAGGTGCCCGTGCAGCCCAAGTTCTCCGGACGGGTGCCCGATGGGTATACCTTCAGTGTAAGTATAGATCCTGACACCATCCGGGTGCGGGGGCCGCAGGAGCAGCACCAGAGTTGGGAAGAGGTAATCACGGCCCCGATTGATCTGAGCGGCCAGATCGAACCTTTTACCGTGCAGGCCCAACTGGTTAAGCCCCCTGGGGCGGAAAGTTTGGATCGGGACTATATCACGGTTACTGTGAACGTGACCGAACTCTGGACCGAGCGGATGTTCAGCAAGGTCAAGCTGGATCACTGGCATCTGGCCGCGAATCTGGAAGCCCTGCCAGCGGTGCAGGAGGTCACTTTCCGCCTGTCCGGGCCAAAACTGATCCTGGATAAATTCAATCCGGACAATCTGGTGGCCCACCTGGAATTGGAGAACCTCGGGCCGGGCACGCACGCGTTACCGGTGCGTTTCACAAAACCCCGTGGGCTGGAGGTTGTGTCGGTGGAACCGGATCGGCTGGAAATCAGTATTAGCGAGAAAAAACCCTGACTTTTGTCTCTGCGGTTGGCACCGCCCCAAAATGGCAACAGGCGGTGTCCGAATGGCTGAAAGGAGCGCGTGAGCAGCACTATGCCGCGACTGTTTGGGACTGATGGCGTACGTGGCATCGCCAATTCTGTCGAGTTGTCCCCTGAGCTGGCCTTTGCGCTGGGTCTGGCGGCGACACGGTTGGCAGCCGCAGGGCGGCTGGTGGGTGCCGGCGGCGGGGCCGCCCGTACTCACCGGCCCCTGGCGGTGGTCGGGCGGGATACCCGGCGATCGGGGATCATGCTGGGGGATGCTCTGGCAGCAGGGATTCAGTCGGCCGGGGGCGATGTCTACCGCCTGGGAGTCGCGACAACGCCGGCGGTGGCTTACCTGACCCGGGAACTGGGGGCCGATTTCGGGGTCGTTATTTCGGCCAGCCATAACCCGGCCGAGTATAACGGGATCAAGTTCTTTTCTCGGGACGGCTATAAACTGCCCGATGCGGTGGAAGATGAACTGGAGCGGCTGGTCAGGGGCGAAGGAGATGCCTTTAACCGACCCACCGGTGCAGGGGTCGGGGAGCAAAAACCCCTGGGAGCGAGTTTGGAACGCTACGTGGATTACGTGGCTGCCACCGTGCCCAACCGCCTGGACGGTGTGCGGGTCGTGGTGGACTGTGGCCATGGTGCAGCCTACCAGCTCTCGCCGGCAGTGTTGCGCCGGTTGGGCGCCGAGGTTATCGTGATCGGCGCCGAACCGGATGGCGTGAATATCAATGCCGGTTGTGGCTCCACCCATCCCGAGGCCTTGCAGGCTGCCGTCCGCCGGCATGGGGCCCACGCAGGTATTGCCCACGACGGGGACGCCGACCGTTGTATTGCCGTGGACGAACAGGGTGAATTGGTGGACGGCGATCAGATCATGGCGGTCTGTGCCCTGGACTTGCACCAGCGTGGGGCTCTCAAGACCGACACGGTGGTGGCAACGGTCATGTCCAACATGGGCTTTGAGGTGCTGCTGCGCCAACATCACCTTCGCCTGGTGCGGGCGAAGGTGGGCGACCGTTACGTGCTGGAGGAAATGCTCAGGACCGGCGCCGGCATCGGCGGCGAACAGTCGGGCCATGTGATCTTTCTGGAGCACAGCACCACCGGCGACGGCATCCTGACTGCCGCACAGTTGCTTTCTTGTGTGGCCAGGTCCGGCCGCCCGCTTTCGGAACTTGCCGGACAGATGCAGCATTTTCCGCAGATCCTGGAGAATGTGCGGATTCGCAGCAAGGATGGCTGGGAGCAGAACCCACGGATCGAAGCGGCTATTGCGGCGGCAGCCGCCGCCCTCGGTGACGGCGGCCGTGTGCTGGTACGCCCGTCCGGCACTGAGCCGCTGATCCGGGTCATGCTGGAGGGGCCGGAGTTACACGGTCTGAAGCAACTGGCCGGTGCGATCAGGGAGGTTATTGCCACTGAACTCGCGTAAGCCGCCGCGGGGAACAGATCGCCCGGAGCGGGCAGCCGCCGGCTACAGTCGTCCGGCCCGGGGGAACGGCTCCGCCCGGAGCAGGGGCACTGGCTCAGCCCGGGGGAGCGGTCGGGGCCGCACGGCGGCCCCCCGGGGGCGGGCCGGCCGCTGGAGCCGTTACTCGCCCCTGCTCTGGGGGGGTGCCCTGATCGCGGGGTTGATCCTGTTAGGGTACTGGTCGCAGCGGCCGGGCGAGGGCGACGCCCCGCAGGCGCCGGCCTCGGACACCCGGTCTGCTGCACCGGTATCATCTGCAGGGGCCGCCACGGCCGCACCGGCGGTGACCCCCGCCGCGCCGGTGGCGACGCCTGTCGTGCCGGGGCCGGCACCTGGTGCAAGTTCCCGGCAGGCGGCTGCAGACGCGCCGGTCAGTCCCGGCGCGGCGATTCCGGCTTCCCCTTCCGCTGCCAGTGGCGGCCCGGCTCCGGCGGCCTTTACGGTGCCGGCCGATCAGATGGCCGCCCGGCAGCGTTTGGACCGCTCCGAGGGCCGGGAAGCCATGCCGGTGACGGTGTACTTTGTGGACGGTTACTCCGGGGACACTGCCCTCCAGCCGGTCACCCTGCAGGTGCCGCACAGCCAGGCGGTTCTGCGGGCGGCGGTGAATCAACTGCTCCAGCCACCGGAGTATCTGAAGCTATCCAGCGGCATTCCGGCCGGGACCAGGGTCTACGATGTTTCGCTTCAGGGCGGCGTGGCTACGGTCAACCTTTCGGAGCAGCTCTATACCAGGAGCGGCAGTACCTGGGCCAACACGGTCACCTATTGTCTGGTGTACACCCTGACGGAGTTTGATCAGGTCGAAAGGGTGCAACTCCTGGTTGCAGGCAAGCCGGCTGTGCTGGAGGGGCGGGAATGGTCACGGCCGATTGGCCGGGCAGATCTGAAAAACCGGGGGGATTTCACCGTGCTGCCGGTTCTGCGCCCGCAATCCTGATCATCCGGACGCCTTCAGGTTCAGTTCAGCCCTGCCCGCTACGATGGCGGGGAAGGAGGCTGAACCATGGCTAATAAGTTGAACCCGAATCTCGTTCGCTTTTGCCTGACGGCTGCCGGTCTGGGCGCCGGGGTAGCTTTTCGCAGCGGCCCCCAGCCCCAGGACCCGATCAGTTGCAGCCCGAATCGGGCGCCTATCCCGGCCGTTCGCCTGCCGCAGGCACGGTCCAGGAGGTCGTAGGCCATGGAACGCCGCTTTTGTTGCATGGGTACCGGCGTCTGGCCTGTGGTCCTGCCGGGTCCGGGGCAGGAGGAGCCGGCCCGAATGGCGTTGGACTACCAGCAACACTGGTTCAACAGGGCGGAGTCGGTTCTCAGCCGCTTTCGGCCCGACAGTGAGTTGAACCGACTGTATGCGGCCTCCGGGGCGCCCTGCCTGGTGTCTCCACTCCTGGCCGATGTGCTGGCAGTAGCCATGGACCTGGCCGACGACCTGTTTGATCCAACGGTGCGGCCGTGTCTGGAGTCGGCCGGGTATGCCTGCGACTTCCCCCGGCTGCGCGGGCGCCCCGGTCTGCCGGCCTTGCTGGCAGCCCCGCCGGGCTGGCGCCCGGGCCGCTGGCGGGAAGTGCAGATTGATCGCCGGCATTGCCTGGTGACAGCGCCGTCCGGGGTGGGTCTGGACCTGGGCGGCGTGGCCAAGGGTTGGGCTGCCGACCGGGCGTGTGCCGCCCTGGCTGCCTTTGGTCCGGCACTGGCGGATGTGGGCAGTGATCTGGCCGTGCGACTGCCGCCCGGCCATCCCCCGTGGCCGGAGGTCTGCGGGAAGAGGGCTGGCGGGTTGATGTGGCGGCCGACGGTCAGGAAGCAGACCTGTTCGTCCTGTACGGCGCCACGACGTCATCATCCTGGACCGGCTGCTCCCTGCCCTCTCCGGGGACGAGTTACTGGCGCGCTGGCGAGCCCGCGGGCTGTCCACGCCGGTGCTGATGCTGACTGCCCTGGATGCGGTGGCGGACCGGGTCACGGGGCTGCGCGCCGGCGCCGCCGACTACCTGGGCAAGCCCTCTTCCTTCGTCGAACTGCTGGCCCGCCTGGAGGCGCTGGCCCGGCGCGGCGTCCGCCCCCCGGCAGACCTGCGCGCCGGGTCGTTCTGGCTGGAGCCGTCTACCTATCACCTGCGCTGCGGGGACCGGGCGGTTCTGCTCACCGCCCGGGAATTTGCCCTGATGGAACTGTTCTGCCGGCACCTCGGGCAGGTGCTAACCCGGGAGCGCATTGCCGCAGCGCTTTGGGATGAGCCGTGGGAGACGTCCGACAACCTGATTGAAGAGCGCCATGAGCCTGTGGTGCCAGAACTGGCCCCTGCGTCTGGCCACCGGTACGGCTGGTGCTGGCGTTGATCGGTCCGGCCGGGGAGTTGGTCGAGCCCATGCGGCGGGTGGCGGTCGGCCTCGGGATGCTGGCCGCTGCGGATCCCATTGCTCTGGAGCGGGTGTTGTCCAACCTTGTACGCAACGGTGTACAGCACACACCGCCCGGTGGTACTGTAACGGTCACCGCCCGCCGGTCCAGCCCGGGGGTGGAATTCCAGGTCGCGGACAGTGGTCTGGCATTCCGCCGGGTGAGCAGGAGCAGATCTTTACCCCCTTTTACCGCGGGGACAGTTCCCGTCCCCGGGGCGGTACCGGCCTGGGCCTGGCCATTGCCCGGGCGGTGGTTACGGCCCACCAGGGCTGGATTCGGGCCGATACAGCCCCCACCGGCGGGGCGCAGATCGTTTGCTGGATTCCCCTGCACCCAGCCGCTGTCCGTCCGGAGGGCAATTCGTGGTACAATTCTCCCTGGCAGGGGCACAGCGCAGAGTCCGCCGGTCGGGGACCGGCCGGAGAAGGGTGAACCCACGCCGAGTGGAGGGGCGCCATGACCGCGGCACTGCAAAATGTCGTCATCGTTTTATTTCAGCCCCAGGACGTGGTCAACGTGGCTGGGGTCATCCGGGTAATGAGTAATTTCGGGCTGCGCCGGTTGCGCCTGGTGGAACCGGCCGCCTATGATCCGTATCGCATCGAAGGCATCGCTCATCATACCGAAGCCATCGCCCAGGCGGTGGAGCGCTACCCGGACCTGCAGTCGGCCCTGGCCGACTGCAGTTGGGTTCTGGGTACCAGCGGCCGCCCGCGGGAGACGCGCCGGGAACGCCTGACCCCGCGCCAGGCGGCACCGGTGGTGCTGCAAACGGCTGCCCGGCAGGCGGACGCACAGGTAGCCATTTTGTTCGGGCGTGAGAAGGACGGGCTGCCCAATTTCGCTCTGGATACCTGCCATGCCCTGCTGACCATACCCACCGATCCGGCCAACCGCTCCCTCAACCTGGCCCAGGCCGCTCTGGTGGTGGCATGGGAACTGTGGATGGCAGCGATGGAACCGGCCGCCCCGGCACTGCCCGCGCCAACGGGCACACCGGCCTCGGGCACCCCGCCTTTGGCGGGGGAGGTGCCCAGTGTCGTCGCCGCCCTGACTGCCGACGCCGAACTGGCCACCGGTACCCAGCGGGAAGGCATGTTTCAGGCCCTGGCTGACCTGCTGCTGGCCATGTACCCCCGTACCACCGATGAGCGGTTGGTCGTCTCCATGTCGCATTTACGGGCGATTCTGCTCCGAGCTGCCCCCCGCAGCGACGAGGCCCGCCTGCTCAGCGCCCTGTTTGCCCACCTGAGCCGGGTGGTGGGGCACCCTGATCCTCTGCGCCGGGACGTTGACACCGGCAGGTGAACCTTGTACGCTAGGTAACAAGTTTAGACAGGTGGTGTCTTTTCAATGATCCGTACCCTGCTCGCCGGCCACATCCGGGCCGCAGCGGAAGCGTTGCTGGCGGAATCCGGCCAGCCCTGGCCCGAAGGTCTGGAAGTGCTGGTGGAGCAGCCGGCCCGGCTGGAACATGGCGATTATGCCACCAACCTGGCCATGCAGCTCGCCCGGCCCCTGCGGCGTGCGCCCGTTCAGATCGCCGCTGACCTGAAGGCGCGGCTGACCGACGCGCCCCTGGTTGCCCGGGCCGAGGTGGCGCCCCCCGGCTTCATTAATTTTCACCTGGATTGGGCCCGCTGGGCGGCCGGGGACATCGGGTATGTGCCGCCGGAGGGGCGTGCCCGGGAGAAGGTGGTGGTGGAGCATACCTCCATTAACCCCAACAAGGCGGCGCACGTCGGACACCTGCGCAATTCCTGCATCGGCGATACCCTGAGCCGGGTAATGAGCCGCGCCGGTTACCCGGTGGAAGTCCACAACTACATCGACGACCTGGGCAACCAGGTGGCGGACACGGTGGTGGGCATCTTAAACGTCCAGGTCCAGGGCGAGTACCGGCGCTTCGGCGACTTTTGCTGGGACGTGTATGCCAAGGTCAATCAGGCCTATCAGGAAAACGAGGCTTTGAAACCGAAGCGGGCCGAAACCCTCCACGCCCTGGAGGAAGGCGGCAACAACACGGCCTGGCTGGGTAGCGTGGTGGCTGAGCGCATTGTCCGGGACCATCTGGAGGAAATGGCCGAGTTCGGCATCCAGTACAACCTGCTTGTGTGGGAGAGTAACATCGTCCGCGAGGGCTTCTGGGCGGCCGCCTTCGCCAAGCTGCAGCAGTCCCCGCTCTTTGCCCGTGAAACAGAAGGCAAGCTGGCCGGCTGCTGGGTACTAAAACAGCCGGAAACCGAGGAAACCGATGACGAGCACAACCCCGACAAGGTGCTGGTGCGCTCCAACGGGGTGTTGACCTATACGGCCAAAGATATTGCCTACCATCTCTGGAAGTTCGGTCTGCTGGGGAAGGACTTCCGCTACTGCCCGTTCACCGGCGACCTGTGGACCTCCGCCAGGGAAGGTGCTGAACTGCCTTTCGGGCAGGCGCACAAGGTCCTGAACGTTATCGACAAGCGCCAGGAGTACCCGCAGGCCATGGTCAGGCTGGCGCTGCAAACCCTGGGCTTCACCGAGGCAGCGGCCAACCTGCACCATGTCGGGTACGGCGTTGTCTCCCTCAGCCCGGCCACCGCGGCCCGGCTGGGGCTGGACACCTCCGAGGGCAAGGCGTCGTACGCCATGTCCGGGCGGCAGGGCATCGGCATCAAGGTCAGTGACCTGCTGGACCAGATGGAAGCGGCCATCGACCGGCAGCGGGCCCGGCAAGAAGGCGAAAGCAGCCGGAAGATTGCCGCCGGAGCCATCCGGTATTACCTGCTGCGCTTTAACCTGGGCACGGAAATCGTCTTTGATATTGACAGTGCCCTGGACATTCGCGGCAACACCGGCCCGTATGCCATGTATGCCCATGCCCGGGCATCAGGCATCCTGCGCAAGGCCGGGGCGGACGAAACCGCGATTCCCCCGTTGCCGGCGCTGCCGCCGGAGCTGAACGTGGCGGAACGGGCCCTGATGCGCCAGTTGGCAGACTGGCCGGATACCCTGGAGGCGGCGGCGACGGAAATGAACCCCACGATTCTGACCAACTACGCCTACGACCTGGCCACTCTCTACAATCAGTTTTATGAGGCGGCCCCGGTTCTCAAGGCGGCTGACCCGGAAAAGTCCTTCCGGCTCTGGCTCACGGCGGCTGCCCGTGCTACCCTGGCGGAAGTGCTGAAGGTACTCGGCCTCCCGGCCCCCAGCAGCATGTAGCCGTCAACCGGCACAAACCAGGCAGCGGATTCCCCCTCTACGGTGGAATCCGCTGCTTGCACTTCCTTAATGTGCCACTGATATATCCATTTGTCGTACGAATTGACGGAAGACCGGTCTGCGTATATAGTGTAAAAGAACCAGGACACGGCAGAGGAATAAGGAGCGCCGGGACTGGTCGCCGGGTGGCGTCCAGTTGACGAGGTGGGGGATCTCGAACTATTCGGCGGGTGACCCCCGGCTGTTCACGGCCGATAAACGCCTGACAAAGCCCGTGGCGTGAGCTCGGGACAATAGGGCGGGGTGAACAGGGCCCATACGGGGGCCCTGCTTGCATATGGTTTGTGGCCGGGTCGTTGCCCCGGGGCCGCAGGCCATGTCCTCCTGCCTGCCGTGCCCGGTTTGCCGGGGCACGGCCATTTTGTTTTCAGGAGGATGCAACGCTTATGTGTGGGATAGTGGGCTATATCGGCGGGCAAAAGGCGCTGCCTGTCCTGATCGACGGTTTACGCAAACTGGAATACCGCGGGTATGATTCCGCCGGTGTGGCCGTCATTGCGGACGGACGGACCCATGTAGTCAAGAGCAAGGGCCGGCTGGCCAACCTTGAGGAGAAGGTGGCGGGCCAACTGGAGGGGGCCGGGATCGGCATTGGTCACACCCGTTGGGCCACCCACGGCCGTCCGTCGGACGATAACTCCCACCCGCACACGGACTGCACCGGCCGGTTTGTGGTGATCCACAACGGCATTATCGAAAACTATATGCCCCTGCGGGAACTGCTGATTGAACACGGCCACCAGTTCCAGTCCGAGACCGACACCGAAGTCATCCCGCACCTGCTGGAAGCCTATTATCATGGCGATCTGGTCGAAACGGTCCGCAAGGTGGCGGCGCAGTTGCAGGGAGCCTACTCCCTGGCCGTGATCTGCCAGGATGAGCCGGATAAGATTGTGTGCGTGCGCATGGCCTCGCCCCTGGTCCTGGGTCTGGGTGAAGGTGAGAATTTCCTGGCCAGCGACATTCCCGCCCTGCTCAAGTATACCCGCCAGGCCCTGGTGGTAAACGATGGGGAAATGGCCATCCTCAGCCGGGACGGCATCGCCCTGAGCAAGCTGGACGGTACCCCCGTGCAGCGGGAGACGCTGCACGTGACCTGGGACCCCGGCCAGGCCGAAAAGGGCGGCTACGCCCACTTCATGCTCAAGGAGATTCACGAGCAGCCCAGGGCCCTGCGCGACACCCTGATGGGGCGGATCAGCGCCGACAACTCCCAGGCGATTCTGAACGAACTCAACCTGACGTCGGAAGAAGTACGCAGCATCCGCAAGATCACCATTGTCGCCTGCGGCACCGCTGCTCACGCCGGCCTGGTGGGCAAGTACCAGATTGAAAAGCTGGCCGGGATTCCGGTGGAATGGGACATTGCCTCGGAATACCGCTACCGTGACCCGTTTGTGGATGAGGACACCCTGTTTGTGGCGGTGACCCAGTCCGGCGAAACTGCCGACACCCTGGCCGCCCTCCGGGAGGCGCGCCGCAAGGGCGCCCGGGTGCTGACCATCACCAACGTGGTCGGCTCGTCCATTGCCCGGGAGTCTGACTGGGCGCTTTACACCTGGGCCGGGCCGGAGATCGCTGTGGCTTCGACCAAGGCGTATACCACGCAGTTGGTCGTCTTTACCCTCCTGGCCGTCTGGCTGGGGCAGCAGAGCGGCCGGCTGGCGCCGGAAGAGGCTACCCGCATCCTGACCGGCCTGCGTGCCCTGCCTGAGCAGGTGGAGCAGGTGCTGGAGCAGGAGCCCGACATTGCCAGGGCGGCGGCTGAACTGGCCCGCCGGGATGATGTGTTCTTCATTGGCCGCCACCTGGATTATGCGGTGGCCATGGAGGGGCAACTGAAGCTGAAGGAGATTTCGTATATCCACGCCGAGGCATACGCCGCCGGCGAACTGAAGCACGGTACCCTGTCGCTGATTGTCCAGGGCGTGCCGGTGATTGCCCTGAACACTCAGGCCGAGCTGAAGGAAAAGACCATCAGCAATATCCAGGAGGTGCGCGCCCGCGACGCCCACGTGCTGGGCGTGGCCCTCGCCGGGGATACCGAAACCGCCCCACACTGCCACCAGATCCTCTATATCCCCCGCACCGAGCGCTGGCTTGCCCCCGTGCTTTCCGTTTTGCCGCTGCAGTTGATCGCTTACTACGCTGCCGTCGCCCGGGGGCACGACGTGGATAAGCCGCGCAACCTGGCGAAGTCGGTGACAGTGGAGTAGGGCTGGGGATTCTGGTGGGCGCGAGTGTGCACACGAAATGGTTGCTGTCACCGCGGAATAATTCCTGTCACCACGCAATAGAATCTGTCACTCGCTTCAGTTCAGCAGAAAGCGCACACGAGCCGCTCCTCAAAAACGGAGCGGCTCGTGACGTTATTCTTACGGGAGGGTTATACAGGCTGTTGTACTGGAAGTAGGCTGTGGGCGAAATCTTGATTTTGCCGGCGATTGGGCAGATGAAGTTTGCTGCGGCTTAGCCGCAGCGAGGGGCGTCGCCCGCCGGGCCAAGGGGATCCCCTCGGGAGTAGTGTTGGCCGCGGCCGGCGGGCGCCCTGGCCGGCCTAGTGGTAATCGGAGGCCATAGCGGTACGAAGAATGTCAAAGAAGCCAGCCAAGTCTTCCGTCTGCTCGTATGACGTGATGACAATATACACCATGTAGGTTAGAGTCCCAGCCCGTGGTGTAAATTCATCAGGCCAGTAACAGTGTCTCCATTACCGAATTGCTCCATAAGCTCGGGGCGACAAAAGATGTTGATTTGTTGCGCGAAGGGGTCAAGGTGCTGGCTCAGCAATTAATGGAGCTGGAGGTGGCTGTCAAGACAGGGGCCGGCCGCTACGAGCGTCGCCAGGGCACTTATTTTCCTTCACTTCTTCAACCGCGCCGCAGATCGGAAAAAGCCCTACTGGCGGTGATTCAGGAAGCGTACGTGCATGGGGTAAGCGTCCGTAAGGTGGACTGGCAGGTGTTTTATGCACGGTGAGTGCATATCCAAGAGAAGAAGCGGGAGGCATTGCCCCTCCCGCTTCTTCTTCTACGCCTGGCAGCTCCGACAGTTTGGAGGTTCAAGGCCTCGCCGGGTAAGGTCCAGTTGGAAGCGTTAGCCGAAGGATACAAATGGGTCTTGAAGGGCCGGTAACGGCATTGATGGCGGCGAAATCAATCTGCACGGTCGCGATACCGATCCTTATGGCACAATATGGACATTTATCGCCGCGATATGGAGCTTAATGGCGGCGATATGGAGCTTTATGCCGAGATATGGTCCCTTTGACGAGGTAGGCGCGGGATGAAGGTCAGCGCTCTTACCCGAGGGACATCTGCGGGAAACGGTGGCACAGCCGGTAAGTGGCCTAAGCCCCATGGTACAGATCCCGGATGAAGGCTTGCTGTGGGTTGGCGGGGTCTTGTGCATTGCGTTGGCCTCATGGGTGACGTAGCAAAAAGGTAACAGCGGCCCGAGCAGCGAAACGCCTCTTGCAACAGCATTCAAGCCGTGCCGACGTTACCGCACCCGCAGGTGACGCAGCAACAGCAGGGAGGGGCCCAAGATGCCGGAGATGGCCAGCCAGAGTGAGCAGGTGCCCGGGAAAATCGTCAGCACAACCGTCATGGCGCCCGGCGGCGCGATGGCCTGGGAGGTCAGGAAGGGCCAGGTATTGCGGCTCATCGACGTGGAGGGCCAGCAGGTCGGAGACCTGGTCTGCTTCAACCTCCACCGGCTGGAGGAGAAGCTGTCACCGCCCAACACAGCACTCCTGAACCGGACGATCCGCCTGACCACCGGCCACGGCATCTGGTCAGACGAAGCAAGCCTGATGCTGACCATCGTGGCCGATACCGTGGGTTGGCACGACATCATCGGCGGCGCCTGTTCCGGGTACACCAACAAACTGCGCTACGGCAAGGACGCGACCCCCAACTGCCGGGACAACTTCTTTGCCGCCCTGCGTCCGTGGGGCATCGGTTGGAAAGATGTACCCTACGCCTTCAACGTCTTCATGAATCTGACCGTGGGAGCCGACCACTCCGTGGCCATTGACGTGCCCAGGAGCCGGGCCGGGGACCACGTCGACTTCAGAGCCGAAATGGACGTCCTTGTCGGCATCTCGAATTGCCCGCAGGTCCTGAACCCATGCAACAACTACCGCCTGAAACCCCTCAAGGTGATCATTTACGAGCCGCACGGTCCGGAGCAGGCTTAGACCCTCCCGCAGCAAACCGCACCAAACCACACAAGACCGAACAAAGGGGACCCGATGCCAAAGAAGGCACCGGGCCCCTGTTGCACGACCGGGCTCAGGCCCGGACCAGTACCTCCAGCACATACTCCGCCAGCGGCGGCACACCCTTCTCCCACGGGCGGCGCAGGGCGAAGCGGACCAGAACATGCCCTGGTGCCCGGGCAGACACCGTAAACTGGGCAGCCTGGTTCGAGTTCCCGGGCGGCGGTCCGCCGGGGGCGGCCAAATCCGCCGAATCCGCCGAGGTCGCCGGAGCCACCTCCACCGTGCCGTCCAGGCCGTCCACGGCGTATTCCCAGGCATAGCCAGCGCTGCCCAGACCGGGCAGGCGGACCATCTGCGACTCCCCGACTCGCAGCCGCAGCTTACGTAGGCCCGATAATGACACCCTCATGCCAGCCCGCACCGTCCCTCCAGTAGTGCTGCAGACGCCGGTCTGTACGCAGCACAATGACCTCCAGATTGAAGCCGAAGCTGCCCTGCAGCAGGCTGGCCACCGCCGCCACATGGTGCCCGAAGATGGCACTGCGCCGCCAGAGCCCATCACCGGCGTTATTACGCCACCAGTGCTCCACCCGGCCACCCACCGCCACGCAGAGTTCAAAGTTGCCCGGCCGGCGCTGATCGCTGGCCCCATACGAGGCTTCAATCATGCATGGCGGGCTGGCCACACCGGAACCGAACGTCACTCCCGCCCGCCAGACCATACCATGGTCGTTATCCCGCCACCAGTGCTGCATCTGACCGTTACGCAGGACGCAAACCAGCTCAAAGTTCCCCCGGCTGCCATAGCCGCTCTGCAGCAAAGTGGGGCCGCTGAAGGCCACATCGGCGGCAAACTTCCCGCCGTCATACCAGGTCCAGGGTGTCCCGTTGAGCCGCCACCAGTGATTCAGCCGGCCATCAGACGTGCGCACCACCACTTCGAAATTTCCGGGTGCGCCGTAATTACCCTGGATAAAGCCGGGGATCCCCGCCGCATCCGGAGGCCCGAAAATGCCGCCGTCCCGCCACGCCTGAGCGGCCTGGTCAAAAAACCAGTGGTGCAGGTGGCGGGAAGTGGTCAGGTACACACACTCAAAATTCCGATTATAAGTAGTAGCTGTCAGAGTCGGGCAAGCGGCGGCGTCGTTACCGAACAGATGTGCCGCACGCCACGGGAAGCCAGCCACCGAATTATCGCGCCACCACAGGCGAACCTGGCTTCCCGCCGTGGCCAACATCTCAAAGTTGCGGTGGGCAGCGCCGTTGCCGCTTTCAATCATATTGCCGCTGTGCAGACGCCGCTTCGTCCATGGATCCGGATTCGTACCCCGCACGCCATACTTGGCGTAGCGGTCAATGTCGCATTCGCCATAGGCGATGCGGACATAGCCCGATTCGCCCCAGCCGGTGCCCCACGAATTCTTCAGAATCCAGCAGCCGGCCGTATCGTCGTACCCCACGATCAGCATCAGATGGCCGCCCACCGCCGTGTTGGGGGTTGTACCAATCATGGTCTGTTTGCGGTAAACGCCTGAGCCGTAGGCAAAGAAGTCCTGCCAGACTTCAAAAAAGGTCGCCAGCGGCCCAACTGTGTCCAGCCAGGTCTTCTGGTCAGCCACACTGCCCACCAGGTTATAGTTGGAAATCCTTACGGTGCGGCCGGAGCGGTCCGGGGTAGGGGTGTATGGGATATCGGCGGTGGTCCAGGGGAAGCAATCCGGATCGGCAATCCCGTGGGCCTTCACCCAGTCCAGAAAGGCCCCGGCATTACCCAGATTGGCGCAAACGGCGCCCATCCCCTTGTGCACATCGCCTTCCGACCGGGTGCACCATACGGCGTGCTCAATGCGGACCATGCTTTCCAGTAAGGCTGTACTGGCAAAGGCCCAGCATGAGTTGCAACCGCCCTGGTTGCGCACGCCCGTAATCCACGGCCAGCCCCAGCGGTTGCGCCAGTCCACACTCACCGGCGCTCCGCTCTCGGGCGGAGCTTCGCCAGTGCCGCCAGCCGGAGCAGAGGCCGGTTGGAACAAGTTCGTCATGAAGCCTGTCGGGCGGTCAGCGGGCAAGCGGAAGCCGCGGTCGATATGCCGATCGAGCAGGAGCGGGTTATTCGGCGGTGCGGACAGGATCTGCCGGAAATCGGCCGCCGGCACCTGCTCGACCGGCGTCAGGCCCTGGTTGGCCCCTCCGGTCGGATACTGGGGGATGCGATCGCGGTTCTTGAGCTTCGGGTGAACGGTCCAGGTCGCACGGTTGGCAGACAGGGTTGCCCGGAGATCACCTATGCGAAGGAGTGTCACGTCGCTTCGTCCTTTCGCCTGCGGTTTGCGGGGAATCAGGGCCGTGCCCTGACTCCTGCCGTTCTACCCGGAATGTTAGCACTAAATTCTGAAAACAGTCATGCCCCTGACAGGTTAAACCGGCAACCCGGCCGCTCGACACAGGAGAATTGGCGCACACGAAAAAGCGGCTGTCCGGGCACAAAGGCCCCGCAGCCGCCGCACTGATCACAGGTATAGAAAAAGCTTCGGGGCAAGGCCGCTCCGGCCGGCTCAGAAGGCGAAGTAGGGCAGAACCTCCCGTCCCACAGCAGGGTCAGGGCCGATTCCGGATCAGGGCCGAGCGGGCCGCCCAGCGAGATGTGAGTCACCCCGGCTGCCGCGACCACCTCCAGGCGCCGGATCACCTCCGCCGGGGTGCCGAACACACCCAGTTGCAGCATCTGGTCAGTGACAAGGGCCCGGGCACCCAGCCGATCGCCCGCCTGCATTCGGGCCGTCGGCAGCGACCGACACCCATACAAACCCCATCACGTCCAGCGCCTGGGGGTCCCGTCCGGCCGCGGCGGCTCCGGCGTGAATGGCCTGACACATCAGTGCCGCGCTTTCCGGGGGCGTGCACATGGGCAAGGCACCGTCGCCAATCGCACCGGCCAGGGCCAGAAACTCTGGTCCGAATGGGCATATATCCCACATTCCGCGCCTCTGCGTTCACTACCCTTTGATTTTTTGATCCTCTAAGAAAAGCAGGTCGGGGCATGTCCCACTTGCCCGGGGGCAGGATGACGTGCATGCCAAACACGACCTCGGGG
>JAKFDK010000105.1:0-47852 GCA_036676195.1 Clostridia bacterium | reverse complement strand
ATAGCCTGAACGCCTTGGGACTGACACAAGCCGCCGCCGTCCTCGACAGCCGCCTGGAGGCTGCGGCCGGCAAGGAGCTGCCCTACGTGGACTTTCTTCAAGATCTGCTGGAAGCCGAAGTGGGAGCACGCCGGGAGCGTTACCTCAAGGCCCGAACCCGTCTGGCGCACCTGCCCTTCCACAAGACCCTGGCCCAGTTTGAGCGGCAGATCAGGGAGCTGGCAACCCTCAGCTGCCGCAGCCCCTCCATGAACTCCTCATAGCTGTAAGACGGGTGGAACTGCACCACCTCGATGCGGGTCTCATCGCCCCCGGTGAGGACGCGTCCCAGCCTTCTTGCCACATAGGTTTTGCCGGTGCCAGGGGGCCCGTACAGGATCACCTGTCGGCGCTCCTCGGCCAGGTCCAGCACCTCCTGCAGGAATTCCGGGGGCAGGTAGGTCTCGCCGGCGGCGCCATCCTGGCGCCGGCGCGATCCGGCCAGCCACATGCCGGGAATAGCGGACGTGCTCACGCTGATATCGAACGAGAGCCCGTACTCCGGCTTGAACTTTTTGACCAGGTTCCCGGCCGGGAAATCCACCCCCAGGTCGGTCAGCGCCTGCTTCAGTTCATCGGCCCAGCCTTTGACCAGACCGGCCAGGCGGGTCAAAACAATGTCTACCTCCGGCAGCTTCAACCCCAGCCGGGTCCGGAATCCCTCCACCAGGCGGGTGTAGTGCAGATACTTTTCCGCCTGGTCGGCGCCCCGCGGCACCTGACCCAGGAAGGCCAGGCCCTGCTCCAGAGTGGGCATCCAGATATGGAAAGGGGCCGGCTGTTGCCGGCTGCGCAGATACAGAATCGCCGTTGGGAACGACGTGCCGGCGCCGAGCAGAGGCTGCTGCCAGAAGGCACGCAGCGTGAATTCGGGGTCATCCTGCCACAGTGCTCCGGTCCACAGGTTAAACTGGTCCATGTCACTGAGAAGCTGCCGGGCGCTGCTACCCGTGAATCCCACGCCGAAGCGGTTGTACAGGCCAATCCAGCAAAAACGGGTCCCCGGCCGCCACCGCAGCGTAAACCGCTTCGTTCCACAGGCGCTCCGCCGGGGTCCCGCCGGCCCGGCCGCGGGTCAGCAGGCGCATCTCCAGTTCTTACAGATACCGCCAGACCCGGCGCACCTGCAGGCGGACATCCTTGACCACCTGGGTCTGGACCTGGGCGGCTCGCCGGAAACAAGGTTGGCCAGACTGGCCGCCTTGCAGAGCGACCAGACCTTTCATCGCACGCAGTAAAGTGCGAGCACGCGTGTGCATACCTATGTGCAATGGCCAATTAGCGGCGGTTGCGCAGTAGTAAACTACCGACCGCCCGTGAATAGAAAAAGTTGTCAGTTGTCCGACGGCGCATACAAAGGCGCCAGGGAGCCAGGGAGCGCCCTGGCGCTGCCACTTTGCTACCAGCGGCGCCACGCCCTGCCGTGGCGGTTGGTCGAGTTCTGCCCGGTTTGTAAGGCTTTTAGGACACGTATAAAATTGGATCTGTTGCCCAAATCGCCGGAAGCAGAACATCACTATTCGCCGCCTACCTCACTATTTCGCTCGTCCTGGGAGTGACCCCGCTGCATGACTCCACTTGACTGGGTATTGGGCCTGATACAACTGGTACTGATCACGTACGCGCTCTACCAGTTCGCCGTCTCGCTGGCCGGGCTGTGGCCCCGGTCCGCCCCGCCGCCCCGCAACGGTCGCCGGCACCGGTTCGCCCTGGTCACTGCAGCCCACAACGAGGAGGCGGTCATCGGGCCCCACGTCGAGAACCTGCTCCGGTTGAATTACCCGCGAGACCTCTACCAGGTCTTCATCATCGCCGATAACTGTACCGACACCACCGCCGCCGTGGCCCGCGCCGCCGGCGCCACGGTGCTGGAGCGGCGCGACACGCACCGCCGCGGCAAGGGCTTTGCCCTGGACTGGTTCTTCCGGTGGTTCCTGCCCGGTCCCGGGCAGCGTTTTGACGCCGTTTGCCTGTTTGATGCCGACAACCTGGTGGCCCCCGATTTCCTCGCCCACATGAACGAAGAGCTGCGGCGCGGCCACCGCTGCGTCCAGGCCTATATTGACAGCAAGAACCCGCTGGACTCCTGGGTCTCCTGTAGCTACAGCATCGCCTTCTGGACCATGAATCGCCTCTACCAGCTCTCCCGGCACCACCTGGGACTGCCGGGGTACCTGGGCGGTACGGGCATGTGCATCGGCGTGGCGGAGCTGCGCCGGTTCGGCTGGACCGCCCACGGCCTGACCGAAGACCTGGAGTTCACCATTCGGATGATTCGGGCGGGCGAACGGGTCTGGTGGTGCCACCAGGCCCGGGTCTACGACGAGAAGCCGGTCGCCTTCGGCCCCACCTGGCGGCAGCGGGTGCGCTGGCTGAAAGGGCACTGGCAGTTGTTCGAGGAGCATACTGTGCCCCTGCTGGCCGAGGCGATCCGGCACGGCTCCTGGTACCGGCTGGACGCCGCCCTGCACCTGATCAAGCCGCTGCTGCTCATTCTCACCCTGCTCTCCACGCTGCTGAGCCTGGCCAACTCCCTGCTGAGCGGACAGGGCATCGCGCTGTTGCACATGCCCTGGATCAGTTGGCTGCCGCCGGCGGTCTGGATCGGCTTCGCCCTGCTGGGCTACGTGTGGCCGGTGATGGGGCTGCTGCTGGAGCGGGTGCCGGCCCGCACCTACCTTTACTACCTGTTTTACATCCCGTACACCATGACCTGGATGCCCATCGCCGTGGTCGGCTGGTGGCAGCGGCACGACCTGAGCTGGAACCACACCCGCCACACCCGGGCGCTGCGGCTGGAAGACCTGGTGGCCCGGAAAACGGCCATGCGCTAGCGGGGGAAGTGCCGGGTCTCCACCCGGAGCCGGGCGTCCAGAATCCGGCAGCCCTGGCCCGGCGCCAGCGCCCGCATGGGGTTCACGTCCAGCTCGGCGATTTCCGGCACCTCCTCCACCAGGCGGGAGATGCGCAGCAGAACCTCCCCGATGGCCGCCAGGTCAGCCGGCGGGTGCCCGCGGAACCCCGTCAGCAGCCGGTAGCCGCGGATACTGCGCACCATCTCTGCGGCATCACGGTCGGTCAGCGGGGTAATGCGGAACACCACGTCGCGCAGGACCTCCACGTGGATGCCGCCCAGCCCGAAGGCCAGCAGCGGCCCGAACAACGGGTCATGGGTCACCCCCACCATCAGTTCCACGCCGTCCGGCACCATGGGTTGCACCAGGAATCCGTCCAGCTCCCCCAGCCGGCCGGCTGCCTGCAGGCGTTCAGCGATGCGGTGGCAGGCGGCCTGAACGGCGCCGGCGTCCCGCAGGTCCAGTTGCACCCCGTCCCACTCCGTCTTGTGCACCAGGGTCCGGGAGGCCAACTTCACCACCACCGGGTAACCGAGGTCCGCCGCTGCAGCCGCGGCCGCCCCGGCGTCCGGCGCCAGCCGGCCGGTCAGTACCGGCAACCCCATGGCCGCCAGTACGCCCGCCACCTCGTCCGCCGCCAGCCAGCCGCCGCCCCGCTCCTGCACCGTGCGGCAGATGGCCCGGGCGGCGGCGACATCTACCCCGGGCAGGTCCGGGATCTCCCCTGGCGGTTGCTGCCGCCAGACGGAGTACTGGTACGCCTTGGCCAGGGCCAGGGCGGCCGATTCGGGGAAGCGGTACGAGGGAATCTGTTCCTCACCCACAGCCAGGGGCGAACGCAGCCCGCGGCTGCTCATGAAGCACCCTACCACCGGCTTGTGGTTGCCGGCGGCCCGGGCCTCGGCCACGGCCGCGCGCACGCCGGCCGCCACGCCATCGGCATCGCCGGCTTTGGCCGGGATAAAGATGACCAGCACGGCGTCATAGGTCGGGTCGGCCAGCACCGCCCCCAGGGCTTCCCGGTATTGCTCGCCTCCGGCGGACGCGATCATGTCGATGGGATTGGCCAGGCTGGCCGCCGGCGGCAGGACCCGCTGCAGCCGCTCCCGGGTTGGCGGGGCCGGTTCCGGTACCTGCAGCCCGCTGCCGGCCAGGGCATCGGTGGCCAGGATGCCCGGCCCGCCGGCGTTGGTCACAATGGCCACCCGCGGTCCCCGGGGCAGCGGCTGGTTCGCCAGCAGGGCGGCGATATCGAACAGTTCCTCCAGGGTGGCGGCCCGGATCACCCCCGCCTGTTGGAAGAGGGCGACCACCGCCGTGTCGTCGGCGGCCAGGGCGGCGGTGTGGGAGCCGGCGGCACGGCGCCCGGCGGCGGTGCGGCCGGCCTTGACGGCCAGGATCGGTTTGTTGCGGGCGACCCGGCGGGCCAGCCGGGCGAAACGGCGCGGGTCGCCGAAGGATTCCAGGTAGAGCAGGATCAGGTCGGTGTCCGGGTCGTCCTCCCAGTACTGGATGAGGTCGTTGCCGGATACATCGGCCTTGTTGCCGACACTGACAAAGGTGGACATCCCCAGGCCCAGGTCACGGGCATACTCCAGAATCGCCAGGCCCAGGGCGCCGCTCTGCGAGGACATGGCGATGCGCCCGTGGGGCGGGAATACCGGCGAGAAGCTGGCGTTCAGGCGCACGTCCGGCGCTGTGTTCATCAGGCCCAGGCAGTTGGGGCCGACCATGCGCATGCCATAGCGGCGTGCCTTTTCCACCAGTTGGTCCTGCAGGGCACGCCCCCCGGGGCCGGTCTCGGCAAAGCCGGCGGTGGTCACCACCAGTGCCTGCACGCCCTTTTCGCCGCACTCCTCCACCACCGGGAGCACAGCGTCCCTGGGCACGGCGATCACCGCCAGGTCCACGGGTCCGGGTACATCCCGCAGGGATGGGTAGGCGGCGATGGAGCCCACCACCGGTGTGCGCGGGTTGATCGGGTAAACCGGCCCGTTGAACCGGCCGGAGATCAGGCACTGCAGGATGCGATGGCCAATGCTTTCCGGGTCGCGGGATGCTCCTACCACCGCGACGCTGCGGGGCCGGAAGACGGACCGCACCAGAACCCCTCCCTTGCCGCCTGCGCCGGATCCGCCCGGGCGGGCGGCTGGCGCGGCGGCTTTTCTGCACAAGATAGGGTAGCTGGCCCGTGGTCCATTCATGCCTGCGCTGGCAAACCCATACGGAATACCCGGCTGATAGGAGTTGCTCATGGCGACATGCAGCTACAGGAGTTCCTGCGTAACGTGGAGGAAGAATTGCTTCCACATTTGCAGATCGAAAGTGTGAATCCTTACGACCCGGTCGTAGTTCGCCATGTGTCGCCCAGGTGGGACGTTGTGGGCGCCGGCAATTATGCCGCGGTTTTTAGCCACCCCCGCTTTGCGCAGTGGGTGGTCAAGATCTATGCGCCGGGGCGGCCCGGATGGGAAGAGGAAGTCAGGGTCTATCAAAAGCTGGGTAACCACCCGGCTTACTCCCGGTGCCTGCATGCCGCCCCCGGTTATCTGGTGCTGAAACGGCTGACCGGCATTCCCCTGTATGAATGTTTTCGCCGCGGCATTCGCATCCCTGAGCAAGTGGTGCGTGATATCGATGCTGCCCTGGCGTATGCCCGTGACCAGGGTTTGTGCCCTCACGACGTCCATGCCAAGAACGTGATGATGAAAGACGGGCGCGGTCTGGTGGTCGATGTGTCGGATTTCGGCAAACAAGAATCCTGTTCAAGATGGGACGACCTCAAGCGGGTCTACTACAAGCTGTATCTGCCCGTCTTGCACCGGTATCCCGTGCCGATTCCATCCTTCGTGCTGAACCTGATCCGCAAGAGCTACCGGCTGTTCAAACGGGTTACTGCCTCCGATTAGTAGCGCCTGCCAAGCGTTGACCTTCCGGAAGAAGCCAGAAGCGATAGTCCATATCGGGACTGGTGGCGTCCGATTCACTGCGCCAGTATGATGGCTGAGCACTCAACCGCACACTTGACTGATCCACCGCCCTCGGGAAGTGAATCACCCCAGGGATCGTAGCCGCGCGGATTGTCACAACCCATCCCGGCTGGACACGCCAACCATGCCCCGAGTTGAGTTTGAAGAGGTCGATGGTGATTTCGGAGTTGTCCTGAGGCATGAGGCAAGTCTCGTCGGGCTTGGGAGCCATCACAACGTCTTCCACTGAAGTGTCTTGTCCAGGCGACGGAGAGGTTGCCTGCGGCTCTGACGCAGGGGCTGCCAATGGCGCTTCCGTTGGAGTACTGTGCTGTGGTGATGAAGCAAGCACCTGCAGTTTCGCAACACCTGAACCGCGGGGTTCACCAGCCCCTGTGCATCCGAACAGGAACACTACTAGAGTGATCAGAACTATGCGACGGACCGCAGCCATTTCTCCATTCCAGTGACCAATTTGAAATATGGTCTGGTTCGGATTACACAGTGACATTTCGGAATCGCACTTTATTCGTCGCTGGTGGTGCCGAGGGCCAGCAGAAGCTGCCCATCGGGAGTGAAGCCAAAGGGGCGCCAGTCGCCCAGGCCCGGCACCGCTGGAGCGGGGGGCGTCACCGGGTACGCCTTGCCGGTTGATACCTCCACCACCCGGTCCGGATTGGGCAGGTAGAGCCGGGCACCGTCGGGGCTGAAGCGGGGCCGGGGAAAGCTGTGGTCCCAGACGAGGCCGCCCAGGAGCAACGTGCCGTCGGCCCGGTAGACCCCGCCGCCGTTGGCCACGCCACCGTAGCCCCCTACCACCACCGCCTGTCCGCCGGGCGCCCATACTGCCGGCCCGCCGGCGGCCGGTCGCCAGCGAATCTGTCCGGTGGCGGCATCGTAGACCGCCCCGTTCAGGTACAGGCTGTGCCCATCCGGGCTCCAGGCCGCGTAGCCCCGTTCGACCGGCTCTTCCCGGGCCGCCAGCCGCACCTGGCCCTGGCGGTCCACCACCCCCACGCCGCCCAGCACCAACCGGTCACCGGCCGGTCGCCAGGGCCCAATGGCCGTGGCCCCCTCGGCCAGCAGCCGCCGCTGTCCGTCCGCCGCCGTAAACAGCCAGACCGGCATGGGTGCGCTGTCCTCCCGCCGTACCCCGCCGTCGCCGTAGGCCAGGGCATCGCTGCCGGGGCTCCAGGCGGCGGGCACCCGGGACAGACCGCCGGGCCCCTGGGTCACCCCGGCCGCGGCGGGGATGATGGCGATCCGCCGCCCGGCGGCCTCCGGCTGCAGGTCGATCAGGTGCAGGTTCAGCCGCTCGCCCCACTTGCCGGCGAAGATGGCGGCGATCTGCCCGCTAGGGGCCAGATGCGCGTCGGCTATATACTCGTCCTGTTCGTTCATGTATAGCAGCCGGCGGGCGCCGCCCCGGCCGCTATCGTAAGGTCCCGGCCGCACCCAGGTGACGCACTGGCCCCGGGGACACTGGCCCAGCACCAGCAGGCCGCCGTCGTCGCTCCACTGCCAGCGGAAGAGGCCGCCCAGCTCCAACTCCTCCAGCCGCGGGGCGGGCAGGTCGAAAATGTGGGCCGTACCCGTCACCCCAACAGACTGGCCGGGGGTGAGGATATGCTGCCGCAGCAGCACGCGCCGGCCACCGGGCAGGAGGCCAATGGTCTGGTAGGGTTGTGGGTAGCGGGCCAGGAGACTGGTCTTGCCGGCGACCGGGTCGAACTGGTAGAGGCCGGTCGGGTCGGCGGGCCAGAAGGCAAAGCCGAAGGCGGGCCGGTCTGTGGGTGCTCCCAACAGCCGCCCCTCCCGATCCTGGCTACCGCCCGGGTTGATGGCCACCTGCTCCCCTCCGGGGCTGAGCCCCTCGATGGTCACGGTCAGCCGGTCCCCGGCCCAGCCATTCACCCGCAGCCGCCCGCAGCACAGGTTCTGCGCCAGGGTGCCCTCCACACTCGCCCGGTCCACCGGGCCGCTGAAAGCCAGCTCAAACACGTACGGTGGCGCCAGGTGCAGCGGGCCGCCCGGGCTGCGCAACTCTGACGCTGTGTGAGTGATGGTCCAGGTCACCGGGCTGGGCTGCGGGGCCGGGGCGTTCACCGCCGGCGGCGGCGGCGGCGACTCCCGCCGCTCCGGCGCCGCCGTGGGCTGCGTACAGCCCTGCAGCAGCAGCAGACTGGCGCACAACACTGCTGGTATGTTTTTTCGGTACCTTCGCCGCACGGGCCACCACCTGCTTGTTTCGGTCATCACGTCTATGACGTCGTGCAGGGTGCGCTGGTTGCACGGGCAGGCCGTTACGCCCAGCCCGAAGGGACCACCGCGCCGAATTCGAGCCTCCGCACTCCCTGTTTCTGCGTGGTGACGGTTCCGTCGCCGGTTCAGGCTTGCGCCCCTCCGGGCAGCCCCTGCCGGCATTGCTCCAGTTCCCGGCTAATGCCCCACCAGCCGTGCGCCCCGGCAGTTTGAGCCGCCAGGTGCAACTGCGCAGTGATCTGCCCAAGCAACCGCTGCAGGCAGCCCGATTCCCGCACCGCCAGCGCCAGTGCCGCCCAGGTGGGCGGATCCACCCGCCCCCGCGTGACCCATTCGTCCCGGCAGGCGGCCCAGCGCTGCCGGCCGACCGCGTCCAGCTCCAGCCAGACGGCGGTCTCCTTCCCTTCCCGCAGATCCAAATGCACATCCTGAAGATCGTCCAGCCAGCGCCAGGCCTGCGCAAACGCGGCGATGACGCGAACAAGGGCGGCCGCAGCCGCCGGTCCGCCCAGGGCATGGCCGAGCAGCCGGGGAGTCAGCGTCCAGATCGCGATTTGCCGGCGAAAGCGCTCCCCGTATGCCGCCGGGTCGCTGGCCGGTACCGGACAGTGCACAGACTCCACATACTCAGCCACATGCCCGTCCACCAGCGCCGGGTCGGCGCCGGTGCGCCGGCACAGTGAGCGGGCGCAGGCGACATACCGCTGCCAGGCCAGCGTCCGCAGGTGCAGCCGGAGCATGTCCAGCTCCAGTTGCCCGTCACATAGATGATCGTCCCACAGGTGCAGGAACAGGGCCAGGGCATGGGCTTCCTGGGCTTCTTCCCGCAGCTCCGCAGCGATCGGACCGGCGGCGGCGGGCACCCAGTGCAGGAACGACCAGATCGGGACATAAAACAGGCGGAAGAAGTCGCCGTCGCCACCGGTGTATCCGCTCAGGGTGGCCCGGGCCTCGGCCACCAGCGGTCCGGGCAACCCGGCGGCAGTCCGGAACAGGCAGGCATTCAGTGCCTGCCGCAGGCGCACGATTTCCGGGCCCGCCGCCACCGGGCCGAAACCGATGTCGGTGAACTCGTTGCGCACCGTCAGCCGCAGCGGACTTGTGAACGCAGGTTCCGGCGTGCCCATGGCTACGGCGCCTCCTCTGCCGGCGACGACGGCAGGTAGCGCCCGGGCGCCAGGATTCCGTGCGGGTCCAGCAGGTGCCCAAGCGCCCGCAGCAGCGCCTCGCTCCCGTCCGCTGCGACCGGTGGCTGATCCATATCGAGCAGACCCAGCCGGTACGGGAAGAGGCCCCGGCACTGCAGCAGGCCGCGCAGCGTCTGATGGCAGCGCAGGGCCCGGGCGTCGGCTTCCGGCTGCTCACGATCGTAAATCAGCCCCACCACCGCCTGCCCGGAGCGGCCACCGACCATGCGCAGGGAAACAAACGGCTCAAACCCCGCCTGCAGCACGGCTGCCTCAATCTCCTCCAGCGCCGCCGCTGCCTCCGGCCCCAGCAGCGGCAGTACCGGGGCCAGCCAGATCACGCCGCAGCCGTCGCGGTCCGGGTCGGGGTCAGCGGGCACCGGCCGGCGCTTGCGCCAGTACACGCTGCGCAGGCCGTCCTGCAAGTCGGAGGCGGGGTCGTACCCCGGCCCCGGCTCCTCGTCCACCCACCTGCCGGTGGTACCGGCCAGCGCGGCCGACAGCCGGCGGCGCCGCCACTCCAGCTCCTCCGCGCCGTCGGCCCACAGGGTGGCACAGCCGAACCAGCGAGCGCCGCCCCAGGGACCAAGGGCGTCAGCAACCCAGTGGCGCGGCAGGGCGGCAGCCCCGTCACAGACCGCAAAAGGAAAGGGCTGGTTCATGGCCAGCACACGGTAGTCATTGATCAGTTCGGCCTGCAGGCTGGTGCCGCTGCGCAGCAGCAGTCCCCGCAGCCCGTTGATCACCGCCGGCAACTGCGCCGGGTCGGGTACCGAAAAAAATACCCGCTGCCGCCACCTGGGCACCGGCTCCAGCCACAGCGTCATGCGGGTGACCACGCCGAGGTTGCTCTGGTTGAACAGGCCCTGCAGCGAGGGGCCGGGGCCGTGCGCCCGCAGCGGCGCCGCCACCGCATTCGGAAAACCGGCCAGACCGGTCCGCAGGATCTGCCCGGTTGGCAGGATGACTTCATACCCGCAACTGTGGGCGGCCATGTCCTCGTACGGCCCCTTGCCAATGCCCCGCTCCAGCACGTTGCCAATCAGTGAGGCGTCGGGGGTGGTGCCGGTCAGCGGCGGCATCAGCCCGGAACCCTGCCGGAGCAGGAACTCCGCCAGCATGCGGAAGGTGACCCCCGGCTCCACCGTCACGTAAGCCAGATCCTCACTGTAGTCCACAATGCGGTTCAGCCGGGCCAGCGACAGCAACACGACCCCGTCCTGCGGTGAAACCCTGGAGCCGTAACCCCAGTTGCAGCCAGTGCTGATCGGGTAAACCGGCACCTGGTACCGCTGGGCAATACCCAGACAGGCGGCGACCTCGTCCCGGTTGCCCGGCTCCAGCAGCGCCACCGACCGCTGCGTGGTGGCAAACGTGGCCGACTGGGCGCGCTCCAGCCGGTCGTCGCCACCCGCCAGCACCCGCTCCGGACCCAGCACTTCCCGCCATGCCTTCAGCGCCGCCAACAGCGGCGTCGCCGCCGGCCCCGTTTTCGCCGCCATTATAAATGAAGCGCGGCCGTGGTCACCGCGCAGGCGCCCTTTGCGGTCTGCCAGGCCTGGTCGGCGATGGCTTTGGCCTCGGCGGCCGTTTTATGGAACACGTCGCGCAGCACCTGTTCCATGTCCTCGACCCCCTTGATCAGGCCCTTGGCCACGCACTCGGCCCACTTGGCCGCATCGTTCAGGAAGTCTTCCAGTTGCTGCTTGAGCAGGTTTAGCAGCGTCTCGGGCAAGTCGAGCAGGGCGGCCGTGTGAATGTCCAGATCAACCGCCAGGTCGAAGCCTTTGCCAGCAAACTGGAAGCCAGCCGCCAGCTTGGCCACGATGGTGGCGCCATTCACCTGAATGTCCAGCTTTCCTTCCACGTCGGTATTGACGTCGATTTTCCCCAGCGGCCCCAGGTCAATGGTGCCAAGGCCGACCTTGACATCACCGCCAAAGCCGAGCTGCGTCACGCCGTTGATGCAGCCGTGTACATCTATGAACAGCAGCGGCGTCATCTGCCCGTTCACATCGAACTCCAACCCGCTGGTGGTCAGGCTCACATAAACCTCGCGGGTCAGGCCCAGGATTTCGAATTCCCCATTGATGTAGAAATGCGGCGGGCGGAATTTTTCGTTCGTCTCGTTGGGTTGTGTGAAGGTGGCGGCGGAAAGGCAGGGACCGCCCGTGCCTTCGGCGGCCTTCAGGCTGAACAGGGCTTCGGTGCCGATCACGATCCGGTCCATTTCGGCGTCCACGGCGATCCCCTGATTCGGGCTGATGTTAATAGTCGCCGCCGCGTGGAAGCCCAACAGGTCGATGCCGCCGCTGACATAGAAATCCGGCTCAAACGGCGGCAGCGTGCCGATCTGTGTCAGTTGCGGCACGCAGCAAAACTGCGCCTCCAGCGACACCTCGATCTGCTCGCCCTGCTTGCGGAGCTGGTAATGGCGCATGTCGTTTTTCTGGTCGGTCAGGAACCAGCAGGAGCCAGGTTCGTCGACCACCAGGAAAACCTGGTCCAGCGACGAGGGGATGTTGACCCCTTGTTGCGCAAAGGCGTTGGCCACATTGCTGATCTGCAACTGGTCCAGGTCATGGGCGATGCTGCCCGGGATCGTAAAACGCTGGGTGCCGGTGATCGCCACCTGGCCCAGCACCTGGTCGATGTCGGACGGAATCACGTCGCCGGTCAGCGTATCCAGGACGTCCTTCAGCGAGAGATTGCTGAGGGCGCCGGCGACCATGCTTTTCTGCGGTTGCGCGCTATCGAAGAAAACGGCGATGGATGATTCAAAGTCAGCCACGGCAATGGTCCCGGCCACGCCCAGACTCGGGATGCCTTCCCAGTCGCAGCCAATCACCAGCGCCAGGTTGCCCAGCTTGAACACCTCGAAGTTGATCGGCGTGCTGCCTTTCATGGTGGCGGCGATGAAGGCGCCGTTTTCCACAAAGTCCAGTTGCACATCAAAGGTCTGCTGCTGCCCCTGGATCTGCACACTCATGGTGCCTTCCAGGAACAGGGCGATGCTGCCGCCGCTGATCTGCCCCCCGAACTTGCAGCTCAGCGGCATGCCTTCAATGGTGGTATCGTAGCTGACGTACAGCCGGGCCTCCTGGGACGGGTCGGCGCCCACCTGCAGGGTAATGCCGATGCTGGGGTCAAGGCCGAGGATTTCCTTCAGCAGATTTTGCTGCTTGTCGCCGGTGTTGATGACCCAGTCGGCATACAGGTTGAGCCCGGCGATCACCCCGCCCTGCCCCGGGAGGGCGAGGCGGCCGCCGGCAATCTGTGGGTTGTTGAATTCGGCCAGGTCGGGAAAAGTGAACCCGACATCTTCGAAGGAAGCGATCACCAGCAGCAGCTTCTGCAGGTCGAACAGCTCTTCGAATGCCTGCAACGGCCCCAGCCCCGGCAGGCTGGACGCCACCCCGGAAGACAGGTCGATTCCGGCCGCAAAGCCCCATTGCGTGCCGCTGGTCTTGCGCACTTCGAGGGCGAACACCCCGTAGCCGGCCAGCGTGGTGCCAAACAGGAACACACAGTTGGCTCCCGTTTTCTGGATCAACACCGACGAGTTGGTAAACGTGAGGTCGAACCCGGCCGGTAATGCGATGGTTTGGTTGCACAGCTTGCTAAGGAGATCCGACAGCCGCACCGTCGGGAACCGGCCGCGGATGACGAAATTACCCGGGATGTCGTAACGCACGTCCAGTGTCACAAGTTCGCCAAAGGCGACATTGCCGCCGAAGGAGCCGGCCACCGGCCCGCCCTGCGGGTAGGTGAACGCCAGGACCACATCGCTGATGGTGAGGCTTTCAAAGCCGACATCGACCACCCACGGGGTCGGCTCCGCCGCCATCGCCATGGCCATGGCATACGACTTGAACGGCGCCACGCCAAGGCTGAGGGCATTAATGGTCAGATCGCCCGGCGGTGGCACCTGCGGTACATAGGTTTGCATGAGCTGCCGGAGCGGCAGCGTTTGCTTGGCCGCCAGTTCAGCGTACACCGTGAACCCGTCGCCGTTGCTGGCATAGATGTTCACCGGCACGCCCTCAATCACCAGCGAGCCGGTGAGACTGACCTCGAACTGGGGCTGGCTGAACGGATTTAGAACGTCAAAGCGGCAGGCGATCTGGTCAATCTCGAAATGGCCGTCCCAGACCTGCCACTTCAGGTCCGGCATGCCGATGGTAAACGAGGTCATGCCCACGGTGAACCCGGTGGTGGCCGACGCACAGAGGTCGATGGCGGCGTGGGTCAACTGCAATTGCCCCAGGGCGTCGCCCAGCGCCTGGATCTGATCAGGCATCTGGTTAATCAGATCGCCGGTGCCGCTCAGGTCGACCAGGTTGGCCAGCTTGCCCAGCGTGACCCCCTCAAACTGGCCAATCAGCATGATCTCGTTGCCGCCGATTTGCACCGGCGCCACCGCGTCGACCTCGATGCCGGCGCCGGGAATGCGCAACTGACCGCCATAGGCCAGCACCGGCCGGAAGGTGGGGTTGCGTTGCTGCCATTGCTCAGTCAGCGGCGAGTAGAGGCAGAACCGGACACCGCCAAGGGTCATGCCGCCCACGGTCAGGCCCAGCCCCAGGTCAGCCTGCAGCAAAATGCCGGGGGGCGGCTGCGCCAGATCCCACGGATACTGCCCGGCCGGCAATGGCAGCGTAGTTTCGGTGGGCGCCGGGACCCGGATGGTGCCGGACAGCGTCAGCGGTCCGCTGTGGCCAAACACGCTTTCGATGCACCCGACGATGCCGGTTGGGAGCAGCCTGCTCACAAAGTTGATGCCGGTTTGCAAGGCAACCTGCCAGTCGGGATCGGTCTGCGGCTGGCTCACCACCACATAACTGGCGTTGCACAGGTACAGGTCGTCCAGCGGGATACTCGTGGGGTTGGCGTAGGTCTTCGTCCAGTCGGTCACCGGCGGCAGGTTGGGGAAACTGCGGGAGAACGTCCAGTCGTCCGGTCCGGGGGTTGCGCCCAGCAAGGTATATTTGAGCACCAGTTGGGCGTTGCCGCCGGCATCGACCGTGGCCCGCAGTTCCACCGGCAAATCGGCCATCTGCAGGAAGCTCGACTTGCCACAAATCACCACCGTTTCGTTGCGGTCATCGTCCGGTCCCGGCGTGGCCTGGGTGATGACGATGGGCTGGCCGGCATAGCAGCCTGACCAGAAATCAGCCAGATTGGCGGTCAGGCTGTCCGGCGCGACGATGGCCTGGCCGTTGCTGATCGGTAAGGCGGCCCGGAGCTCCGAATATTTCAACCTGCAACCCCCTTTCAGTTCGGCACCGGCAGCGCCGGATAATACACCAGCCGCTGCGTGAAGGTGTTATAATCGGCGCCAGGCATCGGCAAGATGATGCGGCCAGGCGGAAGGTCACGCCGTTCCGCCGGGGCCACGTTGACCAGGTTGGCAGATGTTTCGGCATTCGGGTCCAACTCATTCACCACCACCAGGCCCATGAGTGGGTCCTGTTCGGAGTAGCTTTGCACCTGCTGCAACTGGGAGCGCTCGCCCGGGCTGGCCATGCCGTCGTTGCGCAAAATGTAGCCGCCGACCTGGGCGCAAACCGACCCGGGATGGATGGGCATGCCCCCGGCGGTTAACACATGCAGCTTCACCCCCTGGTGATTGCCCTCGCGGCCCGGCCAGTCGGCCAGGACGTGCCGCAGCACCCGGCAGTAGTCATGATTCAGGTGGTCCAGGCAGACTTCGAGGCCGAGGGGGATGCCGTCAATGTGGAAGACGTGCAGCCGGCGCGTGGCCCAGTCGGCAAAGATCGGTTGTATATCGGCGGCGGCCCCCGGGGAGCGGGCCACCGGCACGCCGTCGATGCCGGAAGCCAGCCGTTTTTCAATCAGGCCGATGGCGTTGGGCCGGCCGCCCCAGACGTGAATGGCGGTATTGAAATACACCGGCTGGGCCATGACGTCGTTCAGCGTATTCCACATGACCGTTCCGCAAACGAACAGCCAGTGGCGGAAATCCGCGTGCACAAACATCTGGTTGAGTGCCTTAAAGATTTGAACTGCCACGTTGTCGGGGTAGGTGTTGTGCGCATAGTTGGCCGCCAGTGCGGGGGGGCGGAAATAAAACTCGGGCACGATCAAGATCTTCAAAGTGTTGTCATGATCGCCGCCCAGCACCTGTAACCGTTCCCGGGCAAAGTCCACCACACTGGCCAGTCGCTTCAGGCGAATGCGGGCATCATCTTCCACGCCGTCAGGCACAGGGATGCGGGCCACGGGCCGGCACTCCTGGCCCGGGTCCCAGCCCGAAATCACCGGTGCAATGGCACCGTAGGTGACCGTTGGCACTTCATAGGCAATCATCCGGAAATGGGTATAGGGCATAAGCACCTCCAAATTCGGCCGCTGCCAGCCGGCGGCGCCGCCTAACCGTCCAGTCTGGCCGCGATGAGTCTGCGGGCACCGGCCGTCGCGGTACGGCTGATGGCGGCCAGGTCCTGGGCGGCCTTGTCGTTAACACCCTGCACTGCTGCCTGTTTGATTTCGTCCTGGTTCAGCACCTCGTTGACGATATTCTGAAACACCGAGTCGATTTGCACCGCCACGGTGATGTCGGCGGATGCAGCGGTGAGCTGTAACTGTTGGAACTGAATGTCCAGCTCCGCCAGGTCCTGACCGGACACCTGCACGGCGGTGAGGACAGTGGATTGGCTGACGGTCACCGTGAACGATCCGCCCAGTGTAGTGGGATCTCCCTGGGGCTGCATGGAGAATTGCCCGGTGAGGGTGAGCGGCGGCGACGGCACCTGCTCCATCATCGTCACCCCGCCCCGGACCACCGACACCTGCGGCGGCGGTACCAGCGTGGACAGGGCCAGCGTGCCGTTCAGCCCAGATTCGTTCAGAACCAGTTGGTCCACCGGCGCCGCAATGTTGGAAAGTCCGGTGACGGTCACCTGCTGGAACTGCAGATTCTGAAACGGCATCCCGCCGATGGTCTGATCGCCAAGGGCAATCTGATCGATCTGGTCCGGCTCCAGTTGCGGATCGGTGCTGCCATAAACCACCTTGGGCAGGTAATAATCGCTGGCCGGGTTGTTGAGCGCCAGCCGGATGCGGTCAAACAGATACTGGTCCGCCGGGTTGGCCACCGGCTGGGCCGCACCGGGCAGCGCCCCTGCCGGTACCGTCCCCAGGGTATCGTCCAGGATCCGTTGTAGCTGGCTGGTCAGCATTGCCGCCAGGCTCTGGCGGTTGGCCGGCGCGTTCAGTTGGTCGTTGATGTTCTGGATGAGCGCCTGGCGGCCGTCTTCGCTTTCCAGTGCCGCCCTGGCCTGCGGCAGCCAGATGTTTTCCGACATCCACGTCCAGGTGGTTTCCACCGTCAGCTCATCCACCGTGAGATCGGGCAGCGGATTCTGCCCCCCCCGCAGGGTCAGCTTGTCCACGGTTACCGCCAGTGTGCGCGCCGGCCCGCTCCCGGCGACTTGCACGTCCAGCGTGGCATCCACATAAACGTCGGTGAGGGTGGACTGGAAGGTGCCGATGCCTTGGATGTTGTCCGCTGCCACCCAGTTGTCACAGCTGGTGGTCGGCCCGGCGGCCGGGGCGCTGCAGACACACTGGTCCAGCTCGTACGTGCCCTTGACGCACAACGGGCTCAACGCCGGCAAACCGTTCTGGCCGTTGTAGTACCCGAACTGCAGGGTCATGACGGTGTGATAGCCCGAACCGGGTTGTGTCGTGATCAGATTGTCGAGCACCCATACATTGTCCAGCCCCAACACGGTGACCTCGCGCATAGTCAGGCGGGGCCAGGGCTGGTTCGGGCACGGGATGGGCTGGTGATTGGCCATTTCCGGATCGTTCCTGTGTTCACGGCCGACCTTGAACCACCACTGGCCCTTGACGGCGTTCTGGAACGTGATGCCCGCCGTGCCGGTAATGGTGCCGAGGCTCCACTCCGCCCCATGCAGCGGCAGCAGCTTGCCGGTTCCGTTGTCGGCCCTGTTCAGCGCATTGGGCAACCAGAAGGTGGCGTTGTTGGGATCGTTGGCCCGCTTGCGGATCGTGTTGAACATAAACTCGAATATCTTCGTACCCATTGACAGCCTCCTCTCAAAAACTGCGATCGACGACGTACAGCGCGATCTCTTCCAGCGCCCGCCGGTACCGGTTGCGCGGGAAGGGCTTCAGGTACTCCAGGGCGTCGAGCGCCTGGCTTCTGGCCTCGGCGTAAGCCCGGGTGAAGCCGGCTGTCCGCTGCACCGCGGCGATGCCGGCGCTCAGTTCTTCCTGGCTGTAGGCGGCACCGCGCATGATCCGGCTGACGGTATGCTCAGGCCCCAGCTCCGCCATGGCGTAAATGAGCGGCAACGACATGCGCCGCCTTGACAGGTCCATGCCCCGGTCCTTGCCGGCGGCGGCATCGTCCTGCAGGAAATCGAACAGGTCGTCCATGATTTGGAATGCCCGCCCAACCCGCCGCCCGTAGAATCCGGCCCGCCGCGCCGCACTGGTCCGGCCCCCCGCCAGCGCTACCCCGGATTCACAGGCCATCCCGAACAGAACCGCCGTTTTGCGATCGATGGTTTCCAGATAGCGCCGGTGCAGCTCCGCTGTCTCCCAGTTGGGGTCGGTCTGCAGTTCGTCCAGTTCGCCGCAGCAAATGCGGAAGGCGGTATCCAACACCAGCTTGATCAGCCCCATGTCGGCCTGGGTGTCAATGGCATCGACAAACCCGCGGATCGCCTGGACGAATTGCAGGTCGCCCACGATAATCGCCGTTTCCGCACCCCGCGCCGCATTCACCGACTGCAGCCCGCGCCGCACCATGGCGTCGTCGACAATGTCGTCGTGGATCAGCGTGGCTACATGCAGCATCTCCAGGGAAACGGCGCCCTGAATCGCCTTCCGGGGCAACGGGGAATCCGGGCCATGAATCATGCGGGCCGCCAGCAGCAGCAGCAGCGGCCGCAGCTTCTTGCCGTGCCGGTACAGGTCGTATTCGGTTTTGGTCAGGTACTGCTGCTGCGGTTTCAGGGCGTGTTCCAGTACGTCGGCAAAGCGCTGCAGATCTTCAGCCAGCCATTCGCCCCGGATCCGGTCCAGCAGGTCGGGTCCGGTGCTGCCGGCGTTTTTGGGCAAGGCAATTTTCACGGGGTGCGGGTACCTCCGTTTGCAAACGCTGCTGCTTCCGGCAGTGACTGTTGCAGCCGGTCGACCAGCGCCTCGTGCAGCAGGCTGCGGATAAAATACATGCTTTCCAGGCGCTGGCGCGCCACGCCGGCCACCTCGCCGGTCCAGGCCGAATCGTCAATGTCAAGCTGAAAGGCCGGTAACTCCACGTGCGCCGCCGGCGCCTGCCCCTGCTGCCCCGGCGGGCCAGCGGCCGGCCCGAGTTGCACCGTTGCTTCCACCCGGCCGATGTCGGCGGTGACGCTGCCGGCGAACAACGGCTGCCCGACAATGGCAGCATCCTCGGCTTTCTGCTTCATGGTGGCCTCGAACAGAAACCGCAGCCGCCGGCGGTCCTCCTCATCGATGGCGATCCAGTCCGGCAGCCCGGCGGCGGCCCCGCCGGGTCCGATCCCCATGGCGACCACGCCCTGCATCTCGGCATCGGTCACCGGCGGCAACCCCTGAGTCTGGTCGACCGTTGCGTGTACCTGGGATGGATTCATTTCCTGGACCTGATTCTTCGTATTATTGGTGGCTGCGCTGACGCCCTTGCCGAACGACAGCGCCGCCTTGGCCGCCGCCCAATACTTGCTGCCCGGCGGCGGTCCGGTCATGGGGTCAAAGTCCGGATCGGTCCAGACGCAGGCACTGGCCACGTTTAAGTGCTGCGCAAACGCATTGCTGTTGTAGCTGACGCCCCCGGTGTAAGTCTTGTCCGCGCTGTTAACCACGGAGTCGTTTTTCACGGCGTCGGACGTGTCACCAGCCATCTCCCTGGTTGCTCCACCGGCCTGCCAAAGCGGAATCAGCGCCTGGTTGGTGCGGAAGACTGTGTCGTAGATGTCGTTATGCTCGTAATACAGGCTGAGCAGTTCTGTCCCGTTCTGCGTCTGCTGCAGTTTCGTCTGCTGCTCCCTGGCCTGGTTGAGCCATTCCTCCTTCTGGGGATCGAGGGCGCCGCCGCCGCCGGCATCGGCTCCGGCGGCCATGGGGCGGCATGCCTCCGGTGGCAGATCCATCAGGTTGCCGGCCGTATCCACGTCGATGATCGGATCGGGCTTCACTTGCAGCGCGTAACGCCCCAACAACCGCAGGTGCGCCAGCACCAGCCGGATGCGTACCTGCTCACCCTCCGTCTCTACCCGGCACTCCGCCGGGAGCAGGTGCTCCAGGCCGTGCACCTGCAGATCCGTCATCCGGAAGCTGACCGCCCCCGTTGCATAGGCATGTCCGGGCGGCATGGCCACCGTGCGCGCCAGCGGATAGGCCGGGGTATCAGCCAGCGCCAGGGGGGCGCCCGCCCCGGCACCGTCGCCTGTGTTCTGGGCCCAGAACTGCTGCCAGGCCGTAGTGAACGCGGTCATGTTCTCTTTCAATTGCCACCCTCCTGCCCTTTGTCCTGACACATCCTAGCTGACCTGCACCTGTCCGGTTGCCATCAGCATGCCGTCATAGGTGGAAAGATTCAGGGCTGCCAGTGTGAGGTCCACCTGCACGCCCGCCACGTTGATGCTGTATCCCAGCGCCTGGCCGAAATCGATGGTTTCTTTCTGTCCGTTGATGCCGTCTTTCAGCCCACTCTCCAGCCCCGACTTGATCAGCGCGCCAACGGCGTAAACGGCCCCGACGCCGGCGCCGCCGCCCAGCAGGATGCCGGCCGGTCCACCAAACGCGCCCACGATCGCCCCGGCGACCACACCGGCAACAATGGTGCCGGCGCTGGGATCCACCTTTATCGAAAAGTCACCCATGTGCTCCACCTGGACGGTGAAGCTGGTTGTCGTGGCGCTGATGCTGAACTGCACCTCGGGATTGTCCGGACTGATGGTCACGTCGTAGTGAATCAGTGCCATGATTCTTCTCTCCCTTACGAAACGTCAATCGCACCCTGCACCACCAGGATGCCGTTCTGGTTGGACAGGCTCAGGCCGGCAGGTTTCACGGTGATTGGCTCGCCGGCGATGCTCGTGGTGGCGGCCGAGACAGTCAGCACATTGAAGGTAAAGCCAGTCATCAGGGCCCTGACCAGCGGCGGCAGCATCGTACTCAAAGACTGCGCCAGGGGCCAGGCCACCCCGGAAAGGATTTCCTCGGAAACATTTCCGGACGGCGTCAGGGAAACGCTAAAGTTGTCGATATCATCAACCGTGGCCTTGAGCGTCGTGTCGGCAAAGGACAGGCCGAACCGGACACCCACGTTGGACGGCTGCGTTTTGGCATCATAGCTCAACCCGATGTCGGACATCTTCGGGGTCACCTCATTTCTGTTTCGTGCCGCCGGACTGGCGGCACCGGTCAGTAGCTGCTGAAAGCGTTCTTGATCGCCCGGCCGGCATCTTCGAGCGCTCCGGCAGTCGCCTTGGCCGCCGTGACCACGCCACCGCCCACCGCCTCGGCGCCCTGCTCGACCGCATCACCGACGACGCCGAGAATATCCACACCGGCACTGGCAGACACAGCTACACCCACGGCGGCGTTTACGGTGGTCGGGTCACCGGGTGAAACGGTGGCCGACACATGGTCAAGCCGTACGTTGGCCCGGTAGTTGGCCGTACCAATGCCGAAGCTCTGGCTGCCGGAGGTGCCGGTCGTCTTGCCCTGCAAGTCCCGGGTGCCCCGGTTCGCGATCTGCTGCATGGCCTGCGGACTGAGCAGGATTGAAAACGGGCCGCCGGGCAAACGGTCGGGCGCCGGTGCCGCCGGGGCTGGCTGCCCGGCCAGGTTGGCCACCACTGTAAGCTGTCCGTTGCCCACCGTCAGCACAGCCGCACCGAACCTGGTCCCCTGGAAATCGATATCCGGCAGTTGCTGCCCCGACAGCACGGTGCCGACCAGGTTCAGCACCCGAGGAATGATCAGCATCCTGTACATGACCTGATCGAACTCCGAGGCTTGTGACAGATCGATGACCACCGCCATTGGCGTGATCGTGAGGGCGTTATTGGTGAGGCTGACTGTGCAGATGGCCGCAAAAGAGGTCGTGGTTGCCATGGCACCGCCGGAATCCGGCTGTTTTTCGACCCGGACCTGCGAAAACTGAACCAGAAAGGCATTTTCCACCGGCTGGGGCACACTGCCGTCGCTTTTGACAGCGTTCTGCCACTGCTGGGCGGATGGCGGATTCAGGCTGACCGTGGGGGCCTGCTGGACGTCCCAGCCCACCGTCAGATTGACACCCATGATCGCGATGGTCTGGCGCCCGCTGAATAGCTGGCTTTTCAGGCTTGGCCGTGCGTACAGCGCGGCGATGACCCCGCTCAGGGTCGTCTGGTCGATGCAGATGCCGATATCAAAGTTGCTCATCAGTTCCCCCCCTTTACGTTGGCGCCGGGTTACATGTGACTCGTGGCGGCCGAAATGGCACATGGCCCGCCCAGCGGCTTCAGGGTGGCCTCAAACCCAATTCCCACCTTGGCGCTGAGCTTGGTCCGGTCGTCCGCACTGCTGGTGATCGAATCCACACTGTCCACCTTGGCTGTCCATGAATAGCTCATTACACTCTTGTAGTCGCCATGGCCGGTCATTTGGTGCCCCACCAACTGCGACTGGGCGAGATCCTGCGCCACCTGTTGCAGCAAGTCCGCACTCATCAGCAAGAACAGCGGCTGGTCGGGCCATTGCACGCCGCTGATGTCCACTGATCCCCTGGCTTCCAGGCTGGCGCCGACCACGAGCTGATTGTTGCCAATCGTCACCTGTGGCGGAGTCAGTCTAATGCTCACGCCGGCGGAAGAAAAGGCCAGTGGGGGGATGTTCAAGCCGGCCAACATCTCCCGGGCCTTTTTCAGGACATTGACCAGAATGACCTGGTTAAGAATGAACTTGTTCCAGCCCTTTATGTCCGTCTCATCGATCCACACCGCCAGGGGAGTAATGGTCGCCTGGCTGCCCTGGATGGCGACGGTGGCGGACACGATGACTTTGGTGGTGCCGCTGACTGCAGGCGCAGTGCCCAGGGTGTACTGCCCGTAGAATTGCGGTAACACCAGTTGGAAAGCATTCTGCTGCGGTTTGTCTTCGGGCTTGGGGTTCTGCCCCTGGTCATCGATGGAGTCTTTCCACACATCATCGGCAGGCGGACTCAAGGTAAAGGTCGGTGCCGCCTGCAGATCCCAGGCCACTGTGTAAGCCAGACTCCCGTTCATGCCCGACTGAGTGCCTTTAAACAACTGGTCCCTGGCCTGGCTGTTGGCGTACAATTCGCTGATTCCCTGGCCAAGGGTGGCCTGGTTCATTCCGATGGCCACATCGTATTGACTCAACGTCTCATCTCCTTTGCCGTCCAAAACGTCCCTCTCCACACGCCCCCGGACCCCCGGTAGCGGCTTGGAAATGGCTCAAATGCCTGAACGGAAGGTCCATGCAGCGGATCCGCGACGTAGATTTCGCGGGCATCGGCGTAGTAGCCAGTGACCACCGCATAATGAAAACCTCCGCTCAGCCAGTCGAGGCCAAAGCAAACCGGCCGCCCGGCGTCGATTTCTGTGCGGATGCGCGCAAAGGTCGGTTTACCCGGGCTCCAGTGGCTGTAACCACCCACCGCCTTCAGCGCATCGTCGAGCCGGGCGCAAACGTTGCAGCGCGCCGCCAGTTCCGGGTCTGCCCGGAAACCAGAACAGGCGTAACCGAGCACGTCCGCGGCCACCTCTGCTTGCGCAAGCTGCCGCCCCCCGTAGAAAGCTGACAAGGAAGCGGCAATGGCCGCCCAGCACCAGTTGGAAAGTTCCTGGTGCTGCATAACCAGGTCAATGACGCAGGCACTACCGTCCTCTCTCCGTGTGGGTACGGCGCCCGAATAACTTTCCCGCCTGGCCGCCGGCGGCTCAATCCGCAGTCGCATACAGCCGGCACCATCCCCCATTCAATTCTTGCGTTTTCTCAAATACACCACTACCTATCAAATACTAACCGTATATGCACGAACATACAAGGTAGTTATCTAAATCTGAATAGTTTTCGTGTCCGGTTATTTGCTTCCAAAATCATGTGCATGCTCTGGAGCATAATAAGTAACCCCTCTGGTCAGACCAGGGGGTTGTATCGAGTTCGGTAACGGCACCCTGGGCCGCGGCCCCCGGGATCGGATGTCACTGGATGGGGGCAGTCCTGCTGCAGTTCCGGCACAGTAAGCCGCTGCAGCAGCCCGGCCTGCACCGGCTCTTCGGCCGCGAAACTGGACAGATAGGTCAGCCCGAGCCCGTGCAGAGCGGCTGTTTTCTTGGGGCGGTGCTACGGTTACCCTGATCCTGGTGTTCGATTCGCTACGCGGCTGTCCGGGCATTCCCCCAACAACAATTCGCTGCTTAGTGGCTACGATCCCAATGGGACGTCCTTCAATGACCCTGATGCCGTTCCGGCGTGTGCTCCACTTTCTGGCGCTTCTGCCCCTGATCGTCCCTGCCTTCATCCGGCCGAAACGTGCTGGACACGCTGGCCATGCTGCCCTTCGTGGTGCCGGGGACCGCCCTGGCCGTGGCGCTCATCGTTATAAAAACAGGGACCGGACATCACTGTCCGGTCCCTGTTGAAAAATCTGCGAGAGCCAGGCTGTACCCCCGGTTCTGTCGTGGGTGACCATCTATCTCAGTGACTCATCGAGGAGCCACCGCCCCTGTCCCGTCGCCGGTTCAGGGATGCGTCCTACCCGGGCCCGAAGGCCCCTACTTGGACTTGCACCGTGGCGGAGATTGCCCGTGCCACTCCCCCGTCGCCGGGGGACTTGCGTTTCTCTGGCTCGTTACAGGTACACGCCTCTCAGAGAGAAGGCTTTCCCCATCGTAGGCTCACGCCCCCCGGTCTTGCGACCGGCGCCAACTTTCTGCCTCCCTTGCGGGAGAGCAGCGGTGCCGGGAAGTTACTCACCGTCGCGCGACACGTTTCCGACTGGTCCAGGCGCCTGTTGGCAGGCTCCCAGCCAAAAACAGCGGCGGCGGCGCGGCCACCTGCCCAACTCTCGCAAAATCATGTTCTTGGTTGTCAACCTGCCGGCAGCAGCGGCCCCCGACAGGAATCATATCGTATCACGGCCAAACGGCGCCGTCAAGCCGCCACATATTCCCAGACCGGCTGGTGATCTCTCCAGATAACACAAAACCCGGCTCACGCCGGGTTTTGAACTTTTGGTTGCGGGGAAGGGATTTGAACCCTTGACCTTCGGGTTATGAGCCCGACGAGCTACCGGGCTGCTCCACCCCGCGATGTGACACCGGATCGCAAGTCGATCCTGGTGCGAGGAAGTGGACTCGAACCACCGACCTCGCGCTTATCAGGCGCGTGCTCTAACCAGCTGAGCTATCCTCGCATTCATGGAGCTGGTGACCGGGATCGAACCGGTGACCTCGTCCTTACCAAGGACGTGCTCTACCTACTGAGCTACACCAGCATGGTGGCGATTTCCGGGGAGGGAGCGCCCTCCCCGGCTGCCGGTTTTGGTGCGGATAGAGGGACTTGAACCCCCACGGCCTTGCGGCCACTAGAACCTGAATCTAGCGCGTCTGCCAGTTCCGCCACATCCGCATTTGTGATTCTGTGAGTGACCGCCGTGGCCGGCGGTGACGGAAGAGCAGTCTTTCTCTTCCGTCACCCAGGTTGGCGGAGGCGACGGGATTCGAACCCGCGGTCTTCGCCGTGACAGGGCGATATGCTAGGCCGCTGCACCACGCCTCCGATTGTACGGCCGGCATCGCTCCGGCGAATGGCCGGGTGTTTACCGCACCGACGAGAACTAATATAACAGGCTGGACGAAACGAATCAAGACCCTGTTTTTTTCGCCGAAAAGTCGCCTTTGTCATTTTAGCCAGCAGGAGATTCTCCAGCATCGTCAAATTCGAATACTGAGATGCAGCGGAAATCGAAAATTTGTACTCCGGGTGGGCAGAGAAACGGTGATCCCCTTGCTTTCGGCCAGCGAAGTCAAACGCGAAATTATCCGGCTGTATAATGAAATCAACCAGGATATGTACGCGGTCGGTGTCCGCAAGCAGCGGGTGGACCTGCTGGGCGACAAGATCGTGGTGGTGGCCGAGCATCAACGCATTCCGGCCCTCTCCACCCTGGACCGGGAACACCGGTATCTGACCCGGATGGTCGATGCCGCCCTGCTCGACGAGTACAAGGCCCGGATGCAGGTCCGGATCGAGGCGCTGCTGGGCATTCCGGTGCGGACCATTCTGAAGGACTACGACCCGGTCAGCCAGTTAGCGGGGACGATCATTTGTCTGGAGTCGCCGCTGACGGTGGTTTAACAACTGCACAGGTCAGCCCGGTGTCTGCCCGCTTGCGGGCCGGCACAAGGTAAAGCCAGCCCAACCTCGGCAGCGGGAGCTTATGCAAGAGCCCACACGCCGTCGTTTCCCGGATCGTCCGCGCGCAGCGGTCCGGGCAGCGGCGGCGTTTCTGTGTTTCCCAGGATAAGGAGGATCGCAATGACGGCTGAAACCAGGGTCCGTGACGTGCTGGACGCCCTCAACCTGATCACAGGCGGGCGGATGGTCGTTACGGTCGCCGACTACACCACCGGACGCAACCGCTACCTGGTGACCAAGAGTTCGGGCGTGCCGGGTAAGGGTTTGCTGGAGATCCCAGGGCTGATCTGGGGCGACCCGGACGCACCGGTGCGCCGCCTGGCTGTGGCCATGACCATGACGGAACAGGCCGTGGAACTGGCAGGCGCCACCGGGGTGGACCTGATCATCGCCCACCACCCCATTGCCGATGCCGCCAGTTCCGGCGGCGTCCCCCTCTCTACCTACCTGCCCCTGTACGGCATCGCCTGCATCGAGGTGCACGAACCGTTGCACGGCCTGCATCCGGGGATTGCCTGGCTGCACGGGCACCGGCCGCACTTTGTTTCCACAGAATATGGTGGAATCCCCGGCAACGTGGTCTATGTGGGCAGACCACTGGCCGAGGTGCAGACGCTGGGCGAACTGGTCAGCCGGCTCAACCGGCTGATCGGCCGGGACGAAGAGGCGGCTGTACTGGCCGCCGAGCGCCAGGCCCGCGGCGGCGGGCCGCTGCAGGAAACGGTGGTGGCCACCCTGCCCGCCATTTTGGCCGGGTCGGAGTCGGCGCCGGTGGCCGAGATCCTGCATATTCACCCGCATACGGGTTTTCGGACCCAGCACCTGCTGCAGGCCCTGGCTGAATACCCGCTGGTAGATACCGTGGTGGCCAGCATCAGCCGGCTGTATCCCGGCGATGAAATGGTCGCCACCGCCACCCGGCTGGGCCTGAACTTTGTCACCGGGAATTCGCATGCGGTGGAGATTCTGGAAAACGGGCTGCCGCTGGCCTATGCCCTGCAGGAACTGCTGCCTGGGGTAGACGTGCAGGTCTTCCGGGAGCGCATGACCAGCGCCCCGGTGGGCAGCGTGGGCGGAGCGGAGATCCGCAGCTACGCCCAGACCATGAGTCAGGAATATCTTTTACGCCACCGGGCGGAAACGGCACCGGTAGGCGGCGAGTTGCAAAACAAACCGATCAGGAGGGACCAATCATGTTGAGGGGTACTTTGCGCAGGCTGGCGGCGGGTGGATTGCTGGCAGCGGTGCTGCTGGCGGGCTGTAGCGGCACCCAGGAGGCACCGAAGCCGGCTCCAGAGACCAAGCCGGCGGCCGAGACCAAACCGGTGGCAGAGGCCAAGCCGGTGCAGTTGCAGAAGGTGCGCTTTTCCGAGGTGATCCACTCCATCTTCTACGCCCCGCAGTACGTGGCGCAGGCCAAGGGTTTCTTTAAAGATGAGGGTATCGACCTGGATACGAGCACGGCGCAGGGGTCCGACAAGGGCACTGCCGCCCTGCTGGCCGGTACGGCCGACATCGCTCTGGTGGGTCCGGAGACAACCGTCTTTGTTCACGGCCAGGATACGCCGGTCAAGGTCAAGCTGTTTGCTCAGATGACGGCCAAGGACGGCTCATTCCTGCTGGCCCGCAAGCCCAACGCCAGCTTCAAGTGGGAAGAAACCAGAGGTAAGAGCATCATCGGCTGGCGGCCTGGCAGCATGCCGCAGATGGTGGCGGTGTCGGTACTGAAGCAAACCGGCCTGACCCCGGACAAGGACGTGAACTACATCACCAACCTGGCCGCCCCGGCCATGGCCGGTGCCTTCCAGAGCGGCCAGGGCGATTATATTCAGGTGTATGAGCCCATTGCCAGCCAACTGGAAAAGGCTGGCTTGGCCCACGTGGTGGCGTCGATGGGCCTTTCCTACGGGCCGGTGCCCTTTACGGGCTACACGGCCACCGACAAGTATATTGCCGAGAACCCCGATATTGTCCAGCGCTTTACCAACGCCGTGTACCGGGCCACGCTTTACCTGCAGAAGACCGACCCGGCGGTGGTGGCCAAGGAAATCGCCCCCCAATTTGAAGGAACCGACGTATCTCTGATTGAAAGTGCCATCAGGCGCTACAAGGCCCAGGATACCTGGAAGGCCACGCCGGTGATGGACCCGAAGGACTATGACAAGCTGCAGTCCCTGATGGTGGAAGGCGGCGTGCTGGAGGCGGCCAAAAAGGCACCCTTTGACAAGATTGTGATCAACACCTTTGCCGAAAAGGCCGTGCAGACGGTGAAGTAAACTGGGAGGGCGAACCGCCATGGGCGAACCCCGAATTGAACTGCGGCAGGTAGGGATGCGCTACTTCTCCCCACAAGGAGAGACCGAAGCCCTGGCGGACGTCTCCTTTACGGTTGCGCCCGGCGAGTTTGTGTCGATCGTCGGTCCCAGCGGCTGCGGCAAGTCGACCTTTCTGTCGCTGATTGCCGGCATTCTGCGCCCCACCGCCGGCGACGTGCTGGTGGACGGGCGACCGGTGACCGGCCCCTCCCGCCGCATGGGCTATATGCTGCAACACGACCATCTGTTCGAGTGGCGGACGGTGCTCGACAACTGTCTGATCGGGCCGGAGGTGCAGGGGCTGCCCCTGCCCGCCGCCCGGGAGCGGGCGATTCACTTTCTGCGCCGGACCGGGCTGTATCCTTTCAAGGATGCCTACCCGGACCAGCTCTCCGGCGGCATGCGCCAGCGGGTGGCCCTGGTGCGGACCCTGGCCATTGACCCGGACATTCTGCTGCTGGATGAGCCGTTTTCCGCCCTGGATTTTCAGACCCGGCTGACCCTGGCCGACGAGGTGACGGCGATTCTGCGTCAGGAGCAGAAGACGGCGCTACTGGTGACCCACGACATTTCCGAGGCGGTGACCATGAGCGACCGGGTGCTGGTGCTGACCCACCGGCCGGGACGGCTCAAGAGTGAGCATGTCATTCACTTTGCCGGCGTCGCCCGGCCCACCCCTTTCATGGCCCGGGAAGCGCCGGAGTACCGCGGCTACTTCCACCGCATCTGGGAGGAGTTAGAGGTTCATGTCCATAGCTAGCCGGCCGCAGGAACAGCGGCAGGAGGGTACCGGCGGGGCGGCGGCCCAGCCCAGCAGCGCCTATCTGGCCTACCGGCGGAGCGTGCGTATGCACCGGATCGGGGTCCTGGCGGTGCAAATGCTGCTTCTGGTCATTGGGCTGGCGCTGTGGCAGTATGCGGCCGACCACTACTGGGTGAACCCCATGCTGACCAGCAAGCCCTCCAAGGTCTGGGAGACGCTGATGAAGCTGTCGGTCAACGGTTCGCTGGTCAGGCACACGCTGGTCACCCTGCAGGAGACCATGCTCGGCTTTGCCGTGGGCATGGCGCTGGGGGTGGCGGTATCGGTGGCGCTCTGGTGGTGGCCGGCCTTTTCCCGGGTGATGGACCCGTACCTGGTGGTGCTGAACGCCATGCCCAAGATCGCCCTCGGACCGATCCTGTATGTATGGCTGGGCGAAGTGCACAGCATCTACGGGATGGCGGTGGCGATCTCGGTGGTGGTAACGATCGTGATGGTCTACGTGGGCTTTCGCGCCGTGGACCCGCAAAAAATCAAGCTGATGCAGACGTTTGGCGCCAGCAAGCTGCAGATGCTGCAGAAGGTGGTCTTCCCCGCCAGCCTGCCCACCCTGGTGGCTACGCTGAAGGTCAATATCGGGCTGACCCTGACCGGCGTGATTGTGGGGGAATTTATCTCCTCAAAAGCCGGTCTCGGCTACCTGATCATTTATGGCGGCCAGGTGTTTCAGATGGAACTGGTTATGACCAGTATTGTGATTCTGCTGGTGATTTCCGCTGTCATGTATCTGGCAATCGGTTGGCTGGAGAAGCTGGTGGCCCGGATCTGGCACCTGCAGGTGCGAAGCTGAGCCATTGACGGTAGCAGGCAGGGGCGGTCGCTGCGGCGGCCGCCCCTGCCGCCTTTGCCACCACTTCGACACGGTTGGAAACCTGGAGCTTGGAGTAAATGTTGATGATGGGCGTCTTGACCGTGGCGAGCGAAATGTGCAGCCGGTCGGCGATCTCCTTATTGGTCGCCCCTTCGGCCAGCACCTGCAGCACCTCGCACTCCCGCTCGCTCAGCAGGCTCCGGTTGGCAGGCCGCACAGGGGACACGCCGGCCTGTTCACCCCAGGCTGACATCAGCCCGTCCAGGAACAGCTTTTCCGCGTCGCACAGGTCGGCTTCCCGGTCCTCCCGCAGCAAGCGCAGGTGGGTGGCGATTCGCTCTCTCCCCAGCAGGAAGGGCGCCATGAGCCGGTTTTCATAACTGTAATGCACCGCTTCCCGCAGGGCGTTGCGAAGATCCCGCCTGGCCGCGCCCCCGGCCGCCTCCAGCACCTGCACCTTCAACAGCAGGGCTTCCACCAGCGGCAGCCTGGCCTGCTGCCGCCGCTGGTGGCCAAGCTGCTGATCCAACATCGCCAGCGCCTCGGTGTGCCGGCCGGCGCGCAGCAACAACCTGGCCTGGAGCAGGTAATCCTCCCAGCGCGGGGCCGGAATCTGATCGAACTGGAACCGCCGCAGCACGGCATCGTCCGCCCGGTCCAGCAGGAGGAGATACTTGAGCACCGAGGCGCTGTAAAGCGGATTGCGAAACACCGCGTCCTGCATCAGGTGTTCCGCCGCCCGGGCAGCCTCCTCCTGCTCACCCCTGAGCACGTACAGCTCCATCAGGTTGTACCGGTATCCCCGCTCCACGGACGGGTGCAGTGCGCCCTGGCTCCTGGCCCGCTCCAGGTACGACTCCGCCTCCGCCAACCGGCCCGTCTTCAGCAGAATGCCGACGATGCCGATATACCCGTTCGCCAGGGTCGGAACCAGGAAGGCGTTCCGTTCCACCAGGCGAAACGTCTCGTCATAGATCGCCTCGCACTCCCGGATGTCGCCCAGATACTCCTTGATCTGGCCCTTTAAGATCAGCAGGAAATAGCGAATGTATGGATTACCCACCCTCTGCTCGATCAGGTCTGCCTCATTGATACAGACCAGCGCTTCACGGGCCTGATCCTTCATGCTCAGGACCATGCTGACGGTCAGGTAGAGGACGGCCCTCGTTTCATCGCCAAGCTCCAGCCGTTTCATCACTTCGGGAGACCAGTCTTCCTGCCTCAGGTCATACGGCTGGTCCCCAGCCACGTGATTGATCACATTGAACAGCCGGTCAGACAGCGGATCTCCCAGGCGCTCCTTAAAGTAGCTGATGATGCGGTTGCACTCGTCAAGTTCAAGGCTGCCAAAATGGCTGAACAGCCGCTGGTAGATGAACTCGGGTTGCCCGTGCAGCGCCGCCAAGGGCACCCGCTTCAGGAGGCTCCAGCCCTTCACGCCGCCACCCATCCGACCGATCAAACGCAGCGCCTCGGCGTACTCCCCGGCCAGCAGGCAGTGGTTCACGCTCTCCTCCAGATCGCCTGTCAGCAGATACAGGTGGGCGGCTCTTTTGTGCAGTCCGCGCCGCTCCGCTTCCGGTCGCTCCATGAATTTGAGCCGGAGGAATTCGCCAAACAGGTGATGGTAGCGGTATACGCCGCGCTCTTCGTCAACGGCGATCAGAAACAGGTTCTTCTCCGCCAGCCGGCGCAATAACGTGCCGGCTTCCGGATTCCCCAGCACATCCCCGCAGATGGCTGCGTCGAAATAGCTCAGGATCGAGGTGCAGACCAGAAACTCCTGCTCCTGATCCGCCAGGGAGCGCAAGATCTCATTCGAGAGATAGTCCACCATGTGCTTGTTCAGGCTGGGAATGAATCCAACCTGTTCCTTCTTCTGTCCCATGGCGATGGCAAGCAGTTGCAGCCCGCCGATCCAGCCCTCTGCCAGCTCATTCATCCGGGCGGTCGCTTCGGCATCCAGTTCGAGACCAAGTGTGTGCTTCAGGAACGCCTGCCCCTCCTCAGGGCTCACCTTCAGGTCACTCTCATCGAACTCGAGCAACTGCCCCGCCATGCGCAGATCACCCAGATACAGCTCGGGCTCGGTGCGTGTGAGCAGGACCAGGTGCACGCGTTCCGACGAATAGCGGAGAAAGAAGTCCAACGAGCGCAGCACCGCCTGGTCGGTCAACTGGTGCGCGTCGTCGAGCACCAGCAGGACGTCCTCTTCCGGATCGAGGGCATTCACGACCGCCACCAGAACTGTCTCCATCTCATGCGCATGCATGATCGATTCCAACAGCCGGCGCAGGTCGGCTGCTTGCTCACCCAGATCAGGAGCCAGCGCCGCCAGCAGGTAAGACCAGAGCGACAACACGTCATTGTCGTTCTGGTCCAGGCTGATCCACCGGACCTGTGTGAGACCCCGCTCCTTCAGGTAGGAGGTGAGCAACGTCGTCTTGCCGCTCCCGGCGGCGCCCTTGACTACCGTGACCTTGACCTCAATCAGACTCTCCAGCCGGTCCGCCAATCCTGCCCTGTAAATGCAGTTGCGCCGCGGTGCTGGCGTTCTGAGCTTGGCAGAGATCAGTCCCTGCCGCTTCTGCGTCATGCCCATCACCTGTATGCCGAACATGTCGTCATAAGTTGCTTGGACGCAAGGGCCATCAATACCTGCCGGCTCCGAAGCGCCTCTGGCAGATCCACCAGCCGGCCGTGCAGAAAGCCAGTGAAACGAGGGCAACGTACCCGATGTGGCCGGTCATTTCGGCGAGCGGCCGGCCCTGCTCCAGCCCCTGGACAATGTGCATCAGGCGCTTTTGCGGCAGCAGGTTCGTGATGAACTTCATCACCGCACCGCCATGTTGGTAGGGGAAGAAACTGGTGGACAGCAAAGAGGTCAGCAAGATGATCGACGACGCCAGGGCCATGGTGTTATCGTCCTTCTCGATGGCAGAGGTCATGAACAGACTGAACGTCGTGGCGAGTGCGGTCAGCAGGCCCAGGAGCAAGGCGTACTGTGCGTACGTGAAGCCGATCTCGATCCGGAAAGCGGCTCTCAACATGATGAGCAGCGCATACGCGGGTACGAAGACGACAAGGACATTGAACAGCAGCTGTCCGGCCAGGTAGCCGTGAATGCCAATCGGCGAGGTGACCGTGCGGCGAAACGTGCCGCCCGCCTTGTCCTCGGTATAAAGACCCATGAACTGCAATCCTGCCAGCAGCAGGAACAAGACCAGGTAGCCGGTGATATTGGTGCCTACGCCGCGCCGGCTGCTCGCATCCGGAATGAACGTATCCGGGTGGCGCAACGCCTGCTCCAGTTGCCGGCGGAAGGACTCATTCTTGATCGTGATTACCTGTAGTTGCCCGCCGCCCTGGGCAACGACCACAGCGTCGTACTTGTTGCGGACGAGTTGCGACATGGGCGGGATCTGCTCAACCGGATCGATCCGGCACCACCTGCTCTGTGGCACCACGGCACCATTGCCCGCCACGTAGGCGATATTGCCCTTGATTTCCAGCCTGGGGGGCAAGTAGACGGCCACGAGCATGGAGACCAGCGTCAGCGCCAGCCACACCAATACCATCCCGCGGCGCGCCCGAGCACGGTTGATATTCAGGGAGACAACTGCCAGAACGAGGCTAATACATAATCCTCCGTCCGAAACGTCAGTTTGCAGCCGGCCAGAGCGGCCACCGTCAAACCAGCCAGAACCAGCACCACGGGCAGGAACAGGCTGGCATCCTGGTCGTAAATCAGGCGGAAGATGGCTTCGACCACCCACTTCACCGGCGACAGCCAGGAAACTCTCTCTGCCGCCCGCCCCAGGCCGTCCAGTGGAAAGAACAGCCCCCCGAGCAGTGCCAGCAGACTGATCACTGGGCTCAGGATCTTGTTTGTGATCTCCTCGCTGTGGAAAATGCAGCAGAAGAGAACACCGGTGGCCGCCGCGAGCAGGTTGAACAGGAGCAGAATCACCAGCACATACCCGAAGTAGTCGCCGCCGAAATTCACGCCCAGGGTCAGGTACAGCATGCCGATCAGGGCGAGGAAGCAGGTAGCGGTAAAAACGAAGGTCGCCGCTATCTTGCCGAGGTAAACGAACGAAAGCCGGAACGGCGCATACAGAATGCGCAGGTTGCTCGCCTTCAGGCTCCGCTCCATGAAGCTGTTGGAAGCCGTCATCGAAACGTTCAGGACGCTGTAGATGAGGAGCGTGACCCCGTAGTAATCGTAAGAGCTGATGCCTCCCCCGCCATAGCTGCCAGCGGCCAGATACCCAAGCACCAGAGTCAGCAGCAAGGGGAAGACGGTGTTGTACAACAGGAGCACCGGATTCAACACGATATTGATCAAATCGCGCTTGAAGATGACCATGAACTGATGCCAGCCTGACGCCCTCATTTGCGTTCCACCTGATCTCGCAGCGTCCGGCCGGTCAGCTTGAGGAAGACCATCTCCAGGCTGGCGGCAGCGCTGGTCAGGTTGCGGATCTTCAGCCCCTGGTCCATCAGGGCGACGATGATCTTGTCGAGATTCTCGATCCCCGGCAGCGTGGCGATCTCGACACAGTTCTCCCGGACCTGTACCTGCCTGACGCCCTCGATTCGGTAGAGCGCATCGGGCTGCAGCCGCTCGGTTGCTTCCACCTCTACCGTGTATTGGCGCCCGCCCTCCAGCCGTGCTTTCAGTTCGGCGTTGGTTCCCTCGGCGATGATCGCGCCGTGATCGATGATGATGATGCGGCTGGCGATTTCTTCGACCTCTTCCATGTAGTGCGTGGTGTAGAGAATAGCCGATCCGGACTCGGCCAGCCGCTTGATCGCCTCCAGGATGTGATTGCGCGACTGCGGGTCGATGCCGACCGTCGGTTCGTCCATAATAATCACCTGCGGCCGTTGGGCGATGGCGCAGGCGATGTTCAGGCGCCGCTTCATGCCGCCGGAGAAGGTCTTTGGCTTCTCATGCCGGCGCTCGGCGAGTCCGACGAAGGCCAGCGCCTCCTCGGCGTGCGTGCGCAACCGTTGGCCGCACAGCCCATACAGGGAGGCATAAAACCTGACGTTGGCCTCGGCCGTGATCTCTTCGTAGATCGCCAGATCCTGCGGCACGATGCCCAGGCTGCCCTTGTACTCCCGCAGGCAGTCCCGCACCCTGGCGCCGCCGAAGCGGATCTCGCCCCGATCAGGAGCAAGGGCGGCGGACAGGATGTTGATCGTCGTGCTCTTCCCGGCCCCATTCGGCCCGAGCAGGCCGAGCACCTCACCTTTGTGGACATCGAATGAGATCCCTTTCAGCGCCTGGCAGCCTTTGAAACTCTTCGCCAATCCTCTGACCTCGATCAGCGGCTGTGGCATGTGTCTCATCCCCTCGCAGCGTTCGTCGTCGTCTTCATGGTAGCCCGCCGCAAAAAACATTGGATCAACCATACGGTTGATCCTGGCGGTTGATTTGTTGCGCCGGCATTCGGGCTAGTGTCGCCCCTCGCAGGGTAGGCGCGTTGTTAGATAACTTCGGGCACTTCGTAACCTTTAACCAGTTTTCCAGTTCAAAACAAACGGTTCGCGTTGACCGCTCAGCCCCACCAGCACCTGCTTTACTCAGGCCAACTCCGGTTGGCCCTGGGTATTGCCACGCTGCGGCGGGCGCCGGTAGTGGGCGGCAGCGGTGTCCGGCACGTGGGGCCGCATCTCGTCCCGCCACTGGTGGCGGCGGGGGACAATCTCGTCGTAGTTGTAGGGAATCCAGTTTCCCTTGCAGCCACTGTACCGGTGCATGAGGAGGCCACCTCCACATGGGGTCTTTTCCTCGCTCCGCGCCGTTTGCGAACACGTGTTCGCAAACGGCGCGGCATAAGAATAACACCCCCACACCGGGGTGTCAGCAAGAATATGGGACATCGGCTGAACGACACAACGGCAACGGCCGGTCGGTACGGCCGCTGCTCGTAAATAGGGAACAACCCAGTTAGCCCGGTGCGACCACTCACCGGGCTTGGTGTGTTTCGGGGGCGGCCACAATTCTGAAAGTTTGTAAGATCAGGAAGCCCTGGAAGTTGAGATCCCCCTGACTGTGCCGACCAATGGTGCGATACAAGTGGGTTCTCTCACCAAGTCGCTGCCCTGCCGCTATTCATCGCTGATTTTCAGGTAGGTCTCTGGCCACGTGCGGAAACGGGCGGTGAATGTCAAGAAATCGGGGCCGAGCAGGTCAAGGAGCCACCGTTTTTCGCTTTGTCCGGGCCTGAACGCCCCCCTCAGGCCGAATACAGCGAACTCAGGGGCGAAAAACCCCCTTTGAAGCACCAGTTCGCCTGCGATTTCCGCACGGTTCCGAACTCGGTCTCAGAAAAGTGTGGTGAAGCCAGGTATTGCCATTAGGGAGGTCGGCTTGGAGCCCCCAGTGGCCGCTACTTCAAGGGCTGACGTCGGAGTATCGAGAGCGCGCCGCTGAGGAGTGGGAGCGCAAGGGCCACCGCACAGGCGAGGTCCACGCAAGGCCAGGGGCCTAGATCGACGGGTTTTTGGGTAGGTAGTTGGTGGATACTTCTCTCTGCTTTTTGTGATGGGGGTCAGTGCTCTGGCCGGTGCATTGCTCCGGTTGACCCGGCTGCGTGAGAATGAAACAGCCTTTACGCTCGCCCTGGTTGTGATCGCAGGTGCTGCCAGTTATGTGGCTGGTAGATTCACCCAGACAGGGGGATACCGCCCCTGACGCAGCCAACACGGCACGGGAGGCACTGGCATTGACCACCGGCCGGCCAACAGAAAACGGCGGGTTCCCTAATGGGAGTCCCGCCGTTTTCTGTGCGGGCGGTCAAGCCCGATAGTAGGCGGCCAGGGCTGCCGGCAGACTCTGCAGGCAGACGTTGACCGCGATCCGGTAGATCCAGGTGCTGACAGCGGCATCGCCCCGGAAGCCAGACAGGTGTCGGTAGACCTGCAAGAAGGTCTCCTGGGTGGCGTCCTCGCATTGGCTGTAGTCGCCCAAGAGTTTGAAGGTCAGGTTTGACACCAGTGGGGAGTACTGATCGTACAAGGCCGCAAAGTCCACTGAATCCGCCAGGCTCCTCGCCCCCTCACCGGCGGTTGGGCCTACCGCCCCAGAAATAGATGCAGCCCCAGCAGTGCAGCCAGCCCCGCCAGCAGCGGCAGGAAAAGTGTGCGGGTCTTGAGGGCTACTGCCAGGCAAAGGCCATAGGCCAGCAGTTCGGGGTGGATGGCCGGCCGGCCGTCCCGGATCAGGATGGCCGGAGCGACCATGGCGGCCAGGATGGTCGGGGGGACATACTCCAGACGGCGCTTCAGCCAGTCGGGCAGTTTGGCCGGGTTGGCAAACGAGAGCAGCGGGACGGCCCGGCACAAATACGTCACCAGGCACATGGCTCCGACAATCATGGCCGCCTTCATGCCTGCACCGCCTTTGCAGTTGCCTTTTGCTCCAGGGCCGGCCCGAGGACCGCCGCCAGGATGCCGGCGGCCGGAACATGTAGGCCGGCCGGCAAAAAGAGGGCCCCGGCTATGCCCAAGGTCGCCCCGGTCAGCGCCACCAGCGCCTTGGGCCTGGTGCCGGCCGTCAGCACCGTCAGGATCACAAAGACCATCGGAAACAGCGACGTCAGCGGCTGTTGCCAGCCCGGGGGGATGACGGGGCCGACGGCAACCCCCACCAGCGTGCCGACGAGCCAGGGGAGATAGAGCATCAGCGCGGCGCCCGTAATGTAGGCCGTCCCGCCCGTGGCCCCCTGGCCAGTGAAAAGCGCATACGCTTCGTCGGAGACGGCGTAGCCCAGCAGCGCCCGCTGCCACCCCTTCAGCGGGGGAAGGCGGGCAGACAGGGAGGCGCTCATGAGCAGAAAACGACTGCTGAGCAGCCCGGTGGTCACAATGATCGTCCCCATGCCGTGTCCCCAGAGACCCAGCGCGGCGAACTGCGCCGAACCGGAGAAGACGAACAGGGACATGAGTACGGCCGTCAGGTTGGTCATGCCGGCCGGCCCCGCACCCGCCCCGAAGATCATGCCCGTGACAAAGATGTAAATACTGAAAGGCAGCGCATCCAGCAAGCCGCGTCTCATCTGGTTATCGCCCTCTCTTCTTGAATGATTTGAATGTACAGGAAGAAGTGGTTCTGCTCCAGAACCACTTGGAGAGCAATCTGGAGAACCACTTTTCGGAGGCCGCACCGATGCTGATTCAACTCAACCGATCCGGTAACGCACCGCTCTACCAGCAGCTCTACCGCGACATCCGGGACCAGATTCTGGACGGAAGACTGTCGCCCGGATACCGCATGCCTTCGACCCGCCGGCTGGCCGAGGAGTTAGGCGTCGCCCGGAACGTGGCGGTTCAGGCGTATGACCAGTTGGAGTCGGAGGCCGGCACGGCTCGGGCACCTTCGTCACCGGTTTCCTGATGGGGCCTGCAACGGCCGGGCGACCGGCCCGGCCCGGGGCAGCGGACGGTCCGCCATCAGTGCGCCCGGAAGCACAGCCGGCGTATGATTCCGAACCGGAGTGCCTGACCTGGCCGCCTTTCCCGGCAGCCTCTGGGGCCGGTTGCTGGGGCACGCCCTGCTGACGATGCCCGACCGGCGGCTGGGGTACGGACCGATCGCCGGCAGCCTGGCCCTGCGGAGGTGCTGGCCGACCATCTGGGCCGGACCCGCGGCGTGCAGACCGCACCGGAACGGATCGCCGTGACGGCGGGCTCAACGCAGGCGCTGGCGATCCTCGCGGAGATGCTGGTGGCGCCGGGCGATGCAGTGGCCGTGGAGAACCCTGCGCACACTGCTGCCCGGCAGGTTTTCCGCCGGCGCGGAGCCAGGCTGCTGCCAGTGCCGGTGGACGAGGAGGGCATCCGGGTATCCGACCTGGCGGCAACCGGCACGGCGCCTCGGGTCATCTATGTGACGCCTTCGCACCAGTTCCCCTGGGCCAGCGTCATGAGCCTGGGCCGGCGGGCGGCGCTCATTGAACTGGCCGCGCGGGTTGGTGCCATCATCATCGAAGACGACTATGACAGCGAAATCCGGCACAAAGGCAGCCCGGTGCCGGCCCTGCAGGGGCTGGCACCGGAGTCGGTCGCTTATGTAGGCAGTTTCAGCAAACTGCTGGCGCCGACGTTGCGTCTGGGCTACGCCGTACTGCCAAGTAGCCTGGCCCAGCCGTTCGCCCACCACAAGCAGCTTACCGATTACCATACACCCGGGATCGAGCAGGAGGCCATGGCGGAATTCATCGCCGGCGGCCACCTGGAGCGGCACCTGCACCGGGTCCGGCGGATCTATCGGGTGCGGCGCCGGGCGCTGGCCGGTGCAGTGGCCGCCGCGTTCGGAAACCGGGCGGCGCAAATCCACGGCGATGAGACCGGCCTGCATGTCCGGCTCCGGCTGGCGTCACCCTGGACCGGTCAGGCACCGGCGCTGGCAGCCAGGCGGGCCGGAGTGGGGGTCTCCCCGCTGGAGGACTACTGGGAAGGTGACGGCATGCCCCCGGGCTGTCACCTCTTCCTGGGCCACGGCTCGCTGGCGGAACCAGGCATCCACCAGGGCATCCGCCTGCTGGCCGAGGTGGAAAAACGGGCACCAGGCTAACCTGGTGCCCGTTCGCCTCGGTCTGGGAGCGACGACCCATCACAGAGCAGGGTCAGGGAGCGGCCAGGGTGCCCGACTCCTGATCAATGGCCGCAAAAAACTGCGCCATGGTCATGCGGACCACTCCGCCCAGCACCCGCCCCCCCATCGCGGCCAGCACGCCTCCCACCTGGGCCTCGCCCCGGTAGGAGGCCCGCGTGCCGCCGCCGTCGTCAGGCTTCAGGTCAATGGATACGTCGGCGCTGACATGCCCAGGGGCGCCCCGGCCTTTGATAAGCAGGCGGCAGGCATGGGGCGGGTGCTTGTCCGCCATGGCGAGGCTGCCGGTGAAGCGGCCCTTGATGCCGCCCACCCCCGCCTCCATGACCACCGCGTATTGGTCCGGGCCCGTGCTCTGCATCTCACGCAGCCCCGGCGTAGCCCGCTGCAGGCAACCGGTGTGGTTCAGTGCCGCCCAGACCTGTGGCGGTTGGGCGGTCAGCAGGCAGTCCCCTTCAAAGTGCATCGTTTTCTCCCACTTCCCGTTCAGGTATGCTCAAGCCCCAAGGCGGGCGGCGGCGGCAGCGATGGCACGCTCGGTCTCCACCCTGGCCAGGTTGGCCCGGTAAGCGGCCGGCACATAGGCGTCTTCAGCCACCTGAACCCCGGCTACCGCCTGCTGCGCCGCGGCGCGGATCACCGCCCGCTTCAGGGGCTGCCCGACCAGGGCCGCCTCAGTGGCAGTAGCCCGGTAAGCCACATCGCCGGTGCCAGTCAGGGCCACGCGGGCGTCGGTGCAGCAGCCGGTCGCATCGGCCGCCAGCCGCACGGCCACGCCGACGATGGCGTAGTCGCAGACCCGGCGCACGAACTTGCGATAGGTGCCGGCCTGGCCGCTTTGCCGGGCCGGGATGCGCACCTCCACCAGGATTTCCCCCGGCTGCAGGGCCGTGAAGAAGGGGCCGGTGAACCAGTCGGCCGCCGCCACCCGGCGCCGGCCCTGCGGGGAAGCGACCACGAAGGCAGCGTCCAGGGCCAGGACGGCGGCAGGGTAGTCGGCCGCCGGGTCGGCGTGGGCCAGCGCTCCGCCGATGGTACCGCGATTGCGTACCTGTACGTCGGCCAGCACCTGTGCCGCCTCGGCCAGGGCAGTGGCTTGCCGGCTCAGCAGGTCAGAGGTCGCAATGGCATGATGGGTGGTCAGGGCGCCAATGGCGATCTCGTCGCCCTCAGGCCGGATATACGCCAGGTCCTTGATGCGGTTGATGTCGATCAGCGCCGCCGGCTGGGCCAGGCGCAGCTTCATGGCCGGGAGGAGGCTGTGACCACCGGCGATCAGCTTGGCATCGGCATTGGCCGCCAGCAGGGTCAATGCCTCCCCGAGGGACTGGGGCGCGTGGTAGTCGAAGGCTGCCGGAAACATCTCATCACTCTCCCTGCGCCTGCTGAATGGCCTGCCACACCCGTGGCGGCGTCAGCGGCATGTCAATGTGCCTGACCCCCAGGTACCCAATGGCGTCAACGACGGCGTTGACCACCGCCGGGGTGGAGGCAATCGTCCCCGCCTCGCCGATCCCCTTGGACCCCAGCGGGTTCGAGGTCGCCCGCGTGCAGGTGAAATAGGTCTGGAAGCCCGGCAGGTCCGCGGCGGTGGGCACCGCGTACTCCATCAGGGAGGCACCCAGGGGCTGGCCGTCAGCGCTGTAGCGCAGTTCCTCGAACAGCGCCTGGGCGATCCCCTGCGCCACACCGCCGTGCACCTGGCCTTCGGCAATGAGCGGGTTAATGACCACGCCGCAGTCGTCAACGGCCACGTAGTTGAGGATCGTCACCTTGCCGGTGTCAGGGTCCACCTCGGTGATACAGATGTGGGTGCCGCCGGGGTAGCTGAAATTCTCCGGGCTGAAGAAGGCAGTGGCCTCCAGTCCGGGCTCCATACCGGCCGGCACGCCGGCGTGAGCGCCCAGATTGGCCGCCGCAGCGATATCGGCAAAGGCGACCGCCCGGTCCGGGCTGTTCTTCACGTACACCTGGCCGCCCGCAAACTCCAGGTCTTCCTGAGCGCACTCCAGCTTGTAGGCGGCGATCAGCGCCGCCTTGTCCTTCACCCGCTCCAGCGCCTTGACCAGAGCAGTGCCGCCCACCACCAGGCTGCGGCTGCCGTAAGTGCCCAGGCCCAGCGGGCCCTGAGCGGTGTCGCCGTGGACCACGTCCACGTCGCTCACCCCAATGCCCAGCCGGTCGGCCGCTATCTGCGCCCAGGCAGTCTCGTGCCCCTGGCCGTGCGAGGAAGAACCGGTAAACACGGTCACCTTGCCGGTATGGTGGACCCGCACCTGCGCCGATTCATACAGGTGAGCGCCGTAGGCGCTGCCCGACGTGGCTCCCGCCGGCGCCAGACCGCAGGCCTCAATGTAGGTACTGATGCCGATGCCGATCGGGCGCTCACCGGCTTGCCGCCGGGCCGCCTGCTCCCGCCGCCAGCCCTCGTAGTCCACCGCCGCCAGCGCCTTGTCCAGCGCCGCCTGATAGTCGCCGCTGTCGTAGGTCAGGCCGGTGGCCGAGGTGAACGGGAACTGCTCCGGCTGGATGAGGTTGCGGCGCCTGACCTCGATCGGGTCAAGACCGAGTTCGGCCGCCAACAGGTCCATCATCCGCTCCAGCATGTAGGTCGCCTCGGGCCGCCCGGCGCCGCGGTAGGCGTCGGTCGGGGTCTTGTTGGTGAAGACGCCGGCGATGTGCACGTCCAGTTCCTGATTTCGGTAAGGGCCGGGGAGCACCAGGAAGCCGAGGATCGGCACGAAGGGGCCGTTGATCAGGTTGTAGGCGCCCATGTCGGCGACCCAGTTCACCCGGATGCCGGTCAGGGTGCCGTCCCGCCGGGCGGCGAACTCCACATCCATATAGCCCTCGCGGCCGTGATGGGTAGCGGTGAACTCCTCCTGGCGCAGCATGGTCCACTTCACCGGGCGCCCGGTCACCATGGCCAGGACGCAGGTCACGATTTCCTCGCCATAGACCTGCAGCTTGGACCCGAAGCCGCCGCCCACTTCCGGCGCCACCACCCGCACCTGCTGCTCGGGCAGCCCCAGCAGCGCTGAAGTGAAGATCTTCAACAGGTGCGGAATCTGGGTGGAACTCCACATGGTCAGTTCGCCACTGTGGCGGCGCCACTCGGCCACCACGGCCCGCGGCTCCATCGCGTTGGCCACCAGCCGCTGCTGCCACAGGCGCCGGCGCACCACCACCTCGGCCTCCGTGAAGGCCGCCGCCACGCCCGGCGAGGCATAGTCAAAGGTAAAGGAAACGTTATCGGCCAGGTCGGCATGCACCCGCGGCGAATCCGCCTGCAGGGCGGCCGCCGTTTCCACCACCGCCGGCAGCGGCTCGTAGTCCACCACCACCTGGTCGGCGGCATCCCGCGCTGCATGGCGGGTCTCGGCCACCACTGCCGCCACCGGGTTGCCCACATAGCGGACCACCCCGGGCGCCAGCGGCCAGTGCGCCGGGTTCTTCAACTTGGGATAGGCTCCCCAGGCGCAGGGCAGTGGGGCCTTGAAGCAGTGTTGAAGATCGGCATAGGTGTAGACACCCACCACACCTGGCATCGCCAGCGCCGCGCTCTTGTCGATGCCGGTGATCCGGGCGTGGGCATAAGGGCTGCGCACGAAGTGGACATAGAGCATCCCCGGAAGCTGGAGATCGTCGGTATAGGTGGCGCTGCCCGTGAGCAGCCGGGGGTCCTCCTTGCGCTTCAGCGCCACGCCAATTCCCTGTGCGGACATGCTCACGCCCCCCTTTCCGCCCGCTCGGTGCCCAGCCGCTCAGCGGCCAGGCGTACGGAGCGCACGATATTCTCATAACCCGTGCAGCGGCAAAGGTTGCCCTCCAGGCCGTGCCGGATTTCGCCGTCCGACGGGTTCGGGTTGCGCTGCAGCAGTTGGATCGAGCTCATCAGCATGCCGGGGGTACAGAACCCGCACTGCAGGCCATGTTTTTCCCAGAAGGCCGCCTGCACCGGGTGCAACTGATCCCCCTGGGCCAGGCCCTCAACGGTGAGAACCTCGCTGCCGTCGGCCTGAACCGCGAGGATGGTGCAGGACTTGACCGCCTCACCGTCCAGCAATACCGTACAGGCGCCGCAATTCGATGTTTCACAGCCCACGTGGGTGCCGGTCAGTCCCAGCATGTCCCGCAGGAAATGGACCAGGAGCAACCGTGGCTCAACGTCCCGCTCGTGTCGGGCTCCGTTGACCGTCATGCATACCCTCACCGCGTCATCCGCCTCCTCTTTTGTGATCTGCTTCATGTCCGTACGGCCGGTGACACCTTCCGCCCCGTTGCTCATGCCGGCATCGTATGAATTGAGCAAGACCTGTGCCAACTCTCACCTTGCCTGCCCATCCCCCGGCACCCGCACGCGGAGAGGCCCGGCGCCATCATGGCGCCGGGCCGTTCTGCGCGGTCAGAGAGACAAGTGTTTCAGGTTGGTGCAGGTGTCTGGGAAAACTGTCTCAGCGGGCCTGACGCTCCAGGCAGATACCCAGTTCATGGATCTTCCGGTACAGGGTGCTGCGCCCGACCCCCAGGCGGCGGGCGGCGGCGGCCACGTTGCCCCCGGTCTGCGTCAGGGCGGCCAGAACCGCCTCCCGCTCCGGGTCCGGGGACGGCGCCGGTGCCGATACCGCCAGCGGGATCGGCAGCCGGGAGGCCGGCCACTGGGCGTCCAGAGGCTCCGCCATGACCAGGGCCTGCCGTACCAGGTTGAACAGTTCCCGCACGTTGCCCGGCCAGTCGTAGGCATGCAGCCGGGCCAATACCTCCGGCGGTACCGGGTGGTGAGGCTCCCCTTCCAGAGCCAGGGCGTGCCGCACCAGCAGGGGGATATCGTCTCGCCGCTCCCGCAGGGGCGGCAGGTGCAGCCGCACCACGTTCAGCCGGTAATACAGGTCGGCACGGAACTGGCCGGCTGCCACCATCGCCTCCAGGTCCCGGTTGGTCGCGGCGATCACGCGCACGTCCACCACGGCCGGCCGCTGGCCGCCGACCCGCACCACCTCTTTCTCCTGCAGCAGCCGCAGGAGCATCACCTGGACATCCGGCGGCAGCTCGCCAACTTCATCCAGAAACAGGGTGCCTCCCTGCGCTGCCGCCACCTTGCCGGCACTGCCCCGGCGCGCTGCCCCTGTGAACGCCCCGGCATCGTACCCGAACAGTTCACTGGCGGCCAGGGTGGGCGGCAGTGCGCCGCAGTTCACCGCCACAAACGGCCCCCGGACCCGGCTGCTCGCCGCGTGCAAGGCGCCGGCCAGCACCTCCTTGCCGGTCCCGGTCTCCCCGGTGATCAGCACGGTCACATCGCTGCGGGCGGCCCTGGCGGCCCGGTCCAGTACCCGGACGATTTCCGGATGGCTGCCCACAAAGCCACTCAGGGGCGCGGCGGCCGGCGGTGGCGGCGGTTGCACCTGGCAGGGCCTGACCAGGGCGATTGCCCCCACGGGGGCGCCCTGATCGGTCACCGGCTTGCAGGTCACTTCAAACAGGGCGCCCGCACCAGACAGGCGTTGCGACTCCGTCCGGCCACTGGCCAGAACGGCAGCCAGGAGGCAGGCGAACTCCGGGACGGGGCCAGGCGGGTCGCCTGCCAGCAGCGGCTCGGCACCGGGGGTGGCGCGCAGCAGGCGCCCGCCGGCGTCAATGGCGAGGACAGCGGCGCCGGAAGTGACTACCAGATCGGCGAAGGTGGCGAACAGGCGGTGCTGGGCCGTCAGGTGGGCCTGCTGCAGCCTGCCTTCAATGGCGCGTGCGGCAGCCACTACGGCGGCCAGGGAGTGCTCGTTCAGAACCCGGTACGCACCCGAGATGTCCAGAATGCCCACCGGCACCCCCGTAATTGGGTCCCGGATGGGCGTGGCGGCACAGGACCAGTGCTCCCAGCCGCTGCAGAAGTGCTCGTTGGCCAGGACCAGCACCGGCCGCTTCTCGGTCAGGGCAAGGCCCATGGCGTTCGTCCCGGCCGCCGCCTCACTCCAGTTCGCACCTGGACCGAGGTTGATTGGTTCGGTGGCCCGGCGGCCCTCCCGGTCGCCGCAAGCCAGCAGGATGCGCGCCGCGGCGTCACACAGCAGAATCACCTGACCTGAACCCCGGATGAGGGTTTCCAACTCCGTCAGCAGGGGCCGCGCCGCCTCCAGGAGCAGGTGGTAATCCGACCGGGCCGCCGCCAGGACGCTGCCCTGCAGGGAGGTGGGAGCCGAGGTCAGCCCCGGCTGCACCCCGTGGTGCAGGCTGCGCTGCCACGAACGCGCAATTTGGGTGCGTACCCCGCCCCGTGACTCCCCCGTCAGGATCAAGTGCTGCTTGGCCTCCTGCACGGTGCGCAACTGTTCCGGCGGCGGCGGCCACGCGAGCGACAGGCCGGAATGATGCGTTGGCACGGGTCGACACCTGCCTTATCCGAATACGTTGCTGGTCCAGTGCCATGCCTCTCAGTCCCCGGGTTCCGGGGGCAGATGAGACAGGAATCTCCTTCCCCCTCTGCACCGGCGTCCGACATACATGTTCGTGGATAGTAACGTTCGGCCCCAGTGCGCTAACTCCTTTATCGGAATTGGCGATGTGTTCAATTATGGAGATCCAGACATCAACCACGGTGGGCGTTCTGCTTACGACCGTGATGCGCCTGCTCATCGGCCAATTCGTCCGGCACCTTCGGAGCATATGAACCCTGTCAGGGGAGCCCTCCGAGGAAAAAGAGGAATCGGATAGAGACGCCGCCGAAACCATGCGCTGCGTATTCGGCGTACATGGGGCAGACAGGAGGAACCAGCAGTATGCCCTTTGTCAAGATCCATGTTGCAGACGATGTCCCAATTGAGATTCAGGCTGACTTGGTGAGGGACGTAAGGTCACGGCTGGCCGAGGTGCTCGGTCTCCGTCCCGAGGTGGGGCACGCTGTTGTTTACGGAGCCCCCGTGCACGCTCGCTCTACCCACGAACGCAGGGATAAACGTTTTGCCTTCGTTGAAATTCTGATGTACCCCGGCAGAAGTCCGGATCTAAAACAGACCTTGCTCCAGGAGTTGGGCAAGGTGGTTGGTCGACATCTTGGTCTCTCTGGCAGTGATATCCTCGTCGTCATCCAGGAACCGGACCGTCCAAACTGGGGTGGCGGCATCGATTGATGCGCCTTCCGGTTTCAGACAGGGGGAAATGGCAGTGGACCGTCCCAAAGGTGGCACGCATCTCAATGTTCCCGGCCCCTTCCCCATCCCGCCGGTGCTCCAGGGGCTGATGATCACACCCACCCAGTTTCTGCCGATGAGCGGCGACCTCGCGGTCATTCTGGGGGAATGGCGGCATACCGGAGGGCACCTGTGGCTGGACATTACAGCGCCGGACCCGCCGATTCTGGAAGAACTGAAGCGGGAGTTCCAGGTCGACCGGCAGGCGCTGGCGCAGGTGCTTGACCCCGCTCACAAGGCGCATGTCCGGGAGTATGAGGACTATTTTTTCGTCCAGCTCCCCATGCCGGCCCGGGCAGCGGATTGCCCCGGTGAGCGCCGGCGGAGCCGCTCGTTTGCCACCGAGGAACTCGATATCTTCTGCAGCCGGGAGTTTATTCTGACGCTGCACGCCAACCCCCAGCCCACCCTGCGGGCGCTGTGGGAAACAAGTGCCCGCAGCGCCGGACAGCGCTGGGAAGGCCGCTGGCCGGACCGGCTCCTGTACAGCATCGGCGATGCCGTCCTCAGCTCCTTCTACCCGCACCTGGAGTGGCTGGAGGACCAGCATGACCGGCTGGAGCGCCTGATCTTCCGGGACCGGCGCAGCCAGATCCAGCGCGTGGTAGCCTTCAAGCGTGATCTACATGCAGTCAGGCGGGTGATCGCGCCCCTGCGGGACGCCATTGCCTCCCTGGCCAAGCGCGACTTCATCTTCCTGGACGAGGAGCACCGGTACCTGTTTGATGATCTCTACGCCCGCTCCATGCGGCTGCTGGAGCTGGTCGCTAACCTGCACACCCTGTTCGACGGCCTGCTCAACGCCGACCTCTCGATTCAGAACACGCGGATGAACGAGGTCATGAAAACGCTGACGGTGATGGCCACCATCATGATGCCCCTCACCGTGCTCACCGGGTTCTTCGGGATGAACTTCGACGCCATCCCCGGCCTGCATTCCCCGGTGGCCTTCTGGGGAACCACCGCCGGCATGGCCGGCCTGGCCGCGGGCTTTGTGTGGTTCTTCCGCCGCCGCGGGTGGTGGTAGTCTTCATATCCCACCTCGGCCGCGGCCTGGCCCGGCCCCTGGGCCAGCCACCCCCGCTGCTGCCGGCACACTTGCCAGCTCCGACGCTGCGCTTTCATCCCTACTGCATTGTGTGTATGGAACGGTTGGCTTTGGTCTACAATGAAAAGGAGCGCCCGAATGAGGGCGCCCAGGAGCCCGCAGTTGCCGTCCCAAATGATAGACGGCGGCGGCTGTTATGAAAACCTGACCTGCCGCTACCTGATAGCGGTGATGATTGCCGCAGTGACAATCAGCACGGCCGAGATGAATGTGCTAGCACTC
>JAKFDK010000104.1:0-56701 GCA_036676195.1 Clostridia bacterium | reverse complement strand
GGCCCCTCCGCCCCAGCGCTGCGCAGTTCATAGACGCCCATAAACTCAGGGGCCGCCAGCTTGATCCCGGTGGCATCGGCCACCGCACGGATCACCGCCGCATCCACCGTCTCCCCGGGCGCCATGCTGCCGCCCGGCAACAGCCACGTGCCGCCGTAACCCCCCGGCTGCTCCCGGACGAACAGTACCTGACGCCGCTGGTCCTCCACCACCGCCAGTACCCCGGCCAGTACCTGGTTGTTAAATCGTGTGTTGATTCCCCCGGCCATCGGGGCACCCCCTAAACCTTGATCCCGAACCGTGGCGCCAATACCCCCGGGACCGACTCGATCTGGTCGACCTGCACATACAGCGGGTGGTCTGGATCGACCTCCCCGTGGTCATACTCCCAGGTATCGGTGGGAACATGTACAGCCAGCACCCCGACCGCCAGAGCCGGCAGCACGTCCGAGGCGGCAGAGTTGCCGATCACCGCCACCTGCGGGAGTGCGCGCCCAGCCAGGGCCGTCCGCAGGGCGCCGGGCGTCTTGTGGGGCACCACGCAGCGACGGTGCACCCGGTCGCCCAGGCCCGAACGGTCGATTTTCCGGTTCTGCGCCCTCGGGTCTCCCGCCGTCCAGACCGTGATCTCAAACCCCTGGGCAAACAGCCAGTTGACCACATCGGCGGCGCCGGGCAACAGGGCCTGCTCCGCCTCGTAAACGGAGTCCGCCATAGCCCAGAGTTGCCGGCGTAACTCCTTGTCCGGGGCCTCACCGGCCTCGTGGCACAGGGCGTCATAACAGGCGGTCCAGGCGGTGGGAAAACTGAGGCGCACCAGGCCCATACGCCGGGCGGTTTCCACATCGAAGCTGCGCCCGCGGGCATAGACCGCTGCTGCATCCAGGCCCAGGGCGCCTGCCATCAGCCGGGACATGGCTTGCTCTGCCTGTACAAAGTGGGTAATGTTTTCCGCTACCGTATCGTCCCAGTCCAGAAAGACAAACCCCCGGTACACGCCTTTAACTCCCCTGGCCGGCGCGCCACTCATGCGCCAACAGGGACAGGTGGAGAATATCCCAGTACCGGCCGCCCCGGAACAGGCCGTCGCGGCTGCGCCCCTCTTCGGTGAAACCCACCTTGCGGTAGCTCCGGACCGCCCGCTCGTTGTTGGCAAAAACGTTCAGGTGAATGCGATGGAGATTGAGTTCATCAAAGCCAAAGCGCACCAGAATGCCCAGGGCATCGGTGCCGAAGCCGCGTCCCCAGTATTCCCGTTCCCCAATGGTGATACCGGCCAGGGCGCTGCGGTTCTTGCCGTCGATCGGGCCAATGCCGCAGTTCCCGATCAGCCGGTGGTCGGCGAGGGTATGGATGGAAAACGTGTACCTGCGCCCGGGCACGTTGGCCGCCTGGTACCATTCCTCTTCCGCTTCAGCCGTTACCGGGGCCACCACCTGCGGCAAGACCAGGGCGGTCACTTCGGTATCCTGAAACCACCGGATATAAGTGGGCAGATTGTCCTTGCTGATGGCCTTCAGTTCCGTTAACTGGCCTCGGAACATCCGCATCCCCTCCCGGCTTGAGAATATAGTAAGGCTTCTGCACACAGCGGACAGCCCCCTGCCGTTTGCGCTCGGGCGGCCTGTTTCTTGACGCAAATCAGCCTGAATGAGCAAGGCGGCGGGACAACCCCGCCGCCCCTCACCCTTCCCCGTTGCTCTGACCCGGATCGCCGCCGGTGACGGTGCCGGCTCCCACCGCCGGCGCCTCTTCCACTTCCTCAATGGCCATCCGCCGCAACAGGGAATGGCCGCCCTCATCCTGCGGTTCCACCTGAGGGAGGTCCTTCAGGTCCTTCAAACCAAAATAGGTGAGAAACTCCGTAGTAGTACCGTACAGGTGCGGTCGCCCCGGCCCCTCCCGCCGCCCCACCTCACGGACCAGCCGGCGTTCACATAGCCCCTCAACGACCCGCTCCGAGTTCACCCCGCGCACGGCTTCGACCTCGGCCTTGGTAATGGGCTGCCGGTAGGCAATGATCGCCAGTGTCTCCAGGGCTGCATGAGAAAGCCCCTTCCCCCGCGGCGTCAGCAGCCGCTCCACGTAGCTGGCAAACTCGGGCTTGGTCACCAGTTGGTAGCCGCCTGCCACTTCCCTGAGCATCAGCCCGCGCCCGCTGCCCTGGTATTCGGCGCGCAGGTCCTCCACCAATAGGCGGGCCTCTTTTTCGTCCAGCCCAATGACCGCACCGATCGTTTTCAGCGGCAGCGGGTCAGGGGAGGCGTGTAGCAGTGCTTCAAGGATTCCCTTTCCGTGATCCCAGATCAATGCTCAGTCCTCCCCGGCCTTGGGTGCTGCCGGCAGGGCCGGAGCCACCATCGCCCGCCGGATGACGATTTCACCAAAGTTCTCGCTTTGCTCCGCCACGGCCCGCCGCTGCCGGATCAGTTCCAGCAAGGCCAGGAACGTGACCACGACCTCCAGTCTGGAGGCGCGCCGGGAAAACAATTCCCGAAAGCGCATACCCTCGGGGTGGCGCTGTAAGCTCCAGTTAATTTCCCGGATTTTTTCCCGGAGGGGAACCTCCTCCCGAGGTACCTCCCGCCAGGACGCTTCTTCCTTCAGCACCTCACGGAAGGCTGCCATCAGGTCCTCCAGGGAGACCCGAGCCAGCGGCGCCGGGATGTCCGGCGTCTCGGGGTACCAGCCCCGCGGATGTACGCCCCTGGCCGCCTCTTCACGCTGTTTCAGGTCCCGGGCGGCCTCCCGGAATTGCTGGTACGCCTCCAACTGCCGGACCAGTGCTTCCCGCGGGTCTTCCCCGTCCTCAACCTCGGCCAGTTCATCTGCCGGAGCCATGCGCGGTGGTTTGGGCAGCAACATCCGGGCCTTGATGTCCAGCAGTGTGGCCGCCAGCACCAGATACTCACCGGCCCGATCCAGATCAAAGGCCGAGAGGGCCCCAATATACTCCAGGTACTGCTCCGTTACGCGGGCAATGGGAATGTCGTAGATGCTGACCTCTTCCCGCTTGATCAGGTACAGCAGGAGATCCAGGGGCCCTTCGAACGCATCCAGATGCACCGGCAGCCCGTGCCACTCAGGGGTCGGTGTGGCGGACATCACTTATTCCAGACCCATGGCGGCCCGGACTTCCACCAGAGTCTGCTCGGCTACGATCCGGGCCTTTTCCTCACCGGCACGCAGGATCTCTTCGACCCGGCCCGGATTGGCCTCCAATTCAACCTTGCGGGCATGGATGGGCTCCATCACTCCCACCATACTGGTAGCCAGGTTCTTCTTGCAAGCTACGCAGCCGATGGTCCCGGCCCGGCACGAAGATTCAATCTCCGGCACCTGGTCCTCGCTGAACACCTTGTGCATGGCGAATACCGAGCAGACTTCCGGGTGTCCGGGGTCATTCTTGCGCACCCGAGCCGGGTCAGTGATCATGGCCGACACCTTTTCCCGCACTTCCTGCGGGCTGGCGGTCAGGGCAATGTAGTTGTTATAGCTCTTGGACATCTTGCGGCCGTCTACACCCGGCAGTACCTTGACGGCATTGAGCAGCGTGTTGGGTTCCGGGAACAGCGGACCATACAGATGGTTGAAGCGGCGCACGATCTCTCGCGCCAACTCCAGGTGGCTGGCCTGGTCCTCGCCCACCGGCACCGTGTCCGCCTTGTACACGATGATATCGGCCGTTTGCAGCACCGGATAGCCGAAGAAGCCATAGTTGGCAATCTGCCGCTCTTCCAGGTTTTTGAGCTGCTCCTTATAGGTCGGTACCCGTTCCAGCCAGCCCAACGGCACCAGCATCGACAGCAGCAAATGCAGTTCGGCATGCTGCTTGACCCGGCTCTGGCGGAAGATGACCGCCTTGTCCGGGTCCAGCCCGGCGGCCAGCCAGTCCACGACCATCTGTTCCGAATTCTTTTTAATGAGCGACGGATCCTGGTAATCCGTCGTCAGAGCATGCCAGTCCACCACACTGAAGAAACAGCGATAGCTGTCCTGTAGCCGCACCCAGTTCTCCAGGGCCCCCATATAGTTGCCCAGATGCAGGGTACCAGTAGGGCGCATACCGCTCAGAATAGTTCCCTTATAATCAGCCACGGGTACGTTCCCCCCAACACTATTTACGCCATAATACTTAGTTTACCGGGCACGGCCGCGGACATCAACAGGGCGGTGCGCTATAGCCAGTACAGAACGAGGCCGGAGAGGCGATAGACGATGAATTGCATAACCGTGGCGATGGGGCTCAGCAACACGCTGAGGATGCTCTGACCAAAGGGCAGAACGATCAGGACCATGAGCAGGAACATCCCGAAGTTGTCCAGAAAGCGGGCCGCCCGGGTGCCATAAAAACCGGGGATGAGACGGGCCGCCACCCGCCAGCCGTCCAGCGGCGGCACCGGCAGGAAGTTAAAGATGGCCAGCCACAGGTTGATCATGGCGGCTGACTCCAGCGCCTGGTTGAGCATGTAGTTATGCAGACCAAACAACAGGCCCCGCTCAGCCAGCACCGTCATTACCACAAACAGGCTGGCGAGCAGCAGGTTCATCAAAATCCCCGCCAGGGAGACCAGCAGTTCGCCGGCAAAGCGCGGCTTCAACTTGTGCACACTGACCTGCACCGGCCTGGCCCAGCCAAATCGAAAGCCACTCATCACTAATACGATGACACCGAACCAATCCAGATGCGCCCGCGGGTCCAGGGTCAGCCGCCCCTGCAAGCGCGGTGTGGGATCCCCGAACGCCACCGCCATGCGGGCGTGCGCATACTCATGAAAGACCAGGGCAATGAGAATGCCGGGAATGGACAGAATCAGGTTGGTGACAAAGGTGTCGGTCAACAGGGGAACCTCCTCACGGGTGGGGCCTGTGTTTGCATGTTTCCGATGCTCCGGTGCGGGGCGGTGACTCGCCGGCGACCGCCAGAGCCAGGGCCAGTTCCTGCTCCCGCCCGCGTACCCGGCCGTCCAGTTTGGCCTGTTTTACCGCCAGCAGTGCCCGGCCGAAGGCAGGTCCAGGCGGGATGCCGGCTTCCTGTAGGTCCTTGCCGGCAATGGCCGGGCGCACCTTGCGGTATTGGCTCCAGTAAGCCCGCACACGGGCGCCCACCCGGGCCTGCCCACCCAGCAGCCACAGCAGAGCCAACCCGGCCGGCACCCAGCCATCGAGCAACGCCACCACCTCGGAAGGCCGCAGTCCTGGCCTGGTCAGGTCGGTGGCAACCTGCCGCCAGTGCAGCAGAATCTGCTGCAGCGTGGCGGTGGTCCTGCGGCCCAGCCGCAGCCGGTGCACATAAGCCCCCACGTCCGGTATCTCTGCGGCAGCCCCGATCACTGCGGTATACAGCAGCGGCGGGTCCACCTGGCTGCGCAGGGACTGGATCACCGGCGGCAGCAGTCCGCCCGCCGGGGTCTGTCCGGCCAGGAAGCACTTGACCTCGTGGACCCGCTGCGCCACTTCCGGGCGCCATTGCACCTCGGGTAACAGGCGTGGCAGGGCACCCAGGCGGTCCAGGGCTTCCAGGCAAGAGGGGACCGCCACCTCCCGCAGGATGAGCAGCAGTTCGTTGCGCAGCCGCTCAGCACTGACCCGCTCAATAAAGCCGCCCGCCACCGCCGCCAGGGCCAGCCGTTCGGTTTCCGGCTCCAGCCGGAAGCCATAGCGGGCTGAAAACCGCACGGCCCGGAGGATCCGGGTTGGATCCTCGACAAAGCTGAGGGAATGCAGCACCCGGATCAGCCCGGCCTTCAGATCGGCATGGCCCCCGAAGAAATCAATCAGGTCGCCCAGCCCGGCCGGGGTGAGCCGGACGGCCATGGCGTTGATGCTGAAGTCACGCCGGTACAGGTCATCCCTGAGGTTCCCCTGCTCTACCAGCGGCAGGGCGGCCGCGTATTCATAAAACTCCCGTCTGGCACTGGTGATGTCCAGGCGCATGCCCCCGGGCAGGAACAGGTGCGCCGCCCGGAAGCGGGGTACCTGCTCCAGACGGGCGCCCAGCCGCGGCGCCAGCCGGGCGGCAAAGGCCGGCCCGTCGCCTTCAACGACCAGGTCCAGGTCCAGGTTGCCTTGGGCCAGCAGCAGGTCCCGGATAAAGCCACCGACGGCGTAAGCCGGCACTGCTGTCTCCCGGGCCACCTGCCCGGCCGCCCGCAACACCTCAGCGGCCCGAGCGGGCAGTGCGGCCGCCCGGTAGACCAGTTCCGCCTGAGCCGTGGCTGCATCGGGCTGCACACCGCCGCGGTAAAGCGTCTGGTGCCAGTGTGGCATGGTGGCACCATAGAGCTGTCCCAGCAGATCGCTGCGGGTCACAATCCCCACCAGGCGGCCGTGCTCCGACACCGGCAGCCGTTCCGCCCCGGCGTGCATGAGCAGGCCCTGTACTTCATCCAGAGGCATATCGGGGGAGACAACCACCGGCCTGACCATGGCCCCCTTCACCGGCGCATGGGCCAGCCCGTGCCGTCGGGCCTTCTCACAGTCCCGTCGCGAAACAACCCCCACCACCTGTTCCTGATCGACCACTACCAGTCCGCTATGGCCGTAACGTACCATGATTTTTTCGGCTTCGTCCAGGATTAACTGCGGCGGCACGGCCCGCACCGGTGATTTCATCAGGTCCCTGACGGTGGGCGGCTGGCCGACGGCGGCTTCCAGCCGGGTCTGCAGGTGGGTGAGCACGGCGTCGAGCGACAGATTCTTCACCGTTGCCGAACCGGCCTGGGCATGCCCGCCGCCGCCGAAGACCCGGAGGACCTGGCCGGCATCCACCCAGGGCACGTCGGAGCGTCCAACCAGGTGGACCCGGTCTCCCATCCGCACTGCCACGAAGGTGGCCGGTGCCGGCTGCAGTTCAGTCAGCTTATGTACCACGTGGGCCAGCCCGCCCACGTATCCGGCGGTGGAACCGCCGGCGATGCGGATCCGGACGCCCCGCACCGGGTGGATCCGGGTAGTTCCGACCAACTGAGCCAGCAGTTCCTGCTGGGCCGAGTTCAGATCGGTGCGCACAAACTGCCCGACCAGACGCAGGTTGCCGCCGTTCTCCAGGAGCCACCCGGCCGCATGCACATCCCGGGCAGTGGTGGACGGCAGCATCAGGCTGCCGGTATCAGCATAGATGCCCAGCAGCAGGGCCGTGGCCTGAAAAGGCGTAAGCCGGGCACCGGCTTCGGCCGCCAGTTCCGCCAGCAGGGTCGAACAGGCGCCGACCTCGGCCCGGACCTGGAGGGTGCCGTCGAGATCGCCGGGCTCAGAGGGATGATGATCGTAAACATGCACCACAACCCCGGGGCGGTGCAGGATCCCGGCCAGCGGCCCAAGGCGCTCCGGATCCGCCGCATCGACGGCGATCAGGTGCGCAATCCTGTGCAGGTCAACTTCACGCGCCGAATGGGTCCGCACATGATGGCGGTGCAACGTGTAGAATTCGGCTGCTCCGGGTAACAGCAGGCCGGGAAAGATGATACTGGCCTGCGGATACAGCACCTGGGCACCCACTGCCGCCCCCAGGGCATCCAGGTCTGTATTGGCGTGCGGAACGATCACCTGCACGCCCTCGCCTCCTCAGCAACGGGTGGCAGAGCGGCCACCCGTTTCCGGTTTCGGGTTACTAATTGGCTGCCGCCGGACCCGCTTCCTTCCAGTCAGCTTCGGCAACTAAATGCCTGGCCATTCATTCTGGAATGCTTTACAACACTTGATTTTACTGGTAAAAATAGGCATACTATATCCAGTAGTCTGGGCTGGGGGGAATGGTGGCAATGACGGAACGCCCTGAGGTCGATCAGGTGACGGGCGCCGAAGAGTATACACGGCTGATCGTACTCAAGGATGAACGGCGTTTCGATGAAGCGCTGGCACGGGCACGGGTGCTGCTGGAGCGGCCGGAGATCCACCTGTCTGTCCGGGCCAAAACACACCGTACGGTCTGCTGGCTGCTTTGTGAAGGGCTCCGGCGGCCTTGTGCGGAGGCGGTCCTGCACGCCGAAGAAGCTGTGCGGATTTTTCACCGACTGGGCGACCACCGGCAGGAGTGCGACACCTGGGTGCAACAGGCGGCTGCCCATGCGCAGATGTGTGAGTGGGACCGGGCCGAGGCCTGCCAGAAGGCGGCCCTGGACATCCTGGCCGTCGACCCCCAGGCCATTCCCTATGGCCCTGTGATCACCCATATCGGCCTCGGGTTTACGTACTATTCCCAGAGCCGCTTCCATACCGCCCTGCGGGCGTATGATGCCGCCGAAGCCGCCTGTCAGGGCGAAGAAACCCTGTTCCTCCGCCACGATATCTGGCGGCGGCGGGCGATGGTACTGCTCAAACTGGGCGATGTCGCCAGCGCCCGCAGTTGGCTGGACCGGGTGGAGGAGTCACGAGGGCCGGGCAGCCTCAGTATCTGGTGGAAAACCATCTACCGGGCCACCCGGGCCCGCCTGGAAGTAGCACAAGGCAACTGGGAAGTGGCACGCCGCTACACCCAGGACACGTTGCAACTCGCCCGGGAACTCCAGGATGTGCCGGTTCTGGCCGAGTGCTTCTGTTTATTGGCCCTGGTTGACCAGGGCGAGGGCAAGACCACCCCCTGGCGGAAGGCCCGGACTGCCCTGAACCTGGCCATCGCCAGTGGCCGCCGCGATGTGGTGCACGAGGTGCGCACCCGGCTACAGGCACTCTTAAGTATAGAGGAGGATATTTAGGATGCTGCGCACCATCCTGCGTCTGCTGGCCACTCTGGCCATCCTGACCGCGCTGGCCGCCCCAGCCGGTGCGTACGATTTGAGTCCGTCCAATCCTCCCCCCTACCAGGGGACCAGGGCCATGGTTCAGGATTAAGAATACACCATGTAGACCATCAGCCTGCAGGCTCGCCTGCAGGCTGATGTCACACACAGCAAGTCGCTGTGCTACTGGGCTGATCCCACCGCGGCCTTGAGACGATCGGGCACCAGGTCATAGGCGACCACGTCATCCCAGGTCTCCCGGCGCACCACCAGATCGGCCTGGCCATCCTTCACGAACACGACCGCCGGCTTGGGGAAGCGATTATAATGCGAGGCCATGCTGTAGTTATAGGCTCCGGTGGTAAAAGCCGCCAGCAGGTCACCCCGCTCGATACCAGCCGGCACCGCCACGTCGTGGAAGAGCATGTCGCCCGATTCGCAGGACCGGCCGGCGACGGAGACGACCTTCACCGCCGGTTCATTGGCCTTGTTGGCGAGCAAGATGTCATATTGGGCCTGGTACAGGGCAGGACGAATATTGTCGTTCATGCCGCCGTTGACCGACACATAGGTCCGGATCCCGGGGATGTCCTTGATGGTACCCACGGTGTAGATGGTTGTACCCGCTTCGCCCACAATAGAGCGCCCCGGCTCGACAACCAGCCGTGGTTCCGGCAGGTCCAGATCGGCCAGTTTCGCCTTCACCGCCGTGCACAGCACCTGAGCCAGGTGGTCCGGGGTGGTGGGCGCATCTTCATCGGTATACCGCACACCCAGGCCGCCGCCCAGGTTCAGTTCCCCGCAGGTCCAGCCCAGTTCCCGCCGGACCTGGGCCATGAAGTCCAGCATGCGGTTGGCCGCCGCCACGTAGCCCTCCAGATCAAAGATCTGCGAGCCGATATGGCAGTGCAGTCCGACCAATTCCACCGCCGGGGTCGCCAGGGCCTGCCGCATTGCCGCCATGGCCGCACCGGTCTCGATGGCGATACCGAACTTGGAATCGAGCTGGCCGGTGGCAATGTAGTGATGGGTATGTGCGCTCACACCAGGGGTCAGGCGCAGAAAGATCCGGGGCCGCTTGCCCAGCCGGCCGGCCAGATCGGCCAGCAGTTCCAGTTCATCCACGCTGTCGACCATGATGCGGCCCAGGCCCACCTGGAGGGCAAACTCCAGTTCGTCCGGGCTCTTGTTGTTGCCGTGGAAAAATAACCGCTCAGCCGGGACGCCCGCCTTGAGGGCGGTGGCAATCTCGCCCCCGGACACCACGTCCAGGTGCAGTCCCTCCGAATGGGCCAGGGCAGCCATAGCAGTCACCATAAAGGCTTTGGACGCATACGCAACCGCATATTCGCCACCCCAGTGACGGGCGAAAGCGTCCATATATGCCCGGCAGTTGCGGCGAAGCAGCGCCTCATCAAAGACGTACAACGGCGTGCCATATTCACTGGCCAGATCCACCGTATCCACGCCGCCGATGGTGAGGTGCCCCAGGGCGTTCAATTCCTGGGTCCCATACAAATGCATAAAAATAAAGACCCCCCAACGGACTTAGCCATACACATACATAATAAGAGTTTACTACGGGATATACCATGAGGCAACGCGACCTTATTTGTAGCGTAATGATTTCCTCACCTGGGGGGCGGCCGGTTACGATTGCTATGCCTGTGACCGGTTGATCACCTCCAGAATAGCCCTGGTGGTCAGGTACGCCCCATGGGGCGGGCTGTCAGCCCCGTTCTGTTTACCGATATCGCCGACCCCCACAATCACGGGCACTTCCAAACCGCGCAGGATGTCGACCGTATCCCCCACCAGCACCTCATGGCAACCCGGATAACCCTCCTTGTCCACCGGTCCCCATACTACCTCGCCCTGATTGGTGATGGAGCAGTCCACAGCCACGCCCCGGGCCCGCTGTTCGTGGGACGCCACCGCAATGGCGCCCAGGACCCGGATCTGTGAGTGCCTGACCACCTCGGCCAGCGCCGCCTCCCCCTGTCCCAGTCCGGGATTGCCCCGGTCGTCGAACATCACCAGGACCGGGTCGTAGGGAGCCTGGCACACCAGATCTGCGATTTCCGCACCGGTCAGGGGGGTCGGGTTGCCGGCCGAGGCGGAAATGCAGCGCAGGCCCAGGGTGCGCGCCGCTGTTTCCACGGAGCGCCGGGCCACAGAATCACCGTCGGTAATCAGAATGACGCGCGTAGAGACCCGCGGTTCCAATGGCACACGCCTCCCTTCCCCACCGGGTGCAAGTACGTCCGGTGGCGATGAATCTGTGGCCCGCAGAGGTCAGGGGGCCTGACGGCCCCCTGCATGCGGTTCAGTGCTCGCGCCGGTCGACAACAAATGCGACCTTGACGTTGGCCTTGTAGCCAGTGATCCTGCCCTGGTCGACCTCAGCGGTGAGGTTATAAACCTCCACACCCCTGATGTTGTGAATGGTCTGGCTGGCTTCGGTCACGGCGGCGGCCGCCGCCTCCTGCCAGGAATTCTGCGATTCACCCACGAGTTCCACGACCTTGACTACGCCCATGTAATCGACTCTCCTTCCCCCACCCTGCCGGTACGATGGGCACCTGTCCCGGCGGGGTGGCCAGCCAGGGACGCCCAGCCCACACCGGGCTCGGGCCGGTGGCCTGCGTCCGCGTCCCCGCCGGTTCACCGCGCCGGTAGACATGCATCACATCCAAGGTGTTCCCTCTCCCCAGCCCACCGCTGACGGCCCGGCACTGTGCACCCACACCACCGTCGCCCGCAGGGGCGGACGCGACGGTGGGCGCTGCAGGAATATATACCCCCACAGGGCGGCAACCGCCAGGGCCAGGGTAGCCAGCACCCATCCGGTCTGGCGCACGGATAATGGCATGGTCGCCACCTCACGGCTAGCTTGCACTGCGGTTTTGCCGCCGATACCTGCAAAGACGTGCCAGGACCGGCCGTGTCTTGCCGGTCCTGGCACGTTGTTCAGTCTTCTGCACCGCTCAGGTAGGTGCGGATCTGCGCCAGCGCTCGCCGCTCAAGTCTGGATACCTGGACCTGGCTGATCCCCAATAACTGTGCCACTTCGACCTGCGTGCGGTCCCGGAAGTAGCGCAGCATCAGAATCGCCCGGTCCCGTTCGCCGAGCCTGGCCAGGCCCTCCCGCAATGCCACCCGGTCCAGCCAGACCGGCTCGCCGGGGGACTGGTCGTGCAACTGGTCTCCCAGCACAATGGGGTCGCCGTCGCCGGTGTAGATGGGTTCGTAGATAGAGGCCGGCGGCCGGTTGCATTCCAGCGCCTCGACCACTTCTTCCACCGGGGCCTGCAATCCGGCTGCCACCTCGGCTACGGTCGGGTCACGGCCCAGATCTTTGGCCAGTTCCTCACGAACCCGGTGCGCGTTCTGCGCCAGTTGCTTGAGGGTGCGGCTGACGCGAATGGGGCCGTCGTCGCGCAGATGCCGGCGAATTTCGCCCAGGATCATGGGAACCGCGTACGTGGAAAACTGCACCTGAAAGCTGAGGTCAAACCGGTCGACCGCCTTGAGTAGCCCGATGCAGCCCAGTTGAAACAGGTCATCGGCCTCCCGGCCGTTGCCGCTGAAGCGGGCGATAATGGAACGCACCAGCCGGAGATTGTTCTCGATCAGTGCCGCCCGGGCCGATTGGTCCCCATTCTGGGCGCGGGCAACCAGGACCCGAAAGGTTGCATCCTGCCCATGCAGGTCCCGGGCCGGGGTCCCGTTTTCTGCCGTCAATACCTCGGCCCCCTTAGGTCGCTCCCGACGCCATAGCAGGCTCGCAGGGATATCCGGCCCGTTTGCGCATCAGCACCCTGGTCCCAAGTCCCGGAGCCGATTCCACCTCCACATCGTCCATAAAATTCTCCATGAACAGGAAACCCAGTCCCATCCGTTCCGGATCCGTGGAATAGGCAGGCTGACGGGCCAGGTCCAGATTGGCGATGCCACGTCCCTGGTCGCATACGATCACTTCCAACCCACCGTGCGCGGCCGTCACCTCTACCCTTACAATCCCCGGACCGCCGGCGTAGCCGTGCACCACGGCGTTGGTGACAGCTTCGGAAACGGCGACCTTGACCTCTTCTATATCTGTCAGAGTAAAATGCATGGCGGCAGCCATCTGCGCGACGACAAGGCGGGCGAGGCTCACGTTTTCCGGGTGACTTGGCATTTCCAACACAGCTCGGTTCTCCCTGAACATGCCGCGGACACCCCTTCCCCCTTAGCCGGTTCCATGATTCGTATCGGTTTGAATCAACGGCATCAACTTGAGCAGTCCGGCCATTTCCAGCACCCGGTGGGGCCCCGGAGCCGGGTTCACCAGAATGGTCCGCCCACCCATCCGCTGCACGCGCTTGTACCGGCCAATAATGGCGCCAAGCCCGGAGGAATCAATAAACGTCACCCTGGACAGTTCCAGGTACAGGTCACGGGCCTGGCCGTTGTCCAGAGCCGCGTCCACCGAAGTGCGGAACTGATCGGCCGTGGCTTCATCCAGTTCCCCCACCACCCGGACCTTCAAGCTGGGGCCTTCGGTTTTGATCTCCAGTTCCACCGCTTCACCTCCGGTCAGACTGTGCGGTATCCTGGTGGATGAAATTCTCCTCCAACGCAGGGATAACCTGTCATTGCTGCCATAAATCGTTCGCCAGAATTCGACTGATGTCGAAAAAAATGACGCCCGCCGGGAGGCGGGCGCCAACAACGCGACCGGTTCACTGGAGCGAAAACACCAGACCGTAAGCCCGGACCAGCGCACCCCACATGGTCAGTCTGGGTACTGCGGCGACTGCCACCAGCGGCACTCGGCTGACTTCCGTTCCTTCAACGGTGGCCACGGCTTCACCCAGTACCTGTCCGGCGGCCACCGGGGCGGTAACCCGTGGCACCAATGTGGCGGTCCACTGCAGTTGCTTGCGCTGTGCCTTGGGCAGGGTGGCGGCGAAAGCTGACTGGGGGGTGACTGCCACCTCCCGGGCCAGGCCCCGCATGACCGGTACCCGGCCCATGTCCTGGCCTGCCGGCGCGATGGTAACGGTGACGTACTGAGCAAAGCCAAACTCCAGCATCTTCAGGGACTCAGCCTGCCGAATGCTGCTGTCCGGGCTGGCCAGGATGACGGCAATCATGCGCGTGCCGCTTTTTTCACCGGTGGCAGAGACACTGTAACCAGCCATGCTGGTCCAGCCCGTCTTCAGGCCGTCCACCCAGTTGTAAAAGCGCACGAGCCGGTTGCGGTTGAGCAGTTCGGTTTCCCGGCCATCCGGGTGGGACATTTTGTCCAGGAACACCTTGGAATGCTTCAGCACTTCCGGGTGCCGGGTGATCAGCACACGTGAGATCACGGCCAGGTCATGGGCACTGGAGTAGTGATTCGGATCATCAAAGCCATAGGCGTTGGTAAAATGGGTATTCTTCAGCCCCAGTTCCTGGGCCATGGTGTTCATCTGTTCCACAAACGTTTCGTGGGAGCCGGCTACATGCTCGGCCACCGACACCGAAGCGTCGTTGGCCGAGCCCACGGAGATCGCCTTGAGCAGTGCCCCCAGTGGCTGCACCTCGCCGGTTTCCAGGAAGGCAGTGGTTCCGCCCAGCCTGGATGCGTTCTCCGACACGGTGATCTCATCGGTGACTTTCACCTTACCCTGCTTCAGGGCATCATAGGCCAGGAGCAGGGTCATGATCTTGGTCACGCTGGCGGGATGCCGACGGGTATGGGCATCCTTTTCGAACAGAACCTTGCCGGTCCTGGCTTCCATGAGCACCGCCGACGGGCTGGTGATCTCCAGCGCGGGGCGGGCTGGCTCCGTTTTCTTGTTCTGTTCCTGGGTCGCCGCCGCCACCGCCCCGTGTGCCCGCACCGGGGCGGGTAGGGCCAGCGCCACCACCAGCACAGACGCAATAAGTGCCAGGCGCCGCGGGAGATTCCCTGTTTGCCACATGCGTGCTCAACCTCCTGTCTCAAAGTGTCTCCGGACGGACCAGTCCGAACACCTTGAGTCGGTTGGCACGACTGGCAGAAAAAAGCAACTGACCCCCGCCGGGTTCCGGCGAGGGCTGGCGCTGGCTATTTCAAGATCAGGCTGGCAAAACTTTCCCCGCATCCGCCCCGCCAGGGTACATCCAGGAGTTCGGCCACTGTCGCGCCCAGATCGGCCAGGCTGGACCGGGTGCCCAGGTCGGCCCCCGGCCGGACCGGTCCACCGACAGCCAGGACCGGGCAGTATTCCCGGGTGTGGTCGGTGCCGCGGTAGGTCGGGTCGTTGCCATGATCGGCTGTAAAGATCAGCACGTCCCGTTCACCGAGCAGGGAAAGCAGCCGCGGCACCCGGGCGTCGGTCTCTTCCAGGGCCCGGGCATAACCCTCCACGTCCCGGCGGTGGCCATAGAGCTGGTCGAAGTCCACCAGGTTCGCCCAGATCAGGCCCGGCCGGCCTTCGGCCATGAACTGCTCGATCACATCCAACCCGTGTTGGTTGTGACGGGTGCGTTCAGCCCGGGTGATGCCATGTCCGACGAAGATATCCACGATTTTCCCGACGGAAAGTACCTCCAGGCCGGCGTCCCGGACGAAGTCCATGAGGGCGAGCGGCGGCTCCACGGCGTAGTCGTGGCGCCGTTCCGTACGGATAAAACTCCCCGGTGTACCGACGAAGGGCCGGGCGATGACCCGCCCGACCTGCCAGTCACCCTGCAGAATTCCCCGGGCGGCCTCGCAAAGCCGGTAAAGTTCCGCCACCGGGATTGTATCCTCATGGGCAGCGATCTGAAACACGCTGTCCGCCGAGGTATAGACGATGGGCAGGCCGGTGCGCAGGTGCTCGGCGCCCAGTTCGGCGATGATTTCGGTCCCGGACGCCACGCAGTTGCCCAGCACCCCTGATACGCCGGTGGCCTGAATAAAGGCGGCAATGATATCGGGCGGAAAACCGTCCGGAAAGGTGCGGAACGGCCGGTTCAGGCGAATACCCGCCATCTCCCAGTGCCCGGTCATGGTATCCTTGCCGATGCTGGCGATGGCCATTTTGCCGTAGGCGCCGGCCGCAGCCGCTCCCACCGCCGCCACGCCCCGGATCCCGGTGAGGTTACCCAGTCCCAGGCGGGCCAGGTGCGGCAGTTGCAGCCCCCCCTGGCGGGCCGCCGCCATATTGCCCAGGGTATTACTGCCTGCATCACCGAAATCGGGAGCGTCGGGCATGGCTCCACAGCCGACGCTGTCAAGTACGATGAGGATTACACGGTCGGCCAGCCGCAACTGAGGCACCTCCTGGTCAGTTGGTAATTTCCGCTACAGTATACCATGCCTGGCCAGCGTTACAGCGGGCGAACAGAAAACCGGGCCCGGCACTGCCGAAATGGAAGCCGCCCCCGGCGCACCGAAGGGCGGCTTCATCCGATTTGCGCCGGGGCCGGTGCCGGAACCGGTCAGGCCCGCGGATGGGTGCGGGCGTATACTTCCCGGATGCGGCCCTTGGTGGCCAGTTGGTTATAAATCTGGGTGGTAGAGATATCAGCATGCCCGAGCATCTCCTGCACAGACCGCAGGTCGGCTCCGTTTTCAAGCAGATGCGTGGCGAAGGAATGCCGGAGGGTATGGGGAGTGATTTCCTTGTCGATCTTCGCATCGTCGGCGTACTTTTTCACGATTTTCCAGAAGCCCTGCCGGGTCAGGCGCCGGCCATGGTGGTTGACAAACAGGGAGTTTTCGTTCAAGTCCTTGACCAGGCGGGGCCGGCCTGCTTCGAGGTACTCCCGGCAAGAGCGGATGGCCAGGGAGCCCATCGGAACGATGCGTTCCTTGCTATTACGCTCACTCTGGCATTTAATATAGCCCAGCTCCAGGTTTACATCTTGAATGTTCAGCTTGACCAGTTCAGAGACCCGAATGCCGGTGGCGTACAGGAGTTCCAGCATGGCCCGGTCCCGCAGACCACTGCCCTGTCCGGAGTTGGGCTGCTGCAGCAGCAGTTCCACTTCCCGGATGGAGAGCACTTTTGGCAGACGCTTCTCCAATTTGGGCGACTCCAGGTTGGCCGTCGGGTCTTCGTTGACATATTTTTGGCGCATGAGAAATTGGTAGAATGCCTTAAGTGCGGCCAGGCGACGGGCGATGGTGGCGGTAGCTTTTCCCTGGCGCTGCAAATGCATCATATAGTCGACGACGGTCTGGCGCGTCGCTGTGTCCAGAGCGCCGGCATCGCCCTCCAGGTACTGGGAATACTGGCGTAAATCCCGACCATAGGACTCCAGCGTGTTCATGGCAAGGTTCCGCTCGACGCTTAAGTAATTAATGAACTCATTGATCAGCTTTTTCATCTGGCATCCCCTTCGTGCCTGTTCTGGAACCTATTGTGTTCGCGTCGGGAAGGATTATGCGCCATGACCCAGCGCTATCGTCAATTCTACATAATAAGGTAAGTTCCTCTGCCACCGGTGGCTGCATTCCGGAGCGAAACCCGCTGATACCAAGACCTCAGGCCGTGTCGCCCCCGAGGCTGCCAGCCATTTCTACCTCACTTTATGACGACCGGTGGCGGTATATACCGGAAACTCACCCCACGATAACTACATGACCGCCACCCACCGGGCGCAACTAAAAGCGCCGGGCATTTGCCCGGCGCTTGAGCGGAGCCGATCACTGGGTGGGCGAGGGTGCCGCCATGACCTTTTCCAGGGACACGTACGGCAATCCATGGGCCTGAGCGACGGCTTCATACACCACGTGGCCGTTGACCGCGTTGGCCCCCCTGGCCAGAGAGGTGTTCTCCAGCAGTGCCCGGCGCCAGCCCTTGTTGGCCAGTTGCAGAGCATAGGGGAGCGTGACCCCGGTCAGAGCCAGGGTGCTGGTGCGCGGTACTGCCCCGGGGATGTTCGGCACGGCATAGTGCACCACGCCCTGGGTCACATAGATCGGGTCGGCATGGGTGGTGGTCCGGTCGCAGGTCTCCACGGAGCCTCCCTGGTCAATGGCAACGTCGACCACGACGGCACCCGGCTTCATGTCGCCGACCATTTCCCGGGTCACCAGCCGCGGCGCCCGGGCACCGGGGACCAACACCGCACCAATCAGGAGATCGGCTTCGCGGGTGGCGGCGGCGATGTTGTACTCGTTGGAGTACAACGGTTCGATCCGGCCCTGGAAGATATCGTCGAGGTAGCGCAGGCGGTCGGCACTGATATCCACGATGGTCACATGAGCCCCCATACCCACGGCGATTTTGGCAGCGTTGGTACCCACGGTGCCACCGCCGATGATGACCACCCGACCCGGGGCAACGCCTGGCACACCGCCCAGCAGGACACCGCGCCCACCCTGCTGCTTTTCCAGGAAGCGGGCACCGATCTGAACCGACATCCGCCCCGCCACTTCGGACATGGGCGTCAGCAGCGGCAACGACCGGTTCGGTAGTTCCACGGTTTCGTAAGCCACTGCCACCACTTGTTTTTCCACCAGGGCCTGGGTCAGCGCCGGAGCTGCCGCCAGATGGAGATAGGTGAAAATAATTTGCCCAGTGCGAAAGTAGCTGTACTCTTGCGCCAGGGGCTCCTTGACCTTCATGATCATATCCGCTTCCGCCCAGACCTCTGCCGCCGCCGGTTGCACAATGCCCCCGGCCAGCGCGTACTCGGCGTCCTCAAATCCGCTGCCCCGCCCTGCCTCGGACTCCACCAGCACGTGATGTCCGGCCTTGACCAGAGCGCCAACCCCCGCCGGTGTCAGAGCGACTCGATTCTCATATGGCTTGATTTCCCTGACCAGGCCAACCTTCATGGGCGCATTCTCCTTCCTGGTCCTGCCCGGCCACGCGTGGCGAAGCTTGCCGCGCCCCGCCGGTGTTCCTGCAACCCAGCATTTTAGAATGCCCACCGGACCGTAATCCTCGGACGTCTGGATCGTACTTCCCAAATACAGGCATCTGTCAGCCCTGATTATGCCAAATGTCCGCCGGGAAGGCAAGGGCCGTGCAAACATGAAGCGGCCGGTTGCCTAAATCAAGGCGACCAGCCGCATGAATTGCGGTGTGACATAGGCTTCTACGAAGCTGGCCCCGGTCAGCAGTCCCATGGCCCCCAGCATCCACAGGCTGTAGCGGCCCAGTTCTCGGTAGAAGATGGCCTTGCTCTGGCGGATTCGCCCCTGCAACAACTGCAAGGAAAAGTGCACCGCCCCCGCCGTGGCCAGTAACAGTGCCGGTACGGCCAGCAGGCCGTGGGGGAGCAATGCCGCAGCCGCGTACGCCACCCCCCGCCACCCCATTTCCGCCCCCAGGAAGCCGGCGGCAAAACCGGTGGCAAAGCCGCGCATGAAGGTGAGCCCCAGCGCCCCCAGGCTGCCCACCACGGTCACGCCAAGGACCCAGAACATTACCACCGACTTCAGGTGTGTACCCAGGCTGCGGGCCAGGGCCTGGGCCGGTGGAACGGGGGGTCCCGTACGCCCGAGGGTGCGGAATAATTCCGTGGCTGCGCCCAGCAGTTCCTGTTTGTCCCGCTCACCCAGGGCGCCCACTGCCAGGGCCCCGAACACAATGCCCATGGCGAACAGTGCCAGGGCCAGTACCACGGGGCCCTGGCGTGCCCTGAGGCCCCGCATGACGGCCTGACGAATCCCTTCCAGCCCGCGCATCGGCCACACTCCTTGTCCCAGGGGAACACGGCTTATGGGTATGCGCTGCTAAAGTCGCCTATGATTCCAAAGCGATTTTTCCGTAGGTGCCGCCGGCCCCGGCGGTCACGGCCAGTTCACCCCCGCGGGCGGCGGCAATGCGCTGGGCCAGGGCCGGCCCGACTACTGCGGCCAGTTCCTCTGCTCCGGCCCGGTGCAATACCTGCATTTCGCTACCAAAGGCGGCCAGCAGTTTGTCCAGGGCCTTTTTGCCCAGGCCGGGGATAAACTGCAGCGGCACCTGATGCACATAGGGTGGGCGGATGCGTCCCCGCTCCGGCGGTCCGCCGGCCGCCGCCGACAGCCCGTGGATGCGGTCCAGCACTCCCAGTTCCAACCGGTGGGCCGGGTTACGCGGGCACTGGGTCACCGGCGCCTCCCCCGGCAGGGCCGTGTCGCAGACCAGGCAGAAGCTGCGGTGGTACTTGCCCAGCCGGGGGTCAAGCCCGTAGTTGGCGACCACAGCGCGCCCCTCCGCCCCCGCCAGGGCCAGGCGGAGTTCAGCGAAGGTTGGGGCCGCCACCCGCAGTTCGTTATACTCCCGGGCGATCTTGGGCAATGAATGGGCATCTGAGTTGGTCACATAGGTAAAGTGCTGCAGTTCCGGAATCTGATCGGCCAGGCGGGTGTCGCTGGACAGTCCCAATTCGGCGGCCGGTACGTGCTGCCACAGTTCCCGGGGAATCACCGGCTCCACGGCGCCGGCCGCGGCCAGGATGCTCTTGTAGGGGGTAAAGCAGTGGGCCGGGACCACAAAGCCCGCCAGTTCGGCCATCCGCTCCACCACCTCGGCGGCGGTGGCCCGGTGGCGCTGGGTGGACAGGCGGGGATTCTTTACCACCATCTGCTGCCACTGCCCGAATTCAGCCAGTTCCCGCCGGCCGGGGAAGTAGCAGAGCAGGTGCAGCGGCCCGCCGTGGTAGACTTCGACCTCACAGCCCAGAATCAGGGTGGTGGCATCCCGGTAACGCAAGCCGCCATCGGGCAGGTCCTGCAGTTCACCGGCCGCGACCAGGTCACCTAATTGAGCCTGGGCAGGCGGGGCCGCGGCATCGATGATGCCCACCATCTGAATTCCCTTACGGGCGGCGCTTTCGTACAGGATGTTGCCTACGTTCAGGTCAAGGGCGGCCGCCATCTTGATGCCGCCCAGGTGCACATGCAGGTCGGCAAAAACCATTTGCAGGGTCACAGGTGTATCCCCTTGGCCGCAGCCGCCAGGAACAGGCCGGTCAGGCTTTTGGCGTCGGCAATTTCACCGCGGGCCGCCATGGCCAGGGCCTCGGCCAGCGGCAGGCTGACGGTTTCAATATCTTCGTCTTCGTCCCCGGCCAGCTTCGACGGCGACAGGTCTTCGGCCAGGAACAGGTGCAGGACTTCGCTGCAGAACCCCGGCGCGGAATAGAAACTCGCCAGCCGGGTCAACTGGCCGGCGCGGTAGCCGCACTCCTCCTGAATCTCCCTGGCGGCGGTGGCCTCCGGTTCCTCCGCAGGCTCCCGGGTGCCGGCCGGCAGTTCCAGCAACACCTGCCCGGCCGCCTGGCGCCACTGGCGCACCATGACCACTCGGCCGTCGGGCAACAGGGGCACGATGACGACGGCGCCGGGGTGCTCAATCACATCGTACGTGTACTGCCGGCCATCCGAGGTCTGGAGGATATCACGACGTAGCTTGAAAACACGGCTTTCCAGCACATAGGTGGAAGAGACCCGGGTCCTGGTCAAATCTGCAGGCATGAACATACCCCCTTGTTCGGGAGCATTGTACCACACCTGAAGGGATGGCGTCGGATAGGGTCCGGCTGTGTCAGGGATAGAGCAGGTAAGGCTGCCGACGTTCTCTGAACGCGGTCTCGTCGGCCCGCCACTGCCCGGCAATCCCGGCCGGGGGACGGCCCGACTCCAGCCAGCCGGGGATCTGGTCATGACCCAGCAGCAGGTCGATGAATCGCCGTCCACCCGGGCGCTGGGGCGGAAGCCAGGCGAACTGCGGATCGTGCCGGCGCAGGGCGGCCAGCAGATGCAGACCCATTTCCACCGGCGACACGGACTGGCGGTCGGTCACATGTACCTGGATGCCGCTGCAAGTCACCCCCTGGTGCTTGGAAGTCAGGGGGGTAAAGGACACGGGGCGAAACCGGACGCCGGGCAATGCCCGCCCGTTCAGGTCCGCCACCGCCGCCGGACCGTTGCATGTGGGCGAACCCAGCCATTCGAAGGGTTTGGTGGTCCCGCGCCCTTCAGACAGGTTGGTGCCCTCGATCAGGCAGGTACCGCCGTATACGGTGGCCATATCCAGCCCGGTGGCATTCGGGCTGGGCGGAACCCAGGGCCAGCCGGTCTGATCCCACCACATGGCCCGGGTCAGGTGCCGACAGGGGACCACTGTCAGCTTACAGCCAATGCCGAACTCGGTGTTAAAATACCGGGCCAGTTCCGCCATGGTCAGCCCGTGCCGGACCGGAATGGGGTACCGGCCGACAAAGGAACTGAACGCCGGGTCCAGGACCGGCCCCTCAATGATCTCCCCGCCGACCGGATTGGGACGGTCCAGGACGATGAAGGGCAGACCGTGCTCCCGGGCCGCCTCCATGGCGTAAGCCATGGTGTAGGGCAGCGTGTAATACCGGTAGCCGATGTCCTGCAGGTCCAGCACCAGGGCGTCCACCTGCGCCAGCATGGCCGGGGTGGGCCGCCTGGTTTCGCCGTAAAGGCTGAACACCGGCAGGCCGGTATCCGGGTCGGTGCTGTCTGCCACCTGCTGCCCGGCCGGGAGAGCCCCGCGCACGCCGTGCTCAGGTGCGAACAAGGCTGTCACCCGAACTCCGGCCGTGAGCAGAGCGTCGATTCCGGGCGTCAGGTCCCGGGTGACACCAGTGTGGTTGGTGATCAGACCGATCCGTCTGCCCTGGACCAGATCCGACTGCCCGGCCAGGAGGACTTCCAGCCCGACCTGAACGGCCACCCCTGATCAGCCCCCTTCAAAGGGCAAAAGTTCGCCGGCGCAGTGTTTGACCCAGGCGCCCCTGGGCATTTTCAGGGTGGCGGCATAGGTCCAGCGCTTGCCGCCGCCCAGGCAGCCGCGCAGGCGGGCCAGGGACTTGTAATAATCGGCATAAGGCCAGCCGGTGCCGCCCATCCAGAGGGCGAAACTGTTCAGGGCGTCACAGTACTGGGCAAAGACCGGTTCGGCAATCTCCACATAAACGTCGGGCTCGTACCCCTCCATATCTTCCCAGTTCTCGGAGAAGTAGACCCTTCTGGTCCAGTGGGCGGGCCGGGCACGCTCCAGACGTGCCAGGGCGGCATAAAAGCAGGCGTCCATGGCAATGCGGTGGGCCTGGCGATGGTCGCGGTGAATGCTGTGTTCCCAGTGGGTGATGATCACATCCGGCTGTTGCTCCCGGATGACATCGCACACCTGCAGACAGATCTCCTCGTTATATGGCAATTCCGCATCCCGATAGTCCCAGATGATGGTCTCGGCCCCGAGTTTGCGGGCACATTCGGCAGCTTCCCGGCGCTTTTGTTCGGCGTACGCGGCGGTACTGAGTGTCGGGTGTCCCTTTTCGCCTGGTGTCAGGCTGAAGATGGTGACCCGATGCCCGGCCCGGGCACATTTGGCCAGAATCATGCCGGCGGCCAGTTCCTGATCAGCGGCGTGAGCGCCGATGGTGAGGATGTGCACGGCCCTACAGCTCCCTTTTCATCAGCAGGTGGTGGCGGTCGATCTGCAACCCGTGGCGCTCGTAGAAGCGCTGCGGTTCGCCGGCCGACCAGGCCAGCCACAGATGGCGGCGCAGCTTCTGCTTCATCCGCTCGCCCGCCTTGTAAAACAACAGGGTGCCCAGGCGCTTGCTCCGATACTCCGGGGCCACGCCGAAGGGGCCGAACCGCTCACCCTCGTATTGGGCAAAGCCAATGACCTGTTCGCCGTCCAGGCACACCAGGATCTCGTCCCAGGGATCGCCGCGCTGGATACGCTCCCGGATCACCCGCGGCCAGTCGCCGGGGAAATGCCGGTCCAGAAAGGTGAGCAGGCCGGTCAGATAACGGGGGTCGAGGAATTCGACCCGGATGCCCTCGGCCCGCGCCCGCTCCTCGGCGTCCCTGACGTCGGGCGGGGTGCGCAAGTCATACAGCGACCGGGACATGCCCACACAGCGGGAGAAAACCTGAAATCCTTGCTGCTCCAACAGCCTGACCCCACCGGGATAGGCGTCCGGGTCGGGACCGGGCATGAAGTAGTAGGGCACGTACGGACTGACTTCCACCTGGCGGCGGCCCTTGTCCCGGAACCAGTCCACAGCCAGGGTTAGCATGGTACCGCCCAGCCCCACCCGCTGATACAGGGGCAGCACGCCCATGGCCGTGATCCAGCCCTTTTCCGGCTGCAGGCCGATGCCCTCCATGGGCTGACGGCGCACCAACGCCAGCAGAAAGCCCACCACCTGGCCGTCGGCTTCGGCCACCAGAAAGCCTTCGGGGTCAAGGTTTGGATCCAGCACCACCATGAGCCGGAATCGTTCGGGACTGATCATGTCCCGGTAAAGCGTCTCATTCCACACATCGATGATCTGCTGTTCGTCCCGAGGCTGCCACGGCCTGACCGTGACCCGCCGGCCATCCTGCAACCTAACGCCCACTTCCGGCAAAGCAGGGGCGCCTCCTCCCGTTGGTGGTCGCCGTCCGGCTCATACCACCTGAGTCTGACGCTATAGGGTGCCCGACATGCGATGCGGGAATCCGGCGGCCGGTGCCGGCCGGCCCCGGCACTTACTCGGGCTGATAAATGCGCTTGAGCTGATGGAGTTTGTGGATCCGTTCCTCTGCCATCACCTCGGCCGCCTGGGCAGTGGTAATCCCCTGGGCCCTGGCAATCTCGAAAATCCGCATGACTTTATCGTAAATCGCACTGACCTTGGCGTGGGCCCGTTCCTTGTTGTAGCCGGCCGGGTTGAATTCTTCGGCCACATTGATCAAGCCGCCGCCGTTGATCACAAAATCAGGGCAATACAGGATGCCACGTTCCTCCAGTTCCCGGGCGTGCCGCGATTCCTTGAGCTGGTTATTGGCAGAACCGGCCACGATGTGGCACCGCAGCAAGGGCAGTGTCTCGTCGTTCAGGGTGGCGCCAAGGGCGCACGGGCTGTATATGTCGCAGTTGGCCCGGTAAATGTCTTCCGGCCCCACGGCACTGGCCCCGAAGTCCCGGACCGCCCGCTCCACGTTCTCGGCCGAAATGTCTGTTACCACCAGTTGGCCGCCCTCGTCGTGGATATGCTCGCAGAGGTGGTAGCCGACTTTGCCCACGCCCTGCACAGCCACCACCCGGCCCTTGAGGCTTTCGTTGCCCCAGGCCCAGCGGGCGGCCGCTTTCATCCCCTTGTACACACCAAAGGCGGTCACCGGGGAAGGATCGCCGGAAATGTCCTGGCGGCCGGTGACATACTCTGTCTCCATCATGATGGTGGACATATCCTCCACGCTGGTACCGACATCCTCAGCGGTGATGTACCGGCCGTGCAGGGTGGCGATAAACTTCCCGAAGGCCCGCCACAGTTCCTCGCTCTTGTCGGTCCGGGGGTCGCCCCAGATCACGGCCTTGCCCCCACCAAGGTTCAGGCCCATGGCGCTGGCCTTGAAGGTCATGCCCCGGGACAGGCGGACCACGTCGGTCACCGCTGCTTCCTCCGAAGGGTACGGATACATTCGGGTGCCGCCCAGGGCCGGCCCCAGGGTCGTGTCATGGATCCCGATGATCGCCTTCAGCCCCGAACCCTTGTCATAGCAAAACACGATTTGTTCATGTCCGTACTTTTCCATCCAATCAAATACGCCCACGGTCCCCACCTCCACCTGATGGCCATTTACTCCACAAGCAGACTTAACGCGATGGAGTGCAGTTTATTTTCGGGCAGCTCGGCCCGGCTGACCAGCACCACCGGCGCCCGTGCACCCACGACGATGCCGGCCACCTTGGCCCCCGCCAGGTAGACCAGCCCCTTGTACAGGATGTTGCCTGCCTCAATGTCTGGGGTGATCAGCACGTCGGCCTGGCCGGCCACAGGACTGCTGATCCCCTTGTGATGGGCGGCTTCCGCGCTCATGGCCAGGTCCATGGCCAGGGGGCCGTCCACCAGGCAGCGGCCGAAGGCCCCGGCACTGCCCTGGCGGGTGAGTTCGGCGGCATCGAGGGTGGCGGGCATGTCCGGGTTGACGGTTTCCACCGCCGCCAGCACCGCGACCCGCGGTTCCGCCACGCCCAGGCAATGCATCACGTGGACCGCGTTACGAATCATGCCGGCCTTTTCCTTCACCCCGGGGGCGACGAGCATGGCCACATCGGTAATCAGCAGCAACCGCTCGACTCCGGGGACGTCGAACACCATGGCATGGCTGAGCAGATGGCCGGTGCGCAGGCCCCACTCCTTGTTGAGGACCGCCTTGAGCAGGGTCGCCGTTTGCAGCATCCCTTTCATCAGAACACAGGCCCGGCCGCTGCTGACCGCCCGCACCGCCGCTTCGGCGGCGGCCTCCGGCCCATCGGCCGGGATGATGGTGTGGTCGTCCAGGTCCAGGTCGGCCTGGGGAGCCAAGTGCCGGATCTGTTCCGCATCACCGGTCAGAACGGCCCGTACCAGGCCGGCCCGGGCCGCCATGGCCACCGCCTGGAGCACGTCCAGGTCGGCAGCCTGCGCCACCGCAATGGTCTGTGGTCCTTTGCCCCGGGCCGCCTGCAGCAGATCTGCAAAGGTCTTCATGTAACCCTTCCTTTTTCATTGGCGCCGCAGCCGGCAGGTACCGGCCACAGCGTTTTAGTCTGGCATTGGAAAAGGCTTCACGTCTGCACGCGCAAATACCTGCGAACTTGTGGCTGGTTATCGTCTTCCTAGTCTTTGCAACTTTCATGCCACACCTGCTGCCGCCCGCGTTTGGCCGTGCCCGGCAGCTTTGTGCGTAAGGCCTGCAATTGTCTGCAGGCAAATGACCGCACGCTGCCTGATCCGACCTCAGCAGGTCCGGCGGCCCAGCACGGCGGCACCGGTCACCATGACTCCGCGTGGCTGCAGAGCCGGCAAACGTTGTCTGACCCGGACCCGCACCCGCACCTCGGCGTGCTGCCGATCCCAGACGGCCGACTCCAGCACCGCACCGTTAGCCCCGGCCAGGCGCCGGGCCGCTGCCACCGGATCCTGGCCGCGCCGGCACGCCTGGTTAAATGCCTGCGCCGCCGCCATGGCGGCGGCCCCGGCCCGTAGTCTGGCCAGGTGCAGCAGAGCCAGATCAAGCATGACCAGGGCCAGGACCACACCAACGGCCGCCAGGATTGCCAGTGCCATCCCCATGGCGCCCCGACTGCCGGTCCGGTCGGTCCGGCCAGTGGCGGGCCGCCGCATGCCTGTACCCAGGTTGTCAGACCGCTGCCCGTTCACCACTGGTCCCATGGCATGGTGACGGTCCTGCCGAGGGGCAGGCGCAGGGCAGAGGACCGCCGCCCCACCACCGGAACCAGGATCCGGACCGTAACCCGCACCTCCTGACCGTCGACGAGATCTACCTGGGGCGCTCCGTCCAGGCGCAGGGTGCCCCGGGCCAGGTCGGCTGCCCGGTGGGCCGCGGCCCGCATTGACACGGGGTCACGGGCGGCGGCGGCGGCCTGGGCGGCCGACCGGGCCGTCACCTCCGCTACCAGCAGGGCGTGCCCGGCCAGGGCTGTCTGCCAGATCACGGCTGCCACCAGCACCAGGAGCGGCAGCACCCCCATGAACTCCACCGACTGGCTGCCCCGCTGGTCCCGCATCACGCAGTCTCACCCCCCGACCAGATTTGCCAGCCCAAAGCGCTCCGGGTGCAGCCACAGATTCAGCCCGGCCAGTCCGAGCACCAGTAGAAGTATGCCGGGCACCAGCACCGTGGCCGTCACCAGGGTAATCAGCGGGGCGTTGCGCGCCGCCTCTTCACGGGCACGGTGCCGGCGGGCCAGCCGCAGGTCCCGGGCGTGAGCAGCCAGTTCCTGTGTCAGCGGCACGCCCAGTTGCAGCCCGTCCACCAGGACCTGCACCAGCCACTCCACTTCCGGCGTGCCGCAGCGTCGGGCCAGGCCCTGCAGCGCCTCCCGGCGCGGCACGCCCAGGTCGAGTTCGCTCCAGCAACGGCGAATTTCACCGGCCAGCGGTCCGGGCAGCCGTTCCCCCACCAGGCGCAGGGCATAGTCCACCCCGGCGCCGGCGGTGAGTCCCGCCCCGAGCACGTCCAGCAGGTCCGGCAGCTCCCGGACAATCTCAGCCCGGCGCCGCCGGGCGGCGGTTTCCAGCCAGCTCAGGGGCAGCCAGTAACCGGCGGCGGCCAACAGGCCGGTGGCGGCGAGGCTGCCAAGACCGATCAGGTGCAGCAACGCTCCCACCCCTGCACCGGTGACCGCCAGAATGACCCGCAGGGCAGTGAACGCCGCCGCCGTCAGTTCAGGCGGCAGCCCGGCGCGGACCAGCAGTTCGGCAATGCGCGTTTGCAACTCCCGGCTGCAGAACCGGTGCACCGGCCAGTCGCCCAGCCGGGTGAGCATTCCGGACAGCCGCTGCCCGACCGGCACCGGCCGGGCCGCTCCGGGCTGCGCCCCCCGGCCCTGCACACGGGCCAGCAGCCGCCGGTGCATCCGGTGGGCGTGCCACTGCAGCCACACCCCCAGACCGGCGGCGACCGCGGCCGCGCAGGCCAGCCACCCGATCACTGTGACCATGGCCGGGTCCCCTTATACCACAACATCGGCCAGCCGGCCCACCCAGTACCAGACGGCACCCAGGACGGCCGCAAAGATGCCCGCCAGGAGCATCCCGGGCAGGGTGAGCAGAACATCGAGAAACCCGGGCATGAGCAGGTTCAGAAGCAACAGGCACCCGCTCGGCAGCAGGGGCAGGAGGCCCGCCACCGAGCGGGCCTCCGCCGTCAGGGCCCTGATCTCCTGTTGCTCCACCTGCCGGTCCGCCAGCGCCCGTCCCAGGCCCTCCAGGGCGGTGGCCAGGTCCCCGCCCACATCTCGCTGCATCAGCAGGATGGCCGCCAGCAGGCGCAGTTCCTGGCAACCGGCCCGGGCCGCCAGCTTATCCAGCACCGCGGGCAGCGGACAGCCCAGTTGCAGTTCCCGGTGCGTCCGCCCAAACAACGGCCCGGTTGGGTAAGACAGTTCCCGAGCCAGCCTGGCCATGCCCTGAGGTACCGTCTGTCCGGCCCGGAGTACGTTGGCCAGGATTCTGGCGGCATCGGGCAACTGGCGGGCAAGGCCGTTGGCAAACCGGCGCCGGCGGGCGGTCAGGTACAGTTCGCTGCCGGCTCGGGTCCCCGCACCGGCCAACAGGGCGTCCAGCGGAAAGGGCAGACTGAAGCACTCAGCCATCAGGGTCCACAGCACTGCCCCTGCCAATAGCAGCAGACCGGCGTAGGCGCAGGGACGCCAGTTCAGGTCCGCTGTTTCCAGCCGGTGCTGCCAGCCCCGGCCCCAACGGGAGGAATCGATGGCGGTCAGCAGGCGGCCTGCCGGCCCCAGGTCCGGCGGCTCATTCCCGGCGGTGAGCCGGCGTAACCGGCGGACCAGGTGGCGGCGGGACCGGCGCCATACCATGTGCAGACCAAACCCCAACAGGGCGCAACCGACGGCCAGTGCCGCCAGGATACTCACCAGCATATGGCCGTCACTCCTCCGGCAGAGTAAACAGCTCGGGCGGGGGGGCCACCCCTGCCGCCTGCAGGCGCCGCCAGCAGTCCGGGGATTGGCCACACCCCCGGAACCGGCCGAGAATCTGGCCATCCGGGGATATTCCCGTGCGTTCGAACCAGAACAGATCGCGGCTGGTCACTCCGCCGGTGCCGCCCCCGGTCACTTCGGCGATTTTGACGACCTTGCGCCGGCCGTCGGCCAGGCGCTCGGTCTGGATGATCAGGTGCAAGGCGTTCGCCAGATGGTTCCGAATCACGGGGACCGGCAGGCGGGTGCCGGACATGATCACCATGGCTTCCAACCGGCAGAAGGCGTCCTGCGGGCTGTTGGCATGCACCGTGGTCAGTCCGCCTTCGTGGCCGGTGTTCATGGCCTGCAGCATGTCCAGGGCCTCCTCCCCCCGCACCTCGCCCACGATGATGCGGTCAGGGCGCATACGCAGGGCATTGCGGACCAGTTGGCGGATGGTGATTTCGCCCCGGCCTTCCACGTTGGCCGGCCGCGCCTCCAGACCAATGACATGCCGCAGGGGTAGGCGCAGTTCGGCCATATCCTCGATGGTAACCACCCGCTCGCCGGCGGGAACCCGAGCCGCCAGCGCCGCCAGCAGCGTCGTTTTACCGCTGCCGGTACCGCCGGAGATCACGGTGTTCAGGCGGGCCCTTACAGCAGCCGTCAGGAACTCGGCCATGGCGGGCGCCATGGCGCCGCCGCACACGAAATCTTCCAGGGTCAGGGAGCCGCTGTGAAACTTGCGGATGGTCAACACCGGCCCCTGCAGGGATACCGGGGCGATCACGGCATTGATCCGGCTGCCGTCCGGCAGGCGGGCATCCACCATGGGTGAGGATTCGTCGATCCGGCGCCCGATCCGGGCGACCATCCGGTCGATAATATGGCGGATATGTTCGGCATCCTTGAAGGCCACTTCGCTCAGCTCGATCCGGCCCTCTCGCTCCACGTAAACTTCTGCCGGGCCGTTCACCATGATCTCGCTGACCGCCCCGTCATGCAGCAGCGGTTCCAGGGGACCGTGGCCGGTCACCTCGTCGGCCACCATTTCCTGCAGCCGGTGGATGCAGTCCAGGGGCACCATCACCCGTTCTTCGGCCACCATCTGCTCCACCTGGGTGCCGATCACCCGGCGCAGGCGTTCCAGGGGCAGGGCCGTCAGCCGCTCCAGGTTCGCCTCGCGCAGCAGCCGGTCCTTATAATGCCAGACCAGCTCGTGTAACCCGGCCTTCGTGCCCACTGCTTATGTCAGCCCTCCCACCAGTTCCGCCAGGCGGGCGATGTCCCGGCCCACCGAGGCGGTACGCGCCGGTGACCGCTCCACCACTGGCCTGCCAGCGGAAAGGGCCCCCTGGATTTTCCAGTAGTCGGCACGAATCTGCGCCAGCACGGGGACCCCGGCCACGGCGGCGATCTCCTCCGCTTGAATATCGGCCCGGCGCTGGGCGCGATTGATCACCACACCCAACCGGGCCGGGTCAACCCGCGCCTGCTGCCGGAGGACCTGCAGCCCACGCGCCATGGCCTGGACCGCCGGGACATCTGGTGTGACCACATAAAGGATCAGGGTGGCCTGGGCGATCGCAGCCAGAGCCGGGTCGGTCAGCCACGACGGCAGGTCTGCCACCACCACGTCATGGCAGCGCCTGCAAGCGCCCAGGATGGCGGCCACCGCCTGGCCGCACCCAGGGTCGATCTGCCTCCCCAGTCCGCCGCTGCACAGTACGTGCAGCCCGGCACCGTGCCGGGTTACCACCGCTTCGAGCAGGCTTGCGTCGAGTTCCCCGGCGACTGGCAGCAGATCTGCCAGCGACCGCCCCGGAGTCAAGTCCAACTGCCCTTCGACTCCTCCAAACTGCAGGTCCAGGTCAACCAGCAGTACCCGGTCCGTTCCGCTGTTATGCAACGACTGGGCCAGGCCCGTGCTGATGGTCGTCTTTCCGGCGCCACCCCGGGCGCTCCAGACCGTGATCAGGCCGCCCAGCCGCGGGGGCAATGCCCCGGTGAGCGTCACCGCCCCGCCCCGCTGCCGCCCGGTCAGCCTGGCCCGGCCCACGGCCGGCGCCAGTTCACCGACCTCCCGCGGCAGAACGATCACTTCATCGATACCATACCGCATTCCCTCACGCAGGCCGACAAAATCAGGGGTCGGCAGGAGCAGCACCCGGCCCACCGCCGGTACCTCTTCCCCAAGTTGTCTTAGTACCGGTCCGGGATCACCGCCGGGCGGCGCTGCAACCAGGGCCACGTCGGCCTGTGCCAGCCGGCAGCATTGCACCAGCTCCGCTGCGTCAGCCGCCTTACCCACCAGCAGCATGCCCTCCCCCCACCGAATGGCGGCCGCCAACGGCTCCGGCGCCAGCAGGACCACACGGATCAGCCCGCCCGCCCCCTTTCAGTCCCAATACGGGCTGGCTGCCGCACCAGCCGGACCTGCCGGCCGAAGTTCTCGGCCCATACCACCTGGCGGGCCTGTTCCAGGGTCAGCCGGAGGGTGACGGCGAGCAACTGTTCTCCGTCCCGGCGGGCGGCAGCGGCTTCCAGCCCGGTCAGGTACAGTTCGCTGCGGTCGTTCCCGCCATCGGTGAAGGCCACGATCATGTCCACCCGGTCGCCGGTCTGGATCGTGGGCTCCATGATCACCTGCTCGCCGGCGGCCACGGTGAGGAGGCGCTCGTCCGGGCCGAGGCCGGCGGGCGGACCCGCCACGCTGGTGGTAATCACATCTCCGGGGGCGATGGTGACCAGGGCCACCTGGCCGCCCAGAGCCGTCAGGTTGGTCTGGTAGGTGGGTAAAACGTAACGCCGGGCGATGGGGATCGTCGTTAACAGTTCCGGGGTCAGTTTTGTGTGTGCCGGTATGGCACGGGCGGCCACGACCACCGCCACTTCCGGCCCCCGCTGCTCCTGCGCCCCGAACCGGCGGCCTGTCCATAGGCAAAGGGCCATCAGGGCCAGCAATGTGGCAACCGCAAAGGCTAGATTCGCCCGTTGCCTGAGGTGATACACCCACCCCACCTCCGCCCCCTGTTTTTCCCAGCGGAACAAATTCGCCCGGCAGGTAAAAATTACCTGCCGGGCTGCGCCATGTTTTTGTGCGGGCCAAATCCGGTCAGGGCGGGGATCCGCTGTCCGGGCGGCGCCAGGCCTGCATCTGCCCGACCTGATCAAGATAGGCGGCCAGTTCCGCCTGAGTCCGCTCCGGACCCCAGCCGAGCAGTTCGGCCATGTCAGCGGCAACGGCGGCGGCCAGGTCCCGGCCGTTGTCGGCACTGAACAGGAACTCTGGGGTCCGACGCACCAGCACGTCGGCCAAGCGGCGGGCCAGTTCGTGCCGTACGGCGTAGCGGGTCTGCAACCGCAAGCAGACTGTGCGCCGGGGGGCATCGAGGTCGCCCGGGCGCAGTTCGGCCAGTACCTGGATAAAATCACTGCCGTGACGACCGGCCAGTTCCACCGCCAGTTCCTGCGGCACCCCCGCCGACGCCGCTGCCGCCGCCACTTCTGCCGGTGTCGGCCTGGCGGCACCCGGCAGCGGCGCCACCGCCGCCACGGCTGGCACCCGGCCCCGACTTTCCGGCAGCAGCTCGTCCACGATTTGTACTGCCATGGCCCGAAAGGTGGTCAGCTTGCCGCCGCCAACGGACACCAGGCCGCCCGGGCTGCGAAACAGCCGGTAATCCCGGGAGACTTCGGCCGGCCGGCGACCGTCGCCGGGGTCAAGCAGGGGGCGCAGACCGGCCCAGACACTCACCACATCCGGCACCGTCAGCCTGCAGTCGGGGAAGCTGCGGTTGACTGCTGCCAGGATATAGTCCACGTCAGCCGCATCCACCGGGGGTTCCCCCAGATCACCGTCGTAGTCGGTGTCGGTGGTACCTATATACGTATAGTCGCCGCTGGGAATGGCAAACATCAGGCGCCGGTCGGTGCTGCGCAGCACCACTGCCTGGCGCAGCGGCAGGCGATGCCCGGGCACGGCCACGTGCACGCCTTTGGTGGGGCGCAGCACCGGCACAGCCCCCGGATCTTCCAGGCGCCGCAGCGCATCCAACCACGGACCGGTGGCGTTCAGGACGGTTCGGCAGCCGACGGTGAGGCTGGCGTCACCCAGGTGGTCCCGGAGGCAGACTGCGGTCACCTGCCGGCGAGGGGGCTGCCCATGGGTAAAGCCGGTGACCTCGGTGTAGTTGGCGACCAGCGCCCCGGCCTGGCGGGCCGAGGCCAGCACTGCCAGAGTCAGGCGGGCATCATCGGTGACGGCATCGGTGTATATCGCGCCGCCCGTCAGTCCGGCCGGCTGTAGCAGCGGTTCTTGCGCCAGCACCCCGGCAGGTGCGTGGACCTGGTGCCGGGGGACCCGGTGGCGTCCGGCAAACCAGTCGTAGAGCGTCAGCCCGATCCGCAGCTTCCAGAGCGGATCCGGATCGCCCCGGTAGACCGGGAACAGAAAGGCCGCCGACCTGACCAGATGCGGTGCCATTTGAATCAGCCGTTGCCGCTCAAGCACGGCTTCCCGCACCAGCCGGAAATCGCCGCTTTTCAGGTAGCGCAGCCCGCCGTGCACCAGTTTGGTGGACCGGCTGCTCGTACCGGCGGCGAAGTCGTTCCGCTCCACCAGACCGACCCGCAACCCGCGCAGGGCGGCCTCACGGGCCACACCCGCCCCGGTAATACCCCCGCCGATCACCAGCAGGTCTAGCCTGGTCCCTGCCATGCCGGCCAGGGCTTCCTCACGCTGATCCATGGCGTTGCCCCCACTTCCCTTTGCAACCGGCCCCGCGGAACCCACGCCGGTCTCCTGACCGCCGGACCGCGAAAGGCGGACGTGACCTTCTCTGCGTAGGATAAGATCAAGGGAGGCTTCTTATGTTTTACGGACTGACCTGGTTCCCGTTTATCGGTCCCTTTCCCAATCCGTATTACGGCGGTTTCGGACATTTCAACACCGCAGCGGCCGGGGCCGGCTACCTGTATCCTGGTTTCACCTTTCCGTTCCTGCCTGGCGCAGACGTGATTCAGCCCGGTCTGTGAGTGTGCAGTCTTACCCGGTCCGCCTCTGCATAGACTTAGACATCCGCCGCCAAGCGCAGGGGGGAATGAAGTGGCGCAGGTGACCACTCACTCGCTGGAGCAGGTCATTGAGGCCACCGCCGCCGCGGTCGGGCGGGCCGTTGACCAGACCTTCAACAATCCGCCGGTACCGGTGGGCCTCTTTGAGTTCACCACCGAAATTACATATCTGGGTAACTATCAGCCGGTGGACGGCACCGACATTTTGTTGAATGTGGCCTTCCTTGACCCCCGGGAGAAACTGCTGTACACCCTGGGCGATCAGTACGGCGTACGCTTCCGCCTCTTTTTCCGCCCGGTGCCGCGGGAGGTCCCGGTCGCACCCACATAACCGGAGGACAGGCGATGGCACAGAACGAAGTGGCCCTGGCCGATTTGTTCACCGCTGCAGGTTCATCCTTCGCTGCGGCCAACGCCCATCTGGCCGCAGCGGGGGCCCCGGCCCTGCTCCGGGAGGCATCCCTGACCCTGGAATTTCAGTCCCGGCTGACCGTCAACCCCCACGGCCTGTTGTTGAACTGCCCCGCCCAGCCGGGGATTCAGCAACAGGCCGTGGCCGGACGCCGGGGCCGCCTGACAAACATGACCCTGAGCATCAACCTCATCGCTGCCCCCGCAACACGCGGTTCGGCACCGTAAGGCGGAAGCCCTGTGACTACACCTCTGTATTGCCCCGATGGAACTTACTCCGTGCGCTTCATTATTTATGCTTTGCTGGCACCCGACAGCTCCCTGTGGCGCCAGTACGAAGTGGACACCGGTGCCCCGGTGGCGGGCCCGGTCGTCGGTGCCGCCGGCGAGGATCTGCCGGAAGACCCCGGCGAATATATGGTGGCTGTACCGGGCGTGGTATCTTTTTGTCTGCGCGCCCGTCCGGCGGGGCTCACCATCCGCAAGCTGCGGGTGGAGGGGCCGGGTGCCGTCTCCATCCTGGCCCGGGTCAACGCACTGGCCGCAGCGCCAGAATGGCTGCCGGTCCAGTCGGATTATGCCGTTTTTCAGGGTGACCGCCGGGCGGCGGCCGCCCTGACGACCGTTCATCTGCCGCTGACCGCCCACATTCCCACGGCGGCCGACAGCGGGGTGGTGGCGGTGGACAGGCTGGTGACCGCCGTGGGCCAGTCGATCCACCGTGCCAACGGCCGCCTGGCCCGGCTGGGCGGCGAGGGCGGCACCGCCCTGGCTGCCTCTGTGACTCTGCGGGTCGGGGTTGGCGAATTCGCGGTGGCGGGCAGCGATCGGGTCATGCTGGGACTGCTGCGGCGAGGGGAACGGGCCAACCATCATCTAGAAATTACCATGACCACTGTACCGGGAGGGGACTCTTCTGATCCGTCAGCCAGATGACGGCAGCTCTTCGCCCAGTTCGCCCGGTTGGTGCAATCCATGGCGCACGAGTTTATAGTACAACGTGCGTGGGGCCAGCCCCAGCCGCCGGGCGGCCTCCGTCTTATTGCCACCGGTGGCGGTCAGGGCCGTCACCAGGGCCGCCCGCTCCGCTTCTGCCACTACTTCGGCCAGTGGGCGGGCCGCCGCTCCGGCCGGCGGCGCCGGTGTCTCGGCAGTCATCCCGTTCCCCAGCGGCAGCAGGTGCTCAGGCCGGATCTGCCCTTCCCGGTTGTCCATGGCGATGATAGCCCGGCCGATCACGTTTTCCAGTTCCCGCACGTTACCCGGCCAGTGATGGGCCATGAGGACCTCCACCACCCCGTCCTCCACGCCCTGCACGCTGCGCCCGTATTCGCCATTGCATTTGGCGACGAACCGCTGCACCAGGTCCGGGATATCCTCCCGCCGGTGGCGCAGCGGCGGAATCACAATGGGCACCACATTCAGGCGGTAATAGAGATCCTCGCGGAACTCGCCCCGGGCCATGCGAGATTCCAGATCGGCGTTGGTGGCGGCGATAATGCGCACATCTACCTTCACCGTGCCAGGCTCCCCGACCCGCCTGATCTCCTTTTCCTGCAGGACCCGCAACAACTTGGCCTGAATGTTCGGGCTGATGTCGCCGATCTCGTCCAGGAAGATCGTACCGCTGTGCGCCTCTTCAAACAGGCCCTTGTGCCCACCCTTCCTCGCCCCGGTGAAGGCACCTTCAGCGTAACCAAAAAGCTCACTTTCCAGCAATGAATCGGGAATAGCTGCGCAATTGACCCGAATAAACGGACCTGCCCGGCCAGAAGCGTTATGGATGGCGTGGGCAAACAATTCCTTGCCAGTGCCGCTGGCCCCGCGCAGCAGCACGGTGGCCGGCGTCTGCGCCACCCGCCGGGCCTGTTCAACCGCCGCCTGCATGACGGACGAGTGGGCGACGATATCGTCAAAGGTATATCTGGACTGCAGGCGACGTACTAGCCGGCGAGTACTTTCCAGTTCCCGGGTCAGACGCCAGATTTCCGAGACATCGTGGATTACCCCCACTGACCCTTTCAGAACGCCGTCCACCAGAATCGGCGTACAAGTGGCCAGAACATCCCGCTGATGCGGCCCGACCTGCATGGGCACGGCCCGGATCGGCTGGCGGGTCTTGAGCACCCGCAAGTGCACGGACTCCTGTCCGGGAGCAAGGTCTGCCGTGGCCGGCTTGCCAATCACCTGTTCCGGCTGCATGGCAGTGAGCCGGGTGTAGGCCGGATTCACCAGCAGCCCCAGCCCCTCGGCGTTGACGACGGTAATGGCGTCGGAAGTGGCATTAATGATCGCTTCCAGCAGCGCCTTTGTTTCCCGCAGGTCGGTCATTTCTTCAGCCAGCGCCTTGACTTCGGTGATATCCCGGAAAACTGCCACCGCACCGACCACCTGCCCCGCCTCGTCCCGCACCGGCACACGGTTGGTCACAATGGTGGTGGCGCGCAATTTCTGTTGCTGGTTGAGTTCAGCCCGGCCGCTGGCCAGTACCTGGCTCAAACGGCTGCCTGGGATCATCTCGGCCGCCGGGCGACCCAGCACTTGCTGGCGCTGCAGCCCTGTCACCCGCTCGGCAGCGGTGTTGAACACCGTCACCAGGCCTTGCGCGTTTACCGCCAGCACGCCGTCATGGGTCGAGTCAAGGATCAGGTTACGCTCCCGTTCCTTGAGCTGCAGGGCACGGTTTAACTCCTGCTCCTGTTCCACCAGCGTCAGAATCAATTGCATGGCCTGTTTGACCACCACGGCTGCCCGGGGCAATTTGCAGCGCTTAATTTCTTCTTCCACGGCCGGGTCCGGCGTGGCCTGGACAATAATGTCCACTTCCGGCCGGCTAATCAGGGTGCGAAAATCGGCGGCGTCAATTTCGGCAATGCCCACCACCCGTATCCGCGCCATATGATGGAGGGCGCGCAGCAGGCTGGCGCCCCCTTTCCCGCCCCCGACGATGGCCACATGCAAGGGCGCTCCCGGCATTTTCCCTCACCCCTCTGCAACCTTTTGCAGAAAAGTTCGGGCCGAACCGGGATGCCTCCTGCAAGATCATGCGGAACCATCCGCCGCCCTGGTGACGACCTGGAACTGGTAGCGGGCCACCACCATCCCGTCCAGTGATACCATCACCTGGTAGTAACCGGGGGTCGGCGCGGTAAAACGCAACGGCACCACAATGGTGAAAAAGATCTGATCAGCCCTGACGCTGAAATCGGTATGGTCGGTGGCCAGTTCGGCCTGCCCGTCCGGCGCCAGAATGGTGATGTTCATCTTGTGCGCGCCAGCGGCCAGACCGCCCCACTTGTTTACCACCGTAAAGGTGATGTCCCCGGCGTAAAAGGTGCCGGCGTTGGGGCCAAAGGCAATGGGCACGGGAAAATCGTTGCTGTTGAACTCCAGCGTAATGAACGAGGCCAGGTAGATGCCTGGCGGCAACCGCAGGGTACCACCCGGACCGGTGCCCGGATAGGCGGTCACGCTGTCGCTCCCCGCGGCCACCTGGCTCCGCTCGACCGTTTTCCCGGCTCCGGACATTCCACTGGGGGCCGCTGCGCACCCGGAGAGGGCCACTGTCGCGGTAAAAAGGGTGAGCCAAATGGCGCGTCGGACTCCTTGCATATGGAGCCCCTCCTTCAGCGTCAGTCGGGGCCCTGGCCGAGTCGCGTCTGTACCCCCTGACCCGGTTCAGGGCAGCGGCAGGGTATTTGGACCCAATACATGATATGCATGATACAAACAAAAAGGGCCGCGCCCGTGGCGCGGCCCTTTTTGTTTGCCTAGCTGGCCTTGCTGTCAATCCGCAGCTTGTCCGCCACCATGGCAATAAACTCTGAATTGGTGGGTTTGCCGCGTTCTCGGCTGATGGTATGACCGAACAGGCCGGCGAGGGCCTCGATGTTGCCCCGGTTCCACGCCACCTCGATCGCATGCCGGATGGCCCGCTCGACCCGGCTGGGCGTCGTCTGGTGGTTGCGGGCAATGGCAGGGTAAAGCTCCTTGGTGATCCCGCCCAACAGGCCCTCCCGTTCTACCATCATCACGATCGCTTCGCGCAGGTAGCGGTGTCCCTTGATATGAGCCGGAATCCCCACCTCGTGGATGATGCTGGCGACGTTGGCGTCGAGCCCGCGACCAGACAGGCGCCGGTGGAGGGCACCCCCCTCATCCCTGAGTGGTCCGGCCCCGGCCAACTGCCGGATCCGGTTACCCAGCACCTCGAGGCTGAAGGGCTTGAGCACGTAATAATCGGCGCCCATCTCCAGCACCTTCTGCGTGATGTTTTCCTGGCCGAAGGCGGTCAGCATGATCACCTTTGGCCGCACCCGCAGATCCATCCGGCCCATCTGCTCCAGCACCCCAATGCCGTCCAGATGGGGCATGATAATATCCAGAATCAATACATCGGGTTGGTACTCAACAATGGCGTCAATGACTTCGGCACCGTTGTAGGCAATACCAGCGACCTGAAAATCCGGCTGGCTTTCGACAAAAGCTCGGAGTAACTCACAGAATTCGCGGTTGTCATCACCGATCAATACCCGGATCATACCCATCGCCGCCCCATCTCCCCCCGCCAATTCTTAACAGGCGAAATTGCCTTTTCTATCTGCAGTCCCCCGCCGGGAAATTCTCCCTGAACGAATGGAAATCCTTCCGCCAAGCCACCCGGATGGGAATCAATTTGCTTCATAATAGTCTATTTCAAGCCGACACTGTTCTACTGTTACCAAGTAAACAATTGGCCAACTTCGGCCCGTGCCGGTTTGTTCGCCGGGCTGGACCGGCCGGTCACCGGGTCGGAATTTGTCTGATTTCGTCAAACGGTGTCTGGATGCTATGCACGGTTTCCGCCTTATTCGGCACGAATCGACCGTTTCCGACCGGCAGCCCGCCCCGGTGCCCACGAACGGCACAGACTCGGGCAGGCAAAAGACGAGCCCCGGTGAGCTTGCGCTCCCCGAGGCTCCCCCAGGCCCGGCTGCGGCCGCTGTCCAACATACCGGCTTCCTGGAGCATATATTCGATCAGTACGCCGTACCCACGGGACGGATCACTGACGAATACGTGGGTGACGGCCCCGACCAGTCGCCCGTCCTGCAGGATCGGGCTCCCCGACATGCCTTGCACAATGCCCCGGGTGCGGGCGATGAGGCGCGGGTCAGTGATGCGCACCACCAGATTCTTGCCATCGGCCTGGGCCTCACGGTTCACCCGAAGAATTTCCACCCCGAACCGTTCCAGCCGTTGCCCGCCTACAACCGTCAGGATTTCGGCGGCCCCTTCTTTAACCTGGCTGGCCAGGGCCACCGGTACCGGTTGCGGGTAGAACGGGTTGTCCGGTACCTTCTGCATGGTGCCGAAGATCCCATGGCGGGTGTTCCGCTCCACTGACCCGATCCACTGATCCTCATCGATGAAAATGGCTACCTTTTCGCCCGGGTGATTCCGTTCGCCCTTCTCGATGGACGTGACCGCTGCCTGAACGATGTGGCCGCCCCGAACTTCCACGGGCTGGTTGGTTTCTGCGTCGGCCACCACGTGACCAAGGGCGCCGTATTTTCTGGTTTGTGGTTCGTAGAAGGTGAGTGTGCCCACCCCGGCGGTGCCGTCCCGAATGTAAAGACCCACCCGCCACCGCCCCGATGCCCGGTCCAGGACGGGCTGCAGGTGGCGGAACAGCGGACGGCCGCGCCGCTTGACCACCAAATCCACGGGCTCACCGTGGCGGCCTGCCTCTTCGATCAGACCGGCGGCCTGCTGTTCGTTATCCACTTCGGTTCCATTGATGCTGACAATCACGTCTCCGATCTCCACGCCTCCGCTCCGGCCGGGCTGGATCACCCGGCCGCCGGGCTCCCGTACGCCGGCATGACCGACGACAATCACCCCGTTGGAGCGCAGGAGCACCCCGATGGAATGGCCGCCCGGAACGAGTTGGACAGGTGGCACCACATCTACGGTCATGCGCCGGAACGGAATCCAACCGAACAACCGGAAGTCAAGTGTCGTCTGGCCCAGGTCCACGGACGCCAGATTGACCGGGCCGGAAAGACTCAGCCGCCGACCGTACGGGCCCACATCGCTCCCATTCAACTGTAAGACCCCGTCCTGGGTCGAGCGGACAGTTACCGGAACCGGCAGGCTAAGCCGGAACTCCTGGACCTGGCCCCGGGCGATGCGGATGTATCCGGGCAGGCCCAGGCGGGCCGACACCGGCAAGCTGGCAAGTATAGCCGCAATGAGGGCAGCACCGATCAGGCGGGCCGCCCAGCGACCACTGTCCCGGAACTGCATTCCGCCACCACCCTCGAGCGGAAGCTCATGTTTGCCGAGGCTGCCGTTATCGTCCCCTCGGGAACGGCCAAATATCCTGACATAACGTAACGGCAATGCCAATAAAAACACATCCAGGGGCAGTTTTCTCCTTCGTCCCTGGATGGCTTGATTTACCTATAAAGTAAGACTTTCGGCAGGAAGGCCGGCATACTCTGTCGAACGAGATGAACTGCAAAGGGAACATCCTAAAAACGGATTTCCTGGTGGCTCAAACCAGACCGACCGGGAGGGCCTGCCCTTGAAACCTTCCGTGTCCCTGGCCAGGCGGCCTGACCTGCCGGCGCGCGTACCCGGGTCCCGCTTGGGCCGCCGCAAGCTGTGGGCCGATCATGCACTGGCTTACTGCTTCCTGTTGCCGACCCTGCTGGTACTGGGCACCTTCACTCTGTACCCGGTGGGCCGGGCATTTGTGCTCAGCCTTTACGACTGGGACATGATCAGTCCGGACCGCCAGTTCATCCTGTTCGACAATTACCGGGAGTTATTTGCCGATCCCCTGTTCTGGAAGTCGGTCCGCAACACGGTAATGTATGTCCTGGGTACGGTACCACTGGAAATCGGCATTGCCCTGGGCGTCGCCCTGCTGCTGAACCGGTCCCTGTCATTCCGGGCCTTTTACCGTCTGGCCTTCTTCATTCCCTATATCACCACCGTGGTGGCCATTGCCATGGTCTGGGCCTGGATCTACCACGACCAGTGGGGGCTGCTCAATTACATTCTGAGTTGGTTTCACCTCCCACCCCAGAAGTGGCTGCTGGATCCGAAATGGACCCTGTTTACCATCATCGTCATGTCAATCTGGAAAACGGTTGGTTACAACACGGTGATCTTTCTCGCCGGGCTCCAGAACATGGACAAGGAACTGTACGAGGCCGCCCGGGTAGACGGGGCCAACAGCCGCCAGGTTTTCTGGCATATTACGTGGCCGCTGCTCACCCCCACCACCTTCTTCGTTTCCATCACGGCCATGATCGGAGCCTTCAAGGTCTTCACCGAGATTTACGTTCTCTACGGCGGCAAACCCGGTCCTCTGCGGGTCGCCACCACCATCGTGTTCTACATCTACGAAAAAGCCTGGACTGAGTATCGGATGGGGTATGCCTCAGCCAGTGCTTATATCCTGTTTTTTATGGTTCTGGCTGTCACCATGGTGCAGTTCTGGTACGCCCGCCGGCGAGTCCACTATTCCTGAAGGGGGTCGGGGCTATCCGCAGATTGGGTCAGTGGGGCCGCCGGCTGGCGACCCACACTGTCTTACTGACCGGCAGCGCCGTCATGCTGCTGCCGCTGTTCTGGATGCTGACCAATTCCCTGAAAACTTACCGGGAAACGCTGATCGCTCCACCCACCTGGTTCCCGGCCATTCCGCAGTGGAGCAATTATCTGCAAGCCTGGGCTGCCCAGCCGCTGTTCGGCCGCTACTTCTTCAATAGCTTTTTTGTCGCATTTGTCACCGTTCTCGGTGAGGTGCTACTGGCCATCCTGGCCGCATATGCATTCAGCCGGATGGCCTTTACTGGAAAGAGTCTCCTCTTCATCGTACTGCTCAGCACCATGATGATCCCCGGTGAAGTACTGTTAGTACCCAACTTTATTACGCTCACGAAGCTGAACTGGGTGAACACCTACTGGGCCCTGATTATCCCCTGGATCGCGTCGGCGTTTTCCATTTTTCTGCTGCGCCAGCACTTCCTGCAAATCCCCCGTGAACTGCAGGAGGCAGCGCTGCTCGATGGGGCCGGGCATGTGCGGTTTCTTGTGCAGGTCATGCTCCCGCTGTCCCGTGCCCCCATTGCCACCGTGGCGTTGCTCAAGTTTGTCGGCTCCTGGAATTCGTTTCTTTGGCCCCTGATCGTTACCAACTCCCCGGGCATGCGCACCGTCCCCCCCGGTCTGATGTCACTGATGCAGGACGAAGGACCGCAGTATCAGATCTGGATGGCCGCGGCAGCCATGGCCCTGGCTCCGGTGTTAGTCGTGTTCCTGGCGGCACAGAAACAATTCTTGGAAAGTGTGGCCAGGACCGGACTGAAAGGATAGCCCATTCAAGGAGGAATCGAGCAACGATGCGGATCAGCCGCAGAGGCCTTGCCCTCTTGCTGGTTGCGGCCATGGCCGCAGCCACCGGGTGCGGTGGGGCCAAAACGCCCGCGCCGGCCGGTCCGGCGGGCGAATCATCATCTGCCCCGGCGGCGCCCACGGCACCGGCACCGCAGAAGGACCCGGTGAAGATCATATTCTGGCACGGCATGTCCCCGGATTCCGCCCATGGTCAGACCCTCCAGACTCTGGTCCGACAGTTCAATGAAAGCCAGGCGGACGTTGAGGTCGAGGAAGTCTACCAGGGCAGCTACAAGGACCTGGAAAAGAAGCTGATGGCCGCCATCGCCGCCGGTAAGCCGCCCACGGTGGTGCAGAACACGGATTCCATGTTGACCCGGCTGCTGGGGGCCAAGGCCGTACAGGGCCTGGACAACCTGGTGCCCCCTGCGGACAAGGCTGACTACGTCCCGGCCCTGCTGGATGCCGCTACATACGAGGGAAAACTCTACGCTCTTCCGTTCAACAAGTCCATTATTGTACTCATTTACGACAAGACTCTTGTTACCAACCCGCCCGGGAACTGGGATGCATTCCGACAGGTAGCCAGGGAGGTCACGGTCGCCGGCCAACGCTATGGCACCGCTTTCCCAGCCGACGTTTATTACTTTGGCCAGCACTTCTCCCAGGCCGGGGGCGTGTGGGTCCAAGACGGCAAGGCTACCTTTGACAGTGAGGCCGGCGTCCAGGCGTTGCAGTTCATCGTGGATATGGCCCGGGAGGGCAGCGCCATTCAACTGAAGCCAAAGGAATACCAGTCCAACTACTTCAACGAAGGCCGGGCCGCCATGATCGCCACCACCTCGGCTTCCTTCGCCTTCATCAAGCCCGCCAGCGGGCACCCGTGGGGCGTGGCTCCGCTTTACAGCGGCCCCGGGGGCGAGGCAGTGCCGCTGTCCGGGGCGAACGTGTCCATCGTGACCGGTGTCAATCCGGAGGAGACCCAGGCTGCCACCCGCTTCATCCTGTGGCTCACCGGGAAGGAAGGCACCCTCAAGTGGGCCATTGCCAAGACCGGCTACATGCCAGTACGCAAGTCGGCGGTGGAAACCAAAGAGTGGAAGGACTTCGTACAGGCCAACCCCGAGTACGGTGTACTGAGCGCTGCCATGGACAAGGGTGTCATTCAACCGAACCACCCCAAGTGGCAATCGGTGCAGGACCTGATCACGACAGCGGTGGAAAAGGCCGTTCTCGGTCAGGCCGACGCCAAGACAGCCCTGGGTGAAGCCGCCCGGCAAGCCAACGACCTGCTCGCCCGCTGATTCGCTGTAATCGCAGACCCATTCCGAGGCGGGCGGCAAACGCCGCCCGCCTGTCTTTGCGGAGGTGCACCGGTGGCAGATACCCCAACCATTTGTTTCTGGGGCGGACTCGGCACCATTGGCGGCACCAAGGTGGTGATTCAGGATGCCGGCTACCGGGTCATGCTGGATTTCGGGCTGGCCTACGCCCCGGGGGAAGACTATTACGACCAGCGCCTGCGGCCACAGCCAGAAACCGTCCTGTCCGAGTACCTGGCCCTGGGCTATGCCCCACCGCTGCCCGGGCTGTACCACCCGGCCCTGCCTGATGGCGGCGCGGCCCTGCCTGCCGGACCGGCCCGGGGGCCGGCGGACACCGCCGTGTTTATCAGCCATTTGCACCTGGACCACTGCGCCCTCATCGACCTGATTGCCCCCGGGATTCCCGTGTACATGCACGCAGAAGCGGTGCGCATGGCCCTGGCCCTGCGGGCCATCAACGCCGATCCCACCGTGGGGCCGGCCCGGGACTATCGCCCGTTCGAATGGGAGATGGCAGTGCAGGTCGGCCCGATGCGGGTCACTCCCCTGGCGGTTGACCACGATATTCCCGGTGCGTCCGGCTTCCTGGTGGAAACCCGTGCCGGCACCGTAGCGTTCACCGGGGACCTGCGCTGCCACGGCGCCCACCCCGACCGGACCGCGGCCTTTGTGGCTCGGGCCCGGGCGGCGCAGCCCCTGGCCCTGATCATTGAAGGAACCCGTCTGGGCGAAGCGGAACGGGGGTCCCTCCAGCCGCCCGTGGCCGAGCCGGAACTGGCACCCCGTCTCCACGCGTTGCTGAATGCCGGGCCGGTGCCGGCCTTTATCAGCCTGTATCCCCGCAACGTGGAGCGCATCACGGCGCTGGCGACCGCAGCACAGGCGGCAGGCCGTACCCTGGCGCTGGCGCCGGCATCCGCCGAACTGTACGCCCGCTGCGGCGGGGCGCTGTCGGCAGTCGCCCTGTACCTGACGGCAACCGAGCGCACGGCCCTGGCCCAGGACCGGGCGCCGGCCTGGCTGGCAACTTTCGCCGGCGAGGCTGACATTCCGGTGGTGGGGGCGACCGAAGTGGCGGCTGAACCGGGCCACTGGCTGGCCCAACTGACCTACCCCGGACTCGGGGAACTGGCCAGCCTGCGCCCCGGTCCGGGGGCACTGTTCATCCATGCCGGCGGTGAGCCCCTGGGCCGCTTCGACCCGGCGTTTGCCCGAATGGAAATGTGGTTGCGCCGTTTCGGGGTGACCCGGGTGGGGCTGTCCGCCACCGGACATGCCAGTCCGGGGGATCTGCAACAGATGGCAGCAGACATTGCCCCGCGAGTGCTGATCCCTGTACACAGCCTGCGCCCGGAACTGTTGCAGGTACCGGGTATGCCCCGGTTGCTGCCCGAGCACGGGGCCGTTTACCGCCTGGACGAAGTGGCAAGGGGCTGCCCCGGGGCCACCGGCTGATGCGGCCTCAGGCGGTGCGGCCGCCCAGGTAGGCCCCCACCACCCGGGGGTCCCTGGCCAGGTCAGCCGCCGGCCCGTGCAGCACCACACGACCGGTCTCAAGAACATAGGCCCGGTGGGCAATGCGCAGGGCCTGTCGGGCGTTCTGCTCGACCAGCAACACCGTGATGCCTTCCCGATTGATTTCCTGCACCCATTGCATGACTTCCTGCACCACCAGTGGCGCCAGACCCATGGAGGGTTCGTCCAGCAACAACAGTTGCGGCCTGGCCATCAGGGCACGGCCAATGGCCAGCATCTGCTGTTCGCCGCCGGACAGCGTGCCGCCCAACTGTCCCTTGCGTTCGGCCAGGCGGGGAAAGCGGTCCCACACCCGTTTCAGGTCGGCGCTGACCCCGGCCGGGTCGCGCCGCAGATAAGCGCCCATCTCCAGGTTTTCCTGCACCGTCATCCGCCCGAGAATCGACCGCCCCTCCGGCACTTGCACCAGGCCCAGGGCTACCCGGCGGTCCGGCCGCCAGCCGGTGATGTTCTGGCCCAGGAATTCGATCCGGCCCCGGCGCGGTGCCACCAGACCGGAAATGGTACGTAATGATGTGGTTTTGCCCGCCCCGTTGGCACCAATGAGGGCTACCACCTCACCGCGATTGACCTCTATCTGCATGCCTTGAAGTGCCAAGATTGCACCATAGGCAGTCTCCAGTTCTGTCACGCGCAACATCGACGACATGCCGTGCCTCCCTCTCCCCCGCCCGGGTGCGAGCGATTTCCTGCCTCAGGTGGTTTCCCGGCCCAGGTAAGCCTCAATGACCTGCTGGTCCGCCTGGATCTCTGCTGGAGTCCCTTCGGCAATTTTTCGACCGAAATTCAGGACCGTGACCCGGTCACACAGGCCCATCACCACGTGCATGTCGTGTTCAATCAACAGAACGGTGACGCCCCGGTCACGGATCCGACGCACCAGGTCCATCAGGTCCCGGCTCTCAGACTCATTCATCCCGGCGGCCGGTTCGTCGAGCAGCAAGAGGCGTGGCTCTGCCGCCAACGCCCGGGCGATTTCCAGACGCCGCTGCGCCCCGTATGACAACGTGCCGGCAGCCTGGTCCGCCACGTCTGCCAGCCCGACCCACTGCAACCAATCCATGGCCCGCTGCCGGGCCTGTGCCTCCTCCCGCCGCTGGGCAGGAAGCCGGAAGATGCCCGCCCACAGTCCGGCCTGCAGGCGCAGGTGCTGACCGACCAGGACGTTCTCCAGAGCGGTCATCTGGCTGAACAGCCGGATGTTCTGGAAGGTCCGGCTGATCCCCTGGCGTGACACGGCGAACAGGGGCAGACCCCCGATGGCCCGGCCGGCGAACTGCACCTGACCGCTACTGGGCGGGTAGAGGCCAGTAATGACATTGAATAGGGTCGTTTTGCCGGCCCCGTTGGGACCGATCAGACCGCGGATCTCGCCTGACGCCACCACCAGGTCCACCCCGGCCACGGCAGCCAGGCCCCCGAAATACCGGCTGACCCCACTCAGCTCCAGTTGGCTCATGTGGCTTTCCCCCTGTGCACCGGCGCCGGCCGTTTGCGCCGCGGCGCCACCAGCCCCTGGGGACGCAGCCCGATCATAATCAACATCAGAGCGCCATAGGCCACCAGACGCCAGTCGTCCAGCCGCTGTCCATTCAGTGTCAGGTTACGCAGGCCCTCCAGCAATGCCTGGACGACTGCTGCCCCCACCACCGGCCCGGCGGGTGCGTGCATGCCGCCTAAAATCACATACAACAACATTTCCACCGCCCGGCTAAAACCGTAATCGCCGGAGGAAAGGGCATAGTTCAGATGGGTAATAAAGGCCCCGGCCAGGCCGGCCAGAGCCGCCCCGAGCACAAAGGCCAGCAGCTTGAAGTAGGCCGGGCGGATGCCGGCGGCCTCGGCCGCCACTTCATCGGCCTTGATGGCCGCGCAGGCGCGACCATAGCGGGAGTGATGCAGCAGCAGCACTCCGGTGAGCACCAGTGCCAGCAGGACCAGCAGACCCAGCAGAACCAACACATTGCCCGCCTGGCTGAAGGTCATACCCAGCGGTGCCTCGTTCCAGGTGGCCCGGGCCCACTTTTGCGCCAGCACGCTCAGGTTGGGAATATTCTTCAGGCCCAGTGCCCCCCCGGTCACGTCCAGGTTCAGGGCCACCACCCGTACCACCTCGCCAAACCCCAGAGTGGCCACCGCCAAATATACCCCGCGCAGGCGCAGCGCCGGGTAGCCCACTACCACGGCGACCACAGCAGCAGCGAGGGCGCCCGCCCCAATGGCCAGCCACAAGGGCCAGCCGGCCGATATGACCAGAATGGCCGAGGTAAACCCACCAATGGCGGCAAAGCCACCGGAGCCCAGGGACAGTTGCCCGGTGCTGATGGGCAGATAAACACTGATGCCCAGGAGTGCATTGAGGCAGATCTGTTGCAGAATGCCCAGCCAGTAATTGCTTAACATGTTATGACCTCCGGGTCAGGCCTCCGGCCTGACCAAACAGGCCGGACGGGCGAATCAGCAGGATCAGGAACAGGGCCCCAAAGGCAACAGCGTCGCGCCACGAGGAGCCGCCATAGGCCACCGCCAGCACTTCCACCATACCGATGATCAGACCTCCGGCCGTGGCCCCCGGCACCGACCCGAGGCCGCCGAGGATAATGACCGCCAGTCCTTTTAAACCATAGGTAAAGCCCATGTCCGGGCGTACACTGACGAACTGTAGGCCAACCAGGACACCGGCGGCACCGCCCAGCGCACTGGCCAGCATGACGGCGGCCAGCACCATGCCAGACACGTCCACCCCCAGCAGGGCGGCGGCATCGGGGTTCTCCGAGACGGCCCGCAGGCCCCGGCCCATGCGCGTGCGCCGCAGCACCCAGTTCAGGCCCAGCATGAGGAGTACGGACACAACCAGGACCAGCAGGTTGGCCCGGGTGATCAGCAGCGGCCCCAGGCGCAGCGGCGCCGCCTCCGTCAGCGGGGTGCGAAAGGGCCGGGCGTCTGGCCCGACCCATTTAAGGACCAGATTCTGCACCAGGATGGACAGGCCGATGGTGGAAATAAGCGCCGCCAGCCGGTCCACGCCCCGCCGGCGCAGGGGCCGGAGGGCGGTGAATTCCAGCAGCATACCGACCAGGGCTGCACCGGCCATCCCGCCTGGTAAGCCCAGCCACACTGGCCAGCCGAGTTCTGCCACGACGAAATAGCCGGCGAAGGCGCCGGCCATAAATACCTCACCGTGGGCCATATTCACGATCTCCAGCACACCGAATATGAGGGTATAGCCCAGTGCCACCAGGGCATACGTACTGCCCAGGGTAAGGCCGTTAAGGATCTGCTGTAAGATCATGTTGCACCTCAATGCGTAGGCTATGAATGGGCCGGACGCCGGGCGGACCGGCAGCGTACGCACCGGCGTCGGCTTGAAACATGGTTATTTCAGTTCAACGTACTGGCCCTTTTCGATGATCAGGATGAACGGGGTCTGCACCGGATCGCGCTTTCCATCGAAAGCGAATGTGCCGGTCACCCCTTCAAAGTCCCTGATGCCGGCGAGGGCGGCACGCACCTTTTCCCGGTCGGTGCTGCCAGCCTTCTTGATCGCTTCCACCAGCAGGAACAACCCGTCATACGCCTGGGCCGCAAACTGGTCCGGAGCCTTGTTGTGCTTGGCCTGGTATGCCGCCACAAACTTTTTGGCCTTTTCGGCGGTTGAACCGGCAAACCATGGTGAACCCACAATGGCTCCCTCCGCCGCCTCCTTGGCAATAGCTGCCAACTGCGGGCTGTTGAAGCCGTTGCCGCCGATCACCGGTACCTTCAACCCCAGTTGGCGCGCCTGCTGCAGAATCAGCGCCGCCTCGCCGTAGAGCCCGGAGACGACCAGGGCCTCCGGCTGTTTGGCCATGATCTTGGTTAACTGAGCGTTGAAGTCGGTATCCTTGGTCTGGTAGGTGACGGTCTCAAGAATTTCGACGTTGTTCTTTTTCAGTTCCGCCGCGAAGGTCTTGTAGCCACTGACGCTGAAGTCATCCTTGGAGTCATAAATGACGGCAACCTTCTTCAGCTTGAACTTCTCCATCGCCCGTTTCACGGTAGTGGGAAGCACTCCGGCCTCAGGCAAGGAATTGCGGAAAACGAAATCCCCAATATCAGTGATACCTGCCGCCGTATTGGAAACGCCCAGGATGGGCACTCCGGCCTGGTTGGCCACCGGACCGGCGGCAAACATCTCGGCAGAAAGAGTGGGGCCCTCAATGGCCACGACCTCATCCTTGTCGATTAGCTTGCGAACGGCGTTGATAGCCTGGTCCTTATTGCCGGAGGAATCCTCGTAAATCATCTCAAGCGGTGCGCCATTCACTCCGCCGGCGGCGTTAATCTCGGCCGCGGCCAGCTCCACGGCACTTTTTTGGGAGATACCATACGCCGCGTTGTTCCCCGACAGGATGAAGACAGCGCCGATTTTGACCGGCTTGTTTGCCGGTGCCTTCTGCTCAGCGGCCGGGGCGTTGCCCGCCGGAGTCTTGCCAGGCTCGGCAGGTTTGGCCCCACACCCGACCAGCAGACCTGCAGTCAGCAACACAGCAATGGCGGCCAGGGAACTCTGGCGAAAGTTTCTGGAATACATTGGCTCTGTTTCCCCCTCTACTTGCCAAGGACTATCAGTGTCCTCGGTGCCTTGCCGCCTGGCTGCCGCAGACTCCTACAAAGCACTGGAGACAATTGGTCATTTCCACAAACATACTGGTGAGTCCTTTCGAGGGACAAGGAATTGCCGGTAATTATGCAGACAAATACCGCGGTACCGGTCTCCCGGTCGCGCCGCGGCTGAGCGGAAGCAGGGGATCATGAATGCAGATGGGCACATTCGCAGCCTGTGGCTGTCTGATGGCAGGTGGCAAGTCTTCCCGGATGGGTACCAACAAGGCCTTGCTGGATTTTCAGGGCCAGAAGCTGATCGAGCGCCTGGCCGGCCAGTTTACCGCCTGGTTTGACCAGGTAGTGGTCATCACCAACACTCCGGCGGAATACGCCTTTCTGAACCTGCCCATGGTGGCTGACCGCATTCCCGGTCTGGGGCCGCTGGGCGGGATCGAGGCCGGTCTGCAGGCCAGCCGGCACCCGGTTACCTTTTTCGCTGCCTGCGACATGCCGTTCCTGCGCCGGGAACTGATCGGGTACCTGCTCGGGCAGGCCGAGACAGCCGACGTGGTGGTGCCGGTGATCCAGGGGGAGTATGAACCCCTGCACAGCGTCTATACCCGGGCCTGCCTGCCGACGATCCGCGCCCAGTTAGACGCCGGCCGTTACAAGGTGGCGGACTGTTTCCGCCATCTGCGGGTCCGCCCCGTCGACGCCACTGAAATGGCACCCTTTGGCCGGGTGGAAAAAATCTTCTTCAACTGCAACACCCCGTCCGACCTGCAGCGGGCGCTGGCCCTGGCCGGAGAGAGCGACTAGCCCGGCCGGATGCGCCGCCCTTCGGTGTAAACGGTCATTTGCCGGGGGCCGCGCAGGTACCCGACCAGATCGATCCCCATCCGTACCGCCAGGCGATAGGCCTGGTCGGTGGCCGCGGTCCGGGACGCGCCCACCCCAACGCCGTAACGGGCCAGTTTGGCGCACATTTCATAGGAAATCCGGCCGGAGGTGAGAAGCACCACCGCCGCCGGCGCCCAGCCCAGCTTCAGGATGGCGCCGATGGTCTTGTCGACGGCGTTGTGACGCCCGATATCCTCCCGCACCACCAGCTCGTCGGTGGCGGTATGGGCAGCCGCCACCGCATGCATACCGCCGGTCTCGGCGTACAGGGGGGTCTGCCGATGCATACGCTGCATCCACTCCGCCAGTTGCCCCTGGCTGACCTGCAGGTCGTGGGTCACCGGCTGCAGCAGCATGACATCCTTGACAGAACTGAAGGTTACGCCTTTGCCGCAACCGCTGGTCAGGTAACGCCGGCTGCCCAGGTCAGGCTGCACAGGGAGGGTCGGGTCGGTGTCGACCCAGACCAGTCCCTTTTCCTCCTCCACCGCCAGCCGCAGGATATCGGCCCGGGTGCGGATCAGCCCTTCGGTAAACAGAAAGCCCACCGCCCAGTCGTCCAGGGCGGCGGGAGTGGCCTGCAGGGTAACCAATTCCGTGTCGTTCCAGTACAGGGTGACCGGCCGTTCCACGGGCATTGGCACCGGCGGCTCAGGGATGGACATGCCCTCGGCTCCTTTCGTGCGGACAAGTTTTCAGGGATCAGCTCTCGTCGGAAGTCCAGCCAACGATGGCGGCGCCAAAGCGGTGCCCCTTCACGAAAATCGGCACCGTCAGGGTGGTCACGACCTGACCGGTATCCCGGGCGTAGGTCTGCACCAGGAAGTCCCGGTTACCCCCGGCGGGCTCCTGCAGGTGGCAGCCCGCCTGGACGAGCTGCTGACGGGTGACCTGAGCGGGAAGGCGGCCGGCCGCGGGGCCAAGTCCGACCCGGACCCCGCGCAGGAGGATGGGCTGGTCGCTGAACAGCCGCTTGGTCCGGTTTCCGGACAGGTCCCGGGCCGGGTCTCCGGTCCAATCATGGGTATACATGCGGTTATGCGAGGGTACGTACGTATTCAGGTCCATCATACAGGTGGAATTCAGGCTGGGCTCGCGGGCGAGAATCTCGTCCAGCAGCGCCTGCAGGGGCTCGTCGATCAGGGCGTCGTAGGCGCTGGCGTATTTGGGCGGGGTAAAGCCCGCCGGTGGCACCCGGCTGACGTTAAACAGCCGGCTGAGATTGCGGATGGCCGCCCCCTTGATTTCGGTATACCGCAGTTCCAGGATGCCCTGCAGGCTGCACTGGCCCCGGTCGACCAGTTCCTCCAGCAGGGTCTGGCATCGCCGGGCCAGTTCCCGGTTCAGATCCAGAATGCAGTGGAACCGGCTGGTTGTCCGGTGGCGTTCCAGGTAACGGTGGCCGTCTTCGGTCAGGGCGGACAGCATGAAGGTGTCCTTCACCACGTGCTCGGTCTCAGTCCTGATGGCACCGACACCATTGGCGGCTTGCTGCAGGGAGGTAAACACGGCCTCCACCGCCGCTGACTGCTGTTCCACGGCGGCGGCGATATTTTCCATATGCCGGGCGGCGTCCCGGGAGAGGTGATGGATCTCGCGCAGGGCCTGCCCCACCTCTTCCGACCTGGCATCGGTCAGATCGGCGAGGGTGCAGCTTTCGGCGATGGAAGCCTGGGCCGGCTCCAGGTCGGCGGTAATCGCCCGGACCAGGGTACCGATCTCCTTGGTCTGGCCGGAGGTGCTCTCCGCCAGCTTACGGACTTCATCGGCCACCACGGCGAAGCCACGGCCGGCTGCACCGGCCCGGGCGGCTTCGATGGCCGCGTTCAGGGCCAGCAGGTTGGTCCTGGCGGCGATGCCGTCGATGACCTGGCTGACCCGGGTAATGGCGCGTACCCGCTCCACCAGAGCCCCCAGCCGCTCGGCGCTGGCATGCATGTGGTTACGCAAGCTGCGGGCGGAGGACATGGCCTGTTCGCTGACGGCCTGGGCCGACTCGGTGCACCCATCCACATGGTGTGCCGTACGGGCGGCCTCGCCGGCGGCCCCGGCCACCTGCTGGACACCGTCCCGCAGTTGTTCCGTGGCCTGACTGATCTCACCGACGCTGCGGTGCATCTCCTCGATGCGCCTGGCCACCGCCTGCAACCGAATGGAATTACGGGCTGCCCCCCCACCCGCACGGGTGACCAGTTCCTGCAAGGAAAAGAGGACCTCGTGCAAATCCCGCACCGCCGTGTCTAACAGCCGCCAGACCAGGGCCGCCTCTGGCAGGTCGTCCGGCCCCTGTGGGCGCACGGTCAGATCGTGCAGGCCGGTCTCCAGATAACGGGCCACGGCCGCCAGCGCCTCCCTGGCCTGGCCGCCCGCGAACGCCCCGGCTGCCGCCGGCGGCGGCGCCGGCACAGGGACCGGGCCGGCTACAGGGCCGGCACGAGACAGGGCCGGTGCCCCCGTAACCCCGGGCACGTCACCGTTGGGCGCATCGGACCTCTTGCGCAACCAGCTGACCATCTTGTGCCCTCCACTTGACCGTACTGCTGATAAATTGCCTGGTCAGGCGGGTAGACCCCGGGCCGGGGACGGTCGCACATGATCGTCACCCAGTTCTGTCGCCTACCGAGCATCCGCTCCTTAAGTATTTTCCGTTTTGCTGTATAAATCCTTCAAACATTTATTGCAAGTCATTGAGACCGCCCATACTAGCGGGAAATCTCCACGTTCCAGCCCACAATGGCGGCGCCATAGCGCTGCCCCTTTACATACAGCGGTACGGTCAGGCAGGTGATGACCTCGCCGGTATCCCGGGCATAGGTCTGTACCAGGAAGTCCCGGCTGCCGCCGGCCGGCTCTCGCAAGTCGCAGCCGGCGTCGATGAACTGCTGGCGGGTCGTCCGCCCGGGCAGGCGGTCGACGTCGCCGCCCAACCCTACCCGTACGCCCCTGACCATGATGGCCTGATCACTGAAGAACCGCTTGACCCGGTTGCCCACCAGGTCCTTGGCCGGTACGCCGGTCCAGTCCTGGCAAGAGATCCGGTTATGGGCAGGTACATAGGTATTCAGATCCATAATGCCGGTGGAGTTTAGCTTCGGCTCACGGGCCAGAATCTCGTCCAGCAGCTTCTGCATGGCGAGATCGACCAGAGCGTCGTAAGCGGTGCTGTACTTGGGCGGTGTGAAGCCGGCCGGCGGCACCCGGCTGACGTCGAACAGCTTGCTCAGGCTGCGGATGGCCGGACCCTTGATTTCGGTGTACTGCAGGGCCAGTACATCCTGCAGGTGGCACTGCCCCTGGTCCACCAGTTGCTCCAGCACGCTGCCGCTGCGGGCAGCCAGCTCCCGGGTCAGTTCGAGTACGCGGTGAAACATGCTGCCGGTGCGATGGCGCCCGAGGTAGCGGTGACCGTCTTCAGTCAGGGTGGCCAACAGGAAAGTATCCCGGGTAACGTGCTCAGTTTCGGTCTTGATCCCGGCGACATTCGCTTCTGCCTGCCGCAGGGCCATGAAGACCGACTCCACCGCGGCCGACTGTTCCTCGACAGTGGCAGCAATGTTCTCCATGTGCCCGGCCGAAGCCCGGGACAGGTGGAAAATCTCGCGCAGGGCTGCACCCACTTCATTGGAACGGGCACAGGCCCCGTCGGCCAGCGTACAGCTTTCGGCGATGGATGCCTGGGCCGGCTCCAGGTCGCCGGCGATGGCCCGGACCAGGGCTCCGATCTCCTTGGTCTGGCCGGAGGTCCCCTCGGCCAGCTTGCGGACTTCGTCGGCTACCACGGCAAAACCGCGGCCGGCTGCCCCGGCCCGGGCTGCCTCAATGGCTGCATTGAGGGCCAGCAGGTTGGTGCGGGCGGCAATGCCCTCAATCACCTGACTGACCCGGGTGATGGCGCGCACCCGCTCCACCAGGGCCCCCAGACGTCCGGCACTGGCGTGCATATGGTCCCGCAGACTGCGGGCCGAGGTCATGGCCTGTTCACTCTTGTCCTGCGCCGCCGCCGTCAGCCGGTCGACATGGTGTGCCGTCTCGGCGGCCTCGCCGGCCGCCTGGGCCACCTGCCGGATCCCTTGATGCAGTTGTTCCGTTGCCTGGCTGATCTCACTGATGCCGCGGTGGATTTCCTCCACCCGGCCGGTGACTGCCTGCAGCCTGACCGAGTTACGGGCAGCACCGGCCCCGGCGGTGGTGACCAGGTCCTGCAGGGATTCCAGCACCTCCCGGACGTCTGCCACCGCTGCCGCCAACCGCTGCGACAGCAGGGCGGCCTCCGGCAGATTCGACCGGAGTTCCGGCCGCACCGTCAGATCGAGCAGACCATCCGACAGGTACTGTGCTACGGCGGTCAGGGCCGCTCTGGCCTGATCCTCCGGTTCGGAAATCGCCGGTGCCGGAACTGCAGCGGAGAACAGGTCCGGCGGCAGAGCGGAAGCCAGGGCGGGATCGGCGGTGGCCGGTGACTTTCTGCGGAATAAACTGACCAAGTGCTCCCCTCCCAAAGATGATTCCGAGGCGGGCCGGCCCCGGCGACGGTAACACCGCCCCGGTTCAGGCCCGATGTTTGCCCCTGCAATAGATATCTTCGACTGCTGCAGCCGTGACGAGAGAGCCTGTCCATCATTTCGGTTATGTATAAACGGTTTCCTGTCTTTTCAACGCAGTTGCAAATAATTCGGGACCTGGCACCCGCAGAGGCTCCTGTACGGTTGAAGCCCCTACTTGACCCATGGCGGCTGCCGGCCGCCCGGGGAGACGGATGGCATGCGGGTGAGCCGGTGGAATGCCGCCCGCGGGCACCCATTGGGCGCCCGCGGCGGGGTGGGTCACTGAGTGCAGTTGCCGGAGCATCTGCATGAGCCGTGTTCACGTGAATTCCACTCGTTGCAACGGACACCCGGTGGCGACTCGTCATCACCACCCGTCGGTCCCCGCTGACTGTTCGTGCTTACTACTGGGGGACTATTCCGCTGTCCATGACCACTCCCGGAGGACTATGCGGCTGTCCGGGTGCTGTCCATGACCACTCCCGGAGGACTATTTGGCTGTCCGGGTGCTGTCCATGACCACTCCCGGAGGACTATTTGGCTGTCCGGGTGCTGTCCACGACCACTCCCGGAGGACTATTTGGCTGTCCGGCTGCTGTCCATGACCACTCCTGGAGGACTATTTGGCTGTCCGGCTGCTGTCCATGACCACTCCCGGAGGACTATGCGGCTGTCCGGGTGCTGTCCATGACCACTCCTGGAGGACTATTTGGCTGTCCGGGTGCTGTCCATGACCACTCCTGGAGGACTATTTGGCTGTCCGGGTGCTGTCCATGACCACTCCTGGAGGACTATTTGGCTGTCCGGCTGCT
>JAKFDK010000103.1:0-48053 GCA_036676195.1 Clostridia bacterium | reverse complement strand
AGACGACCAGGTTGATCGGCCGGGAGTGTAAGCGCTGTGAGGCGTTGAGCGGACCGGTACGAATCGGTCGAGGGCTTGACCCGCAAGGGCGATTCCTCGTCCTGCCTGTGGCGCAGATTTCCCGCAAACAAAACCAATCCTCTGTAGACTCAAGTGCAAAAACAAAACACCTTTCGGGTGTCTATACCGCAGCGGACCCGCCCGTTCCCATTCCGAACACGGAAGCGAAGCGCTGCAGGGCCGATGGTACTGGGGGCGCAAGCCCCCGGGAGAGCAGGTCGATGCCCGAGCTATTTTTCCGAGATGGCTGTCGGTATTACTCGGCAGCCTTTCCGGCCCTATCGTCTAGAGGCCCAGGACGCCGCCCTCTCACGGCGGAAACCGGGGTTCGAATCCCCGTAGGGTCACCACGATTTCAATTCCCCTCAGGTCTTAGATGAGTTTGTGTTGTCGGAGTGGCGGAACTGGCAGACGCGTACGTTTGAGGGGCGTATGGTTTATACCGTGCGGGTTCAAGTCCCGCCTTCGACACCAGTGCTTGGTCCTTAAAACGGGTGCCCGTAGCTCAGTGGATAGAGTATCTGACTACGGATCAGAGGGCCGGAGGTTCGAATCCTCCCGGGCACACCAGTTGCAGGGCAATCAAGTGGTTGGTTGCCCGTTCATGGTGGCCGTAGCTCAGTTGGTTAGAGCGCCAGGTTGTGGCCCTGGAGGTCGCCGGTTCAATTCCGGTCGGTCACCCCATTATTCCGCAGGTTTGTTGCCAGCGACAGTCCCCACCCCTCAGCATACTGAGGGGTGGGGACATTTTTTATTGCACGGTTGAAAAGGTCGCACCCCTGAAGAAGGGATCTATCCAGGCGCATCCGAAGTGGGAAATGGCCAACACTGGACTTGGAAAGACACGATCAAAAAGGCGGACAGCAAATGATTGAACTGCGGCGTAAGGACCGGGCCACGAAGCCTGGTGAAGCGCACGAGTTGCTTGAGAGTACCGAGGTCGGATTCCTTGGCACCACCGGCAGTGACGGCATTCCCTATGTGGTGCCTGTGAACTACGTTTGCACACAAAATACCATCTATTTTCACTGCGCCCCGGCCGGCCGGAAGCTGACCAACCTTCAGCAAAACCCCAGCGTGTGCTTTACTGTCATCGGCCCTCACCAGGTAGTGCCCAGTTCGAGCGCACAGCCCTGTCCTTCCACGACCCATTATCAGAGCGTGGTTGCCTTCGGTCGGGCACGCATCGTGGCGGATCCGGCCGAGAAGGGGGCGGCCCTGACGGCCCTGGTACATAAGCTGATTCCTGACCGCACGTACGAGCCGCTTACTCCCGCCGCCCTGCAGCGGATCGTGATGGTTGCGGTTGAAATTGAACACATCACCGGGAAACGGCACGATCACGCCCAGTAGGTCGTGACCTACCGGGCCAGTTTGGTAATGTAGGCGCCGTAGTCGGGGGCGCCCAAATCGCCGCGCCCGAGAACATCGAACCGCAGAAACCGACCCGCGAGTTCGCCGTGACCGTCCGAATCCTCCAGAAAGAAGACGGCAAAGCCGACAACCTGCACCTCGCCCCGGCCGTTGGGGTAGGTGTCGATCACCGGTATATTCACCAGGCGGGGAGAGTTCCGGTCTACCTGGTCGAAAGTGGCGTAGGGGTCAAGGCCAATCCGGTACTCAACGGCAGTGCGGGTGGGGCCGGCCATGTTGCCGGGCTCGGTCCGCAGCCAGTCGCCAATGCTGATCCATTCGGCATATCCATACTGCAGGTTCTCGCGGTACTGGCTCGCACCTGATCCGCCCAGGGCCAGGGCGCCAAAGTTGCCGGGGCTGACCTGCCCCCCGGGACCTTTCTTGAGCGTCATCAGACTGCCATACGAAAAGTTTTGATCGCGGGAAACACTCAGGGGCACCACATGGCTGACCGCTGTGGCGTTGAGCCGCTCTGCGCTGCTGAGCCCTGTTACCTGTAGTTGGCCAATGCCCAGCACCCGTGCAAAAGTCATTTCAACGTTCAGACCTACCTGGACACGAAGTTTTCGTCCGTTACCTGGATCGATCGTAACGCTGGTTGCACCGGCGGCCATGCCGTTTTTGGCCAGAAATTCCACGGCAGTGGCCACGGCTTCGTCCGGGTCATAAGGTAAGAACTGCACTCCGGCGAGGGCAGCGGCATCGGCGGCACTGTAAATCCGCTCCCGGACGATGTACATTCGCCCCACGTCCACACCGATGGCCGCGAAGCCCACCAGAATGGCCAGGGAAAGCGCAACCAGCACGGTCACGCTTCCGCGCTCCCCATTGTTTTGCTGCCTGCTCACTCGGGATCAGCCCCTTCCACAGGGCATCCTGCCTACCCTGATCAGACCCAGGCGAACCGGGGCCGACCCGGGTTCAGCACCCGGTACTGACTTGTATGGTACTACCACAGTTCTGGCCAGCCATGGGACGCTGGATTCATCTTGGGTAGGACTGGCGACTCAAGTGCTGTTTTAACCCCTGCAAGCCTGGATTGGCTGGCGAAACCTTTTCAGTTTCCGGCCAGGCAGTGATTGGTAAGGCCTTCCCCCTACAAGGGAAGGCCGTACTCAGGTGGACGGAGAGGCGGATGAGGTTGCACACCTCTGGTGATTCTCGGGGGCCGCAGAGCGATGGCAAGCCGCTTTGTTCTTGTCACCGGGAACTCCAACCCGCATATCATGCTGATAGGAAACGCGGGGCCTGTTCCTCCCTTTGAGACCGCCCCGCTACCTTGGGGTCCGGCGTGCTCCCCCGCACATAAGGCCCAGTTTCGGGCGGAGCCGAGACCCCCAACCCAGGGAGGAAGGGGGAACGAGGCAGTTGTCGCACCAGAGCCGGCTTCTTAAATTGGAGTGCATCGTCGGTGAAAATACCGGCGAGGCATCCGTCGAGTCCCGAATTTTGTTGGGCCAGCGCGCCAAGAAAATTGCCGACATCCACGCCCGGCTCCTGGACTTAAGTGCCGATGTGGTTGACTGCCAGGTGATGGTCCAGGGTATCCTGCACAAGCAGATTTTCTTTGTGGGCGACGACGACCGCGTACATCACCAGGCCGAGGACGTTCCGTTTGCGACCTTTGTTGACGTACCGGGCGCCGCCACCGGGATGAATGCCATCCTGCAGGGCCGGATTGCCAAACTGACCCACCAGCTCAGCGGGATGCAGGAACTGCACCAACGGGCCATCTTGCAGTTCTTCGTCAACACGATGGCTGCAAATCCGATGTATATCCGAGAGGATCAAGGGCGCAGATCCAAATTGGTGTTGGGCAGCCCCTGCCTACGTTAGGTAGCCCTTGCCTGTATTCCTGTCACCGACTTGAAGTTTCAGTGATCCAGCGATCCGCGCGATGGTGAAGATTCGATGGGCGGAGAGCCGGTACGCAGGCACCACTAGCTCCGGCGGGCCACCATCATGATTTCAAAGTCATCCACTGCAATGGGCTTGCTCTGGAAGTTACCGGCGGTGCACCCGTAACCTGCTTCAACGGTGAATCCGGCCCCCTCCAGCAGCCACTTCAGTTCCCGATAGGTAAAGGCGGTGGTGTACAGGTCAACGGTTCGGGTGTCCCCCTGGGGGTTACGTAACGTTTCCGGCTCCCGACTGGTGCACGTGTAGGGGTCGAAGTTCGGGTCTCCCGGCTGCACGTGGCGTGCCACCGCCAGGGCATTCACGGCGGTGAGAACAAAGGGAGCCCCAGGACGCAGCGCCTGGTGGACTCCATCTAGGTGACTGCTGCACTACCAGCCTCTGAGCGAGGCTGGCTCTGCAGTTAGTGGTTTTTTCGAGATTCCATTTTCCAAAAACAGGGGCTACTACCTACACCTACAGCGCTATGTCGGCAGGCGAAACATCAAGTCTCCCACTTACCATATCTCTCAGGCAACAGAGACCGCCTGCGGCTGCATTTTGGGCGCGGTTGCCCCTGCGAGGTGTTTGAAGATCTTCTTGAGATTCACTGCGGCCGCTGTCCACGCCAGTTGGAGCAGGACTTTGGCCCTGCCGATATACCGGGCTTGCCTCATCCCGTGCCGGACCAGTTCGGCGATCTTGCGCTCAACAATCGGCCGGATGCGGTACTCTGCTTGGAAGGCTTCGGTCCGTTGCTCGGCGCGGCCCTTCTGAAGCAAGGCTTCGTGACGGTGCACGACCACGCTCCTGCCGTTCTTGCTCTTGGTGCACCGGTCGCGTAGGGGACAGTCCCGGCACAGTTCAGCGAAATGGAAGCTGCCTGCCTTTCCCTTCTTACGCTGACCCGTCATCTTCACCACGTGTCCAGCCGGGCACCGGCAGGTCCGTTCCTGCAGATCGATCTCGAACGCCGACTTGGGGAACAGTTCCCCATTGACCTCGGGCGGCACCGGCGCCACCAGCTTCACTTCCCGCCCGGCCATATCCGCCCGGGTATCGCCTGAACCGTAGGCCGTATCCCCTGTAACCTTGGTAACAGTGATTCCCGCGTCCTTCTGCTGGTCCAACATCTCGGGGAGCGGAGCGGCATCGGGTACGTTGGCAGCCGTTATGGCCACGCCGGTGATCACCTCTGCCTGCGGTTCCTCCATGATGTGCGCCTTGTGGCCGTCAAAGCGTCCCTTGCTGGACTTGCGCCCATGCCGCATCTGCGGGTCCGTGGTGGAGATGGTCCGGTCCCTGGCGACGCCGTCCTTGAGGGCAACCGTACCGTCAGGTTGTTCTTCGATGTCCTGTTCGGTCACCGCCGTGAGCAGTTCACGGGCTGCCTTCTCTGCAGTCCCCAGTTCCAGGGATTCCGTTTCCTTCAAGACCGTCCGTGCATCCTGGACGAACTCGTTCAACAGCTTCCGCTGCGCCTCCGGATCATCCCAGTTGATTTCGGGCTTGCCTTTCTCATCGTAGTCGTTGCGCTTCAGCAGTCCCAGCAGACGCCGGTGGGTTTCAGGCCGGGTGCGGGTCACCTTCAGCATCTTGCGAACCGCCGAGCGGAGCAAGTTGTAGGTATCCTGGACTGCACCGGCACCCAGGACCGGAGTCGAGTCAATCACTTCGGCCACCTGAGCACTGATCAGGCCATACTCCCTGGCGGCCGCAACCGTCTTCTCAAAGAACAGGCGCTCCTTGTTGTTGATCACCAATCGGGCCCGGAAGCGGCACAGAGAGGTCGCGTCAAAGCCAACCTCGTCAATCCCCAGGCCCAAAGCCGCCTTCCAGCGCAGGTCATAGCGTGCCCGCTCCTCGGCCTGGCGGTCGGATACATTCTCATGAAACATGAGCAGCAGCACCTTGCTCAGCAGCGCCGGTGGCACTGAGGGCCGGCCGCTGTGGGCGTATAGGTCCGCAAACCACTCCTCACGCACCAGTTTGTCGCCGTGAGCAGCCATGCGGCCGTAGAAGGACTCTGCCGGCACGACCGGTGCATCCACCCATACCTGTACATCCTTGAAGGAAACCTGCCTGCGCTGCCGACCCATCATTGCCTACCGAACCTCCGTGACTGGCGTTGATGGGATATTCGATACGAGAGTCCCAAAATCATTGTTGGTTGAGCAAAACCCTACGGGTTTTGCAGCAGTCACCTAGCACTTGCCGGTGCGCTGCCTCATCACCGGCCAGACCGAAGGCACCTTCGCAAAGGCAAATGGCACCGGCAAACTCTACTGAAAAGTCCAGCCGGCGGGCATCTGCCACCCGAAACTCGGCCGTCAGCCCTTCGGCCAGTGCCTGCTTGCGGGCGACCTCCACAAAGCCGGGAGAAATATCGATTCCAGTAATCTGGAGGCCGCGCCGGGCCAGTTCCAGACTGTGCCGCCCCGGGCCGCAGCCAATGTCCAGGATCGGCGCACCCGGAGCAAGGCCAAGCGCCGAGACGAGGAAATCCACTTCCTGTATAGTCCCACGGGTAAAGCCATATTCCAGATAGGCTTCCCGCAAGAAATCGCCCACGGCGGCGTAGTAGCCACCATCGTACTGCACGGCTCAGGTCTCCTTTGCACCGTTTTGTTCCTGCTCCCTGGCATAGCTTCTGCAACCAGCCGGCCATTGCCTCCTGCGCGTGCCGTTGCCGGGGGAGCGTGTCCCCCGGCAACATGCAGCGTCCCCACAGCAGGGGCTAGCGGGTAACGTTGACCCTGGCCACTCCGACCTGTCCGCCGCCCATGTAGACCTCCACCGCCAGCGGCGTATCGGGGTCAAGGGCATACCAGCCGGGGCTGAACACCTGGCTGTACTCCCCGGTTGCTTCCGCATAGGCAATATCGTAGCCCCAGACGTAGGCGGCCACCGGGGGGAAGGGGGCGACCAGGGAGCGCACCATGATCAGCACACCTTCATCCCGGCGGTTTACGCCGCAGGCGCCCCAGGTAAAGGCCATTTGCAGCGTGTCATCCCGGCGCACGGCAGTAGGTTCGGCACCGCCCAGGGGCGGCCGCCAGGCTAGCCGCGGAGCCAGGCAGTCCTCCGGTGCGCCGATGCGGAGCGCCAGCGTCCGAGTCGCCTCCACATTGCCGGCCAGGTCGGTGGAACGATACAGCACGGTCTGCTCGCCGCTGTCCGTCAGGGTGAAGGGGCCGGTGTAGGGGGCCCAGTTCTGGCCGCCGTCCAGGCTGTACTCCGTGCGGGCAACGCCCGCCGTGTCATCGATGGCGGCAAGGCTGATATCCACCGGGCTGCGGTAAGACCCGTTGTCGTCCGGCGCCCCCGCCGGCGTGGCGACAGTGGTCGGTGGGGTCGCGTCCTTCTGCCAGGTCACAGTGGCGATGCCCTGGCGGCCCAACCCATCTGTGGCTCGGAAGAGCACGCTGCTCCCGGCGGTATCCGCCGGCCGGGTCACCCCGGCGGCGAGCGGCAGGGGGGCCAGCGGCGCTGTGGTCGAGCGGGTAGCGACGGTTGTCCAGGTGGCGCCGCCATCGGCACTGGTTTCCAGCCGGATCAGTCCCCAGGCGGCTGACTCTCCGGTCTGGGTCACACCTGAGGTATACCAGCCGTTGGCACCGTCCGGCTGCTCCGGGGTCAGGAAAGCAGTTACCTCCGGTACTCCGGCCGGAATTCCGCTGCCTGGGGTGGGGTCGCCCGTGACCCAGTCCGCCGGCAGCGGGTTATCGCCGTTGCCGCTGTGCCGGTGCAGGGTCCAGCCGGCGGCGGCCCGCCCGGTCCAACCGACCCGGTGCCCTTCCCACGCCACCAGATCACGCTGCTGGCCACTGGCGTCCAGCAGCGTGACCGTATCGCCGGAGTTGCCCAGCAGGAGGTTCAGGCCGGTCAGGTCGGCGCTGCGGCCAAAGGCGGTTTGAAAGGCGCTGCCGTTGCGGGTCACCGTCAGGTACCCGCCGGGACCGATGGCGGTGCCGACAGGAATGACAAAGGTGTCGGCGTTGTCCCGCAACTGGTAGCCGCCCACGTCAGCGGCGGTTGCCCCGGGGTTATAAAGCTCAATATACTCGTCGGGTTCCGGATTCAGAGGCGAGCGGCTGTCGTAATGGACCTCGCTCAGCAGTACGGTGGCCGGTGGTGCCGGCTCCGGTTCTGGTTCCGGCTCCGGCTCCGGCGGGGCCGCATGGTGGCAGGCGGCGCTCCCGGCCTGGGGGGTGGCGGACGCCCAGTCCAGCCGGGAATTGGTGTCACGGCAGGCGTTGGTGCGCACCAGGGCCTGTCCCGGGGCAGCCACTGGCTGCCAGTCGGGAAGATAGCCGTCCCAGGCCACCTGGTCCACCTCGCCTCCATCCGGGGCCATGAGCCGTACCAGGTCGCCGGTGTTGCTCAGGCTGAGGGTCAGTCCGCTCACATCCGGGTCGAAGCCGTGCTGGGCGGCGAAGCCGCTGCGGCTGCGGGCCACGGTTAGAGTACTGCCTGCCCCGAGGGTGGTTCCCGGTGGGAATGACCATTGTCCCCGGTCGTTCTGCAGGCTCCAGCCGGACAGATCGGCCGCCTGGCCGGTCGGGTTATAGAGTTCCAGCCACTCGTGCTGGCTGTCACCGCCGGGCGGGTCGTACTGCACCTCAGACAGCACGGGCCATTCCGGCCGGTTGCCGTCATACCAGTCGAACCAGAATGCATCGGTGAAGTATCCGGCCACGTCGGCATTGTCGACAATGACCGCCGTCTCGCGGTTGCGCAGCCAGGACGCCTGGGTGCCGTTCAGGGAAGAAACCAGGGTCTGGCGGCTGTCGACGACGATGCTCTTGTTGTGCACGCCGTTGTAGCCCGGGTATTCACGCACCAGATAGTCGGGGCTGTCCGGGTTGCCCGTGACCACGGTAAAGGCCATCAGCTTGGCGACCAGATCCAACCCCTCGCTGCGGGCCGTCTGGTTCAGATAGGCTACGGTGGCGCCGTTGCCCTTGGGGTCGGTGGAGTCGTCGAACTTGCCTTCCAGCAGCACCCGGACCTGTACGCCGCGCCGGGCGGCATTCAGCAGTTCTTCCACCAGCGGGGTGGGCGTGGTGGTGATGCCGGCGCTGCTCATGCCCGAACCCCAGTAGGCGTTCAGGGTGGCCCACTCCAGCAGGACGCTGCGGTTGGCCTGCTTGATCAGGCCCAGCACCGACCGTTCGGACAGAAAGGCTGTTTCCGGCACCAGCACCGGGGTGACGGCAAACTGGCCCTGCACAGTGCGGGCGCTGAAGGGGGCCGGGTAGGTGGCGTCCGGGTCCTCGGTGCCGGATAGGTCGGGTGCGAAGCCGGGGCTGGGAGCGCCCAGGTGACACGCCGAATACTGGCAGGCAAAGCCGTAGGGCACCGAGTCGCGGCGGTTGGGGTCAAAGTCGTCGGCGAAGACCTGGCCGAAGTATTGCGCCGCCGCGGCATTGTGTATGATCAGGCCCCAGTCCCGGTTGCCACTGCCGGGATGCCGGGGGGTGCTGCTGCGCTTGAAGTTGCCCGAGAAGATGAGCAGACGGGGATCGGCCGCCGCCTGGTCGACCACGGCGTACTTGGCATGGTTTACGTTGGTGTAGCGGCGTACCCGGGGCTGGGCGGCGGCTGTGAAGGGTGAAGTGGGGTCGCCCTGCATGAAGCGGACCTCCACACCGGCCTGGTGCAGGAGCGTGGCCACATACTTCTGTTGGTCGTTCAGGGCAAAGTTGCAACAGGGCTGCCCTTCGAGCAAAACCCGCACCGTTACGCCCCGCTGGCGGGCGGCCACGAGTACGTGGGCCATGTCCACCAGTTGAAAGTCATACATGTTCAGGTCGATGCTGGCCGTGGCGCCCTCGAACAGCCCGGCGATGGTGGCAAAGGCTGTGTCTGGCGCCATAAAGGCCTGGACCTGGCCGGTGAAATTCCAGACGGGCTGGGGCCGGGACAGGCTCTGGCCTACGGCAAGGTCGCGGGTGGACAGGGGAGAGGTGGCCGCCGCCCAGTATTCCAGACCGGTGCGGGAGTTGATGGCGGCGCTGAGCCAGTCGAGGGCCGTGTCAGTATCGGGCCTGTAGAGGCCGGCGGACGTACCGCTGACGGTGGACTCGTCGATGGCGCGGGAGAGGACTTTATGCCTGGCATAAGGGTTGAATCTCTGCCCTGCCAGTTGTGCCCATTTGACCGGGTCGCCGCTCCAACCGGGGCCGCTGTAAGGGGTGGGGGTAGAGCAGGTGTAATCAGAGCCGGTGACGCGCTCGCACCTGGTGTAACGCACCACGTCCACCACCAGCCCGCGGCTGTTCTTCAGCAGCACCGCGGCACTGGTGTCACTCAGGGCCAGGTCGTAGGCCGTATTCCGTGTCAGTTGCGCCGTCAGACCCGTGTCGGTGCTGCCATACTCAAACACAGCCGCCTGGGCGGGGTTGCGGGCCATGCGGGCATACGGATCCACCTGCTGCAGGTACATGCGGGCATCCCGGGTGGCCACCACGGCTTCACCCGGGCCTACAGCGGCACCGGTGGGGAAGGTGGCGGTGGCGGCGGTGCCGCTGTGGCCGGTCAGGGTCGTCAGGCTCCAGCCGTCCAAGGACACCGTTTCCAACGTGGGATTGTACAGTTTGATGTACTCCTCCGGCTGGTTGCTGGAACTGGGCGAGATCAGCAGTTCGGCCAGCAACACCTGGCTGCTGTTCGGATCAGCCCGGGTGGGGGCAGGCATCCCGGCCAGGCTGCACATCAGGGCCAGTGAACCCATCCACACACCAGGGCGGCGCAGCTTGCGGCAGGCCATCCGGAATCCCTCCCGGTCGGACGAATGGGGAAAGAAACATTTCCCAATCCGATCTTAACACCGGGCGTAAGAACAGCCCGACTTCCCACCGTCAATTAGCCCAGGGGGCAGATGCAGCCGTCGGCTCCCGGTGGTCAGTCCTGGGCGCATATGGGATACTGGTGCTATACGGCCGGACCGGGGAGGATTGTCATGCGCGTTCAGTGGCCGCTTCCGCCCGGGTATGGGGTTGAATGGACGCTCCGGCAATTGCAGGCGGCTGCTTCTGATCTGCTCTTTTGCCCTGGCGACGGCACGGCTTCTCGCGCCCTCACCCTGCCGGGCGGCGGCCACGCCCTGGTGCATGTGCGCCTGGACCCGACGGCCGGGCAGGCGGAAGTAACCGTGGAGGGCGCCACCAGTGCGGCGGCGGAGGACTGCCTGACCACGGTCAGACACATGTTTGGCCTTGATCTGCCGCTGGTGGCCGCCAACGCCGGCCTTGGCGGCGACCCGCTCCTGCGCCCGCTGGTCGCCCGTTACCAGGGGCTGCGGGTGATTCAGCACCCCAGCCTGTACGAGTGTCTGCTCAGTGCCATCATCAGCCAGCAGGTGAGCACCGCCGCGGCGACCGGGATCCGCCGCCGTTTTCTGGCCGCACTGGGCACAGAACTGCGGACGGGTAATGCCACGTACACCCTGTACCCCGACCCGGCCACGCTGGCGGCGCTGGACCCGGAGCGGCTGCAGGGCACCGGTGTCAGCCGGGCCAAGGCTCGTTACATGCAGGCGGTGGCCGCGGCCGCTGCCGCCGGTGAACTGGAACGGTCTGCCTTTGCGGGGCTGGACGACGCCGCCGCCATGGCCAGGCTCTGCACCCTGCCCGGGATTGGCCGTTGGAGTGCGGAGATTGGCCTGATGTGGGGCCTGGGGCGGCTCGATGTCTTCCCTGCCGGCGACCTGGGATTACGGGTGGCGGTGCAGCAACTGGCCGGGTTGGCCGAGCGCCCGGAAGAGACAGACCTGCGGGCCCTGGCCGAGCCCTGGCGGCCCTGGCGTAGCTACGCCGCTTTCTACCTGTGGCAGCACCTGAACGACGTGCGGGCCGGGGCATAACACCCCGCCCGCACGTCTGCATTGCGCCCGACCGGTCACGGGAGAGGCCGGTTCGGCATAAGCATAGGTCACCGGGGAGGTGACCGCGGCCATGGCCGGGAGCAAGAAAACCAGCTTCACCGTCAGGGTGGTGCATCCGGACACGGGCCTGACCGCCCCGGAACTGCGCTCTGTACTGCGGGATTGGTGTTACCAGGTGGTGGTCACCGGCAAGTATATCGACCCTGAACGGGTCCACCCCGCCAACCCCGGACAGAGTGCGGCTCCAGCACGCCCGAGGGGTGATGCCGATGCTGGCCCGGTGGCAGGTCACGAAGTTCCGGAAGGTTCCTCAGGATGAATTAATGGCTTTGTCCGCCCGGATCAAAGCCATTCTTTATGCCCGCGTTTCCACAGCGGACCAGGCCGAGCATGGGTATTCGTTGGCTTCGCAGGTTGAGCGGTGCGCCCAGTGGGCCAGGCACAAGTTCGGCTATGGCGACCAGGCCATGCTGGCGGTGGTTGAGCCGGGCGTGTCCGGTGACGACCCCAACCGGCCGGCCCTGAATCAGGTGCTGTACCTGCTCGAGCAGGGGGTCGGCCGCAAGGTGGTGGTGCTGCACCCGGACCGGTTAAGCCGCGACCTGCACCTGCAGCACTCCGTCTGGCGCAAGGTGCTGGGCCTGGGCATCGACCTGGAGTTTGTCGAGGTCGACTTTGACCCGAACAACCCTGAGTCCATGCTGATGTTTAATATCCAGGGTTCCATTGCCCAGTACAACAAGGCGAAAATCCTGGCCAACTCCCGCCGGGGTCGCAAACAAAAGGTCAAGAACGGCAAGATCCCCGGGCTGCGGCGGGTTTACGGCTACACGTATGATAAGGAAGCCGATACCCTGGTGGAAAACCCCAAGGAGAAGCGGATCTACCTGCTGGCGGTGGACTGGCTTCTGCGTGGGCATGACGGCCGCGGCATGACCTGCAACGCCGTGGCGGCGGAATTGGCCCGCCTGGGTGTTCCCGGCCCCGGCGGTATGCACTGGTACGGAGCCAATCTGGCCCGGATCCTGCGGAATGAGCTGTATACCGGAACCTTTGCTTACGGCAAGACTGAGGTGGCCAGGGTGGGCGGCAAGCGGGTCCAGGTGGCCAAACCCCGGGCAGAATGGCTGACTGCGCCCGTGCCGGCCTTTATCGACCACGCAACCTACGAGCAGATCCTGGCGGCGCTGGCGCACAATTTCAAGGGTGCCCGCGGCCGCCCCTCCGGGCAGTATCTGTTGCGCAAACTGGTACGATGCGGGCGGTGCGGCTGCGCTGTGGTGGCAGGCCCGCGGTCTGTTCACAGCGGCCAGGTGCGGCATTACTACATGTGCTGCAACAAGGGCAAAAAGAGCTTTGCGGTTGGTACCGGCATGCCGGTCGGCCGGTGCCGGGGCCGTAATTGGCGGCAGGACGCGGTGGACGGGGCGGTGTGGCGATTTCTGCTGGCACGGCTGCCCAACCTGGAGCCGGTAATCGCCGAAGTGCTGCGGCAGCAGGGCGACGGTATGGCCGTGGCCGGCATCCAGGCCCGGCAGGCGGAACTGGAGCGGGCCGTGGCCGACAAGCGCAAGGTGCGTGCCCGGTATGTGGAGATGTACGCCCTGGGCATCCTCCAAGCGGCGGCCGAACTGCAGCAGAAGCTGGAGCCCGTTGACCGGCAACTGGCTGAGCTGGAGCAGGAGGCGGCTTGCCTGGTCAGGCGGCTTGAGCAGGCGGCGGCGGCTCCGGGTGAAGGGGAGCAGATCCAGTCGGCGGTCCGACGCTTTCGCCGTGCGGCAGAGTTGGATGCCATCACCTGGGCGGGCAGGCGGGTCCTGGTGGAGCGGCTGGTCCGGCGGGTGACCCTGCACGAGGACAACACGATTGAGATTCTGGTTACCTGGCCGCGTGACCTGGAGACCGGTCCGGAAACACCGTTTTTGCAGCCTTCGTCAAGGTAACGGAGGAATGCCAGCTTAACGTTGTGCTGGATCCCAATGGCCCGCTCTGCAAGGCTGAGTGTGTCGTTGGTGAGACCACTGTGGTCACACCCATTGAGGGCACGGAGGAACTGGAGCGCCCGGCCCTCAAGGTGCGCGATGTCCGCATTGCCCTGGAGGACATCACCGCTGAGGTAACGGATGAACAGGTTCTGTTCCAGGGCACCCTGGTTCAGCAGGTCTTCTTCATCGCAACGAATAACCAGGAGTTCCACCAGGAGATCCGCCGTCCATTCACCGGTGTGGCCTTGATTCCGGGTGCCCAGCCAGGCTTTAACGTCACCATCCGGCCTACCCTGCTCAGGGTCGACAAGATCCTGACCAACGGCAACCAGATCCGGGTCCGGGCGATCCTGTCGGTGTTTGTGAAGGTCACCGCCACCTGCGAGATCAACGTGGCCGAAGACACGGCCGGCCCGCTGGTGATTTGCCGCCGGGTCGTGGCTCAGGGCTGCAAGCAGGTCCTGACCGAGTCCCTGGCCACCCTGGATGTGCCGGCCCAGAAGGTGCACGAAATCCAGGGGCGGGTGCAGAACCTTACCTGTGAAGTCATCGCCAACAAGGTGATCATCCAGGGCGAGATCCACAAGCAGATCTTTTTTGTCGGGCCCGACGATGTCGTCCACCATCAGGCAGAGGATATCCCCTTTACCACCTTTATCGATGTCCCGGGCGCCCAGCCGGGGCAAAGCTGCCAGGCCAGCGGCAGCGTCGAGCATATCTCGTGGCACCTGTGCGATCCGGTCACAGGCACCACGACCACGGCGCTGGCCGACCCGTACGTGGAAGAGTTCGAATGCCCCACTTTCGCCCGTCTGCTGCAGAAGACCGTCATCGACGTGTGCGTGCATGTGGCGGAAGACCGCCAGGTCCACATTGCGACCGTGCCGGTGCAGGCGGTGACGTGCACGACCGTCTGCCAGTAGGGAACTGTGGGAATCGGTCGGGGACGGGGCGCCCGGTTTGCGCAGCCGGGCGCCCACCCACCATTTTTTGGAGCGTTGACGCGGATCGTTGGACGGTGCTACAATACAGCAGTCGGCCAAAAACGGGCGCGTAGCTCAGCGGGAGAGCACCTGCCTTACAAGCAGGGGGTCGCAGGTTCGAAACCTGCCGCGCCCACCAGTCTACAAGCGGGTTTCAGGCTCTGGCCACTGTCGGGAGAAACGGGTCTGTCAGGAACGTGTCAGGAACCGCCTTCCGCGCAATGAATTTGGGCCGGAAGCCCCTAACTTCCGGCCCGGTCTGAAGGGTTATTCTAAGGTTCCGTCTTTGGCCGCCAGGAGGGTGTCAATCGCCTGGGCGGCCTCTTTCTTTTGCCGCTCCAAAGCGTGCGTATACACCTGCAGCGTCACGTGGATGTTGGCGTGCCCAAGCACTTCTTGTAACACCTTGACGTTGACGCCTTGGGCCAGCAGCATCGTGGCGCACGAATGGCGCAAATCGTGGAAGCGGATCTTCGGAAGCCCGGCTGTCTCCAGGACAGCCTTGAAGTCGCGCTTGGTGACGTTCCAGGGGCTTAGGACCGTGCCAATTCTTGAGGTAAACACCAGTTCGGGGTGCTCCCATGCCTCGCCCAGCTTGAGCCGCTCTTGCGCCTGCTCCTTGCGCCACTGCTTAAGAGCCACCAGGGCGACGTTGGGCAGATTAACGGTGCGCCTTGAAGCCTTGGTTTTGGGTGTATTGAACTGCAGCCGCGTGCCAACCCGTTCCAGATTCTGTGCAATCGTGAGTGTCCCGGCATCCAAGTTCACATCCTGCCACCGTAGCCCCAAAAGTTCGCCTAGCCGCATGCCGATTGTGACCGCAAGGGTGAACAGTGCGTGCAATCGGGTTTCTCGGGCGGCCTCCAGGAACTTGCGGACCTGCTCAGGGGTGAGAGCGGTGACCTCCTTCTGGTAGGCACGGGGCTTCTTGACGCTATCAATGACGTTGCGGGGCAGCATCTGCCAGTCAACGGCCTGCTGGACGGCCCGGCGAAGGACGGCATGGATGATCTGAACGGTGCGAGGGCTCAGCCCGGCCTCCAGTTGCCGGTGATAGAACCGTTGGACGTGCTGTGGGGTGAGTTTTGCCAGGGGGACTTGTCCCAGGTTAGGGCCGATGTAGAACTTCAGCATTTCCAGGTACAGGTTAACAGTTGCAGGCTTAACTTCATGAGCAACCGTGGTGCTGATCCAGTCTTCCATGAATGCCTGCAAGGTCTGCCTGGCCGGTTCGGTGATGAGCGTCCCTTCTTGCCGCTCCGCCAGTCGTTTGGCAAGCCAGTCACTACATGCGCGCTTGGTGTCTGCCGTATGGCGGAGCACCTTTTTCTGGTCGTCGCCTGTCCACCCGACGACCAGTTCAGCGATCCACTTGCCATCCCGGCCGCGTTTGAAGATGGTGCCTTCGCCGTTGGCGTTCTTTTTCGCCATTATCTGTCCCCTTTCTGACCAGCACACTGCTATGCCGTTCCGTCAAGCTTTGTGCCCGCCACCCAATCACCTCACGGCGGGGATCACCCGTCCTACCGTCGATCCTCGCTGTTGGAAGTAACCTCCTTTCTCCCTTTAGTCCAGGCGAGCGATACCATCCGCCGGGTTCAGGTGACGGACGATACGTATTCTTGCTGTTGGCTGTATGTCGCCATCAATCCAGCGTAAGCCCCCCAGCGCTGTCGATTTGAGCTCACCAACCTTGCGTTTGAGTTCCCGTTCGGACCGGCCGTAGATGCATTTCTTGATGGGGCTGCCGTCAGGTTTCACGCCTACGGTAAGGTTGCTTTATCACTCCCGAGAGCGAGATTTGGGCTCGGTGACCAACGACTACCCTCCTTTCCGCCTGCTGTGCCCGCGACCGACAGGGTTGGCCAGGCGCATGGCAGGGCGGTAAGTATTCTCGGTCATACCGGCCAATTCCCTTCCGCTCGTTGCCCGCTCTATCCAACCAACAAGAGCTGTGCGGGGAACCCTTACGCTGCGGCCAAGGCGAATCGACGGGATCTGGCCATCGGCAACCAACTCGTAGGCACGACCACGAGCGATCTGCAGGATCTGCGCGACCTGAGGTACGGTCAACAAGAGCAACTCGGCGGTTTCCTGGGCAGTTTGCATAACCTGCACTCCTCCATGGGTGGAACTGGGAATGGACAGTTCAAACGTTCTCTGGACCCATGGTCCTTGACTCAACTGACCAGCAGCCACTTGACGAGGCGGGCCCGCTTACCCTATCCGGATATCTCTTGGACCAGTGTGACCACGTACCCGGCCTGCTGGAGGATTGTTGATGCCTCGCAAATTTGGTCTCTTCATCTTCGCAGACCAGGCCGCCGTTCAGCCAACTGACCTCCACCGTGCGTGGGAAAGGGCCGCGGTGAAAGTCGTAACCGCCTTGCAGGATGATGCCAAAATCCTCAAGGGCGGATGATTCGGGCAGGCCGGCGCCCCTGAGCACAGTCTTGATGGCGGGAATCGTAACCTTCAGTCCCCTGGCATTTGTGGGAGGGGCAGGGAGTTCCCTGCGGACTGCCAGATCACCCGCTCTGGCCTCGTCTTCGGGTTCAGCCTGCCGCACCCGGGGCTCCCAGGTCTGCCATGGAAGGCTCAGGACCAACGAAGAGTCGAAGGTCCTCCCGGCGAAACAGCCAGACGAGCACATGCTGTCTCAGGCAGAAGTCCCCCTGATTCTTCAGCCGGTCGGTCCTGGCTGCCCATAGCCCGCCATCCTTCTTGAAGCGACGCCGGTGATACTCGTCGCCCTGGTGACGATAGATGACCCAACGACTGCCAGCCACCACAGTCTTGTTGTTACTCCTGCTGAATTGCAGAATGGTGCCATTCGGCAGATCCCCCGGCCGGGCTTTTCTCCACTGAATCCGGGTGGGTGTGGCCGGCGGAGTGAACGGGGAGCAGCTACAGCAGACCCAGTGCCGGGCGCTCACTGATCCCTTGTGAGTTGTCCGTGCAAACAGGTCCTTGGGAGGAATCTCACGGCTACACCGGCTGCAGACCATGGCCTTCTCCGAGCAGACGACCGGGATCAGTTCATCGCCGCTCTGGCCCAGGCCAACGAAGAGAACCGACACACCTTTCTCAGTCCAATCAGACGTGATCCATCCTCCTTTCATGTGTGTTGGGGTTCCAGGGACAGTCCCGGGAAACGAAAAAGGGAACCAGCGTCAATGGCGTTTCACATGCCACTGACGTTGATTCCCCAGGCACCCGACGCTTGCAGGTGCTTAATCAGTCGCAGGCACCGAAATGGGCCTACGTTCCTATCCCCATACCCGGCCATCTGCCGGGTTCAAGCCGCCAATACATATCCCCAACTCACCATCTTGGGTGAGACTATGATCATCTTTGTTCAGTTTGGCATCATGATATGCCAATTCATACCGATGTGTCAATGGAGTTTCGTGACGGTTTGGGAGTTTCACTACGATGAAATAACGAGACAGATACATTTTTCAAACTAGACAGTTGACGGCTGACTGGTTGGGCGACTAGAATTGGGGCTGAGGGATGGAAATCTTGGGCAAGTCCTTTGGAGACCTTTACAAAGTCACTGAGGGGCTCCGGAGAACCACGTAAGTTCAGGGTGGTCTATCCCGAATTAACCTTCCGGGAAACCGGAAAGGTGAGGGGCTAGGAACGGCCAGCCGAAATCGTCACCGGTTGGCGGCAGCGCGGCGCAAGCTTCGCTGCGGCTGGTGTGACGGGCAGTCTAGAACCGGGCTGCGGGGATATGTAAGGGCCAAACTAAGGGGACGAATGGAACCGCAATAAGGGGATAAGAAAGCTCATACGGTGAGGTTCCTTGGTAGCCGTATGGGCCAAAGGCAGCGCAGAGTAAGATCGTGCCGGTCAGGCACGTTTTCTCAAGCGCTGTCTTTGTGTTTGCCTGATCCCCGGAAAGGGCAAGGAGGTGGGAGCTGGGGGCGCGACATCTGGCCCGCAGGATGAGCGCCGACACCTGGGTGTGCTGATGCTGGACTATGTTTGATGGCGATCGGGAAGGCACAGATGGGCGCAGTCCGGTCCTCCAGGCCATGAGGGATGCGCCGGCACCGATGGGCACAAATGTTTCCGAGTGCAGAACGCAGCGAAGAGACGGGCGCAGTCCGGTCCATTAGGCCATGAGGGATGCGCCGGCACCGATGGGCGCAAATGTTTCCGGGTGCAGACCGCAACGAAGAGACGGGCGCAGTCCGGTCCGCCAGGCCATGAGGGATGCGCCGGCACCGATGGGCGCAAATGTTTCTGAGTGCAGACCGCAACGAAGAGATGGGCGCAGTCCGGTCCGCCAGGCCGTGAGGGATGCGCCGGCACCGATGGGTGCAAATGTTTCCGGGTGCAGAACGCAACGAAGAGACGGGCGCAGTCCGGGCCGGCAGGCCATGAGGGATGTGCCGGCGCCGTTGGGCGCAACGTACCGCTTGGTGTTCATGACCCCTGGCCCACACAGACACCCGGGAGAGACCGGGCGGATCTTCACTCCGAGCAGTTGGAGTGGAGGAAGGGAAGACCCGCCGGGAGCCGCCGGCGGGCACGGGGACCTCGGGTGCCGTGATCGCCCAAGAAACCCGCGCGTATGCCTGAACCTTGCCGGGGGAAGTGCCTGGCAAACTGCCAAAGTCATCCAGGAACATGGCCAGACCAGCAAAATAGGTGCCCGCTAAACACTTTTTGTAACAAAGTGTATTTTCTGGTGGTGTTTGGAAATGAGCGGATCCGGTAGCATCACGTACCAGGTCGTTGCGGTATTCCGCGAACTTCAGAAGTCCGGCGAGTCCAAGCGAGATGCGAAGAAGCGAAATCGCCGTGCACTCCATCAACTGACTGGCAGATGGGTTCCCCTCAACATGACGCCGGTCGATGGCATCTATGCGTTCAAGACCCACAAGGTCTACTTGAACATGGCAATCAACTATGCCAAGTGGTGTCGCGCCCAATATGGAATCTGGAACCTGACCCAACTCGACATGGCCACAATGGGCACCCGTTACGTGAAAGAGTGCTACCTGGATCGCGGCCGCACCGCCTATACCCTCCGCACGGTTCTTCCCGCGCTCGACAAGCTGGCGCTGGCGGTTGAGCGTAAGTTCCGCTGTAGCGTGGGCAAAGTGGACCGGAAAGCCCTCGGCCCACTGCCCAAGCGGCACCGGAGTCTGCGGCGATGGGCGGGGGCTTACGAACCGGAGCATGCCTCGGCCGTTGTGGCATGGGTGGCCGAACGGCACCTGCTCGTTTCTCTCGTCCTGGACCTCCAGTGGCGGTGCGGGCTGAGAATTTCGGAGGCGGTCGGCCTCCGCGCTCGAATGGTGGACTTGGAGGCCGGTGTACTCCGTATCGAGGACACGACCATCACCAAAGGCGGGCGAGACCGTAAGGTGGAGCTTCCGATTCCCAAGGAACTTCTGGTCCGACTGGTCCCCCTGGTTGGGAACGCCCGGGGTCCGGAGGACCGCATTTTCGGCCGGTTGAGGGATGACTCGGTTCGCCGGTGGATGCGAAGGGCGTGCGACGCCCTGGGCATGTCCCGCCATGGGACTCATGGGTTACGGTACCGGTTTGCCAAAAACCTGCTCTCCCAACTGGCCACAGAAGGCGTCGATAAAGTGAAAGCCATGACGCACGTTGCAGAAGCCCTCGGGCACAGCAGGCCAGGCGTCACCAGAACTTATGTCCGGGATTGATCGGCAGGGAGAACCGGTAAACGTTGTCATCACGTATGGACCCCGCGATACCTTTGCAACCGGCATACAAAATATGTGCGCTGCACATACAATTCGCATACAACGTATGTGCAACGTATGTGAAAGGTATGTGAGTTGTATGTGCAACGTATGTGAAATGTATGTGCAAGGTATGTGAAATGTATGTGCAAGGCCGCCGGGTGTCAGAAAAAGCCCCATGGGTGTTGCCTAGAAAATCCACGGGAGTGATTTGGATGCGCACAATTGGCAGGCTGGCTTCGTTCGACCGGGGTTTCGGCTGGATCAAGGCAATGGAAAGTCCCGCACAATTCCCGCTTGTGTTTCCGAGCCTGATTACCCCGGGGAAGGCCATGCCGGGTCTGGGAAGCGTCGCGACGGTTGTGGAGATTGAGGGCACAAGCTACCTGCTTGGGGAAACGGCAGTGCGTCAAAGCGGTCTGGTCCTGGAACCCGGCCTGCGTGAGGATGAGCACCTGAGTTCCCAAAGCCGCCTGTTGGCCATCAGCACGCTGGCCTTGCTGGCTGGCGGCGAAGGGAGTCACGCGTTTTACGTGGTGGCCGGACTGCCGCACATCCTGATGGACTCACAGGCATCCCACCTGAAGGCCATGCTGCAATCGGTTCGGCAGGTGCAGGTAACGGTCGCCCGTGGTGTCCACCGTTACTCCTGTACGATCAGTGTGCTGGACGCGGTGGTGTTCCCCCAGGGCCTCGGCATCGCAATGGACTTCTGTCTCGATCATACGGGAAAGCCACACGACACCATTCGATTCCCGTATGCGGTAGATGGGCGCCTGGTCATGACCGGGGCGGATGTGCTGCGCAGGGATTTTCTTGTCATCGACATTGGCTTCAACACGGCCCTCACTTATGCGCTGAACGACATGGAACCGGTAGCGCGGTTTTGCCGCGGCGGGTATCGGGGCATGGCTCACGCTTATCAGCAGGTGGGCCAGGCGGTGCGGGGAAAAGAGCCATGGGCGGTGCAGGAACTGATCGCCGCCGGAAAGATGCAGCGGTCAGACTACGAGTGGGCGTATCGGGCACTCGCTGACCAGCTCAACGGCCAGATCGCCGGATACAAGCATCCATTTGACTTTTACCTGATCGGCGGGGGAGGGGGAGCGGCCCTGTATCCGTACCTCCTGCCAGGCCTGAACAACAAGACACTCGCGTCCGAGCCGCAACTGGCCAATTCAAGAGGTTTCCTGAAAGCGGGGCGGCAGAGGTGGCGGGACAGTCTGGCGGCCGTCGGCGCGTAATCGTGGACCTGTCTGTCGAAAGGGATGAGCCAGAATTCATGGCCTGGGTGGATCTCATGCTCCGGAAACGCCGGCTCAGCGGCGAACTCCGGGCAGGACTGAGGTTACGCTGGGAACTCTCCCATCTGCCTCTCGGCGGGGTGTCACTTCCCCAGGCTGGCGTATCACGTGGGTTCAGCGCCAACCAGGTTGCCCGGACTGAAGCCGTCTTGCCTCCGCAGGACAGGGTGATGGCGTCCGGCGAACCGCCCGACCGGGCAGACGGCACGACGGACGCGCATGGGGGCACCCAGGTCGATGCGGAGGACAAGTTACGCAGGTTGCTCAGCGGATTCTGAGGAAATCCCACTTCCGCTGCTGTTGTGATCGCATGTCGCCCCGGGGAGGGAGAGCTTCCGAGTGACCGAACTGGAAGGCTTCGTACGACCGCTTGATACGCAGGAGCCGGGGCACTGGCCCGGGGCGACTGTGCAGGGCCTGGTTCAGGGTGTGATGCAATCCGACCCATATGGGCGCTGCGTTGTGGTAGCCCTGACAGGATCTTGGCGAGGCCTGATCCCGGAGGGCGAAGTCGGAGCCCATCCCTGGGGAGTACTGGACAACCTGGTCGGTCGCACAGTTCTCGCCACGGTACTTACGGCTGATCAGGCCCGGAAGACAGCGGTGCTCAGTCGTAGGAAGGTTCAGGTGGAGCAGGCCGAGCGAACTTGGGCCGCTCTGAAGCCCTATGTTCCGGCGCTGAAGGATGCCTGGGAGGCAGTAATAGCTGCCAGGCAGCACTTACAGAAAAGCCGCCAGGCCGACAGGCATAGCTATTTGGCTGCCGTTGACCGCGTACAGGAAGCGGGAGAACGGCTGCGCGCCATCGGGCCCGTGCTACCGTGTGTGGTACGGCAGGTCTCAGCAGAACGGGCGGTGGTCGATATCGGCGGGGTGCTGGCCAGTCTGCCGGCCACTGAGGTTGCCCATCATCTGGTGAAAGACTGTCGTGAGTATCTGACACCAGGCGATGGCTTTGATGTTCGGGTCGTGGGTATTGTGTGGGAGAGGCGAACGGTCCATGTGAGCCGGCGTGCCCTTCTCCCTGATCCATGGAAGTGGGTCGAGAAGGACTATACCGTTGGCGGCAAGTACCTTGGGCGAGTGGCCAGGGTGAGTGCCGATGTTGTGTACGTGGAGTTGGACCGTCCCGGGATCTATGCCAGGGTCGATCCCTTTTACCCGATGCCTGCGGTCGGTGACAGCGTGATCATAGCAGTGCGAAAGGTCTCTGCAGCAAAGCGATGGATCGGAGCCCGCTTTCTGGCACGCATCAACGTGGATCAATGAGCTGCCTGGTCGGGTAGCCAACATTGTCTCAGGACGGTTGTATCCCGTCTTAGGAAATACGCGACGCCCGCCAATCCGGCGGGCGTCGTCTTCCAGGTCTCGCCAAGCATGGCCTGAGTATGAGCATGCGATCATCGCAGACCTGTTCATCGCTGACGCCCAACCTGGGCCGCCTGGTGCGTAACGCCCACAAAGGGTCATTCTACGGGGGGAATCCATGTGGAAATCACGAACAGGTTAACGCGACCAATTCGTTCAAGATAACAGCGTCGCTCTACTCCGCTCCCACGATTTCCTCCGGGCTGAGTGGATGCTTCCGCCAAAATATGCACCCATGCTGCAGAACAAAGGGGCTGAGATCCCACCATGTCCATCACCCGTTGGCTGCAACGCACGATGTCCGGCCCTGGCTGGGACCGATTCTGGGTGACGATCACGAGGATCTACTCCCCGGAGTTCTTCGTGGGCCTTTTCCCTGTACTGTATTGGGTCGCGGACCGCCAGTTGATCCGGATGGTTGGCAGCCTGTTTCTCCTCAACATCTGGCTAAACGCCGCTCTCAAGATCTGGTTCTGGTACCCGAGACCGGAGCCTCGCGGGGTTCGGGTGATCTGGGTGGGTCTCGGGGGCACGGATTTGGGTTTTCCGTCCAGCCACGCACAGGGAATGGCAGCGTTGTGGGCCCTGCTGGCGTGGGAGGTGCCAGTTCCCTGGCTGCTCGCCGGTGTGGCCGTGGTGGTGATCCTGGTAGGGGTTTCACGGCTGTACCTCGGTGTGCACTGGCCCCAGGACGTGGTCGGCGGCTGGATGATCGGGCTCCTGGTGGGCTGGGGCGGCGGTCTGGTCTTCCAGTGGGTGTCTCCGATCCTCGGGGCGGCCGACCTGTGGCTGCGGGTGGCGGCTGGCGCCCTTGTGCCCGTTCTGATGCTGCTGGCTGCCCACCGGCTATCCGCGTCCTTCGACTTTGAACCATCGGCGCTGGTGGCAGTAGCCGGTGCGCTCGGGGGGTTCTGGCCGGGAACAGCCTTGGAAGAGGCCTATCTGCACTTTAACCCAGTGGGTCCTGCGTCCTGGCAGTTACAGAAGTTGGCGGCTGGGCTTCTGATTATGCTTGCCACCCGAGCAGTACTCAAGGCCATGTTACCGCGGGGTGTGGTCTGGTTGTATGCGCGTTATGTGGGGCTGGCCCTGGCCGCCACTATCGTGTCGCCTTTGCTGTTTACCATCTGGAGTCGGTGACGTACCGGGACGGTGGCCGCTGGCGGTGGGTGACCGGCCCGGGCGATGCATGCTTCCGGGGCCAGGGGGGTGTGATGGGGCACATCAAGGACCAGGTCAAGGAACAGTGGGTGGGCATTGGGGCTCACCGAGGACGGTACTCATTGTCACCCTGGCCAACTCGTCCGAGGTGGTGGCTGCTACACATGAAAACGGTCGCCCGTCAAGCACCAAGGCGGTGGCCCGAACGATCTGGGCCGGCAAGGGAGAGTCGGGCGGCATGCGGCCTGGAGAAAGCAAGGCCACCACGCATTGATACACGGCACTGAAGTGATCAACCGTGTGGTCCCCGTCTATCTCGTGAGCCATCGGACACCCTTCGGCTGAGCCCTCGTCCCCCCCGTAGCATGCAAATGTGACGGGGGCGACCATCGCTGTGGAGTACGTGACCTGGTTGACGCCGGCCGGAGCATGCAGGGCATGGGCCACCCGCCGAGCCGCCCGGGCGAGCCCCTCACGCTGGGCCGAACTTGTTTGGAAAACCTGGCCGTGCAACAGGCCCAGCAGGCCCAGGAGGTCAGCGTAGTACCTCCGGCTGGACCACAGCACGAGCGTCCGCACGCCCAGAGTACGGTACCATGTGGGCATCCGAAATCCAAGGTAGACAAGCAGGGATCCGACGATCATGGTCAGGCGGCTGCCAATCCAGACCTGGGACGGCTCGTACAGACCCAGATGAATGGCGCGCAGCACTGCATGGAACGTCATGGTTGCCCAGGCCCAGCTCAGGGTATGAAACCGCCAGCGCAAGAGGGGGTTCCGGGATTTGGCCGCCTGCGTCGCAAACATCCGGGATGCCCGCCATACGAACCAGGCGTTGATGGGCTGCAGGGGAATACCCATCCAATCAGGACTACCGGCATGCCATAGCAGAAGCGCTTGACCCAGACCAAGGGCGAGCAGGGAGACCTCCCAGTAGAACGTAGCCTTGTGCTTGAAAAGCAGATTGGTGGCAAACAGGATACCGAAGCAGGCGAATGAAAAGGCGAAGTCCTCGAAGAAAACGAAGTGGGCGTAGGTTTGGACACCGTAAAGCATCCCGGCCTGCCGCCCTACTACAGCAAGGGATACCACTACGACCACCGCAACGGAGACCCACGTAAGGGTCTGGGTGTCAGTGTCCAGTTCCCTGCCGATCGTCTTGATGATTGCCCTGGCTGTGGCCAGCACAGGGAGAACAAACGCCAGTGCGGTGACGAACAAGATGTAGCCCTTCAGTTCAGGTGACAGGCTCTCCACGGGGCACCCCCATCGCTACGACGATCACGATAATTCCTGCCCTGACACTGAAAAGGGCAGTATCCTGAACGCGAAAAACCGGAGCGGGTGTTCGAATCAGCGGGCTCTTGTAGGAGGGGCCTGATCAGTCGGGGGGTCTGATTTCGCACCGGGCTGGTTCCGCAGGGCCAACTCGTCCGCCCGGGCCAGCAACTGATCCAGGGTTCGCTGTGCCTCGGCATTCAGGGGAGCCACGGCCCGCAGGGCCACCTGTACCTCTTGAGACGGGACCGGTGGGACGTAGTAGCGGGGGTCCTTTGAAAAGAATCCCGGGTGAATCCCGAAGATCCCGGCGAGTGCCTCCAGGACATGCAGGGAAGGATTCTTTCGTTCGTCACACTTGAGGGCGAAGAAGTATGTGCGGCTTACGCCTTTCGGTTTGAGGGCCTCGATAACCTCGTTTAGGGTGTACGTCGTGCCGTTCGGCTTGCGGATGTTATCCAGCAGCCATTGGATACGCTCACCGATCGTGGTATCGTACATCGCTATCGTCATCCCTTATGTAGGTCCCGTAATTAGATCAGCCAGCCTACGGGCAATCTCCGGGCCCGTTTCCTCCGAAATCTGTTGAAATCCTGCCCCGTCGATGTAGAGCGCTGCTGCCCGGATAACCCGGGCTTCTGGAGGCGCGTCCAGGGACAGATGCCCTGGCGCCAGCAGCGCGCTCACACAGCGGTATACCGTACTGAAATGCTCCACGACTGAACCAAGGTCCTTTGAATCGTGTGCTGTGGAGGGAAGTTCCTGTGTGGGCGCAACCTCGGCTCCATTATAGCGAGCAAACCGGATGGAGGCCACTTGAGAGGCGGCGCGCACCACGTCGATCTGGCCTTGGGTGAAGCCAAGTCGGGCGCCCAACTGAGTAGCCAGGCCGGCGAGGCTCATTAGCTGGGGCTGTCTCAACTCTACTTGTAGGTCATATAACATGCCCACCAGGCCAATCAAGTGGTCAAAGTAACGGCGGCTGTACCACAGGATCTCGAAGCGAACCCCCAGCGAACCATACCAGCGGGGCATGGTGAAGCCGAGTATCATCAGGACGACCGTAGCGATCAAAAAGATGCGGTTAATGGGGGCCGCCACCTCCGTGACGGAGGCCTCGATCCACGACCGATTCACTGTACATAAACATGCGAAAGCAAACCCCAAGGATAGGGTGCGAAAGCGCCAACGCACCCATGGGTTATACGCAGATCGGCCGTACCGGCCAGATGCCCGTGTTACGTATCCGTAGCACCAGAGGCAGTAGAGTGTGACTGCTACGGGCGGCAAAAAGCCCAGGAACTTCCAGTTCCACATGGCCAGGTCTATGCCTACGGCCACGGTGGCCAACCCGATCAGCACCGTTCGCCGCGCAACTGGCCAGCCATCAATGAGAAACTCGGTAACAGCGACCGTACCGAGGGCGTTTAGTGCCAGGGCAGTGTCCTTGATCAGCAGCATGGTTTCGTCATCTATCCGGGTGTCCAGGGCTGTCGGCTGACCAATTACCAAAAACAGGCCGGTCAGCACCAACACCATCATCCAGGGTGTGTTGGGTATCTGCATATGGTGCCACCTATTCAGATGTCAAATTGCCTCCGCTTTACGGCCGATGGCACACCTCAGGCCATGCGCCCGAAGAAGGTCTGGGCATGGGCGGGCACACTCGGGTCGCGGCGCTCGCGCAGTTTGGCTAGCTGCCAGTGTTCCATCAGGGAACGGGCAAAACTGTCGGCCTCCTGTTCTGCCAGGTCGGAATAGATGTTGGCCCGAGTTGCCTTGTCGACGGACTGCCGGCGGTGTTCCAGGAACATGTGGCCGATCTCGTGGCCTACCGTGTGCACGGCGAGATAGGGGTCGCCCTTGGGGTAGAAGACGACATAGATGTGGCCTTTGTCGACCAGAAGGCCTCGTAGGCCACCGACTGGCTCAAACTCCTCGGCAATCACCCTGAACCCGGCACGGTTCACTCCCTCAATCAGTTGGGCCAGGGTAAAGTGGCAATCTTTCAAGCCGCTTCGCTCTAAGAACTCAGCTACCTTAGTGGTAACGTTACTCTTGGCGACAGAGTCCATTTTCATTACTACCCCTTGACTAAGTCCACTATAGTGAACTAAACTGTCTTTGATCAAATAGTATTTTAACACAAAGAATACTGTATAGAAACGCAAATCCAAGGTATAAATAAGCTGTACAAACAGCCGGTCGGGGCCACCTAATTCGACAAGCATCGCCAAACTGTCGAACTCTGGCAATAAGAAGCGAAGTATCATCCTGTGTGGAGAGCGAAATCTGGTTGCACCTGTACTCTTTGCACCAAGCAGGCTTGCCGGGGGGACCGCATGATGGCTGATGTCCGAAGCATTCCGCTGGTTTTCCAAGACAGCGGACAGGGCAAATGGTATGCTGCCGTCCAACTTGACCCGCAACGAGTGGAAATGGTGGTTGACCCGGCTGACCGCCAGGACTTGGCCGTTTCGAGGGCCATGCGATCAGCAGCACGCTGGCTCGACGCCCGCAATAACCGGGATTGCCGAGGGGGTACAGCGGCGTGTGGCCTGAAAAGGCCGGGGACGGGAGTGAGGCCCCGGAACTGGTACGGCACTCTGGCGCCTCGCCTCGGACTGCGCCCGCTGCGGCTCTTCGTTGTGCGGGCAGACAGCCTGCCCCACGCCAAGGAACTGGTGCTGGACTTGCTGAGCACGTCGAGCCAACTGAACCTGTCCCATGGGACGAACCTGGTCAGTTCCAAGGTGCAGACGCTGTTGACAGCGGTTGCTGTATCGTACCGGCGAATACGACGATCAGGCGGGGCGCCCACAGCGCCGCATGAGCCCCAGACTTCGGAGATGAGCCACAGGAGTAACCCAAGCCCAGATTCGTGGCTGCCCGACGAGGGGCGGACCCTTGCTCTCATGCCGGCAGGACTTCAGGGACCGGCGGAATGGACCGGCGATCGCACCTTGGCAACCGAATAGGGACAATCCCTTGCAGTGGGCTGGAGCCTTGACGGGCGTTGAAGGCCCCGGCAGGTGCAAGTGACTCCGCTATATCCATGGCACCTGTTTGGCAATATTGCTGCGGATCGGCTGCAGGGGATTGGGCAGGTTGATGTGTTCAGTTCACCGGAGGTGATCTCATGTTCGGACAGATCCTCTTGTATGCCGTGGCTTACTTCTGTGCGGGCCGAGTGATGTGGATCCTTCTGCACCTCAATGAGGAAATCGCAAAGGCTGATCGCGGCGGCTAGCGAACCGTGGCTTTGCAGCCAACTGTGGCCGGCGGAGCTTGATGCAAGGCAGCATAGCGGGCCCGGGGCAGAGGCCCCCTATCAACTGGGGGAGCTGATGGACCGGGCTTATGTGTGCCTCGGGAAAGAGCCGGAGGGTCCAAATAACCGGAGAAAAGTGAGTGACAGGGACGTGAGACGAAAGTTCATGGGCCGGACCGGGGCGCTGCTCGCTCTGGTCCTATTGCTCGCGGGCCTGGCGGGGCCGGTGACCGCCGCTCAGGCGGTCAGCCCGGTGCTCCCGGGGGCGACAGTGGCCTCTCCGGGCGACACGGACGTTGAGGGAAAGGTAAGGGACGTCGGTAACTCGATCTACTTCTACGTCCTCCTGGTCAGCGGCTCCGTACTGGTGATTACCATCATGATCATCGGGCTGCGGCTGATGACCAACCGTGATGCGAGAAACCGGGCTGAGACGCTGGACTGGATGCTGTGGGTCTGCCTGGCCTCTGGATTCATCTTTGGTGCCACGTTCATCGCCAAGGTCCTCGTCAGCATCTTTGCCAAGCTGGCCACCTGAGGGGGGCGGACCATGCGCCAGTACCCGGTTCCGGTTCTCTTCGACGAGCGCCCCCGGGAAATCGGCGGGCTGATCACGTTTCGACAGGCGGGCTACCTGGGGGCCGGTCTGATGCTGGTCCTGTACGCCCTGGTTGAATTCCCGGTCTGGCTGGCTGTGCCGGCAGTTGCGACCGGCGTGTTCGGCAGCTGTCTTCTGGCATTCGCCCGGGTCAGGTTCATGGCTGCTGACAGGCTGCTCTGGCTCCTCGCCCTGTATCTGATGCGCCCCAGGGCGGTTTTCTGGCAACGGGGCGGTGACAGGGTGTGCTGAAGAAGCGGCGGCCGGTTGCCGCAGTGCAGGATCTTCTGGGCATTCAGGACTTGCGGCCCCTCCAGCAGCCGGGGCACCACGAACCGTGGGGCCTTGTGGTTCTCCCCCCAGGCGACCGGTTCCGGGTGGTACTGGCCGCCCAGGGACTGGTCAACCTGGGACTGCTGAGCCCGGCTGAACAGGACCAGGTGGAGGACGCCTGGCAGGGCCTGCTCCGGTCCCTCGACTTCCCGTTACAACTGTTTGTTCAGAGCCGCCCGGTCGGACTGCCTCCCATTACGGAGGCCCCACCACCGGGGATGGAGAGCTACGTGGCGGCTCTTCGCCGGCACCTCACTCTCTGGTCCAACCACACCGTACAGATCCGGCGGATCTTCCTGGTGGTGCCGGCCAGTGCCACACGGGAGGATGACGCCGCCAGGGAACTGGAGCGCCGGGTGCGGACGCTGGCCAGGGGACTCGAACGGTGGGTCCGCCTCTCGGTCCTCGGTCCTGCCGATGTCGCTGCGGTCCTGGCGTCTTTCTGGCGAAAGCGGGCAACCGGGAAAGCCCCCGGGCAGTGGGACTGGGACAAACCCGTAGTGGAGGGGGTCAGGTTGGCCGATGTTCGGGCTGCTCTCACGTTTCCACAGAGCTAAGGAGCCGCCAAAGACTCAGGAACGGGCTGCCGCTGACCGTACCCTCGACCATGTTGCGCCTGATGGCTGTCTGGAGGAGCCGGACTGCGTTCAGCTCGGGGCCGGCCAGTTCGTCCGGTCCTGTTTTCTGGCCCAGTATCCGGGCACGGTTTGGGTTGGCTGGCTGGATGACCTTTATGGTGCCACGGACGTTGACGTGTCGGTGCATCTGCTGCCGGAGCAACCGGCAACGATTGTCAGGCGGCTCACAGACCGCATTGAGGGCCTGCAGGCCCAACTGGAACTCGATGACCGCCGGGGAAACATCTCCCGCCGCCATCTTCTTACCCGGGACATCACCGAGGCCGATACCCTGCGGGCCCGGGTCCAGTGGCGGGAGGACACGGTCTACTCAGCGGCTGTGGTGTTCACGGTGACCGCTGCTTCCCGGGAGGCACTGGACCGGCGGTGCCAGTTACTGGAGCGGGAACTGCAGGCCCGGATGGCCGAGGCCCGCTGCCTGTTCCTGCGCCAGGTCCCCGGACTGGTTACGGCATCCCCGGTCGGCGCCTGGGAATTGGGTACAGACTGCACCCGCCTCATGAATCTGGGTGCGGTCACCGGCTTCTACCCGTTCGGCATGGCTGACATGGCGCATCCACACGGCGTCCTGCTCGGCGTCAATCGGGTCACCGGCGGGCCGGTGATCTACGACTCATTTGCCGGCCCAGCCTTCGGCCTGACCAACCCCCACGCCGGGGTGTTTGCCCAGACAGGGGCGGGCAAGACGGTGCTGCTCAAGGTGAAGGCGGCCCGTGCCGCTGCCGGCGGCAGGCACGTGGTGATTCTGGATCCCGAAGGGGAGTACACCCAGATGGTGATGAACCTGGGTGGCCACGTGATTCGCCTGGAGCCGGGGCGCCCGGCCGGGATCAACCCGCTCGACCTGGAGGCTGAGGAAGCCGATGCCGAGACGGCCGGGACGGTGAATTTGCAGGACAAGATCGCGGACGTCAGGGCGCTGGTGGCGCACATGATCTCCATCCAGGGCGGCAGTCTCACGCCGGAGGAATCGGCGCTGCTGGACCGGGTGGTACTCAGCCTGTACACCGAAAGGGGCATCTCGCACCAGGCGGAGAGCCTGTACGAAACGGTCAGCGAGCTGGGCATGGACACCTACCACGCCAGCCGGCGGAAGAAACCGGTGCCCCGCCTGCGAGATCTGCACGCAGGCATGGCCGGGGTATCGGAACTCAGGCGGGTGGCACTGCTCCTGGAACCCTTCCTCGCACAGGGCAGCATGGGCCTGTTTGACTGCGAAACGGCGGTCGGGCTGGACAAGGCGATGATCGTCTTTGACCTGTACGGGCTTGATGAGCGGTACGTTCGCCCGCTGGCCATGCATGTCTGCCTGGGGTGGATCGCCGAGCAGTTCATCAAGAAGCGCAAGGGGATCGACAAGGAGGTCTACACCGACGAGGCCTGGATGTTCATGAAGCACCAGGACACAGCAGCCTTTCTGGAAAACCTGGCCCGCCGGGCTCGGAAACGGCGGTGCGGCCTGACCCTCGCCAGCCAGTCCTTTGCCGAGTTTCAGGCAACGGAGACCGGGCGGGCGGTTCTCAACAACCTGGGAACGCGGGTGGTCATGGCCCAGAAGCCGGAGCAATTGGCTCAGGCTGCGGAGGTGTTCCAACTGACAGAAGGCGAACGGGCCTTCGTCGCCCGGGCCGGGCGGGGCGAGGCACTGATCAAGACAGGCTCGCAGTCGGTGGCGCTGCTGGTTGAGCTGACACCCGAAGAAAAGGCGCTGCTGGCAATTCCGGACGGCGACTGACGGGCGGCCTGGGCCGGACCCCGCCGGCGCTCCGCAGGGAGGGATCGGGATGAATGCACGGTTGCTGGCACGGTTTCACGCTGTTCGGGAGGCGACCCGGCGTCTCGGCGGCGGTCGCTGGATGCTGCTGGGGATGTCCTGCCTGGCTGTCGCCGGGACCTGCATGCTGGCTTCCTGGTTCGAAGACTGGTATGTGTCGGCACAAACCGGGGGGCTTGTGTCCGGTGGCCAGGCGCCGCCGGACTGGCGGCTCTGGGTGGGCGGCAGCCTGATGGTGGCCGGGGTCATACTGGGTCCTGTCACGGCGTTGAGGCGGGCGGGCAGCCGGAGCATCACCCTGGCGTTCACCCTGTTTGCTGCCGTGTGGATGACCGGATTGGTTGCCCACCGTGGCTATCACCTTGCGACCCGGCCGGACGGAGCCTTGCCGGTGGCAGGGCAGGAGGTATGGGCGGCGCTCGACGGCCGGGTGCCGCCGCTGCAGGCCGTGGGGGCTGCGGTCAGCGGGGTCTATGCCGTGGTGGCGGAACCTTACGTGAACGGGTTTTCGATGCGCAAGGGAGTGGGCGACTTCCTGGCCACCCGCTGGCAGGTGCCGAGGAACGTGGGCGCCCTGCTCTGGGCCGGGCTGTGGGGAGCGCTGGCGGTCAGCCCGATCCTTTATCGCCGGGTATGGGGTTTTCTCCTCTGGCCGCCGTCAGGTGCACTCCGGATCCAGCCGGTGGTTACCCGTGCGTCTGCCGGCACGGTCCCGCCGGTCTGTCGGGCAGACCCGAACGCCTTTGCGGAACTTGTGGGACTGGACAGCGCTGTGGAAATCGTGAAGGCCCAGGTACAGACCTGGCTCCGGGGACGGGAGGCGGCGCAGTTTGGGGTCACGTCGGCCAAGGGTATTCTTCTCTATGGGCCGCCCGGCACAGGGAAAACTTCGTTGGCCCGGGCCGCCGCCCGCTACTTTGGGGTGAACTTTCTCGCCGTCAGTCCCGCCGATCTCCTGGCCTCCCACGTCGGCGAGACCGAGGGCCGGGTCAGAGCCCTGTTCGCCCATGCGCGACGATTAGCCCCCTGCGTCGTGTTCATTGACGAGGTGGATGGGATCGGGCGCCGGAGGGATGGGGAGCACCGCAACCGGGCCTCCGATCTGGTGCTCCCGGTGCTGCTGCAGGAGATGGATGGCTTTGCCCCTCTGGAAGGCGTGCTGGTGCTGGCGGCCACCAACCGGGCCGACGTGCTCGATGCAGCGCTGCTCCGCCGGTTCACCTACCGGCTTCTGATTGACAAACCTAGCGCCGTCGGCCGTGCCGTTCTGTTGCGCAAGTACCTGCACGGGATTCCGGCAGAGCTGGACTTCAACGTGGCGGCTGAAGAGCTGGCAGACCTCGCTCCGGCCGAGATCCGGAATGCCTGTCATGCGCTGAAAGAGGCGCTGTGGGTGGAATACCTGAAAACCGGCCGGCGCCGGACGGCTACCTGGGACGATCTGCAGCGGGCGGTGTCGGTTAGCCGGATCGTGACCACGGAGACCCTGGGGAGCACCGGGTTGGGTTCGTCCAGTGACGGAGCGCGCAACTCAAACTGAAGTACCCGCAAGGAGGGCTCCTTCAGCCGGTACAGTCCCTACAGATGCATAAATCGTTACAGGGCCGAGGTTTGCTTGCCTCGGCCCTGCGTATTCTTCAACTGGCCGTCTCCACATACTAGCAGAAGCGGGCCGACACTTCTGTCACCCGTGTAGAACATCACTTCGCAGCCCGTAACTGCCGGAGCATATGCCAGAGAAAACCCATTGTACCATACGCTAGGCACCCATCTCCGGAGTAGTGGGGTGGTGCCCTTCGCCTATTATCCAGCGTCGGCGCTGGGAACGCTGAACTCTGGTACACTTCGCAACACCCATATTGCTCCGTCCCAACGGGCGCTTACCTGCCGAATGTATCGACGCACGCGCCGCGTAGACATTAATTCCGGTCCCCTGAAGCTGAGGATCGCGTGGAAATTCTGGTCCCTTAAGACTTGATACAGCTTAGTGCTAACCAAGAAAAGAACGTCAACGTTGTGATGGATAGGAATCCAGGCTTCCGCACGTGAGGGCCCCAAATGCGTGACCCCTCGGACACGAACGTTGTCGGCTTGCACGGTGGTTTCCCATGGGGTTCCTATCTTCCTTACAAGTTCACCACGGAGCGAATCTCCGTCATGTTTTTGATATCCACGAGGTCCTGCATCGCGAATAAGCGTAACGCGATTGTCGAGGCTCTCGGCGAACTGATAGAATCCTGCCCAAGCCAATATCCGGACGAAGTGCTGCATTCGATCTACCAAAGCATCGAACTCACTGCTTATTGGGGCCTCCGAATCCGGATCGCCAATATAAAGTCTGAGAGGTTGCTCGTGGTCGTACACAGTCTTAATGCCGATAACGTATTTCGGAGGCTGGTAGCGCCCCAACTGGGCGCAAGCCTTGCGTACGAGCGAAGGGCTTACGTCCTGCCCTCCCTTGGCCTCCAGTGATAGAACTGGAAGTGCTGCTGACCGGGCGAAGTAATCGCCGCGGGATTTACCGTCTGGCGCTATTCGGGAGAAGGTGGGCGAATGAACATTTTGCATTACCTGAGAGATAACTTCAACCGTAGCAGCTACGCCTAGCGTTTCACTTAACCGGCGTTTCTGTTCGTCGCCCACCACGGGTCGGAGGAAAAAGCCGTTAGCGGTCTCTTGTAGAGGTGCCAGAAACCCCCTCACCTGCGCTGCTCGCTCCTCCTCGCTCAAGTACATCCAGTCCTGCACATGAACTAAACCAGCTTGCATCAGTCGAGTTAGGTTCGTATCCAGTCCCGTCGTGCAGATGCGATTCCATATTTCCTGGTCAAAAAACGAGGGAACGGGATTCCTTAGAGTGGCTTCATCAACATAGGCGGTTGGGATGATTGGCATGTTTGGCCTCCGCTTATCTTGAAATGAATGTAGGTACGCTATTCATAGCAGTCGCAACCCCTTCTGGAGTCACCTCTGCGCCCATCCCTTGTGTCACCGAGTCCTATCTCAAGTGTCCAACATCCTCACCATAACACTTGCTCCTTCAACGACTTATCCCGCCGTACGAGATTGGCGCCGTAACGTTTCGACTGCTGTGGCAACGGCGGCGGGGTCTGGGGCCTTTTCCCCCCACTCCTGCCAGAAATTCCTTGTCTGGCTCAGGGGCTCAATGGTTGGGTAATTCAGTTTGATTCTAGCGGGAAGTAGGATTGCGTCGCCCAGCAACAAGGCTTCTCCGGTATCAAGTAGCGGCAAGCAGTCGAGAATGCCGGCCAGCGAGTCAGGCATTAGGCGACGAACAACGTTTTGATCCTGGTCGTTTGTCAGGCGTAGAACGAGAAAGTTGTTGCACTGGCTGAGGATAGTGCGACTTACGTCCGAGGGACGTTGGCTCACGACAAGCAAGGAGACGCCGTACTTTCGACCTTCCTTAGCGATGCGCTCGAAGGAGTAGAGCGCCTGCTTCTCCACAGCATCAGCGTCCTCGCGAGCGGGCAAGTACAGATGCGCTTCATCACAGACGAAAACGAACGGGATTCGCTTCTCTGGCTGCATCCAGAACTGGACGTTGTATAGCAATCGAGCAAATATCCCAGTAACTACAGGGAGAACATCCGATGGTACTTCTGAGAAATCAACTACCTGGATACCGGGCTTGTCTTCGTCTGGAGCAAGCAATTTGACGATTTGTGTCGCGAGCCAGTCGTATTGTAGAGCAACCGATGGAGGCTTGAACATGAACCCATACCGTCGATCTTCAGCCTTGGCTTCGAGGCGTGAGATAAAACGAGTCAGCCTTCCTTCCCATTCGCCCTTTACGTCTTTGCCCGACGACCCTTTGCCTTTCGCTGTGTCATCGAATTTCAGCTTCGCAAGCAGTTCAGATAGATTATACGGAATTGGTGAGTCCACGGTGAAGGTTGCCTTCACGTCGTCCTTCTGCTCTGCAGTCAGCGTTGCTTCCTTCAATTCGCGTACGTGCAACGTGAAACGCGATGCCTGATTGGGCGCGTTTTGATCGCTTCGATCCAAAATCATCGACAGCATTTCTTCCCGATTCAGTAACCAGTACGGCAAGAAGAGTGCGTTTTCCGGCGGCGCATCCAAGTCCCCTGGGCCTGCGATTTTGAAAGCACCGGCAATCGGAGATGGCGCGATACCATTTTCGTCCATGGGTGGGTTTGTCAGCGACGTGTACTCGCCATGCATGTCAAACACAATGATATTGGCGTGTTTTCGGGCATGTGCTCGTTCGAGGATCAATGACACCGCATAACTCTTGCCTGATCCCGTACTGCCTAGTATGGCTGCGTGCCGCTGAAAGAAGCGATCACCATTGGCGATCGCAGTGGCCGAATGGTCGATCACGAAGTTCCCGAGTTCAAGACGCTGCTTATCATCTAAGTCCTTACCCAGCAGCCCCATAAAACGTTGCAGGTTGCCGCCCTCAAGGAGGTAACAATCGCGATCGATTTGCGGAAATGAATCTGCGCCCCGCTTGAATCGGTTGCGTACGATTCCCTCCACGGAACGGAACGTCCCCAGCAAGGCCACCCGGAGCGTGTCGTGTGGCACAACCTCAACTGAAATCGAAGTGGGCGCCATCGGATCAGGTTGGGTTGCCTGCTCACGAAGTTCCCGAGTCACACGTTCTGTCATTGCAATGAGGAACTCCTGAGCGGTCATGCCCTGTATGGCAACAATGCTGCCGACGGCAGCACGCGGCAATAGTGCGGCGTTTTCCACTGCAATGAGAACTCGACTAGTGTCCACCGAGGCCACCTTGCCGAGCCTGTTCGGCGGGTCGAACTTCAGAATGGGTTCGTGACTCATGCTAACACCTCGTTCGCCAAAATCCCGAGATCCCACCAATCCGTTTCATCACCCTCAAACTGGTGTCCCTTCGTTACCATTTCGAACCCTGCCGAAGCTGACGGTTTGGAGAGGCAGATGCAGCTAGGCGATTCCATGGCTAGTCTCACGACTTTCTTGCTGGTCGATTGGGTCAGGATCAATGTGGGCGTACCCTCTTCTATTCGCCGCACGAGATGGGTTTGTAGGTGATCATCGTTGAATCCGTACCCGATGATTAGCAGACGACTAGCCCGCTTCAGGTAATCGTTTGCCAGATCACGGTGCTTATCAAATGGGAAGTTGTAGCCGGCTCGATATTTGTTGAGACCAGGAGTGATGATCATTCGTTCCGCATCCAGATCCAAACTGCTCCGCCGAGCGTCACTCCCGAACCGGTACCAGTCAAAACTACCATGCGGCTTCAGAACGATCGCTCGTGGGAAATGATCAAGGACGGTAGTCTTGCCTCGCGGTGTGATGCCGCGGCATGATTGCATACTACTCTGGACATGATCGAATGCGCCCGCATAGTGCCCGACTGCAGTAGTGTCGACATGGAAGCCAGCCATCTCGCAAGCGACCTCAACCAGCCGGTCGTAGTTGGTGGTGAGAATTGGCAGCCCAGCAGTTGGCTTCAGTACCTTAGCCAGGAAGGCCGTCAGGCGAAGCGTCCGTTCACCCCGGAGCACTGCACTTATGACTTCACGTTCTTTCGGTAGGATCAGTTCCACAGTTTGTTGTGCGATCCAGGTTTCCATCCGTTCGGTTGGGGCGTGCTTCAAGAGCGCAGCCTCGAGCCCCTCGTCGGCGTCGAGAACTGCCTGGGCCTGTGACCAAAAGGCGGCGTCCTCTCCGGTCAATGAACTCGCACGGTTGCTTAGATGTGCGGCGAGGGCAGGCATCCCCGGGATTCCCTCTGCGGACGAAAGTCCGGACCCGATGACCAATGCAAGGCCATCAGTGAAATGGTCCTGCAAAGATTTGACGAATGCGTGGTAGTCATTGTCCTTACTCAGAAGTTGCACCTGTTCACTCCCGCTTTCCAGCCTCGACGAGACCTTGTTCGTGCGAGACGATAGTCATAAGGCAGTGATGCCGCTGAAAGGACCTCTTGTTAATGGGGAAGCTTTCCACATAATTTCAACTGTATTAATGCAAATCCTCCCTGACGCAAGATTTTCTGCTGTTTGCAGTCCTGCAATTGCACCTTTGTCACCCCTCAGGCCCGCTTCCTTTGTCATTTTCGCGCCCGTTACTGCTATTATTGGCTCCGACATGACGACCTCGAATGAAAGATAATTGCACGGGATGAGCAGCGGTGGCCTCATCGTGGTGCATGCAACATGCCCTGCGATGCAGCCTCACCAGGGTGTGTCAGCCCGAGGAGCCCCTGGGGGGGCTCCTGTATTTTGCCGACCGTCCGTCGGGACCCCGGGGTGTCTTCGGGTGGCAAAGAGCCAGGGAGGTGATCATGTGAGCATTCTGGAGTCGGCCATCGGAGCCGTTTTGCTGGGGTTGGCAGATGCTCTGAAAGCGCTGGGAATCAGGTCCCTCGATGAACTGGTCTGGATGGACAAGGGAGCCGTACCGCCGCTCGGGACCTTCTGGCCGGACGAGTGGTCAACGATCACCGGCTGGTACTGGACGTTCGCGGCGCTGGCTGTTTCCCAGGGTCTGATCACCATCGTCAGTTCCGCTTACGGGCTGCGCATGGCGGTCGGATCCGGCAACAGCCGGACCAGAGTCCAGCTCTACAGCCTCTTCTGGGGGTTTCTGGGCATGCTGGCGGTCATCTTTTTCGCACCGATGGCCGTCAGTCTGCTGCTGCAGCTCAACGTCAACCTTGTGGACGCAGTGTCCGGCAAACTGGGGGACGGGAGGCAGTTCTTCGGCGATCCCAGCCTGATCGACCGGCAGGTGCAAAACAAGCTTTTGCTCGGAGCCATGCACCTGGTCATGGTCGGGGTGGAACTGATGATCAACTACCTGTACATCATCCGGAAGGCCGTCATCGCCCTGAGCCTGTGGCTCATCCCCTTTGCGAGCTGGACGCTGGTCTTCCGGCACACCTACACGCCGCTCCTGCTTTTGCTCAGCGAGATCGCCAGCAACGCCTTCATGCAGTTCAGTCATGCGGTAACCATCGCCCTCTCGGTAGAGTTGTTTCTGCGCCACATGGACCGGGTCCAGTGGTGGATCGTACTGATGGTACCCACCATGCTGCCTGTGCTGAGTGCCTACCTCCGGCGCCTGCTGACCGGGTACCTGAACTTCCTCGGTGTCAACGAGGAACGGTGGGCCGGCTGGGCATCGGTGGCGACCGGCGGATTGGTCGGGATCGCCCATGCAACCGCCGGGATCCTGTCGAGCGGCAGGACCGCCCGTATGGCCACAACAGTGGCAAGGATTGCCTCAAGCGGCAGTGGCGTGTCGGGTAGCGGTGGGCTGCCTGGACACGGGTCAGGCGGTGGTGGGGGGCCGGGTGGCGGAGGGTTGCCTGGACTCGGGTCAGGAGGTGGCGGCGGGCCTGCCCCGCCCGGCGGCGGTGCAGCCGTGGCCCCCACGCCAGGGCTGTCCTGGATGACCGCCGTGCCCGGGGCAACCGCCGCGCCGTGGACCATAGCCCACACGGAAACGCCGGAACACGAGGGCGCCCAACCGGCAGTTGGTTCTCTGGCCGCTGACTTGAGTGCCGAGAGTGACGGAAAGCTATTCGGAACGCCGGAAGCTGCCCCGGGGGGTGAGGGGCTGGCAGGGCCGGCGGAAGTGCCGGTACCCGGGGCGGAAGTCAGTCCCCATCCGCCCGGTCTTCCGGGTGCGTGGAAGAGCCTGGGCCATACCGGATTGCGGGCCGCAGAGGTCATGTTCAAGGGCAGCGCCGTGGTGTCGGCAGCCCTGGTCGGGGCCGGAATGGCTGCGTACGGTGGCCAGCCCGCCCTGAAAATGGTGATGGATACCGGCAGATCCCTGGCCGATGCGGCCTGGAGGGCCTCCGCCGGCGCAGTGGCCACGACACAGGATCTGTACCGAAGGCTCCGTGAGGCACCGGCAGCTACCGCAGCACCGGCCGCCATGCCACAGCCTGCGTACCTGCCCATGCACATGAACGCGATCGGGCCGGCATCGACCGGACTGTCGTGGATGAGATCTCATCCAAATGAATGACGATACTGAGCGCGCCGCGGGCCACGCTGTCCGGGTGGCCGGGGCGATGGCCGTCCGGGGCGCCTGGTGGGTGCTGAAAGCCGCCCTCGGGCCTGTGCTTCCGGCCGCGCTGGGCGTCGGGGCTCTGGGGCTCCTGGTCGTGGCGCTGGTCACGGGCTTCTGGCAGCGTGTGACCCAGGACGCACCGCTGGTGGCGGCGGCCAGGACAGCCGCTGCCGCAGCCTCGGGGTCACTGCAGAGCTACGACGGAGCGGAGGCTGAGCACCGGCTGCCGTGGACCCTGGTGGCAGCGGTGGTGGGACAGGCCTGGGAGGAAGGAAACCCCGTGACCGCAGAAGGCGTCGCGGAGCACCTGGCGCCCCGCTTTGCGTATGAGGAATTCACGGTGGCCAGGGTTACACAGGTCAGGCAACTCAACCAACCGCTCCAGGAGCGGCGGGAAGAACAGGTGGTCAGGGTCCTGAAGCAGGCCGAAACGTATCTCGGGGTCTACACGTACACCTACATGATCCGGCGGCGCGAGCAACCGGAAGGCTGGGTGGAAGAGCCGGTCAGGGAGAGTATTCAGTGCAGGCAGGACCCGGAGCGCCTGATCACCACCCTGGCAAAGCTCCTGAATAGGCTGGTGGCGCCCTGGGAGGCGCGGTGGGTGATGAACCTTGCCGGGGACCTGGATTCGGAAGACCCGGGGCAGTGGGTGCTGGCGGAAGATCCGGACACCTGGCTGGCCGGCGCGGGGATGGACTGGCACAGCACATGGCAGGGAACACCGGCGGGTGGGAAGGTGGCGCCGCTTGAACGCCCCCTGGTGGTCACGTCCCCATTCGGGAGCCGGATGCATCCGGTGTACGGGACCGATCATTTCCACACAGGTGTGGACCTGGCCGCATCGCTGGGCACGCCTGTTCGCTCCGCCTGGCCGGGGCGGGTGCAGCATGCGGGTCCGGCCGGCGGTTATGGCCTGACCATCGTCATCGACCACGGCCAGGGCATCCATACCGTCTACGCTCACCTCAGTCAGGCTCTCGTGGCGGCCGGGAGGGAGATCCCGGCCGGGGTAACGATCGGGCTGGTGGGGTCCACGGGTATCTCGACCGGCCCGCACCTTCATTATGAGGTGCGGCAGGATGGGAAGCCGGTGGACCCTCTGGCCTGGCTGACGGCACCCACAGGGACAGCGACATCGGATCAGTCGGGGGAAGCACGGTGAGAGTGATACTGGCGACAGGGAACGAGCAGTTGAACAAGGCCCTGTCGGCCGCCACCGGCGCAGAGGTGGCGGCCGAACTGTACTACCGGGAAGCCCTGGCCACCGGCCGGCAGGCGGTGGATGTTGCCGTGGTATCCACCGAGTTGCCGGGTCAGATGGATTTGCCCAGGGCCGTGCTGCCGCTGCGCCTCGCGGGGACCCGTGTGGTGGTGGTGGGTCCGGGACTGTCCGGGCCGGAACTGGACGAACTGTTGCTGCTGGGGGTCTATGACCTGCTCCTGGGTGACCAGCCGCTGTCCCGGCTCACGGAAGCCCTGCGCCGGGCGGCCACTTTGGGGGAGGCGTTGCAGGCAACCGGCCGGCAGATTCCGCCGGCTGCGGGGGGGCGCATCCTGCAGTGGCTCAGGGACTGGCGAGGTCGCAGCCCCGTCTACCATGCACCGCCACCCCAGGTTACAGAGGCGGGTCCTGCCCCATCGGCAGACGAAGGGACCCGGAAACCGCTCCTGCGGCCGCTGGTGGCGGTCTGGGCGCCGCTCTCGACCGGGCGCACGTTCGTGGCCGCCGAACTGGCCGTTGCCCTCGGGGCCGGGGGAGTCCCCGTGCTTCTGGTCGATCTGGACCTGCTGCACCAGGGGCTGGGCGCACGCCTTCTGATCCCCGACCGCCTGCACCCTCTCCGGGATGCCCTGGCCGCCGATCCGCTCAAGGGACCGGTGCCCAGGGCGCTGCCCGTGTGGCAGAACGTCTGGGCCTATGCGGACAGCGCAGGCGGACTGGCCGCGCCGGAGGACCTGCTGCAGTGGGTGCTGGAAGCCGGAACGCCGGATGCGGACTGGTGCCTGGCCGACCTGCCTGGCGGCGGCCCCCTGGCAGAGTGGCTCCTGCCGGCGGCGCACGTGGTGGTATTTGTGGCCGAGCCTGATTGGGGACGCCTGCGGACCCTGCGCAGTGCGTATCAGGCGGTGGCAGCCCGCCAGCCGGTGCTGGCCGTGATCAACCGCTGGGTGCCGGTCCCCCACGCCTCCCCGCAGGACGTGCTGGGCATCGAGCCCGATGCGGTCATTCCTTTCACGGCTGCGGCCTACGCCGCCAGTGTACACGGGCGCCCGGCCCAGGAGGCAGACGCGGCCCTGAGAGCCGCCTTTGACGGGCTGGCCCGGGCTCTGGCCCGGAAACTCCCATTTGCACGGTGATGGTCAAGGAGGTGCTTTCCCTTGCGGCAAACCCTGTTGCTCTGGCTGGTCGCCCTGGCCGTGGCGGTGCCGGCCTGCGGGCGCAGCCACGTCAGTGAGCGGGAACTGGAGCGGCTGGCAACCGAGTATACCCGGAACACGGTGGAGCGCAGGCTCGATGAAGCAGCCGCCATGCTCACAGGGGAAGCCCGGCAGGCGGCCATGCTGGCCTTTCCGATGCTGAAAGCCGTGGACGTGAAGCAGAAGCTGGTCGAGGTGGAATCCAGGGCCGAGCCCGTAACAGGCAGCCGGGACCGTGGTGCGGTCAAGGTCACCTACCGGGTACAGACAGAGGTGCCCGGTTACGGCAGCAGCACGGAACGGATCCAGGCCCTGTACGAGTTCATCCGCCAGAAGTCGGGTGGCTGGCGGATCTACCGGATGGCCATCCTTGACCAGGAACAGGAGGCGGAACAGTGACCACCCGTGGCAAGGGCATGTTGTACCTCACCGCCTTTGTGGCCGCCGGTCTGGTGGCCGCCTGGCTCGCCGTGCGGACGGTCCGGTCCTTCAGCGAGACGGAAGAGGTGGTCATCGCCATCCGGGACCTGCTGCCCTACACCCAGGTGGCGGCTGACGGCATCAAGGTGGTGGAGATGCCGAGCATATCCGTGCCGCCCGACGCCATCCGGGACCCCAAAGAGCTTGCCGGCCGGTATCTGCGGGATACCATTCTGGCTGGTGAGATCGCCCGCAAGGCCCGGGTGGCGGATACCCAGGGGGACCGGCTGCTGGGCGCCCAGCTCACGATGTTGAAAGACCCCAGCCTGCGGGCGTTCGCCCTCGCCTTTGATCCGGCCAGCGCGGTGGGCGGGAAGATCCGGCCCGGCGACAAGGTGGACATCATCGCCAGCGTCAAGATCGAGGCCGGTCAGGGGCTATCAGTCGGCGTGGGGAAGATCGTCGCGCAGGCGGTGAACGTATTGCAGGTCAACCAGATCGACGGGGGTGGGAACGGCAGCACACTGGTGCTGGCGCTCAAGCCCGAACAGATCGAGGACATCGCCTTTGCACTGACCTCGGGGTACCTGCGGTTTGCGCTCAACCCCTACAATTCCGACCCGACGGCGGCGCAAACCCAGGGCGTGACCGGCCGCGCCTGGCTGGCCAAGTACGGGTTCCTTGACCAATCCGGACAGGTCCAGAGGTAGGGGGGAGGGACGCCGTGCTGGACGAAACCGTGTTCGTGGTGGGGGGCGAGGAGTTCACCGGCGAGTGCGTCCAGGCCCTCTACCCGCACTACCGGGTGGTCGGGAACAGCGAAACGGTCAGCGATGTCAGGCGCCTGGTGAAGGAATGGGCTCCTGCCATCGTAGTGGTGGACGGCGATGGCCTGAACCACCCGCTCAAGGCTGCCCAGGCCGCGGCTGGTGCCAACCCCGACGGCATGGTGTTTGTGGTGGCCGGCCGCCCCACACCCGACCTGGTACGGGCGGCGGTGGCCGCCGGCGTGCGTGAGGTTCTGCACCGGCCGCTGAGCCGGTCGGAACTGGAGAAGGCTGTGCGCTGTTCCCGGGAAGAACTGCGCAAGCGACTGGGCCGGTTCGACGATGCAGAGCAGCCGGAGGGGGAAGAGCGCCGGGGCGGTCGCCCGGTGGTGCTGCGCCAGCAGGTGCTGGCCGTCTACTCACCAAAGGGCGGCGTCGGCAAGTCTACAGTGGCGCTGAACCTGGCCGCCGCCTACCGGGCGATGGGCGGGCCGGATATGCGCGTGCTCCTGGTGGAGTGCGACCCGTATGGGAATCTGGCGATCCAGCTCCAGTGGGAGGGCGCCCGGCAGACCACCGCCACCTGGTGGGATGTGGAGGGCGACGGTGCCGGCCTTGGCTGGCCGGTGGTGCAGGGTCTGATCAACCGCCACGACAGGCTCGGCATCTACATCCTGCCCCGGGCTGCCAACCTGGTGGATGCCCTGGAGACGGACGAAACCGTCACACGGCGAATCCTGCATGCCGCCCGCCGGCACTTTGATGTGGTGGTGCTGGACTGCTCGAATGACCTGAGTCATGATGTCACGCTGGCTGCCCTGCAGGTCTCCACACAGGTGCTCCTCGTTGTGACTCCAGACCTGCCCACGTTGAACCGGATCGCAGGCCGCGGGCAGGCCGGTGAGGTGCTCGAATCCGACGTGGTGGGGGTGGACCCGCAGCGGTTGCGGGTGGTACTCAACCGGGTGCCCAGGAAGACAGACCTTCCGCTCCGGGAAATCGTCAGGCGTTTGCCGTTCCGGCTGGGAGCCACGATTCCGGAGGACCCGCTGGTGCAGGCCGCGGCCCACAGCGGGAAGGTGACCGTGACCGCCTGGCCCGCCTCGCCCTTCAGCCGGGAGGTGCGCAGGTTGGCGGGGGCCGTTGTACCCGAGGTGGCGGTTACACGCCGTGGTGGGCTGATTGGCAGGGTGGCGGCCCTCCTGACGGGCAGGGGGTGATGAGGATGAAGCGGGGGCTGTTTGGCCGGAGGCTGGGCGGCGGCGGGCAGGACCAGGCCGTCCGCTCAGCGGCGGAAACGGCGGATGGGCCAATCCCGGAGCTGACCGGGCGCAGAGCCGACCTGACCGATGTGGTGGACCGCGTCCGGCAAAAGCTCATTGCCCGGGTGGCGGCCGAAGACCTGCGGGCCTACCGGACTAACCCGAAGATCCGGGAACGCCTGGTCCGCCAGGTCAGGGACCTGCTCGTGGGGGAGCAGGCCGTGCTGGGCTCCCAGGGGCTGGCCGAACAAATCCTCCAGGACCTGTTCGGCTACGGCCCCATTCAGCCGCTCATTGACGATCCGGGGGTGACCGAGATTATGGTCAACGGCCCTGACCGGGTCTGGGTCGAACGGGAGGGGCGTCTGTCCCTCCAACCCATGCGGTTCCGGGATGCAGAGCACCTCCGAATCGTGATCGAGCGCATCGTCGGGGCGGTGGGGCGGCGCATTGACCAGTCCCTGCCGCTCGCCGATGCCCGGTTGCCGGACGGCAGCCGGGTCCATGCCGTCCTGCCCACCGTGGGTCTGGACGGCCCGTATCTGACCATTCGCAAGTTCGGCCGCCGGCTCACCGCCGGGGAACTGGTGGAGCGCGGGAGCCTGGATCCGGCCACCCTGCGTTTTCTGGCTGCCTGCGTACGCGCCCGCCTGAATGTGGTGGTTTCCGGCGGCACCGGTTCGGGCAAGACCACCTTCCTGAACTGCCTTTCTACATTTGTTCCGGAGCATGAGCGCATTGTGACCATTGAGGATTCAGCCGAGCTGCAGCTTCAGCAGCCGCATGTGGTGCGCCTGGAAACACGCCCACCGAATGTGGAGGGGCAGGGGGAGATCACGATCCGAAACCTGGTGCGCAACGCCCTGCGCATGCGTCCTGACCGCATCGTGATTGGGGAGTGCCGCGGCGGCGAGGCCCTGGACATGCTGCAGGCCATGAACACCGGCCACGAAGGGAGCCTGACCACTCTCCACGCCAATAACCCCCAGGACGCCGTCCGGCGTCTGGAGGTGATGGTGCTGATGGCCGGGGAAGAACTGCCCGCCCGGGCGATCCGGGAGCAGATTGTCAGTGCCGTGGACCTGATCGTTCAGATCGGGCGGCTGCGGGATGGCACCCGCCGGGTGCTGGCCGTGAGCCAGGTGTTGGGCCTCCATGCCCACGGTTCGGTAACGGTGCAGGACCTGCTCCGGTTCAGGTACGCGGGCGAGGCGGACGGCAAGGTGCTGGGCGCCCTGGCCGCTACCGGTATCTCACTGGCAGAGCCTCTGACCGCCCGCATGGCCGAGCACGGTGTCCATCCGGAACGTGAGCTGTTCGAGGGGGCCCCCTTATGCTCCTGATGGGAAGCTTCGTATTCCTGGCTGTGCTGTTCGCCGGACTGGCCCTCAGGGAACTGCCGCGCCGGTCCGAGCGCCAGATCCAGCTGGTGTTTGGTGAGACAGGTCCGCCAGGGGCCACCCCTGGCCGTGCACCGGAAGCGGCGGCGGGGTCGGGGCGGGCCGGTGCCGGCCTCGTGGAAGGTGAGCCCACCGGAGGGGGTCTGACGGCGGTGCAGTTGCTTGGGCTCAGCGCGGTGGTGTCGCTCTTTGGGGCGGCAGCGGCCTACACGGTGCTACCGCGCTGGTATGCGCCCATGCTGGGGGCGCTGGCTGGCCTGTGGGCGCCCCGCTGGTGGGTGGCCCGGGTCAGGCACGCCCGGGCGGAGGCATTCGGCAACACGCTGGACGCTGCCCTGGGCAAGATGGCCTCATACCTGCGTGCCGGGCGGAGCCTTGATCAGGCCATTCAACTGATGGCTGAGGAAACGGATGGGCCGGCGCGGACCGAATTTCAACGGGCCGGCAGGGCCATCTCTCTGGGTGCCACCCCGGCGGAAGCCCTGGCCAGGGTCGCCCAGCGGGTGCAGAGCCGGGACTTTGAACTGGTGGTGGTTGCCGTCAGCATCCTCACCCGGACCGGCGGGAACCTCGCCGAGGTGCTGCAGAAGATCGCGCAGCAGATCCAGGAGCGGCGGCTTGCCCGCAAGGCGGTGCTGGCGACGACGGCCCAGATCCGCATTACCGCCTACACGATCACCGCCATGCCGTTCGCCATGACCCTGCTTCTGCGTGCCCTGAACCCGGACTACTTTGAACCGCTGCTGGCAAGCGGCTCCGGTCAGGCGGTGCTGGCGGGGTGCTACGGCGCCGTCGGCCTGGCCTGGGTCTGGATCCGGACCATGATGCGCATGGAGGTGGACTGACGGCGTGGAGCTGTGGATCGGCACCCTGGTGGCCGCCAGCATCGTGTTTCTCGGTCTGTGGCTTCTCACCCTCAGGGAGCGGAGGGAGCGGACCCTGGCCAGAGCCCTGGGGCAGATGGGCGCCGAAGACGCCTATGAGGGCGCTGCGCAGCCCCGGGTGTTCGGCCGCTGGCTCGAACAGACGGCCACTCGCCTGGCCGGGCCGGAAGGACTGGGGCAGGCGGCGCAGCAACTCAGGTGGGCCGGCCTCGATATGCGGCCGGAGGAGTTCTATGCCACCAAGCTCGCGGCCGCTTTGCTCACCGGGGGCTTTGTGCTCTCGATGGGTGTGATCGGGCTGGGCCCTGTCGGGATCAGTCTGTCCACAGTCGCCTGTGCGCTGGCTTTTGCGGCCCCCAACGTGTGGGTGCGCAGCCGTATCCAGGTCCGCAAACGGGAGGTGGACGGCCAGTTGCTGGGCTGCATCGACATGCTGGTGGTGAGCTGTGAGGCCGGCCTGAACCTCGGGGATGCGCTCGGCCATGTGGCGGACCGGATGGGGGGGCTCCTGGGTCGGGAAATCCGGCGGGCTGGGGAGGAGATGCGCCTGGGCGCCCCGCGAGCCCAGGCACTCCTGGCCGTGGCAGACCGGGTGGGCCACGACGGACTGACCCGGGCGCTGCAGGAGGTTACCCAGGCGGAAAAGACCGGAACACCGGTGGTGCGGATCCTGCGCCAGCAGGGGCAGGTGCTGCGGGACGAAAGGCGGCTACGGGCACAGGAACTGGCCCAGAAGTCCAGCCTGAAGCTGATGGCGCCCGTCATTCTGCTGATTTTCCTGCCCACCATGGTGCTGATTCTGAGTCCTGCCGTTATCAACATTCTGAACGTGTTGCGCTGAGGAGGAGACCTATGACACGCGCGGTACGGGCGCCACCTGGCGGCGCCCCACACCAGGACCGGAGATCACGATAAATCCAAGGAGGCACGCACTGTGCACAAGAAAATATGGAAGCAACTGTGGCGGGACGAGTCTGGCCAGACCCTGATGGAGTACATTCTGATCGGCGCCCTGGTGGCGATCGGGGTGATTGCGGCGCTGATCAGCACCTCCACGTCCATCCGGAACAAGCTCACCCAGATCGTGAACTGCCTTAACAGTACTGGCACCGGCGGGGTCACCGGCACTTGCTGACCGGGTGCTTCATTAAAGTAC
>JAKFDK010000102.1:0-48381 GCA_036676195.1 Clostridia bacterium | reverse complement strand
CTGGCGGTAACAGTGGCCGTGCCGCCCAGGGTACCGCTGCCGGGGTTGGTCCCGATCGCCACGGTAATGTCCCCGGAGAAGCTGGTGTCCAGGTTACCACCGGCGTCCACCGCCCGCACCACCACGTTTGCCATGGTGGCGCCTGCTGTGCTGTTGGCCGGCTGCGTGTAAAAAGTCAGCTCGGTTGCGGCGCCGGTGGTGATATTAAAGCTATTGCTGGTGGCATCGGTAAGCCCGGTGGCGCTCGCCGTCAGCGTATAGCCGTCCCCCGCCTTGTTGATGCTCAGGTCGGAGAAGGTAGCCACGCCGCCACTAGCGGTAACGGTGGCCGTCCCGCCCAGGGTACCGCTGCCCGGGTTGGTCCCGATCGCCACGGTAATATCCTCGGAGAAGGTGGTGTCCAGGTTACCATCGGCGTCCACCGCCCGCACCACCACGTTTGCCATGGTGGCGCCTGCTGTGCTGTTGGCCGGCTGCGTCGAGAAGGTGAGAGCAGTGGCCGCACCTCCGGTGATGTCAAACGCGTTGCTGAGCCCGTCGGCCTTGCCTTCGGCCATGGCGCGCAGCTTGTATCCGGTGCCGATCTTGTTGATTTGAAGGTTAGAGAAGGTGGCTACGCCGCTGCTGGCCGTGGCGGCCGTGGTGCCCGCCAGAGTGCCTGCACCCGGATTCTCTGCAAGTTCAATGGTCACAGTACCACTGAACGACGTCACCGTACTGCCGCCCTCGTCTTGCAGCGTGACCTGGATCTGACCCCCGCCCGCTGCCGTAATATTGCTCCCGGCCTGAATAACGCTCCCGTCAGCCGGCCCCTGCGTGAAGACAAGCCCTTGGGTGGTGACGGAGACCGGGGCCACCTGGCCCGTACTAAAGGTCGAGTCGCCACCAAGCAGTAAAGCAGGCGGATTGGCAGTTACCTGCACCTGGCTGTACCAGGGGCCGCCGCTGGAGGCCGGTGCGGTAGCCTGGAAACGGATGGTCAGCGTATCCCCCGCGGCCAGAGACTGGTATGGTGAACTCCAGTTCCAGGTAAGCACGGAGCCGCTCTGCGACGGTACACCCAAAGCCAGGGCACTGGTGGTGCCGTCGGCAGCCGTAACCTGGGCTGTGGTTGAGCCATTTACGAAGGCGAACCCGGAGGGCAGGGTCCAGGCGGCGGATTTTACTGTAGCCGGCCCGTCGCCCGTGTTCTTGGCCGTAAGGGTGTAATTGACAGTGGCACTGCGCAACACCGTCAGGGCCAAAGATGAACCGTCGGCCGAGATCAGGGGTCCGGTGCCCTCGGCCTCGTAGCCGGCCCCATCAAACTGAGACCAGATATAACCACTCTCAGGCACTACATCCTTGATGTTGGACGTTTGCTGGGCCGAGGCATGGGAACGTCCCCATACCGGGTAAGAACTGGTGCTGTCCACCAGCAGGCGTTGCCCAGCGGCAAAGCTGCTGTCGTTAAAAGCTGCAAAGGGGAACTTGGCCTCAACGGCCGTCACGACAGGCACGTTGTTACCGGTGCCGGAGTCACGCAGGATGGTCTGCTGCGCGTAGGGTCCGTTGGTATAGTTGGGCGCCTCCAGGTTGACCTTTGTGCTGAAATCACCGTTGGCGACACCTGGCTTCAGCGCACCTGCGTTGTCAATATATAGGAATACGGCATGGGTGGCCGTGGCGTCTGTGGTACCCTTTACAGCCACGCTATTCAGCCCCAGGCTGAAAAAGGTGTTATTCAGCACAGACCCATTGGTCTTGTTCGGCACGATGACGTCCCAGCGCGCATACACGTTGCTGTCATCGAAGGCCCAACAGACACGGACCAGGTCCCAGGCCTGGCCGCCGCCGCTCACATCGCCGGTGGTGTCGGACAGGCAGAAGGTACCGGGATGGGACCAGTCCCTGACCGAACTGTCGGTGAGACTGATGCCGCCAGAGGTGGCCGCCGCCACCCCCGCCAGCCCGGGCAAGGTCAGGAATACCGCAACTGCAAAAACGAGTGATACGAATAACCAGCAGTTCTTTCTCAGGAGTGCCACGAGCGGAAACCTCCCTGGAATGCAGTAGCTACCCGGGAAATCTGAAAGCCGCGCAACCTGTTGACTCTTGGAGAAAGGCCCCAGGAATCGGCGATGAGGCTTCTTGCCGCGGCCTGTTCGTCACCGAGCAGTTTAGATGCCATTAGACCGTTAACGCCCAGCACCAGGTGCAAGAAGGTGGACTACGAACTCGAAGCCGCCCGGGTTCGCAGCACTGAAGTCTGGACCTGGCACAGCATGCTGACGGCCATGTGCCGCTGTGCTGAGTCCCGCCGCCTGAGTGGCCTGATCTCCTGGCCGGATCGTCAACTTTTGCACGGGCACCGGTGGCGGATAATGGTAAACCTTGACGTTTCTAGCTGGCAAAGGCGTGGGTCTATACCCTGGGGGGGTCATTCGGCGCGTTTTTGCCACCCCAGACCGCCCCAAACTGGTCTCCCGGAGTGGTTTTCGGGGTGGAATCGTCAACTTTTGCAAGTGCTGTGCGCCGGACGTATTGCAAGAGTTGACGATTGGCCCTGTGGGGTGGGGGCCAGGCCGCCTTTTTGCCGTGCCCGTCCAGAATACCCTTTCGGTTCTAATTATGTCGGAAAGGTTTTCACCCCTGAAGGATGTATAAAGTTTCCATAGGCGGGCTTCAGGGAAAGGGCCAGAGATACCATGCCGCTCGACGGCCCTAGGAGCATGTCTCCGTAACTCAGGCTTCGCCTGAGTTCGTTATAGCTCCCGAAATGTGGATGTCAACAAAGAGGCTGCGGAACTATGTAACCTTTGCAGAGCGGTATACCTTTAGCAAATTGTGTTGGCATTGACTTCTTTTTGCAGTCGCACTTCCTTTTCCACTATCCGGACATAGCTCATCGTGGGCTGGTAGCCAGTACTTGAGAGACGGGGGCAGAAGCAACATCTGATCAGGGGTGTAAACCTTGAATTTCTCATCCCTATCCATTAGCTCCATCTCGTCCCGATTCCTTTGTCTCGAATTGGGATCTGCCGGCAATAATTCAGTCCGGCGGGTTCCGGCTCGACCTGTACTATCGGCTCGACGCGCTGTCGGTCCACATTGCGCCGCTTGCCCAGCGGCGCAATGGATATCCTGCCGCTAATGCAAACCTTCATCAACAAATTCAACCGCGAATTGCGAACTCGGATGGTGGGGCCGACCCCGGCTGCGCTGATCCTGCTGGAGGCATCCGACTGGCCCGGCAATGCCCGGGAACTGGAGAAGGCAGCCTGGCCGCCTCCGCCGACCCGCCCAACCTGCTCCCCTTTGTGGACTTTGAGGGCGGCGGGCGCATCATGATGGACATGACAGGAGCCTGGGCCGAGAAAACGAGCCGTGCCAGGTGCCGCCTGCCTCAGTCCAGTGTCTTGTCGGTATCACTCCGCCCGGGATCTGGCAAGTTGAAGCGAGCAACCTGGCTGAGCAGTTCCCGGGCGATGGCGGCGATGCTTTGAGACGCCGCCGCTACCTCGCCTATGGAAGCGTTCATCTCCTCCACGGATGCCGAGACCTGCTCGGCCGCTGCTGCGTTTTCCTCGGAAATGGCCGCAATCCCGGCCACTGCCCTGGTCACCTCATTCGACCTGGCGGCCATCTGCTCCGTGGCTGCGGTATGCTCCTCGGCCACTGCCTGCAGCGAGTCCACCGCCCGCGCCACGTCCAGGCTGGAGATGGCGATCTGCCGGGCCGCCACCCGCATGGCCGCCACGTCGTCTGCCGACTGCCCTACCACTGCCAGGATTTCCTGAAGCGCCTGGCTGGCGTTCACCGCCAGGGTTGATCCGGCTTCCGTCTCGGCCTGCCCCTGATCCATCGCCTTCACTGCCTCGCCGGCCACCACCGCAAACCCCTTGCCGTATTGACCGGCTCGGGCCGCCTCAATGGCGGCGTTCAGGGCCAGCAGGTTAGTCTGATCAGCAATGCCAGTAATCGCCTGGGTGATCAATCCCACCTGGTCAGAGAGGCGGCCCAACTGCCGGATGTGCTCCGCCGAGGCCAGCACGGCCTGACGGATGCGGTCCATGCCCCGGATCGCCTCCTGAACCACCTGGCCGCCGCTGCGGGCAGTATCCATGGCTTGCTGGGACTAGGCCGAGACCCGGCCCGCCGTGGCGACCACGTCATCGATACCCGTGACTACCTGGCTGACGGCGCCGGCCGTTTGCCGGGCCGTCCGGGCGTTCTCCCCGGCGCCGTCGGCAATGTGGGCCACACCCCGGCGCAACTCGTCCACCAACTGATGGGCCTTGGCCGCCAGGGCAGACTGGTCGGAGGCACCCTGGGCTACCTGATCGACGGCCTGGGCGATGCCGTCGGCAGCGTGGGTCACCTGATCGACGGAACCGTTCAGTCGTTCGGCCGAGTTACCCACCGATTGGGCGGAACCAGCGACCTGGGTAATTAACGCGCGCAGGCTCGTGATCATTTGGTTCAGGGCCCGGGATCGACCTCATCGTTAGACAAGAGCCGGCAATGGCTTTACCGTGAGATCGCCGGCGGCAAGGCGCTGGGCCATCTCTGCCGCCGCCACCACCTGGACGGAAAAGGCTCGGGCCACGAGCCAGGCGATCAGGAAAGCCAGCAGGATGGCCGGAATGGCAATACCGATGGTCATGATGGTGGACCTGGTGGCCTGGGTGACAGCCTGCGCCTCGGAAGCACTGACCAGATGGGTTTGACGCTCAATCAAGCTGTCGGTCCTCGTGGTGAGGAGGTACTCGCTGTCCTTGACCTGTTTCGTCATCAGGTTCAGCGCTTCCCCATGTCGTCCGGCCTGCTTGAGGGCGATGGCCTGTTCGGCACCGGCCAGGAACGCTTCATTTAACTGCTCAATCTCGTCCAGTGCCTTGCGGTCGTCATCCGTTTTCAGGTGCCTGCGCATCTCGGCGGCGGTCCTGGCTATATCGGCCTTGCCTTCATGCAGCGGATCCAGGAACCAGTCCTCACCCGCAAGCAGGAAAGCCTGAAGACCAACCACTTCCTTTTCGACCCCAACCTTGATGTTCATGGCGTCTTTAATCAGACTTTGGTCTGCAACCGCAACGGTAAAGTTGTCGATCACAGCCCGTATCTGGAAAAAGCTTACCGCGACCACGACCATCAGGAACAGGGTCGCAATCAAGCCACCCAGCATGACTTTGGCCCATACACCCATCCGCAAACTAACTCACCGCCAGGAAAGGATGGAATTTGAGCCCGGAGCTGATCCCCGGGAGCTAATGCCCCTGTCCGGCCGCCATGCTGGCCAGGAGTATGAGCAAGACAGAAATACTGATGAGTACATGCCAGCGCTCCCGACGCACGGCAAACGCGGCAACGGCGGCAACCACCCGGATGACCGGTGTGACCAGGAGCAGTAGCATGCCGCCCATCATGATGGCGTTCGGGTTCCCTTGCCATAACCCGGCCCAGATCGACGGCAGGCTGGTCAGGTACTCCGGGCCACCGTAAGCAGGCCCCACAAACAAGAGCAGGAGTCCCAGCAGGATCACCCCTGCTGACAGGAAGACACCCCAGTTCAGTATGACCGCCAGCAGATGCTCGATGCCAGTGCCAACCTGGTCAGCAGAGAGATCCCGTCCCGGTGTGAGTTCCGCCATCAGAACACCCCCCGCCAGATCATCTGGGCGCCCATTACCATCAAGACAGGTACGAAAATAGTCCGCAGGGTACCCGATTTGAACACCGGGACGAGCCGGCTGCCGACCAGTGCTCCCACCAGTACCCCAAGGGCGACGGGTGCCGCGGTCGGCGGGTGGATCTTGCCCTGGGCCAGATACACACCCACACCTGCTGCGGCGGTAACGCCAATCATGAAGTTGCTGGTGGCCGTGGAAACCTTCCATGGCAGGCGCATACAGACGTCCATGCCCAGCACTTTGAGGGCTCCGCTCCCAATGCCCAGCAACCCCGACATCAGCCCGGCCCCGAACATCACCCCGAACCCGGCCAGAACGCCGGCCACCTTATACTGAACGACCCGGCCGAGGCTCCGGTCGTAGTACTGGCCGGACAGCCCCACCCTTGCAGCCAGCGGGTGTTCCACCACCCCCTCCGGCAACTCACTGCCCCGCTTCCGGAACATGGCAAAGGCAGAATAGAGCAGGAGCAGCCCGAAAATCAGCATGAGCCAGCCGGAAGAAAAGTAGACCGCCAGCAGGGCACCGGCAAGGCTGCCAGCGGTGGTAGCCAGGTTGAGAAACATCCCCAGGCGGATATTGGTCATCCCGTTCTTCAGGAGCACCGCAGCGGCTCCGCTGGAGGTGGCAATGGTTGCCACCAGGCTCGCTCCGGCCGCCTGTCCAATGGGAACACCCATGTAGAGGGTAAGAAGTGGCACCACGAGAATGCCGCCCCCGAGCCCCAGGAGGGCGCCCAGGATTCCCACGCCAATGGACACGGCAAAGATTTCTGCGGCAAGTCCGGGTGACATGCGGTTACCTCCAGTCGGTCATGCAGCAATTGCTTAACATTAACAGGCGCTTACTCCTTATGTACAATATCGATTGCAGATGTTTCTATTAAGAAACGCAATCGTACGGGGCCCTGACGCACCCCCGGGCGGGAGAGTCCGGGCGGGATCACCCCGGCAAGGGCAGGGAGCTGGGCAGCCGCAGCGGGGCGAGCCCCTGTAGCTGCTGGATGAGAGCCGCCGCGGCCGGTACCAGGGTGCGGCCCCGGAGGGTGGCAATGGCCAACTGGCGCCGCATGGGCAAGTGCCGGATCCGGCGGGCGATCAGGGTACCCAACAGCAGTTCCTTGCGGATCGCCCACTGAGACAGCACCGTTACGCCCAGCCCTGCCTCGACCGCACCCTTGATCGCCTCCGTAGTGCTCAGTTCGCTGACAATGCGAAAGTCAGCCAGCCGCAGCCCGGCCGACTCCAGGTGGCGCTCGATGATCGAACGGGTCCCGGACGCGGGTTCCCGGACCACCCAATTTTGCAGCGGCAGCTCGTGCAGCTCCACCACCGGCTGCGTCAGCCAGCGATAGTCCGCCGGAGCGATCAGCAGCAGCTCATCCTCCAGAAAGGCGTTCAATTCGATCTCGCCGGCGGCGACCGGGCCTTCCACCAGGGCCAGGTCCAGCTCGCCTGCCATCAGGAGCCGAATGATCTGGCCCGTATTCTGGGTGTGCAGGCAGACAGATACCGCCGGAAAGTGGCGCTGGAATTCGGCCACCACCGGCGGCAGGATATAGTCACCAATGGTCAGAGTAGCGCCCACCGTCAGCCGGCCGACCACCTCGCCGGCCGCCAGGATGACCGCCCGCCGCATCTCTCCAAGGTCCCGCAGCAGCCGCGCCGCATGCTTGTACAGCGCCTGGCCAGCCGGCGTCAGGGCCACGGTCTTGTTTGTGCGGTCGACCAGCCGGGCGCCCACCTCTGCCTCCAGGGCCTTGACCTGCAGGCTGATGGTGGGCTGGGAGGTGTGCAACACCTCTGCTGCCCGGGTAAAACTCTGCCGGTCGGCCACGGTCAGAAACATTTGCAGTTGGCGCTCGTCCATCTCCCTACCTCCACTGCCGGGGCTCTGGCCGCGTCCCACTATCTGGTCGAGGTGTTCGACGCCTGCACTCCCGGCAAGAGGCGCAGGCCGCCTCTGATGGTAAGTCCGAACTCGTAGGCATCAGACCTGAGGAAGAACTGGGTATGCTCCACGGCCTGGTCATCGTCGCTGAAACTGGTCCGTTCCAGGATGAGCAAGGACTCCGATGGGTGCAGTCCCAGGAGGGAGCAGATCCATGATTCGCAGAGCTGGGACCGAATGTGCAATTGGGCATATGCCACCTTGACTCCGAACGCCAATTGCAACTGGGCGTAGCCTGACAGTTCTGCGATCTGCTCGCGGGTGAGTCGGTCGATGAGTTCAGCCGGCATGTGGGCGACGGCTACCCCAATGGGGGTTTCGGTGATCGAGTAGACCCGGACCGCTCTGGCCACCTGGCTTCCCGCCAGGCGCATCGCCGCAGCCACGCTCTCAGCAGGTGTGACCAGCCCGTACTCCAGGAGTTGTGTGCTGTACTGTACGCCCTGGGCGGCCAGAGCCTCATAGAAGGGAGCGCTGGGGTCCTGATGCACCACGGGACCGGTCGCAAAGGTCCCCCGGCCCTGCCGGCGGACAACCAGGTTCTTATGCTCCAGAAAATCGATGGCCTTGCGCACGGTGACCCGGCTGACCCCATACTTCAACATGAGCTCCTGCTCGCTCGGCAGTCGCTCCAGGGGCCTCAGCGTTCCCTCGTGGATCGAGTGCTCCAAATCATCCGCAATCTGGCGATACAGTGAATCAGGCCCGTCACGTTTCAGTTCCATAGCGATTCACCCGTTTCATAAAATAACATTGTCCTCGAATTTTGTTGACACAAATATCCTCTAACAGCTATGATACGGCACAAGACGTCTTAGGACAAGTCTACCCATGGAATAGACAAGGCGTAAGGCTGGAGGAGGTCTCCTGGTGACGGACCAGCAGCTAGATGAGTTATGTATTCAATTTCGCCGATTCGTGGTTGAAGAATTAATCCCCTTCGAAAAGGCCGCAGGAGTCCATGATCTGGACGATCCGGATGCCGCGGTCGAGATCACGCGCAAGGTCCGCAAGCTCGCGCGGGCGGCCGGCTGGTATGGCATCAACCTGCCGGTTGAGTACGGCGGGAAGGGCTTGAGTATCGAGGGCCTGGCCACGCTCCAGCAGGAACTGAACCGAGCCGGCGCCACCCTGAACAACTACGTCCTGGGGGATTATGGCGGCCCCTTGCGCGCCGGGGAGATCTTGCTTCGGGCCACTGCGGAGCAAAAGCAACGCTACCTGGCACCCCTGGCCGAAGGGGATTTGACCTGTTGTTTTGCGTTGACCGAGCCCCAGGCGGGCTCCGACGCCGGTAATCTGAAGACGACGGCCGTACGGGATGGTGACCACTACGTTCTGAACGGCGTCAAGCACTTCGCTTCTTACAGCTCGTACGCCGATTTTGCCATCGTGATCGCCATGACGAACCCGGAAAAGGGCTCTCCCGACGGCATCAGCGCCTTCGTGGTCGAAAGGTCCACACCCGGCTATCGCGTGGGTCCGCCCCAGACGGCGATCAACGGCCAGACCATCGCGGCACAAATCTTCCTGGAAGACTGCCGCATCCCTGTGGCCAACCGCCTTGGCGAAGAGGGCCAGGGCTTCCGCTGGGCCATGTCACGCATCACCCAGAACCGCATCCTGAACTCCTCCGTCTTTGTCGGCATGGCCGCCCGGGCTCTGGACCTGGCTACTGAGTATGCCACCCAGCGGACGCAGTTCAAGCGGCGCATCGCCGACTTTCAGGCAATTCAACACATGCTGGCAGACATGGCCACAGACCTCTATGCCTGCAAGTGCATGATCGCCGACGCAGCCAGGGCCGTCGATCGTGGCGAGGATGTCCGGCAGCGGGCCTCGATGGTGAAGCTGTTTACGTCCGAAGCGGTGGGACGCATTGTCGACCGGTCGCTGCAGATCCACGGCGGCGAGGGTCTGATGCAGGGTCACCCCGTGGAGTGGATGTACAGGCACGCCCGCATGTGGCGGATCCTGACCGGCTCGTCCGAGATCCAGCGGAATACGATCGCCAGAGAACTGCTGAAGCCCCCGGCCCAGGCCCCTGCTGCCGCACCCACAACCGCGAACTAGCACTCATCCAGCAAGGGAGAGACGTGGCGTTGCCAGATCTGCTCGAAAGGTTTGCACCGCTTTTCAAGCCCCGCACCGTGGCCGTCTTCGGTGCATCCGCCAAACGCATGACCCTGGGCGGGCTGCAAATTAAGATGCTGAACGAACAGGGGTTCGCTGGGCGCATCTACCCTGTTCACCCTGAGGCCGACACTATCGGTGGGCTGAAGGCCTATCCGGACGCGTCCCACCTGCCGGAGACCATCGACTATGCATACGTTGCGGTTCCCTCGGACCAGGTCCTGGACGTGGTCAGGGGGCTGGCCGGCCGGTGCCGGTTTGCCCAGATTATCGCGGCTGGTTTCGGGGAGACCGGCACTGACGGTAAGGCACGGGAGGCCGAACTGCTGGCGGCGGCACGCGCCGGCGGCATCCGGCTGCTTGGTCCCAACAGTATCGGGCTGTACGTGCCGGCCAGCAAGCTGAGCTACATGCACACCCTTTCCTACGAGCCGGGCAGTGTCTCCCTGATGATCCAGAGCGGCGGACTCGGCGGCGACGTGATGAACAGCGGCGAGGTCATGGGGATGAGGTTCAGCAAGGTCGCCCACGTGGGGAACGCACTCGACCTGGGACCGGCCGAACTGCTCTCGTACTTCGCCGCCGACCCCGAAACCGCGGTGATCGGCATCCATATGGAAACGGTCAAGGAGGGACGCGCCTTTTTCCTGGCCCTGCAGCAGGCGGCAGCCGTCAAACCGGTGGTCATTCTGAAAGGTGGCATGACGGCCGGGGGCCAGGTGGCTGCGGCCTCCCACACCGGGGCTCTGGCCAGCGATGCGCGGGTTTTCCAGGGACTCTGCCGCCAGACCGGCACCGTTCTGGTCGACACCCCCGAGGCATTTGTGGCTACACTGGCGGCCTTTGAGCGCATGCCCAGCCTCGCCGGCAACCGGACCATTCTGGTCGGATCCGGCGGCGGGATCAGCGTCCTGGCTGCCGACGCCTGCCATCGGGCGGGACTCGCCCTGCCCAAGCTGTCGGCGGCAGCCCAGCAGAAGCTCGTGGACATGGGGCTGCCGGCCGGCAACTCCTTTGAAAACCCGATTGATCTGCCGAACTGGACCATCACCGTCCGTGAAGGCGAGGCTTTCGGCCAGGTACTCGATGTGCTGCTGGGCGAGCCCGTGGACCTGGTGATTGCCCATATCAATCTGACCGTCCTGCAGCAACATCCGGCCCGTGCGCGCGAGCGGCTGGCCGAACTGGCGGCGGAAAAGCTGGCTGCGATGGGGCCGGGTCCACGGGGGATCGTGGTGGTGCGCAGCAGCGGCCACGAGGAACTGGCCGCCCAGCGGCAGCGGATGATTGAAGTTCTGCGCCAGGCCGGCGCGGTGGTTCAGTTCGACGTCATGGAGTCCATTGCCGTCGCCGGGCGGCTGCTGTGGCGCCACCGGCACCGGGAAGCCCGGCGCCCTGGGGAAAGGGGGGCGTAGCCGGTGTTCACTTCGACGTATTCAGGTTTGCGTGTACTCGATCTGTCCCACTATTTACCCGGCCCCTACGCCACTCTGCTGCTGGCCGACATGGGGGCTGACGTGATCAAGGTGGAGCCGCCGGGAGTCGGTGACCGCATGCGGGTGGCCGACCCTGGTGCCTTCGCAGCCCTCAACCGCAACAAGCGCAGCCTGTCCCTCGACCTCAAGCAGCCGGAAGGGCAGGAGATCTTCCGGCGGCTGGCCGCAAAGGCCGATATCGTCGTGGAGGGGTTCAAGCCCGGCGCCGCCGCCAGGCTGGGGGTGGATTATGACTCCCTGGCGTCCGCCAATCCACGCCTGATTTACTGCTCCATCTCCGGCTACGGCCAGACCGGACCCAAGCGGGATTTACCCGGTCACGACCCCAACTACCTGGCGGTCACCGGCGCCCTGAGTATGGTCACCCAAAAGGACGGTACTCCCGTCCTCCCCTATCTCATGGTCGCCGATCAGGCCGGAGCGCTGTTTGCCTTCATGGCAATCCAAACCGCCCTGTTCGAACGGGAACAGACCGGGCGGGGCCGTTACATTGACCTGTCCATGACCGATGCCACCCTCGCCCTGATGGTGCCGGCCGCCGGCTACTTCCACACAACCGGCCGGCCGCAACGGGCCCGCAACCGCATGCACCCACTCCGCTGGCCCTACCGCACCCGCGATGGCGGCCATATCGTCCTCGGCGTGCGGGAGGACCCCTACTGGGTGCGCCTTTGCGAGGTCATTGGCCGGCCGGATCTGGCGGCTGAACCCGAACTACGCACTGACCGGGGGCGAGAGAGGCAGTCGGAAAGGCTCTGGGGCATTTTCGACGAGATCTTCCTGCAGAAGGACCTGGCGGAATGGCTCGACCTGCTGACGGAGGCCGAACTGCCCGCCAGTCCGGTCAACACCATCGCCGACGCCCTGGCCGATGAACACTTCCACGCCCGAGGGGTTGTACGAAACGCCACCTTCCCCGATGGCAGCGTCAAGCCACTGCTGGGACATCCGCTCGCCACTTTGGAATCTTACCGTCCGGCTCCGGTCGCAGGGGAGCATTCGGGTGCCATCCTGACCGAGCTTGGTCTGCCTGAAGATACTGCGGCCGACTTCATTGAAAGGGGTGTGATCTGACGTGACGGTAGAGCTGGAAGTCCAGTCGCTCCTGCAACAGGCGGTCACAAAGGGTGCGCACACCCTGCAGGAACCCGAAGCCAAGCAGTTGCTGACCCAGGTCGCTCCCGGGGTACGGGTGCCCGCCGGGCACAAGTGCAGAACCGTCGATGAGGCTGTGGAGGCAGCCACGCGCATCGGCTATCCCGTTGCCGTCAAGATTATTTCGCCTGAAGCGCTGCACAAGAGCGACGTTGGCGGCGTGCATCTGGGTCTCCGTACGGACACAGAGGTGGCTGCCGCCTGCCGGAGCATCACCGCTCTGGGGTTGACGCTGGACGGGTTTCTGGTGGAAGAGATGGTCCCGTCAGGGCCGGAACTGCTGGTCGGATGCAGCATGGACCCGACTTTTGGCCCCACGATCTCGTTCGGACTCGGCGGGACATTAGTGGAACTCCTGGATGAGGTGAGCGTTCGGGTCGTACCCATCACCCGGGCCGACGCCCTGGATATGTTGGGGGAAACCAAAGCCGCCCGCTTACTGAACGGATTTCGTAACTACCCGCCGCTGGATGTGGACGGTCTCGTGGAGCTACTGTTGGCTGTAGGCGGATCCGAAGGTCTGATGGCCAGGCACTCGCCGCCCGTGCAGGAGCTGGATATCAACCCCCTGATTCCCACCGTCAAGGGACTGTATGCAGTAGACGTGCGCGTGGTACTGCACCCCTGACGCCAGGAACCTACGTGGATGGTGCGGAAGAACACAGAACAGAAGCAAGGGAGTGTGCCAGAAATGACTCGCCATAGCCTGATCCTGAAGACGTTTGCCGCAGTGCTCAGCCTCGGCCTCGTGGCTTGCAGTGGAACCGGATCCCAGCCCTCAGCCCCGGCCGCGACGAAGACCGATGCGCCGAAGGTCGCGGTCCCGGGAGTAACGGATAGCGAGATCCTGATTGGCACCTTTGTACCCCTGTCGGGACCGGCTGCGATTTGGGGTGATGTTTCGCGGGGCCTGGAAGCCTATGCGAAGTACACCAACGACCAGGGCGGCGTTCACGGGCGCAAGTTGAAGATTCTGGTCGAAGATGACCAGTATCAGCCCTCCCGAACCGTGGCGGCTACCAAGAAGCTGGTCGAACAGGACAAGGTGTTCGCGATTGCCGGAGTCTGCTGCACGCCAAGCCTGGCCGCAGTGCAGGATTATCTGACGCAGAACAAGGTGCCGGCGGTCGCGAGCATGGCACCGGCCGTCCGGTTTCAACAGCCGCATAACCCGTTCCTGTTCGCCGGAATGATGCCCTACTTTACCGAGGGCAGGATTCAGGTCAGATTTGCCGTGGAAGACCTGAAACTGAAGAAGCTCGCAGGCTTTCATATCAACAACGACGCCGGCCAGGAAACGATGGACGGCGTAAAAGAAGCGGCCAAGGCCATGGGGGCTGAGGTTCTGGTCACTGTGGGCCATGATAACGCCGACGTTGATTATTCGGCCTACGCTCTGAAACTGAAGGCTTCCGGTGCGGAGGCCGTGTTGGTCATGACCAATTCCAAGCCGGTCGGCCAGTTGATCAGAGAAGCGGAAAAGATCGACTACCGGCCCACGTGGATCCTGAACACCGCTGCGTTTACCAGCGATCTGTTACCGTCCCTGGAGCGCTTCAAGGATGTGAAGGCCTACATTGTGAGCCAGATTCCGGATCTTGCTGAAACGAATAACCCGGCAGTCAAGCAGTTCGTTGAACAGGGGGTCAAGTATCGGACCGGTGCCGGAACACCCGCCCAACTCCTGGGCTGGCACGCGGGTATGGTGCTCGTTGAAGGCTTGAAGCAGGCCGGTAAGGATCTGACCAGGGAGAATCTGATGAAGGCGTTGGAGACCATGAAGGAGTTTCCGGGCATCTTCAAGGTTACCTATACAGACAAGAGCCACCAGCCGAATACCCGGGCGTCCATTCGCCAGGTGAAGGACGGCAAGTACATCATCATCAAGGATGGCGTTTCGGGCTAGCACCATTCCGGCGACTGGGGGGACGGCTTTGTCGATCCTATTTCAGAGCCTTCTTGGCGGGGCATCGGCTGGCAGCCTTTACGGGCTGGCTGCACTGGGGCTTACCGCTGTGTTCAGAACGACCGGGCTGGTCAACTTCGCCCACGGCGACATCGCCCTGATGTCCACATTTGTGGCCTTCACGGCCCTGACATCCGCCAAGATCCCCTACTGGTGGAGCCTTGTGATCGCCGTGCTGTTTGCGGCAGGGTTCGGTGCCACACTGGAGCGTCTGTTAATTCGCCGCCAGCTCGCCAAGCCGCTTATCAACCAGATTATCGTCACCCTGGGGTTGTCCCTGATTCTGAACGGCACCGCCGGTCTGATCTGGAACTATGAGCCGAAAGTCTTCCCCTCAGCGGTCGGCGAAGAACCCTACCGCTTTGCCGGGCTCGCCCTCAGCAAAAGCACCTTGCTGATCTTCGTGCTCTCGTCCACTCTGATGCTGGTCATGTACCTGTTCCTCAAACATACCCTGACCGGCGTCGCCATGCGGGCAACGGCCACAAATCGGGATGCCGCCCGGCTGATGGGCATTCCGATCGGCACCGTGTTCGGGGTGAGCTGGGCGGTGGCAGCCATGCTGGGCAGCCTGGCGGGCATGCTGATCGCCCCGACCACCGGCCTGGACCCGCATTTCATGCAGGAAGTGGGACTGAAAGCGTTTGCCGGCGCGATTCTGGGCGGGTTCAACAGCCTGCCCGGATCCGTGGCCGGTGGTGTGCTCCTGGGAATATTGGAAAACCTGGTGGCCACTTACGTCTCCACGAACATGAAATCCGCCTTTGCGTTCAGTGTCATTCTGGCTGTGCTGGTGATACGGCCCTACGGGATCTTTGGTACGCCAGAGCGGAAGAAGGTGTAGCGTCATGGTCAAGTTGAACCCGGGCAAGTTCCTGAAGGCCGGCGGAGTGGCGATCATGATGCTGGCGCTCCCCCTGCTCTCCTCGGGCAGCCCCTATCTAACGTATGTATTGTGTCTGGCAATCGTTTACAGCATCGCCGCTGTGGGGCTGAACCTGATGGTCGGCATGGCCGGTCTGATCTCGTTGGGTCACGCCGCCTTCATGGCAATTGGCGCATACACCTCCGCCATGCTGACGGTAAGGCTGCACCTGCCCTTCGTCGTGGCTCTGCCAGCGTCGGCAGTTGTCGCCGGCTTATGTGGGTATCTGCTCGGCCTTCCGGCCCTGCGCCTGCGCGGTCCGTACCTGGTCCTGGCCACCATCAGCTTTGGTGCGGCTCTGCCCGAGATTATCGCCAAAGGGGGGCGGTTCACGGGCGGCTACATGGGAATGCATGTAGCCAAACCCAACCTTGGACCGCTCGTGCTGCGCAGTGAGATGTACATCTATTATCTGGAGTTGGCAGTCGGCGCCCTTCTGGTCTGGTTTGCGACCAACCTGCTGCAGAGCCGGTACGGTCGATCCTGGCGCTCCCTGCGCGAGTCCCAGATTGCTTCGCAGTCCCTGGGCGTCAACCTGGCCCTGGCCAAGACCGGTGTCTTTGCCCTTGGCGCAGCATACGCCGGCATCGCCGGCAGCCTCTATGCCCACCTGGTCGGTTTCATCAGCCCCCTGGATTTCAATGTGTTCATGTCGTTCCAACTCCTCGCCATGATCGTGGTGGGCGGTATGGACAGCGTTGTCGGGAGTGTGATCGGCGCAACGGCGATCACACTCCTCCTGCAAGCGGTCAGCCGGTGGAAGGGCTTTGTCACCATTATTGAAGGCATCGTCATCATTGCCATGGTCTGGCTCCTCCCTTCCGGCCTGATATCAGTTTCCAAAACCCTGGGCCAGTGGCGTGCCGGTAAAACAGCACGGGGACCGGGGGCTGAACCGACCGTTCCCATGGAAGAAACGGTGCAAGAGGAGGTCGCCGGGCGTGGCTCTGCTTGACTGTGCGGGGTTGAGTGTACGGTTTGGCGGCCTCCTGGCCGTGTCGGATGTCACCTTATCGGTGCCGGAGGGCGGCATTTTCGGAGTCATTGGCCCAAACGGCGCCGGCAAGACTACCCTGTTCAACTGCCTGGCCCGGATCCAGGTGCCAGACACTGGATCGATCCGTTATCGAAACCGGGATCTGTTGCGTTACCGCCCGCATGAGATTGTCCGACTGGGCATCGCGCGGACATTTCAAAACCTGGAACTTAGCAAGCGGATGAGCGCCATTGATAACGTGCTTCTGGGCGCCCATAGCCAACTCAGTTATGGCTTTTGGAGCGCCGGTTTCAAGCTGAAATCGGTCCAGCAGGATGAGGCCCGGGCCGTCCACCAGGCCAAAGAAGCCATGGAGTTGCTGGGGGTAGCCCAGTTTGAGAACGAGCTGGCAGCCAGCCTGCCCTTCGGTGTTTTGAAGCGAGTGGAACTGGCCCGGGCCCTGGTTTCCCGGCCCAGGCTTCTGCTCCTGGACGAACCCGCCGCCGGCCTGAACACAGCCGAGCGCGAAACCTTGAGCCGTTTGATCCGCAGGCTGCGGGACCAACTGGGGATCACCGTACTGCTGGTCGAACACGACATGTCCATGGTGATGTCTCTATGCGATCGCATTGCGGTCCTGGATTTTGGCAAGAAGGTTGCGGAAGGAACACCGGTGGAGATCCAGAACCACCCGGCCGTGATTGAGGCCTACCTCGGGGAGGCTGAGGCTGTTGCTCAACATTGAAGGTCTTCAAGTGTTCTACGGGGCAGTACGCGCGCTGCGGGGGGTATATCTGACCGTCCACGCCGGGGAAATCGTGACGCTCCTGGGCGCCAACGGCGCTGGCAAGAGTTCGCTCCTGCGGGCCGTTTCCGGGCTGGTTCCGGTAGCCGGGGGCAGCATCACCTTCGAAGGCCGCAATGTCACCAACATGAGTTCCCAGGGGTTAGTACGTCAGGGCATGGTCCAGGTGCCGGAGGGCAGGCAGTTGTTCTTCGACCTGACGGTGGAGGAGAATCTGCATGTCGGGTCTTATGCCCGCAGGGACCGCAGGCAGGTCAGGGCCGATGTGGAAGAGTTGTACCGCAAGTTCCCCCGGCTTGGCGAGCGCAGGCGACAGTACGCCGGTACCCTTTCCGGCGGGGAACAGCAGATGGTGGCGATCGCACGGGCACTGATCTCGAAGCCGCGCCTGCTCATGCTGGACGAGCCTTCCATGGGATTGGCGCCGAAGATGGTTACAGAGGTCTTCCGGATTGTCCAGGAACTCAACCATGCCGGAACTACCATCCTGCTGGTGGAACAGAACGCGAATATGGCGCTAACGGTAGCACACCGGGCTTACATTCTGGAACGGGGCAGTGTGACCTGTTCTGGAATGGCCTCGGATTTGCGGGGGAACGAGGCCGTGCGCCGATCCTACCTTGGGGCTTGACCGGATCTTGTCAAGAGGAGACAACCAAGTGGCAACTTTTGTGCTCGTGCATGGTGCGTGGCACGGGGGCTGGTGCTGGAAGAAAGTGACGCCACTCTTGCGTGCGGCTCATCATGAGGTCTTGACACCCACCCTCACTGGACTCGGCGAGCGATCCCATCTGGCTGGACCCGGAGTGAACCTCTCCACGCACATCCAGGACGTCGTGAGCCTGCTGACCTATGAGGATCTGGAGCACGTCATCCTGGTCGGGCACAGCTACGCCGGCATGGTGATCACGGGCGTGGCAGAGAGGATGCCCGAGCGGCTCGCACAACTGGTGTACCTCGACGCCTTCGTTCCGGAGGATGGCCAGGCCCTGCTGGATATCACAGCCCCGGAGCCGCAGCAGCGCGCAGCCATGGCGGCGCGCGTGCGCGCCGAGGGCGATGGGTGGGGCCTGCCGAGTCGGCAACCGGGGCCGATGGAATCGTTTGCGCGCGAGCAGTGGTGTATCACGGACGAGGCCGATCTGCGCTGGCTCCTGGCGCGGCTGGGCCCGCACCCGTACGCGACACTGACTGAGCCGGTGCAGCGGGCCAACCCGGCCGCGGCGGCCCTGCCGCGGACCTATGTCCGCTGCACGCGGCTGCCCCACCCTCACTTCGACCATTTCGCCGCCGCCGCCAGGCAAACAGGGTCGGGGTGGCGCTATCGAGAGCTGGCTTCCGGCCACGATGCGATGGTCACGGTACCGCAAGACCTGGCGGCCTTGCTCCTGGAACTGGCGTAAACAATATGGGCCGATTTAGGACGAGGGAGGTCGAAATGATGAGGACGAATCTGTGGAAAACGACGGGGCCGGCAGTGGTTGTGGCCCTCTCCCTTATGGTAGCCGCCTGCGCGTCGCCCGCACCGGAGGCTCAGAAATCAAGTGCTACCCCCGCTACCCCTGAAGCGACATCGGCGCAGCCCCAGGCGCCTTCGCCCAAGGCCGGCGGCGAGTTACGCATCGGCTGGGATGTTAACTTCCCCACCATTGACCACCGCCGGACGCCGTCCAACAGTGTGCGTGACGCATCCAACTACATTCATGAGACCCTGTTCAATGTCCAGTTTGGCAAGCTGACGCCCTGGCTCGTCGACAAGTACGAGTTCAGTCCGGACGGAAGCTCGCTCACCTTGCACCTGCACCAGGGAATCAAGTTCCACGACGGATCTCCTTTCAACGCCGAAGCAGTCAAGTACAACCTCGAGTGGTTTCGGGCGGCGCACGAAGGCTGGCAGTTCCGTCACCTGGCCGCCGATATTCGTGAAGTCCTGACCCCCGACAACGATACGGTTGAGATCCGCCTGGCCAAGCCGAACATGTTCCTGCCCGAAATCCTGGCCCACCAGGCCCTGGCCATCGTCAGCCCGGCCGCGGATCAGGCTGATCCGAAACAGTACGACCGTCAGGCCGCAGGCACCGGTCCGTTCAAGCTGGCTTCCCGGACCGCCGCGCAGTTGGTGTTGGATCGTAACCCCGACTACTGGGGGCCCAAGGTCTATCTCGACCGCATCACCTTCCAGTCCATCCCTGACCCGTCGGCCCGTGCCATCGCCCTTGAGGCTGGTGACGTGGACGTGGCCCGAGCCATGCCGCACAACGACGTGAACCGTCTGAAGGCGATGCCCAACATGGATGTCCTGGTTGTGAACGGATTCCGCAGCATGATGCTGTTTATGAACAACCGCAAGGCTCCGTTTGACAACGTCAATGTGCGCAAGGCGGTGATCATGGCAACCAACCGCGACCAGTACAGCCAGTCGGTTTATAACGGACTGGCCAAGACTGCCACCAACCTTTTCGGCCCCGGATTTCCCGACCGCGTTGCCCTGGGCACCCAGCCCTACGATCCCGAGAAGGCCAAACAGTTGCTGGCTGAAGCCGGGTATCCCAACGGATTTGACACAGTGATCGCCACGTCAGCGTCCTGGGAGGCCGACGTAGTGGCGCAGGCGGTGGCGGCGGACCTGCAGCGGGTGGGCATCCGGGCCAAGATCCAGTCCATGGAGTTCAACTCGATGGTGAACTACTTCCAGAAGAAGGATACGGACTACCAGATGGTGACCATCGCCATGCAGCCGCTCATTCCCACGGCCTGGAACATCCTGACCGATCACCAGACCGGGGTCGGCCGCAACGCTGTCCTGTACTCCAATCCCGAGATCGACCGCCTGACGGTCGAGTCCGCCGCCACGGTGGACCCGGACAAGCGCCATCAAATGCTGGTGCAGGGCCAGGAAATCCTCTGGCGTGAGGTGCCCCGGGGCGCACTCATGCACCTGCCGCTGACAACGGCCTATCGCACCAACGTCAAGAACCTGGAGCACACGCAGTTTGATGCCCTGCGTGCCCAGTGGGCCTGGCTCGACCGGTAGCTGCGAACTGGGGGCGGAAACCGGGGGCGGGCGGAGGTTGTGACCACCGTCTGCCCCGGTCGCCCGCCCGAGCGGGGGAGAAATGCCGAAGGTGGGACTGTTTTACTATGCGGTGCGCCGTCTGATTGCGGTGTTGCCGGTTTTGATCGGTACTTCCATTGTGGTTTTTGGTATGGTGCGTCTGCTGCCCGGAGACCCCGCCGAGACCATGGCCGGGATGACGGCTACCCGGGAGGTAGTCGAAGAGTTTCGCGAAATGTACCACCTGAACGATCCCCTGCATGTTCAATACTTCAGTTACGTGGGGGATCTGCTGCAAGGCGACATGGGCCGTTCCATCTGGACCGGAAAGCCGGTCACCGAGGAAATCGGGGCCACGCTGCCGATGACCCTGCTCCTGGGGGTGTGGTCACTCGCTGTGGCCGTGCTCATGGGGGTGACCGCCGGGGTGGTGGCAGCCAGCCGGCGGAACCGGCCGGCCGATTACCTGACCATGATGGCAGCGTTACTGGGCCTGTCGATCCCGTCGTACTGGCTGGCGCTCATGCTGATGGTTGTTTTCTCAGTCAAGCTGGGCTGGCTGCCCACCGTCGGGTTGACTACGCCTGCCCACTATGTGCTGCCAGTCTTCACCATGGCCCTCAGCTCGGCAGCCGTTGTGGCCCGCATGGCCCGGTCCAGCATGTTGGAGGTCCTTGGACAGGACTATGTCCGCACAGCCCGGGCCAAGGGGCTTCCCGAGGGCGCGGTGATTTTCCGGCACGCGCTGCGTGGCGCGCTGGTGAATATTACGACGGTCATCGGCATTCAGTTCGGCGTTCTGTTAAGTGGAGCCGTGGTCCTGGAAACCATATTTAGCATTAACGGAATCGGTCAGCTCATGGTGGAACGAATTCTTGCCCGCGACTACCCCACAGTTCAGGGCGCGGTGCTGGTGGCGGCAGTGTTATTTGTGTTGCTCAACCTGCTGATCGACCTTTGTTATTCGTTAATTGACCCTCGAATCCGGTACACGTAGCCAAGGAAATGCAGTCGGTCGGAGAGGAGGGAATCCCCTGGACGGCATTGCTGTATACACCCGACGCTTTTGCCGACAGAAGGGTGGACTGGTGGGCGCCATCATCCTGCTGGCGTTCTTGCTGGTGGCCATTCTCGCCCCTGTTCTGGCTCCCTATGACCCTGAGCTGGGCGCCCTCGCCGCCAGCCGGCAGCCGCCGAGCAGTCAACACTGGATGGGGACAGATAATCTCGGGCGGGACATTCTTTCGCGCATTGTTTATGGCACGCGCATCTCGATGCAGGTGGGTGTGATCGCCGTGGCCATCGGCCTGGTGGTCGGCGTGCCGCTGGGAGCGATCAGTGCCTATGTGGGGGGCAAGACCGATCTGGCCCTGCAGGGCGTAGTGGATATCATGATGGCCTTTCCCGGGCTGCTGCTCGCCATCGTCGTGGTCAGTGTCCTGGGCTTCGGCCTCGAAAAAGCCATGATCGCCCTGGGCATTGTCTCGATCCCCCGGTTCTTTCGGCTGGTACGGGCCTCGGTGCTGGCGTTAAAGAACGATGTCTTTGTGGAAGCCGCCGCCGCCACTGGGTGCAGCCATACGCGCATCCTGTTCCGGCACATCCTCCCGAACGCCCTCTCCCCGGTGATCGTATTCGCCACCCTGCGCTTTGCCCAGACCTTGCTGTTTGCCGCTGCCCTTGGCTTCATCGGCCTCGGCGCCCAGCCGCCCACCCCGGAATGGGGAGTCATGCTGGCAGATGGGCGCAAGTTTCTGCGCACATCCCCCTACATGGCCATTTTTCCGGGGCTGGCGATCACGCTGGCGGTTCTTGGCCTGAATCTGGTCGGGGACGCCTTACGGGACCTGCTGGATCCCCGGCTGCGGAGGAATCTCTGAGCGGCTGGGCCCCCCCGCCCGCGATCATTTGGAGGTCTATGCGATGAAAATCACCCTTCTGGGCACGGGGACTCCCCGCCCCAGCTTGCAGCGCAGTGGTCCGGCGACCGTCGTTCACACCGAAACGGCCGGCCTGTGGCTGGTGGACTGCGGCGACGGCACCATCACCCAACTGCTGCGGGCGGGCATTCCGGCTGCCGACGTCCGCCGGCTGGTGTTCACCCACTTGCATGAAGATCACACGGCCGGTCTCCTGCACTTCCTGTTTGGCGGCTGGAACCTGGGTCGGCGGGAACTGTCGGTGTACGGTCCGACCGGCACCCGCCGGCTGGTGCAGACGCTCCTCGACCTTTACGCCGAGGATCTCGCCTACCGGCTGTCCATGGGACGCCCTTCGGCCGGCCTCACCGACATCGCCGTGCACGAAATCGCCACCGGAACGGTATGCAGGGAAGCGGATCTGACCGTTGATGCCCTGCCGGTGGACCACTCGATCGAGACCTATGCCCTGCGCTTCCGTGAGGGGGACCAGACGGTGGTCCACTCCGGGGACACCCGTTACTGCGAAGCCCTGATCCCCTTTGCTGCCGGGGCCGACATACTGGTGCACGAAGCGCACCTGGTCCCTGCTCTGGAGCGCTCCTTTACCCGAGCCGACGACGCTGGTATGTTGCAAGGCCTGCGGAAAACCCACGCCACGCCGCGGGAGGCCGCCCGGATTGCCCGGCAGGCCGGCGTGCGCAAGCTGGTGCTGGTACACCTGCCGCCGCCGACCGATCCGGTGGTCGTGCGCTCCGAGTGTGAACAGGAGTATACGGGGGAGATCATCGTCGGCGAGGATCTGCTGTCCCTCTCTATATAAGGAAAGGAGAGATCAAGAAAATGCCCGGCAAAGCGCTGGTAATTGGCGGGACGGGGCCGACTGGGCCGTTTCTGGTCCTGGGGCTGATGGCACGGGGGTATGAGGTAACCGTCTTGCACCGGGGCACCCATGAAGTGGAGTTACCGGCAGAAGTCGAACACATTCACGTGGACCCCCACTTCCTGGAGCCGTTGGCGGAGGGTCTTTCCGGCCGGTGTTTCGACCTGATCGTCTCGACCTACGGCCGGCTGCGCCATGTGGCGAAGGTGGCCCGGGGGAAGACCCAGTGGCTCATCGGGGTGGGTGGCATGCCGTTCAAGCGGTTTTGGGACTCCACCGCCGGTGCCCACACCCTGATCTCCGCACCGGAACAGTCACCGCGGGTGCTTGACCCCGACAAGAAGCTCCGCTATGCGGGGACCATGACCGAGGAATACCTGATGGAGCAGCACGACCTGGGCTACTATGATGCCACCCTGGTCCGCTATCCGCTGGTTTACGGTCCAAACCACCCGCAGCCCTTTGAGTGGTGCATCGTGCGGCGGTTGCTCGACGGACGTCGCCGGCTGATCGTTCCGGATGGCGGGCTGCAACTGCAGACCCGTGCATACGCCGAAAACGCCGCCGCAGCGCTGCTGACGTGCATTGATTCCCCGGATCTGAGCAAGGGTAAGGTGTACAACACGGGTGAGGAGCAACCCCTGAGCACGGCCAGATGGATCTACCAGATTGCCGAGTGCATGGGGCTGGCGGCGGACATTGAACTGGTCAGCATGCCCTATGACGTGGCCCTGCCCAGCCGGCCCTACCTCCCCCACAACCTGCACAAGGTGCTGGATGTGCAGCAGATCCGGGCTGAACTGGGCTACCGCGACAAGGTCCACTGCTTCGAGGGGCTGCGCCGGACGGTTCAGTGGTACCTGGACAACCGGCCTGAGCCCGGGGGTGCCGTTGAACGGAAGCTGCAGGATCCCTTTGACTATCACATTGAGGACCGGCTGATCCAGGAGTTCGAGGCCGCGTCCGCCCACTTGAAGGCGGTCGGGGACATTGGCTTCCAATGGAGCCACATGTACGACCATCCCAAATCTGCCGCAAAAACCGAGTAGGACTGGCCTTCGACAGGGGTGACACCATGAGCGTTGTGGATGATCGGATCCTGGTGGAAGTGCGGAATCTCCGGACCCACTTTTTCACCGAGGACGGCGTCGTCCCGGCCGTGGACGGCGTGAATCTCCACGTAAATAAGGGCGAGACACTGGGCATCGTCGGCGAATCCGGCTGCGGAAAGAGCGTCACTTCGCTGTCCGTCATGCGGCTGATTCCGAACCCACCGGGCAAGATCACCGGCGGCGAGCTGCTGTTCGGAGGGCGGGATCTGCTCCGGCTGCCGGAATCGGAGATGCGGCGCATCCGCGGCAACGAGATCGCCATGATCTTTCAGGAGCCCATGTCCTCGCTGAACCCGGTATTCACCATCGGCGATCAGATCGCCGAGGCGATTGAACTGCACCAGGGGCTGAGCCACCGGGAAGCGATCGCCAGGGCCATTGAGATGCTGCGGCTGGTCGGCATTCCGGTGCCCGAGCGCCGGGTGCACGAGTATCCGCACCAGCTTTCCGGCGGCATGCGCCAGCGGGTCATGATTGCCATGGCGCTCTCCTGCAACCCGAAGCTGCTGATCGCCGACGAACCGACCACCGCCCTCGATGTGACCATTCAGGCCCAGATCCTTGAGCTGATGAAAAAGCTCAGGCAGGAGTTAGGCATGGCGATCATGCTGATCACCCATGACCTGGGCGTGGTGGCCGAGATGTGCGAGCGGGTGGTGGTCATGTACGCCGGCCGGGTGGTGGAAGAAGGCGACGTGATCTCCATCTTCAAGGACCCGCTGCACCCATATACCGAGGGGCTGCTGCAGTCGGTGCCACGGCTGGATGAGTCGCGGGAACGGCTGCATGTGATCGCAGGCGTGGTGCCCAACCCGCTGCACATGCCCGGCGGGTGCCGGTTCCACCCCCGCTGCCCGTACACGATCGACCTGTGCCGTACCGACGAGCCGAAGCTGGAACCGGCCGGCTCCGGGCGCGCTGTTGCGTGTTGGGTGGCCTCTGACCGGCTGGCCGCCAGGGAGGTGACCGCAGGATGAGCACCGTCACTGCATCTGTCGCCGGTCCGGTCACCCGGACCGAAAAGCTGGTCGAGGTGAAAAACCTCAAAAAGCACTTTCCCGTTCTTGGCGGCGGCATCACGGGGCGAGTCGTGGGCCATGTGCAGGCCGTGGACGGCGTCAGTTTCGACATTCGCCGGGGTGAGACCCTGGGCCTGGTGGGGGAGTCGGGCTGCGGCAAGACCACCCTGGGTAAGACGCTGCTGCGGCTGCAGGAGCCGACCGCCGGCGAGGCGCTGTTCGAAGGCCGGGACATTTTCAGGCTGGGGCGCAGCGAACTGCGCAGGCTGCGGCGTGAGATGCAGATTGTCTTTCAGGACCCGTTTGCCTCGCTGAACCCGCGCATGACCGTGGGCGAGATCATCGGCGAACCGCTGGGGGTTCACGGCGTGGCCCGGGGGGCGGAGAGGCAAAAGCGGGTCAACCGCCTGCTGGAGGTGGTCGGCCTGGCCTCCTTCCACGCCCGGCGCTATCCGCACGAGTTCTCCGGCGGCCAGCGGCAACGCGTCGGCATCGCCCGTGCGCTGGCTCTCAACCCGAAGCTGATCGTCTGCGACGAGCCCGTCTCGGCGCTTGATGTGTCCATCCAGTCGCAGATCCTCAACCTGCTTGAGGATCTGCAAAGGGAGTTCCATCTGACCTACCTGTTCATCGCCCACGGCCTGGCCGTCGTCAAGCATGTCTCCGATCGGGTCGGTGTGATGTACCTGGGTAAGCTGGTGGAGCTGGCCGGCAAGGGCGAGCTTTTCAGCCATCCCCGCCACCCATACACCGAGGCGCTGATGTCGGCGATTCCCATTGCCGACCCCACGGCCCGCCGGGAGCGGATCATCCTTGAGGGCGATGTGCCGTCGCCCATCAGCCCGCCGCCAGGCTGCCGTTTCCACACCCGCTGCCGCCTGGTGCAGGACATCTGCAAGGTCGAGGAGCCGCAACTGGTGGACATCGGCAACGACCACTGGGTCTCCTGCCACGTGCGGGCAGGGCGTGGGACGTAGTTCGATCACGCCTCGTGCCGCTGACCAGTATCTGCCTGCCATGCCCTTGTCTGCGGCGCGTTCGTCAATTCATCGCTGCCCTTTCCTGTCGGACATGCAGGAGGGGCCTCCGGGCTATGACGCCCACAAGTATTTCCTTGGCGTGTGCCTGCGGGAGAGCGGCGAACTCGTCGAAGGCTGGGCGCGGGATGCCCCGCCGCTTTTGACGCAAGTGCGGCTATGCGCCGGCGGGCGAGCTTTTCGAGACCTCGGCGCTGGGACGGATACATCAGGCGGAACTTCTCGTCAAGCGCCTCAAATGAAGGCGCCGGCAGAGGCGGCTTGTACGCAGGCTTGGGTCCTGTGCGGCGGCCGTGCTTCTGGCCCGGCACGTAACCGCCGGGGCGCTCCGCAGATTCTTAAAGGAAACCAGGGCGTTCAGCTTAAAGATTTTGCCAAGCGGGCCGCGTGTGACGGCTTGGCGGGGGGTTTTTGGCCAGAATCGACCCAAATCTCTACCCTGGAGGGTATCTAAAGCGCTGGCGGTGGAGCAGGTTCAACTGGCGCTGATCCCGGATGAAGCCGGCACCGGCGAGATCCTGACTTACGAGTTCCGGGCGCTGCGCGGCGATGACACCTTCCTGATTTATGTCAACGTCGCCACTGGCGAAGAGGAGCGGATTCTCCAAGTCATTCAGACGGAGAACGGGACGTTTGCGCTATAGCGCGTTAACTTGGTATTCAATGCACGGACGGGCGTCCGCACGAGGCGGGCGCCCGTCCGCATGATGACAAACCCATACACGACCTTAGCGGCGCTGGCGTTAGGGATCAGAATTGTTCAGACCAGCTAAAGCTCAGACAAATCCCCGTCGAACTGAAAATCGACGGGGATTTGTCAACGGGCTGCAAGGCGACCCATTGCTTTTTAGGGTGACCCCATTGCTGATGTACGTGAACTGGTTCCCGGCAAAGGCAGCGGTCAGGGCAGTGCCAGGCGAAGTCGGCCTGACGACTGAGTGGCAGAGGTTGTTATCAATATATGTTGAACATATATGTGGAACAGATGGTCACATCCGACCCAACAGGAACCTCAGCGCCTGGTCCGTCACCATACCATGGCAGACCGGCTGCGCGTGCATAAATCGACCCAAACGCAGAGCTTCGCCCAACCAGGAGTGATAGCATGCCAAAGCCATTGACGATCGAATTCTTCGATGTCGGCCAGGGGGACGGGTCGCTGATTGTCTTCCCCAGCGGCAAGAAAATGATGGTGGACCTGGGATCGACCAAAAACAAGGACAGCCTCACATCAGACCTCTTGGCGCGGCTGAAAGCGTACTTCCCGCCGGGAAAGAAGGATCTGGATTATCTGGTGCTCACACACGGCGACCGCGACCACCACAACCTGGTGCAAGAATTCGTAGATACAGTAGGGGTCAAAATCAAGAACTTCATGTACGGTGGGCTGGCCGCAGATTATGGCGGCTTGATCGAATGGCTCGAAAACAAGGGCGCCCAATTGCTCAGGACGAGTGGCACTTTTCCATGCAAACTGTTTACCGACCAGTCCCGGAATGGTGCCACGGTATGGCTACTGAGCATGGACGCACCATCCCCAAGCCGTTCTGACAGCGCCTGGCGCAAGAACACCAACAGCATCGTGCTGCAGATCACCTATCAAGGCTACAGCGTCATGCTCACCGGTGATGCCACCATCGACACAGAACAATACATACTGGGCCTTGTGCGCGGTAGTAGGAAGTTTCCGATGAAGAGCCTCAAGAGCGACATCCTCAAAGTCGCCCACCACGGCAGCCGGCGGACATCGTCCAGCGTGGAATGGATCAAGGCCGTGAAGCCTGAGTATGCGTTTGTTTCCTCCGACCGCTCCGGAGCGCTGGGCGAGCGTGAGCGGACCGGTCACAGGCTGCCACAGTTGCTCACGCTCCACCTGATCGCCAAGTTCAGCCGCTCATTGTCCAGTACCTGCGCGAACCATCCTTTCGTTGCCTCCTACGACCCCAAAGACTACGAAGACTACAACAAAGACAAAGGACCGGGGGAGAAGTTAGTGTCGCCGCTGAGAGGAACATCCAGGCGGCAATGGGTGCAGTGCACGTCCCGTCATGCCATTTTCTCTACTCTGGGCGTCATGGGCCTGGGTCAAGCGGAGCCTGACCAGGGTATTCGCTACCTGATCCTTATGGATGATACCGGCATCAAAGTCAATTTATCGGACTACAAGTATCAGCCGAAGAAAAAGGATACCGGGACTTTATTCACGATCCAGGACTCAGTCTAGAGATGGGCAAGGGATGTTTACAATGAACCCCAACCTTGATGATATCTACGCCCTGCTAAACACCCAGCGACCGCCCCTGGTACTGCGCCGTGACCTGTTCGCCGAGTTGGGCCAGGTACTGGACTCCATGGCGCTCACGCAATTGCCGGTCAACAACCCCCGCGCCGGCCGGGCCGACGGTGCGGTGACCCTCGGCGGCACCGTCGACCTGCCGGGCGTTACCGGCGCCGCCCTCTGGTTGCAGGTGACCGGGGAGCCGGCACTGCGGGTGAAGCTAACCGTTACCCTGCCGCCGGCGTGGCAGTTCGCCAACAGCTTCCCGGACCTCCCGCCCTCGCTGCGGCCGCTGGAGAACGAGCCCGGGCTGCTCACACCGGGCCTATCCGTTCTGGCCGACCTGCAGTTCCTCAACCCGACTCTGGTAGCGCAGAACTACGCCGACGGCCCTCTGGCCGCCGGCCTGAACTTTACCGGGCAACTGGCTGACAACGCCTGGCTGAACAGCCTGGGCCAAGTCCTGAACACGCCGGCGACCCCAACAGTTACCGGCGCCATCCGCCTGCATGGCCGGCAGCCGCCGGAGATCAGGCTGAAGGTCGCCCTCGGCAGCCCGAGCCTGCAAGTGGGTCGGTGGCTCACCCTGGACAGGGTGGCCCTCCAGATCCGCACCGGCGCCCCGCCGGACGGCTGGGCGCCGGTGGCGACGCTGGTAGACCTGGCAGCTACACTGAACATCGGCACGACCGACCCGGTGCCGGTGCAAATCACGAGCCCTTTCTACAACCAGGCCGATTCCCTGTCATTTACGGCGGTCTTCCCCGACGACACCGTCAACCTCCAGCGCGGGATCGACGCCCTGGTGGATCTTGCCGGCGGGGCAGTGGCCGACTTGCGGCTCCCGCCCGGCATCGACTTTCTGAACGCCTTCTGCCTGAAGGAGTTCTCCTGCGACCTGGATCCGGTCACGCCGGATGTCCGGCACATGCGCTTCTTCGTACACTGCGACCGGCAGTGGCAAATCACCAGCGACATCGGTGTAGGCGACCTGGGCTTTGGCTGGCTGATCTTGTTCCCCTTTGACGGCGACCGGCGGTCCATGTCCGCCGTGATCACCGGCACCCTCACCTTCGGCAAGATCCGGTTCGATATAGAGGCATTCCTCCATGAGGGCTTCACCATCAGGGGCGCCCTGCGTCACGGCGACCAGATCCACCTCACCGAATTGATCGAAACGGCCCTGGGCCGCCCTGTGGACAACCTGCCGCAGGTCGATATCGTGGCCCTGGAGATCACGGCCGGCACCAACGGGGATTTCGACATCGCGGGCGACCTGAGCGTCTGGGACATGCATGTGGGCGGGCAGACGCTCGCCCTCGACCAGTTGTCCGTCGCCTGCAAACGGGAGAGCAGCCAAATCTCCGGCGAGTTCACCGCTGTCGTCACCATCGGCGGGGCGCGGCTCTACGTATCGGCTGGGGTGCCGACCCCCGGTCAGGGCTTCGCATTCAGCGGCGGCACATGGGACGACGAGCAGGAGATCAACCTGACCGCTGTGGGCAAGGATCTGCTCAGGCTCTTCGGCGTACCGCTGCCCCCCGCGCTGCCCGACGTGATTCTGAACCAACTCAACGTCACCTTCAATACCCAGTCCAAGAACTTCACCTTCACGGCCAAGGGCAGCTTCAACGTCTCCGATCGGCCAGTAGGCATCTGGCTTGACATCGCCTTGACCCATCGCGACGGCGCCTACACCGGTCACTTCGCCGGTAAGGTGACTATCGACAACTGCGAATTCGCTCTGATCTTTGACAAGAACCAGACCGCCGGCTACCTGATCGCCACCTACGCCAATCAGACCGGCCACGCCCTCGACCTGAAAGGGCTGGTCGGTGGCGTCGCCTCCGACCTGGGTGAACTCATCCCCGACAACATCAGGGTCAAGGTCACCAGTGTCAAGCTCATCATGGCGAAACGGAATCAGGCGTACCAGTTCATCTTTGGCCTGGACCTGGCTGATATCAGCTTCGCCAACTTGCCCCTGATCGGAGACGCACTGCCCGCCGTCCCCGGTATCAGGCACCCCCAGGTCATCTTCCTCTCGGCACAGCAGAGCAAGGAAGACATCGAAAAGATTAACGACAAGCTGCCAGAGAATATCTCCCGGCTCCCCTGCGGCGGCCTAGCGTCGGGAATCAGCCTCGCCGCTGAGCTGGAGATCGGCTCTGACCGCAAGCCCCTGCTCCTGAATCTGTCACCCCGGCAGGACCGCCCCCAGGCCCAGGCAGCACCGCTGCCGGCCGATGGCGACAGCGCCGCCGCCGCCGCCGCGATCACATGGTTCGACATCGGGCGCTCCCTCGGCCCGGTCCACCTGGCCCGAGCGGGCGTGCAATTCCAGAACGGCCGGCTCCGGCTGTACCTGGACAGCTCCTTCAGCGTCGCCGGTGTTACCCTGCAGCCAGCCGGACTCGGCGCCGACGTATCGCTGACTGACCTCGTCCCTGAGTTCCACCTGGACGGGGCAGGCCTGGCCTACCGCAGACCGCCGCTGCTGGTGGGCGGCGCCTTCAGGGCCAAGTCGAAAACCGAATACCAGGGCGCCGTAGCCTTGGGCGTCGGCGACTTCGTGATCGCCGGACTGGGCGCCTACGAAAAGGCCGGGGACCAGGTCTCACTCTTCATTTTCGCCCAACTGAACAAGGCGCTGGGCGGAGCCCCCTGCTTCTTCGTCCTGGGGTTGATGGCCGGCTTCGGCTTTAACCGCCGGCTGCGTGTGCCCGATCAGAACGAGGTCTACCGGTTCCCGTTGCTCAGCGACCTCGACCAAGGCAGCGAGGCCGGCGGCACGCCCTTGGCGGTCCTGCAAAAGCTCGACCACCCGGAGGCGGGCGCGCCCTGGACCACCACCGCCAGCGGTGAATCATGGGTGGCCGCCGGCCTATTGTGGAACACATACGGATTGATCCACGCCAGAGCGCTGGCGATTGGCAGCCTGGGGAAGGCCGGCTGGAGCGTAGCGCTGGTGGGCCTGGGTACATTAAGGCTACCGCCGACCGGGCCCAGGGACTACGTGTATGTTGAGTTGCAGGTCCTGGCGACGGTCGCGGCCAACGAAGGCATTTTCAAGCTGGCGGCCGTCATCAACCCGAACTCCTATATTCTGGACAAGAACTGCAAGCTGTCTGGCGCGCTGGCCTTTTTCATGTGGCTGCAGGGCGACCACGCCGGCGACTTTGTGGCCAGCCTGGGGGGTTACCACCCATCGTTCCGGCCACCCTCGCACTATCCCGAAGTGCCCAGGCTTGGCATCCACTGGCCGGTCAGCGCTGAACTGAACATCAGCGGCACAGCCTACTTCGCCCTCACCCCCGCGTGCATCATGGCCGGCGGCACGCTCGCAGCCGCCTACAACTCCAGTGCGGTGCAAGCCAGGTTTACTGTGCACGCCGACTTCCTCCTGCAATGGAAGCCTTTCCACTATGACACCTACGCCAGCGTCTCTGTCTGGGCCAGATGCAACGTGCTGATCCCCTTCTCGGTCGAGGTCGGAGCCATGGTTCACCTCTGGGGGCCGCCCCTGCAAGGCGAGGCAGAGGTACACCTGCTGGGCGTCTCACTTTCGGTCCGCTTTGGCCAGGCCGGTGACCCCGAGCCCGCCCCCCGGACATGGGTGGACATCGAGCAGGGTTTCCTGCCCCAGCAGGAAGGACGCGCACAGGTGGTACGCCTGCGCGTGGCCGGCGGCCTGATCGCAGAGGACCAAACTGCTGGCTGGGAGATACATCCTGACGGCTTTGCCCTGGCAGCCGACACAACGGTGCCGGCAGACCGGTTGGAGCTTGGCGTGAACGGCAGCACAAAGTCTGTCGACACAGCCGGTCCGATTGGCATCAGGCCGCTGAACCGGCGCGCCGAGTCATCGGTCCTCATCCTCACGATTACCTACGGCGAGGGTCCTGCTGCCCAGAAGATCGATCTGACCCACTGGCAGGTAACTGCCAGGAAGGGACAGGTGCCGGCAGCGCTTTGGGGGGCCCCGGAGATGGGCGACAGGAAGCCCGCCGCCGAGATGGTGCCCGACCGGATTACCGGCATTCAGTGTGCGCAACCGCAGCCCGTGAAACCGACTGGCCCCGCTCCGCTGCAGATCGACGGCTCCATCTACTGGAATGATCTGCATGGGGGCCATGACACATTCCCCGCCCCAAGCGCCCCCCTCTCCGGCAAAGCATTCTCCGCCCCGAATCCGCTGGATCGGATCAAGGAAACGATCAACGCCGAACAAGCCAAGCAGAAACGCCGTAGGATTGCGCAGGCGTTTGGCCTGAAGAACGACGAACTGACAGAAATCGTAAAGAACGCCGCCGCCGTCTTGCAGGCGCCGCCCCGGCTGGGCAGCCTGGGCAGCAATCCGCCATTACGCAGCGCGCCCGCCGTCCCGCCGAAGGTACCGCACCCGGCGCCAGCGTCCCTCCAGACGCCAGAGTCCCTCCAGGCGCCACCCACTTCAGTCAGTCCCCGGCCGGTCCCCGTCCTGCAGGGCGTGATCCGCCATTACCTGTGTCCGACCGGCATGGGCCGAGATTGGGCGCCGTTGGCCGGTAAAGTGTTTCAGAGCGACCCCTGGGCCAGGCCAGAAGATTCTGGCGTGGCCCTACCCCCTGGCGTCACGGCCGTCTGGGACTGGCCAAAGACAGCGCCAGGCCGCAACGCCAGTGACGGTCATGCCCTGGAGCTGATGACTCGGAATGCCGAGGGTAGCCATTTCCTGCGGGTGACTACCCTTGGCGCCTTTGGTGACGTGCTGACCGACGAGGTGACCCCTGCCGGCAGCAGCCAGCGCGTGTACCTGGCCCCCGACACCGCCCGCCTGGCGGTCACCAGCCTCGACACGCCCGCTGCCCTGCTGCCGCGCCACCTCGACCTGACGGATGCGGGTGATGGCGCCGAACTGGTCGGTGGCTGGAACGGTCTGACCGCCCTGACACAGATCAGCCCGCTGGTCCTGCTGGCGCCGGGCGCCGCCGTGCGGCTGTATACCCCCTTTCGCGCCCGCACCCGCCGGTGGAACACCGACCTGGGCGTGCTGCCGGCCCGGCACCTGCTGGAGCAGATGAGTCAGGCGTCCGGCGCCGGCCAAGGGGTTGGCCAGATCGAAACCTACCTGCCTGCCAACACCACAACCATGGCTGTCCGCATCCGACCGGTGGGCGCCCCCTCGCACCCGCCCGGTCCGCAGGTGCAACTGCAAGTGCGCCTGTCAACAGCGTCCGGCCCGCGCTACCAACTGCTGCAACCACGGCCGGTACCGGCGGGCGAAACCGGCGTTCGCTGGTACGACCTGCCACCGGCCGCCAATACCGGAAACTTCGTGCGCGTGCTTCTGCAGACAGAGCCGGGATGGCTGCCGGAAGGCGTACTGGGCTACGCCGCCGAGCGCACCCCGCCTTCCGACTGGCTGTCAGACAGCCTTACAAGGGTGGTAATCACGTAATGCCCAGGACGCAGATTCAGTTCTTGGACCACTGCGCCCCGCCGCTGGCCGCGGGCCACTATCAGGCGGAGCTGAGTCAGGTCATCGATCTGGCAACGGAACAAGTGACCTACACCGATACCCGGCACTTTCGGGTAACCGGCCCCCGCTTCCGGCTGGACCCTGGCGATATCTCCGCTGTCCATCCCGGCAATGGCAGCACACAAGATTGCAGTCAGGAACTGCCGCACATTGTGCTCACCCAGCCGACACTGCCCTGGCAACGCACGGTCGACGGCCGCCCGCTTTCCCCGGGTGAGCCACCCACCCCGTGGCTGGCCCTTTTGCTCCTGCTCCCGGACGAGATCGTGCCGCCGGCCGGCGACCAGCCCCGTGACACCCTGAGCTGGACCTGCCGTTGGCAAGACCTTCTGTCGCCGCCGGATGACATCCTTGGACCGCAACTGCCGGACAGGGAGCAGCTCCTGCAGGCGGCCGCCGGGAAAGAGAAAGACAACAGCACCTGCGCAGTGGTGGAGGTTTGGGCGCAGAAGTTCCTGCAAGTGGCGCCCCGGCTGGACGAGCTCCCCTATCTCGCCCACGGCCGGCAGGTTGCCCGTGACAGCGGCGACGAACGGTGCGCCGTGTTGATCGCCAACCGGCTGCCTACCGAGAACCAGCGTCATGTCGTTCACCTGGTTTCACTGGAGGGGTTGGCTGACTGCCTGCCCGGCGGCAAGAAGGCCGCTGAGCTCAGTGGCAAGCAAAAGGTGCGGCTCGTCTCACTCTACAGTTGGTCCTTTACCTGCACGAAGGGCGCCGGGCAGCGCCTTGAGACTCTGCTCAACAACGTGGAGCCAGGGCTGCTGCGGCTGCCGGATCAGGCAATCAGCGACCCCGATATCAAGGCCGCCCTGGAGAATGGTTACATCCCCATGCGCCAGTACGTGCGCGAGGAAAACAAGCAGAGCTTCGCCTGGTACCGCGGGCCGCTGGTGCCCGTAAACGTGCCTCATGAGCACACCCCGTTTTTCAGCGCTGATGAAGCCCGCATTTACGATCCAGACAGCGGCATCTTCGATCTGTCGGCGGCCGCCGCCTGGCAGACCGGCCGTCTGCTGGCCCTGGCCGACAAGACATACGCGGTGCAGTTGCTGCGCTGGCGCCGGGATTGCCATGGCCTGCTCGCCCGGATGCAGCAGCGCCCCACCCTCCGCCGGCGGCTGAAACTGCCGGACCAGCCGGGTGAAAACGCCCAGTTCCGCCACAACCAGGTGCAAGGCGAAGCTGTGCGCTGCCTGCTCACCGCCATCCGCCGCGAGATTGCCCCGGCACCCCTGCCTGCAGGCACATCTGCACCGCTGGGCACGCCCCGCGACCCGACCGGGCTGCACGGCCGGCAAAGCGAGTTGCCCGGCCTGTTGACGGCGGCCGAGGTGAAGCGGTCGCTTGCCGATCAGATCCAGCCACGGCGCGCTCTGCAGGACAAGTTGACCGGCAGTGGGCAGCAGTAACAGGGGGTGAGCGGATGGATCGCGAGTCTCAAGGCCACAGCCCGCCAAATCTCTACCAACAGCCGGACGTGCCGCGCCTGCTGCAGGCGGCAGGAGCACACCTGCCCGCCTATGTCGCCCAGGTACTGGCCCGCCTCTGCCGGCTGGAAGGGGTGCCCTTCAACCACCTCGTCCCCGATGCCCGGATGCTGCCGCCGGAGTCGATCCGCTTCTTCTACCTGGACTTCAACTGGATCGACAGCCTGATTGACGGTGCCCTCTGCATCGGCATGCACAGCAGCCTCGACCAGCAGCACATGGAAGTGATGCGCCACCTGGTCCGCACACAAGCACGCCAGGTCGCCACTGCAGTTCACGGCCAGGACGCCATCAGTTCGGCGCCTGCCGCTCCCGAACCGGAGCCGCCGTGGACCGGACTGCTGCTGCGCTCAGCGATCGTTTCCGAATGCCCCGGCCTGCAAATCATCGCCTGCGATGCCGCCGGCGAGCAAATCCTCCCCCTGCGCCAGCAGGCTCTGAGCGCCGATGTGCTGCTCTGCATCTTCGGCGGCATGCCGGCACAGGTCAAGGTCAGCCAGCCCCCGCAATCGCTCCGCTTCGGGGTCGGGAACGGGACTGTGACGCTGCGCAGCCTGCAGCCAGAGCAGGTGGGAGCGCAACTCGACACCAGGGTCACGGCCGCCTGCCGTGACGAGGGTCTGCGCGTGCTGGACGTGCGGAAGATCCAAAAGGACATGGAAACCGCTTTGCGGAGCGAGCATGCCTTGGCTGACCGAGATGGCCAGGCTGCCAATGCGCTGACCCCCGGCGGATTTGCCGTGCAGATGGTCAAGTCACCCCTGCGCAAAACCTACCGGCTGCCGTGGGTCGCCCAGCAGGTGGAGTGAAGGAGCTGCCCGATGCCCAACCAGACAACTGACAGCCGCTGGGAAGCCCCCAGCCTGATGGTGCCCATCACTGTTGAGGCCCTGGTACTTACCCAGGCGTCGCACCAAAATCGTTGGTCAACGGCCGGCCCCACCTTCGACGGCGCTCTCAACTTCAGCATGATCGCGCCTGCGCCGTTCAACGCGACCAAACCCATGGCCAAACTGCCGGGCGGCGGCGAAGTGCCGCTCACCGGCGTTATCCTGCACTGGACGCTGCCCAGCGCTCTGCGCCGCGGGACCCAGGCCGCGCCGGACGGCCAGCTCCAGTTCCCCGCTCTACCTAACCGCTGGCTGGTCGTGCGCAAGAGCCCCTGCGCTCCCGGTCAGACAGACTCCTGGCGGAACGATTGCTGGGTGCTGGAAAGCGACTACATGGACCCGGAGCAGGGAAGCAGCCCCTTCCTTGATCCGCACAACCCGACCCACGTCACCCGGATCGGCCGGGCTCTGCCACTGCACGAGTGGATCTCCCAACGAACCCCGGCGGCAAAGACCTTCCTCAACGCTGTCGGCGCCGGCGACGCCAGCTTCTCCACCTTTGTGAGCAACATACGAAACGTCTTCTCGTTCACAGATCTCCTCACAGATGTGCCGCCAGGGCCGCTCACCTATCTGGTGGTCGGCTGGTACGCCCATCCGGATGACGACCCCCTTGCTCCCACAGCCGCGGGCTGCTCCTGGAAGAGCTATGACGATTGGGCTGCCAGGCTGTTCCACCTGGGCTGGAACCTGAGCGAGCACCTGCGGTTCGAGGAGGGCGTAGGCCCGGGCTACCCCGCCCGCACCGTCTGCCACGGCATGGTCTACAACGTGCCCTGGCCCGGTCCGGACGGCGAGTTACCCCCCAGCAGTGTGCCAACGCCGGGCTCTGGTACGGTTGCCATTGGCGAGACGGCCATGTCTGCCCTACGGGCGTTGATCGCCCACAAGTCCGGAAACGGTGCCCTGGCGCAGGTGTTAGAGGCGCTGGACCTCAACCTGCTGCCGGCACTGAACGACGCTGACGCCGAGGCCCAGCTCATCACCCGGCTGCACGCAACCCGGTTTGCCTCTGAAGACGGTGGTTCACGTTGGGACCTGGTGGCGCCTGAGCAACCGGAGCCGGCCGAGCAGAAGCTGCGGCAACAGGCGGGGCAGGAGTTGGTCTTGGCTGCCCACGCCGTACTGGCGGAACTGAACCGCCGACAGGCCGAACTCGATGCCGCCAAACGGACGCTGCGCTCGCGACAGTCGGAGTGGTATGCCCTGTGGTGGCAGCGCCACAAAATTGACAACATGTCTTTTAAGCCGGCCGCCGATCCGAACGGCGCCAGGACTGAATCCGCCCTGAAAAGGGCCGCCGACGCCCTGGAGCGGCAGTACAAGGTGGTCCGCGCCGCGACCGAACAGTGGCAGGCGGCGCTGGAAGACCTGCGGGGCCGATTGGACAAAGAAGAGCGGGCGTCTGACGGCACTGTCATCTTCCCGCTCAAGGGGTATCAGCTCCGAGAAGTGCCCCTGCCCCCCTTCTGGCAACCGGCGGAGCCGGTGGTGTTGATCCAGGGTGCCGGTCGCTCGTTCAAGCACGGGCCGGATGGGCGCTTCACCGATGAGGACAGCCTGTTCTGCCGCATCAGCGGCCAAACGATCCACGAGCTGGCGGTACAGGTGGGCGGCCAGAGCGTCCCTGTGCAAGGGCGCAGACTATCTGGCCGGATCGAAGGGGCCGGTCTGGTGCCGCCCGAGGCAGAGAACCTGTGGGCCGAGGCCAATCTGCTCGATACAAGCAACGCCGACCGGATCGCCGCCCTCAGCCGCCAGACCCACAGCTCGGCCATCCCCGCGGCCGACCGTGCGGCCGTGGTCAGGCAGCAAACCGCTATCTGGAACGCCGACTTGTATCCCGCCTTCTTCGACCGGCCGTCCGTACTGGCGGCGGCCGGGTTCTCCGGCACGCTCCCGGCGAAGATGGCCGTCAGCCTTTGGCGCCAGCCGTGGTCCCCGCTCTTCCTGGACTGGGCTGTCACCTACTATCCCGAGCCGGCGCTGGGCGCCAACAGCCATCTCGCCGCCCCCGCCCCTGGCCTCGGCACGAAGTGGCGTTTCGACGGCCGCGATTACTCCTGGGTAAGCGACGGCGACCTCGATCTGACGCGGCCAATCGCCCTCAAGGGCCGCACCCTGCTGACGCCGCATGTGACATCAACGCTGGCCGACCGCCTGGACAAGTTCATTTATGACCACAAGGCGGACGCCGACGAGCTAGGTCTGCAGATAGCCGATCTGCAGGAGGCGGTGGCAGCGATCCGGGACAGCGATCTGCTCTCCCAGACGCTCAGCGGCTTTCACCTGAACCTGCTGCTGCGCGAGCCGGCACCCCGCCAGGCGCCCAAAGATGGGGAGGCCGATCGCCACCTGCCGGCACAGGACGGAGCCCAGTTCACGCCCGACTGGCTACCGCTGCCGGACCGGGATGCCGATCAATTCTCCCCGCTGCGGGCCGGCCACTTCGAGCTGACCGACCTCTGGGTTGTGGACGACTTCGGCCAGGTCTTCCAGCCCATCGCCCTTCCCTACTGTCAGCCGGTGGCCAGCGAGAACTTGCACAATGAAGAGTCACCCCACCACCTGCGTCTGGCACCGCGGATTGTGCAACCCTCCCGTCTGCGGCTCGATCTGCTTCCGGCCGGACAAGGGCAGGATCAGGCCGACTCCAACCCGATCTGCGGCTGGTTGCTGGCCAACCACCTCGACCAGGCACTGGCGGTCTACAACGTCGCCGGCGAGCTGCTCGGCGAGGTGCTCGCCGTTAACACCGGCCGGGAGTGGCTGGCACAGTGGCAGCCAGCCCCGGAAAGCGGCCTGAAGACGGGTGACAAGAGCGGCATCACCAACCACCAGGTGCGCGGAATCGTCGATGGGTTAACCAACCGGTCGGGCGGCGGGCAAGCCCTGCTTGACCTGCTGTCTTGCATCGACAGCACGCTCTGGTCCACCGATCCGCTGGGCGCACCGGGTGATGAGGAACTGGCGGTGCTGGCCGGGCGACCGCTCGCTGTGGTGCAAGCGGAACTGCGGTTGGAACTGGGGGCTGAGCCCGCCTACAACCTGAGCTTTCAGAAGCTCCAGGCCACCGACCCTGAAAAAGCGCAGGATTCTGCTGGATTCGACCAGATCCCTTTCCCTGTTCGCCTCGGTCGCCGGGACCTGCGGGACGACGGCTGCATGGGCTACTACCTGGCCAGCGGCGACAAGCCCCACCAGACCTTCTACCGTGTCCCACCGGTGAATCCGGCGGAAACCCTCCCACAGCCGGGCTATATCGCGGAGCAAGATCTGCACCTGGCGATCAACAGCGCGCCGGTGCGGGTGACGCTCATCGCAGACCCGCGCGGCCAGGTGCACCTCACCACGGGCATCCTGCCCACGCTGGCCGTCAGCATGCCCGCCACTCACCAGCGGCGGCCGGTCCCCCCGCTCGATATCGCCTTACGCGCCGGCCCGGTGCTCACCGCGGCAGCGGCCCTGAAGCTGCCGGTCCCCGCCGAGGGGCAGGGGACATGGCGTTGGGTCGGCGGCGATGGTCTGATGACGGAACCTGGCAGTGTCGATTCGGACGCGTACTTTTCGGACCTGGCCGCCGTGCTGCGCGAGGGCTGGCTGCGCTTGTCGGTACGGCCACACCCACAGGCTCCGCCGGAAAAGCAGTCGTAAGGAGCAATGACCATGGACGAAACGCCCAATCAGTTGACTTGGGGGACAAAGGCGACCCTCGCCTGCCGCGCCGTGCCGTCCAGCATCCATCTCACGGTGCAGGACAAGTATCCGAGCATCGTCGACCTCGCCATCTACGTGCGCAACACCTCTGACAAAGAGGTAGCCTTCGACCACCTTGCCTTTGCGGTTCGCAAGGATCATGACGCCGGTGCCCTGGTCTCCAACATCGGTTCGCTGGCGATGGCACCGGATCAGTCGGAGCACTGGCGGGTCGTCAGGGAAGGCGATCTCGCCTTTCGACTGAAGCCGAACGTAAAACAGACATTCGCCGCGCATGAGTCGGTCAGCGTGCGGCTGACCGGTGTACGCGTTAGCAGACAGCCAGGCGAGGCGTGCATCGACGTCCGGCTGGTGCATAATAAGAAGACCCTCTGCACAGAGCAGATCTGGGTGCCCAAAACGCGGCCACCGCTCTTGGCTCACCTCACTGCCGACAAGACCAGCATCGAACCTGGGCAGACGGTCAGGCTGACCTGGAACACGACGTCAGCCGCGCAGGTCAAGCTCCTGTACAATGGCCGGGAGGAACGCGTCGAGGCGGAGGGTTTCAAAGAGATCTGCCCGGCGGAAACCACCTGCTACACGATCCGGGCGGAAGGCGAGGGCAAGGTCTGCACGTCCCAGGTGCACGTTGAGGTTCACACCCAACAGCCGATTGAGATGTTCAAGATCGAACCGAACCCGATTACTGACCCTGACCAGGAAATACGCCTCACCTGGAAGACCAGAAACGCCAGCGGTTGTTCGATTGATCAGTTCCCCGGGCTATTCTGGCCGGGGAACAGCGGCTCCCACCTGACCAGGGCGCAGCAGAGTGCAGTCTATACCCTGCGCTGCTGGGGTGCGCAACCGCCTGTCGAGAAATCACTGCAAATCTGGCTGCCATTCTCGCAGACATATAAGATTAGCCAGTACATGGAAAGCAGCAAAGCACATTGGTCCTGGATTTCGCTCCAATCGACCGCAACGGAGCCACGCGTTCCCAAGAAGGTGGTCGTTCGCATTTCTAAGGCCGGCCCGTTTAACGGCGACTACCAGGCGAGAGAAATTATGTTCAACACTTCAGAGAGTAAGTGGTATGTACACTTCGATTACCTCCTTTTCCCTGGCCGGTCTAAAGGCATTAACCCCTTACACGACGCGGAGGTTCAGCTTTTCCCATACTCGGAATGAGTTACCCCCCACGAACGCAGCCCGGTCGCTCCAGGTATTACCATTACGTTAATACCAACACCATCCAGGAACGCCCTGGACGACCAGGTACCGTCCCTCACAGGAATCATCACGCCCGGCACCGTACTATCTGGGGAAGGATCAGGAGGAGATAATCGTGCCGCCCAGGCACTCGAAGAGGGGCAAGGGGCTCCCGCCGATTGCTCTCGGCAGCCCTCTGGCCAGGGAGAATCTGCCGGCGCCTCTGGTATACTACTCGAACCACAACGGCACCTTCTTCGCCTTTGCCACGAGCCGGGACGAACAGCCGGCTCTCTGCGCGTGTGCGGAAGGGGCGGTCCGCAATCTGTTCCGTCTGGCTCAGCCGGCCGAAGGGCTCGATGATGCCAATCGCTGGCGCTTGCCGCCGCTGGATTTCGGATTCTTCCCAGATATCATCTCAAGAGCCTTTGTGGAGCAGGCAGATCCCGTTGCGGCTCTGCGCTTCTTGCCCGGCCTATGCCATCGCTGCAACCTGGAGGCGCCGACCCTGCGGTATTGTCACGAGAAGGACGGACAGCGATTTGTGCAGACTTATGGTTGGTATATTAACCAGACCTACCTGCGCCTGGGGATTCACCCTTCGACGCACAAGTATTTGCCAGACGTTTGTCCGCCGGAATACCATGACGTGCTTGGCCGGATCGAGGCGCTGTCAACCCAGGCCCGGGATATTCGGGCCAGACTGGCCGCTCTGATGAACGGTCCCCGGCGGGAGATTGCGCGCAGCGAGCGGTCGCACTGGCCGAATGTAACGGCAGCGGAGGCGGCCCCGCTTGAGGCGATCGACTGGCAACTGAACAAGCCGCGCCGGGAACTGGGGAACGCCGTTCAGAACATCACACGGGCCGAATTTGGGGTCCGCGCGGTCGGCGAGGGCTGGATAAGCGAGACCCAGCTTTTCTACATGATCTGCCGGCTCTTCCCCGGAGAGCAGGTCCTCCGCCACTACCGGCCGGAGTGGATGGACGGGCTCGAGCTGGACGTCTATTTGCCCGCACGGAGGCTGGCCCTTGAGTACCAGGGGCAGCAGCACTTCCGTCCGATCAAGGCCTGGGGCGGGGAGGAGGCCCTTGGGCAACTGAAAACCCGTGATGCCCGGAAGGCGGAGATCTGCCGGCAGGCCGGTGTGCACCTGGTCACGGTCGACTATACCGAGCCGCTCACGGATGAGCATATCCGGGAGCGGCTCGGCGAGATTCCGGGAAGCGGATGATGGCCGTCCGGCGCGCAAAACCCCCGCCACCGGCGAGGGCGAGGGTGCGGTCGTCAGATGGCTCTCAGGCTTGCGCCAGGTATGCCGCGATCTGGTCGAAGGTGCCGGCAAAGCCCTGCTCCATTCCACCTAATCCCGCCTCGAATGTCTTGCACGAAGAACTCCAATTGGAGACAGTGGATCGACTGCACCGAGCTCTTCTACTCCATGGTAGCCTGACGCCTTCTCTATCTAACCTATAGGGCCCGCACGGAGCCCGAGAGCCCCCCCCGGGGTTGATCCAGAGGTGCAATTAGACGGTTGTTGCTGACCACCAGGATGTCCCACAGCTTGGCCGGCCGGAAATACCCAGGAAATGTAAGGCCGATTTCTTCAGCATGATCTCGGCGTCCGTCAGCCCGTTGCCTCGGATTATTTCCACGGCAAGTTCAACAAAGCCATCCATGTTCTTTCCAGCGGTGACACCGGATCGCTCACCCTGGTCCTGCGTTCCTAACTCCGCCTGCCTCTGCTTCGCTTGTTCCCGAGTGTTCCAGAAGGTCTTGACTGCGTCCCGTGCTTTCTGCTCGTAGTTGGCCAGATTCAGTGCCATTCCTACTCTTCACTTCCCTTGATAACTGCTTGCTCCTCCTTGGATAGCCCATAGAGATTGAACACTACTTGATTGCACGCTTCTGCGTCGCCCTCCGCTGCTACCAGCACAAGTTCTACCTTGAGGTCGTCGGGGACATGGGTCCATCGGGGAATGCGAATCCGTCGCAGGTACTGCGCTTGGAACCGCAGAAAGCCACCAGCCATTCTGGTGGAGTATGCTGCAACGAACAAGGTCGCAATACCAGAGAGAAGAACCGCCTGAAGCGCCTTCAGATCCCAATCTTCAGAGGTTACATAGTAAAGATTGTGATGAGGGTAGAACTCACCATCGTCATAAACCACATGGGCCTGGCACTGGCCAATAAATACCTTGTCCGCACCAGTGGCAACGCCGATCCCAACTCTACAACCAGCTTCTTCGATTGTCGGTAGCATCGCTTCGAGCTTGCGGACAATCGCCCAGCGATCCAAGGCACCTAGCATCCAGGGTTCAGACCCTTGTGCCACGATTGAAACCTCGGTCACAGGCACACTGAAGGCTTTAGTGGGGTCACCCATGGCTTTCGCCAGGGACGCCACAACATCAGGGTCAAGTGGAGGTTGCTTAGCCATGCGAGTCGGCCCGGCTGGTTCATTGGTAATAACCGTTATGGCAGGATACGCTATTACATTTGATTTGAACGCTGGTGTGTCTACCATGTCCACATGGTACTTAACGTGATACCGCTCGGCGATCAACCGACGAAGTGGTCCAACGGTACGTACAGGTCTGCACGGTCATAGATAGTCTGGAACCGTTTCCGATATTCGGTTAGCAACACATCAGGGATTAGTTCCTGGCGAACGTAAGGCGGGTTACCTACAACGAAATCAAACCCATGGCCAAAGGCTGTGAGCAGGAAGTCGCCCCGAATCAGCCAAGATTCCAGCAAGCGGTCGGCCTGGGCAATGCTGATCCCCGATTCCTGGAGTTGAGCGCCGATTTTCTCGCGAGTAGCTCGAAAGGTCTCATGATGAAGTTCTACTGCTCGGACACAGTCCTGAAGGTCACGGACTACATCGCAACCCCGACCGACAACAGCCCGCGGGCGCTGCTCGACGCCGTAGCCGAAAGCCAGCCCATGACAAGGCTGGCTTTCGCACAGGTGCCCGGGATCGTGCCATACCCCAATCAGTCCACGGGGCCGACAAGGACCTGCAACCGGCGGAGGATAACCGCCGACTGGGCCCGGCTGGCCGGGTCTGACGCCCGGAAGCTGCCGTCGGGATAGCCCGACAGCAGACCGGCACCCACGGCAGAGCGAATCGAGGGCAGGGACCATTCCGGAAGGTCATCCAGGTCGGTAAAGACCAACTCTGCCACCGTGGGGTCAGCCCCCAGGTACTGAAATACCCGGGTTACCAGGGCTGCCAGTTCAGCGCGGCTAACGGTGTCATCCGGCCGGAAGCTGCCGTCAGGATAGCCGCTCACCAGCCCCAGCCTTGCCATCTCTGCCACCGACGCAGCCGCCCAGGCCGGAATCTGGTCGCCGTCGGAAAATCCCGACTCCTCATCCTGGCCACTGGTCGTATCGGCGCCCAGGATGCGCGCTAGCATGACGGCGAACTGAAGGCGGCTGACTGGTGCCTCCGGACGGAAGGTCTGATCTGGAAAACCGGTGATCACGCCGGTCGCCACCAGTTCCAGAATCGACTGCTCTGCCCAGTGGCCGGTCAGGTCGGTGAACTTCGTCCCGGGGTCCTGCTCGCCGGGGTTCTGCTCCTCGGGGTCCTGCTGCTCGGGGTCCTGCTGCTCGGGGTTCTGCTCCCCTGGGTTCTGCTCCCCTGGGTTCTGCTCCCCGGGGTCCTGCTCACCGGGGTCCTGCCCTCCGGGGTTCTGCCCTCCGGGGTTCTGCCCTCCGGGGTTCTGCCCTCCGGGGTTCTGCCCTCCGGGGTTCTGCCCTCCGGGGTTTTGCCCTCCGGGGTTCTGCCCATTCGATCCGACGATGATCATGCCCACTTCGGACTCTGGCGGTGACTCTTCGTACTCGGCGGCCTCCTTATCAACCGGCGGCAGGTCCACCTCATCGGGTTCAGATACCGGGCTTGAGGAGCCGTTTCCGGCCTGGTAGTCACCGCCATATCCCCAGACCAGGAGCCCCCCGTCTGAGCGCAGCGCCACGGAGTGCCGCGAGCCGGCGACCACGGCTACAACCCGATCCAGTCCCGGTATCTGCACGGGGTTGGCGGTGATCGGATCCAGGTCGGCTCCCAGTTGACCGTGGGAGTCAGACCCCCAGCCCATGACGCTGCCGTCCGCCAGGACGGCCAGGGAGTGCTCACCTCCGGCAGCCAGCGAGACCACATCGGTCAGTTCCGGCACCTGCTGCGCCGTTGGCTGCCGGCCAGTTGCCGCGTTGCCGAGCTGACCCGAGGTGTTGCTGCCCCAGGACCAGACGCTGCCGTCCTCGGCCAGGGCCAGGGAATGATCCTGACCGGTGGCGACCACCACCACCTTCGGCAGGCCCTGAACGGGTACAGGGGTGCTGCGGTCCGTAACAGTTCCGTCGCCAAGCTGGCCTGAATCGTTGGCGCCCCAGGCCCAGACTGTGCCGTCCGCCGTGAGGGCCAACGAGTGATGCTCGCCGGCGGCAACGGAGACAACGTTACTCAGGCCGTCAACCGGCTGCGGCACGAACCGGTCCTGCACGGAGCCGTCGCCCAATTGTCCGTGACCGTTGGCGCCCCAGGTCCACACGCTCCCGTCGGACAGTAACGCCAGCGAGTGTTCCCGCCCGGCCGCCACGGCAGAGACACCGAACAGATCGCGATTGGCCCTTGGCGTCGGGTTATCCGTCGTGGTTCCATCGCCCAGTTGGCCGCTCCCGTTGGCGCCCCATGTCCAGAGAAGTCCGTCGGCCGCCGCCAGGCTATGCTGTCCACCCGCACTTACGTATGTCGCCCCGACTATCCCCTGCACTGTCACCGGGGTGCTGCGGTCCACCGTGGTGCTGTCGCCCACCTGGCCATTCTGATTCAGGCCCCAGGCCTGGATGACGCCTTCCTCCCGCACCACCAGTGTATGTCCCGATCCGACGGCTACGGTACCGTCGGCCACGATGGCAATCTGCGCCTCTGCCTGCTGCTCCTGGTAGGTCACGCTGACCTTGGTGCGGCCGTAGGCCAGGCCGGTCACCAGGCCCGTCTGGTCTAACCGGGCCACGGCCGGGTCCTCGGCGGCATACTCGACTGGAAAGCCCGGAATTCCCTGTTTTTCAACGATCCCTTCCGTGCCGTCGGTATATCTGGCCGTCACCACCGTCTCGTGGGTGCCGCCTGGCGTCAGGCGATAGCCCGCGCTGTCCAGGAACAGTTCCTTGACCTGAGCCCTCCTCACGGTCAGCGTGTAGGTCGTGCGGGCCACCTGGTCTTCATCTGCCACCACCAGTGTAAACACGTTGTCGCCCAGCTTCAGGTCAAGGGTGCTCGCTTCTGCGTCGACGGGATTCCCGTTTACGGTCACGCTGTCTGCGGGATCCACCGGGACGGCCGTCAGGGTCAGGCTGCCGACCTCGTTCTTCACTTCCACCGTGTATGAGTCCACTGTGGCGGCAAAGACTGGCTGCACCTCCCCGGGGTCAACTTCCAGGGTTTGCAGCAGCGGTGGGGCTGCGCGGTTGACGGTAATGGTGTAGGTCCGGATCAGGCCGTTCGGTGCCCGTACCTTGACAACCACCGTATTCGGGCCGATCTCCAGATTGCCGGTGTTCCCGCCTACGGTTACGGTGGCCCCGGGCTCTTCTGGGCTGCCCTGGACATCAACCGACCTGGTGTCGTGCGGCACGGTGGCCCGGTAGCTGGTGATGTCGGGCGAGAAAGCCGGCGCCAGGCTGCCGGGCGAAATCTCCAGCGACTTTAGCCGTGCGTTCCCAGACAGCGGCTCGGAGATTGTGACGGGGACTTGCACCTCCCGCGTGTTTCCGGCCAGGTCAGACACGCTGAAGGTGACCTGGTCTGTACCGGTTGTGTCGCTGCGATACTCGATGTGTCCGTCATCCACATCTGCCTGGGTGAAGGTGTCGCCTGCGGCCAGACTCGCCCCTTGTTTCATTAACGTGCCTTTGACCGGGACTCCGGTCAGGGTGTAGACCAACTGCCCGGCCGTGCTCTGGGCATCCGTTACCTGCAGGTTTTCCGGCTTGATGACGGCGGAGGATGTGAACTTAACCGTCAGAGGCGCCAGCGCCGCCACGACCGGAGGTACAGTGTCGACTCGGAAGGTGGCCTCGGCGGCGTAGCCACCGGGGTTGCCGTGGTTGTCCCACGTCCGCACCGACCAACTGAAGGTGCTCTCGGTCAGGGTGGCATCCGGGACGGTATAGCTGCCGACTTCGCCGTTGGTCTTGCCGGAATCACTTACGGTGGTGCCCTCCGGATTCTTGAGATAGACCTGGAAAGCGCCCTGCGTCGCTGTCGAATCCCGGCTGGAGAAGCTCCAGGTCAGGTCCGGTGTGGTGGTGGTCACCCAGTTACCGCCGCTCGGGTTGAGCGACGTAGCGGCGTTCGGGGACCGGCCCACCGTAATGGCCCCAAGCTCGGTATAGCCCGAGTCTGCCCCAACGCTGTCTGTGGCCCTGGCCCGGAGGTAGTAGGTTCCCGCCGGCAACTCCACAGGCCAGGTAACCGTGGATTCGGCGCCCGAAGCTACCGTTGTGCCTGTCAGGATCTGCTGCGGATCGCTGAAGCTGCTGTTGCCGTGCACCTCAAAGGTTACGTGGTAGTCATTCCCTTCGGCGTCCATGGTCACTGCGGCCAGCGCCACGGTGTCCACATGGCGGGAGTCAGCCGCCGGACTGACAAACACGGGCGGCGCAGGGGCGTCATTCACTGCTGTTACCGTGATGCTGAAGGCCGTGCTGCCAATGCTCCCGCCCGCCCCGTCCGAGACGGTGAAGGCAAAGCTGTCGGTCGTGGTCTCGCCGCCGTTGTGCGTGTAGCTGATCGCCCCGGCGTCCACGTCCGCCTGCGTGAAGGCCCCGTCCTGGGCCAGGGCGCTCCCGCTCTTGAGCAGGGTGCCGTTGGCCGGCGCTGTTGCCACTGTGTACGTCAGTTGCGCTGCCGTGTTGTCGGCATCCGTTACCTGCAGCTTCGCTGCCGTGATGCTCCCGGACCCGCCCTCGTTCACCGTCAGCCCGGCATTCGCCGCCAGCACCGGCGCGTCATTCACCGCCGTCACGGTCAGGGTAAAGCTGGTGCCGGCACTGGCCGCCCCGTCGCTCACCGTTACCGTGATGGTCGCCGTGCCGCTCTGGCCTTCCGCCGGCAGCACCGTCACCGTGCGGTCGGCGCCCGCTCCGCCGAAGATGATGTTCTCGCCGCTGTCG
>JAKFDK010000101.1:0-4519 GCA_036676195.1 Clostridia bacterium | reverse complement strand
CACGCCATGGTGGAAAACCTGCACCGCCTGACCCAGGGCGTACTCGTTTCCACCCGCTCGGTCCTGCAGGTATCGGAAGAACTGGCAGCCGCCTCGGAACAGTCTGCCGGAGGAGCTGAGAGCGCAGCCCACACCGTAGCCCAGGTGGCGGCTGGCAGTGACGAGCAGGCCGGCTCGCTGCAGGAAGTGAACCGGGCGGTGGCGGAACTGCACGCCGCTATCCAGCAGATTGCGACCGGTTCCCAGCAGACGGCCGGCGAGGTGCAGCATGCCTCGCAACTGCTGGGCGAAATGGTCAGCGCCATCGACGGGGTCGCCGACAGTGCCCGCGAGGTGGCCGGCGGTACCCACCAGGCCGCCGTGACGGCCAGGAACGGCAGTGAAGTGGTGGAACGGGTTGTGACCGGTATGGATCGGATTCGGCAGGTGGTGGGCGAGTCGGCCGAGCGTATCCGTGACCTGGAAAAGCTCTCTGGCCAGATTGGCGAGATCACTGAAGTGATTTCCGGCATTGCCGGCCAGACCAACCTGTTGGCCTTGAACGCCGCTATTGAAGCAGCTCGGGCCGGGGAACACGGGCGCGGCTTTGCCGTGGTGGCCGACGAGGTGCGCAAGCTGGCCGAGCGTTCGGCCACTTCGGCCGGTGAGATCACGAACCTGATCAAGAATATCCAGAACGGGACCACCGAGGCGGTGCAGGCGATGCACGCCGGCACCAGTGAGGTGGCCAACGGCCACCAGCTTGCCCAGGATGCCGGCCGGACCCTGCAGGAGATCCTGACCATGGCCGAACAGGCCGCCCGCGACGTGGGGCGGATCTCGGCTGCTGCCCAGCAGGCCCGGGAAAACGCCGGCCAGGTGGTAAACGCCTTCAACTCGGTGGCTGCCGTAACAGAGGAAAGCATGGCCGGGACCGAGGAGATGGGCGCCGGCGCCACAGAGGTGGCCAACGCCATCGGGCATGTGGCTGCTGTGTCGCAGGAAAATGCGACGGCGGTGGCAGGAATTTCGTCTACCCTCGCTGAGCTGACCACTTCGGCGACTCGGGCCGATGCCCTGGCGCACCAGCTCTCTGCCGTTGCTGCCGACCTACGGGAACAACTGGGCCGGTTCCAGGTGTAACTTCGGGCGCATCAAGCAGGCTCCGACCAGGTATCTTATTGATGCAGGCGAAGGACAGGGGCTGGGGAAAGCGATGGGTACGCGCGGCACCAATCCCTGGTCCGGCTAACCCAACACCCTTTCAAGCAGGGTGCGGGTTACCTCCGTCACGACTGCGGTGATGACAGCGGTGAGAAGTCGTCGGCGGAGCAGCATTCAGACTCCACCCCCGATCGGGTTCGGAGTCCCCTGTCCCTCCCTGCATGGCAATCATACCAAACGTATATTCGCCTTGTGTGTCGAATCCCGCTGTCGAATGAGCACTTTTCTTCGACACCCCTGCCGGTTGCCGGCAGGGGTGTCTTCTTGTTCGGCTGCGCCGGCCGCCGGGGCCGCGGCTTTACTTAGCCCCTGGCGGGGTCGGGTCGGGCCAACATCAAGGCCACGCCGTGGGAGGCCCCCCGCCGCCCGGGATCGGCCGCGCGATTTGTTTTTTAACCCGTCCCAGTGGTGGCCGAACCATCGGGGCATAGTTTACGTATTCGTATATGAATTCCTTGAGTTTCGCCTTTCCGGATTGCCCGCGCCAGGGGCGAGCGCCCGCCGACTGGCGCCGTGCGTCGGGTGGCCTGCGGCGCGAACTGCCCCAATGTTGGCGCGAGTTGCCCCAAGGTCGGCGCGAGTTGCCCCAATGTCGGCGCGAGTTGCCCCAATGCCGGCGCGAGTTGCCCCAATGTCGGCGCGAGTTGCCCCAATGTCGGCGCAAGTTGCCCCAATGTCGGCGCGAACTGCCCCGGCGTGATGCCCCAAACCAACCGGCCCGGATCCCCGGTCCGGCCCCCCAGGAGGGATTTGCATGAGTGACGAGGAGAAGCTGCCCACCGGCCAGCCGGCCGAGGACGCCCCGGAACTGGAACTGGAATGGGTTTCCAACGACCTCTCGGCGGAGCGGGAGGCCCAGGCGACTATCCGTGAATCCTATCAGATCACCCTGAATGTGCTGGGCACGCGGGAGGCTATGGCGGCCTTCAGCAGTTCCGGCACCGATCCGATGCCGGAAAAGGTGTCGGCCGGCTGGCTGGGCAAGCGGCTGGTCATTTCGTCCCGGCAGTTTCCCGGCACGGTCCCCTTTTCCTGCCGCTGGACCGTCGGGGCCAATCCGGCCTTGAGTCTGCACCTGGCCCGGGTGTTGAAGCGGCGGGGAATCCGGGTTCCGGCCGGCTTCGTTTACCGGGTTCCGGTCAGTGTGTTTGCCAGCAGCGAGTTCGGCCCGCTCCTGAGCCTGGATCTGGAACAACCGGCGGTTGACCCAGTTGACTCACGGGAGGTCGCAGCCGGGCGCCAGGGCGAGGCCGGCACACCGGTGGAGGATTAGCGGGCCGGCACGGCTGTGCCCTGATGCAGCAGAACCGGCTGTTCCCGCACCCGCTTCTGCCACTGCACATAGGCCATGGTAAGCCCGATCACCAGCTACACAAAGTCCTTTGTGCCATTATTCCCGAAACCGGGCCACTGCCAGAACGGCCACCCCAGGCAGGGGTGGCCGTTCTGGCGCGTTCTTGGAATGCCACCCGGCAGGAGGGTCCCCGAAGCAGGCGTTCAGGGTGGATCTGTGGCAGGCCCCGGCCGTATCGGGCAACTGCCGGAGGGAGCGCCGCCAGGCCCCAGGCGCATGTATAGAACGGATGCAGGTCCTCCGCCGTCTAACTGGAGAAGGAGGGACCGGACTTGACCAATCATTGGAGCAAATTCATGGCGGTACTGCTGGCCGCAGTGGCCGTTCTGCAGTTCCGGACGCTGGGGCGCCAGCAGGACCTGGAGCAGCAGATTCGCAACCTCGCCAGCCAGCAGATCCAGTTGGATCACCATCTGCGTAACGAACTGAGCAGCCTGCAGGGCAGCCTGCGGGAGATGGCCGAGGCGGAGCGCTGGGTGGCCGTGCACCGGCAAACGGTGGAGCCGGGCGATAACTGTGAGACTGCACAGGCGCGGGTGGAATGGGATCTGCGCCAGTGGGTGGCCGGGACCCATACCAGCCTGCTCTATCGCACAGACGCCGGCCAGGAGTGGCAAGCAGCAGAGGTCAGGAACCTTGGCGGCCAAAACTACGCGGCGGAGTTCCCCGTGCCGGGCCGGCCGATGTTGCAGGTGGGTACTGCGGTGGAGTATGCAGGGGGTCAGGACAGCCGGTCTGTGAATGCCATGGCCAAGGCGGAGAAGGCCGCGTTCGACCGGAACTACCAGTACCTGATCGTGGCTGAGGGGCCGGACTTCAATCGGAGCACAGGCGTGAAGTCGCTGCCGCTTTACGGTGAGTTTGTCATCCCGGTCAAGATTCAGGTCCGGGTGGAAAGGGACGGCCGCTATGCGGTGCGACTCTTCAGTGCCAAAGACGGCCAGAACCGTTGCACCCGCATGGAGCGCGCCGAGGTTCGGGCCTACCAGGGCGACCGCCTGGTCACTTCGGCTCCCCTGGTCGAGGGCCAACCGGAAGCACTCACGGCCGAGTGGCGCAGTGAGGAGAAGCTGACGAAGCTGGAAATCATCCTTCGCCACAGCGGGGGCGAGGAAGTCGTGCCCATCTTGCTGTAGGGGCCGGCTACCTGGCTGCGTTGCTGCGCCATCCGATGGATTGCGCTCGGGCGTGGCGCTCGTGTTCGTTGCCTTCGCAGTGGCGGCTTTGGACTCCGGCGTGACGTTTGGGCTAATCCGCTGGGCGTTGAAAATCTACCGACGGCTTGTTTTGATCTGCTCAGGGTGGATCGGCACGCTCTGCGGGTGACGGGGCCACACGATCTCGGCAACAACCAGTGGGAGATTGCGTGTGTTCTCACTGAATGCACGGTACCGGGAGTGCAGAGGGCCCAGGTCAGGATTACCAATGAGTATTTCGTCTTCGGTTGCCTTGCGTTGGCGTGACCGCGCTGGCCTGTGTCGGTGGGTAGCATCGGGCCGGGTGGTGTTCGGCGCGGCAGGGGGGCGATCGGCACTGCCCCATCCGGTACGCCACGGCGGGCCTGCTCTGTATCGCCCCATGGGCGAGTGTCGTGCCATTTGGGTGTTCGGGTGCATGAGCAGGCGGCGGGACTGTATGGCCATGGATTCGCTGGAGTGGCCGCCGCCCGCCGCTACCTACGCTGGTTGCAGCAGGGCTTTGGCCCTGCCGGTCTGCCGGGCTTGCCGCCCCGTGTCGGACCCGCTTTAGCCCGCTGGCCCTGCCGGGGTGGGCATGTTGTGAGGAATCTTTTTGGGGGCGCTGGTTGCCGGCACCCAGCCCTGGCTTGGTCTACTTGGGCTAACCTGGGGGACTGTCGCCGTTTCCCAGGTGGGCCGGATTTGACGCTTACGTGGGGACGACGGCTCAAAGACGAGGAACGAGACCTGACCCCGGTTCACCTCCACGTGCGTGGGGACGACA
>JAKFDK010000100.1:0-28022 GCA_036676195.1 Clostridia bacterium | reverse complement strand
TACCAGCATGGAGGATCTGGCGGCGGTTGGTTCTATTGGACTCTGCCGGGCGGCCCAGCACTACGACTTGGCGACGGGCAACACCTTTTCGACATATGCCGTCGCCTGCATCACGGGGACCATCAACCACTATCTGAGAGACCTGAAACCAGGCGGCCTGTGTGGACGCCGGGAGACCCGTAATTCCAGCCGGCCAGCGGTGGTTAGTGCTGACGTACCAATCGATGCCGAAGCAGGCCCACGCGTCCTGTGGGACTGCATCCCAGACCCATCAGACATTCCAGAGCAGGTGGTGCTGCGGGCCAGCATAGCCGCCTTGCCGGAGCAGTTGAGGAAACTGGCTCATCTGCGTTGGGTCAGGGGACTGACACAGCACGAGGTGGCCAAACGATTCGGGGTGACTCAAGCACACATCAGCCGCATGGAGAGCAGGGCCAGGAAGCAAGTGGCGCAGGATCTGATGATCACGGACCGGGCGGCTGGCCGGGCGATCCGGCACGGTTGATTATCGGCAGAGTAGGATTATCGGACGAATTTTAGTCGGGATAATGGCCTCTGGGCACCAGGTTATTCGGCTGAGTACGGCCCCGACTCGACCGGTAATGCCTATTCTCGGAGGGGACGTGTGCCCATGCCGTGACCTGCAGGGCACACCCCCGAGGCTGCATAGGAGGGGATCTTGTGGCTACGGAGGATTGCCAGGGCCAGGTAGATCAGCCGGGCGTCAACCCGGTGGACACTGACATCGTCACTCTCACCGGCCGGCGCACCACGCGGTATCTGGGCGCCATTGTCCGTGACGGTTGCGTGTACGAAATGCACGAGGAGGCACTGACGGAAGAGTGCACCGGAGAGATCTGGACAAGGCGGGTGTTAACACCCATGACCTTCAGAGCACACCAGTACTATCAGGAACGCCGCTGTCAAGCATGACTGGTGAGGGGCAAAGCCGCTGGCGTTGGGGTCCGGGAACAGAGGAAGAGGCCAGGGCTGCCTATATTGGTCTCCAATCGGCGACCGGGGGATTTGTCTATCCACCTGTGCGCATCAGCACTACTGGAGAGTGGGTAATCCTCCGGCATACCTGGCCCGGGCCGCCGCCAGTCGAATGGAAGCGAATGAGCGAGCTTGAATTACGACAGGCAGCTTATCGGGCAATTGCTCGGGCGGATGGTGAAGAAGCTCGCCGACAACTACAGGAGCAGCGCCGACAGACCAGGCGGGCGGTATGCACGAGTGCAGAACCAGAACCAGAACCTGAGCCTGGCAAGGCACGCCCGATACAGAGTCGCCTTTTTGGGCTGTAACCCGGCAATGTTAAGCAAACGAACACCCCCCGGGAGAGAAGCAAGATGGGTACGCTTGAAAGCCACGTGGAAAGCTTTATCAAATCTGAATTGCGCACATTAAGGGCAAGGCAGAGCAGACTACACTGGCTGACCGCATGCGTCTCCAGCGAAGGTGGGGGCCAAAGCGTAGAAATTCGACGTGGGACAGTACCCGCTAACCCCACGTTGTCTAAAGTGTTAGCAATACTACAAGACCAGGAAATACAAGCACTACAGCGGCGGGTTGATCTGCTGATGGCCGCTCTAAACGGTTTGGAACCAACGCAGCTACGAGTTGTTACTATACTCTATATCGGACCAAAGATTTACACCCATACAGGTGCAGTTCACCATTTAGGTATATCCGAAAGACACATTCGGCGTTTACGCGACGAAGCGCTACGCCAGATTGCCGTAGCTATGGGTCTAACCTTGACATGACATGAAGCGTAAAAGGGCCTGGGGGCAGCCCCAGGTCCTTGCCGGTTTGGTGACAGTTTTTTTGCTGAGACCAAGGGAACCCCTGCATTAATTATAGCCTCTAGAGGATACAATACTAATGACAAGCCCCTTACCCCTGATGGACAAGGAGAGATTCCCATGGCGCATGAAGTTGAGAGCATGATGTACGTAGATACCGGCGGTCGTAACGTCCCCTGGCACGGCCTGGGCACCCGAGTCACTGAAGCACCGGATACTGAGCGTGCGCTGGTTCTGGCTGGCCTGAACTGGGCAATAGAACAGCGCCCGGTATACGCCAATGGACAGGTAGTAGGCGGCTGGAAGGCTAATGTACGGGCTACCGACGGGAAGGTGCTTGGGCTGGTCGGCACCAAGTATAAACCAGTGCAAAACCGTGAGTTGGCAAACTTTGTAGACGGCCTGCTGGGCGAAGGGGCACAGATCGAAACGGCCGGCTCTCTGCAGGGCGGCGCCCGAGTCTGGCTGCTGGCTCGCCTGCCGGAGATCCATCGCCTGGCCGGCGATCCAACGGTCACTTATCTGGCGGTCAGTAACTTCCACAACGGTGGGGGGGCAGTCAGGGCGAACATTGTTCCGGTCAGGGTGGTTTGCAAGAACACACTGAACCTGGCTCTACGTAAGGCGGTGCGATCCTGGTCTTGCCGGCATACAGGCAACATCTCCGGAAAGCTTGACGAGGCGTCCCGGGCCCTGGGTCTGGTGCGGGATTACATGGTGGAACTGGAGCATAAGGCAGATGTGTTGCGGGTCATGCGGATTTCACCAGACGCCTGGTCTGACCTGGTGGCCGAGTTGATACCGCTACCCAAAGGCGCCAAAAACCCAGGCACCGAGGAGCGGGCCAAGACCAAACAGAAGGCACTGCGGGAAAAGATGATGGCGGCTGATCTGACCGACTCCCGCTGGACCGCCTGGGCAGCCGTCAACGCAGTAGCGGACTTTGCTGGGCATAGCGAGCCGTCTCGGAAGGTGGCTCAATGGCAGGAGAATCGGTTTGCCGCTATAGTAGACGGACATCCCCTGCTGGATAAAGCGTTGCAGCTCCTGGGTGTGGAATAAGCAAAGAAAGGGCTCCCGGAGTACCTGTAACCGCCCTTTGCTGTAACAGCCGATAAGTCGAACCATAAAACCGCCGAATCCATGCAGAACCACTGCATAGATTTGGCGGCCCTCTTTGTGCGCCCTGAAGCAGGGCGGCGGCGTTTTAGCATTGAACGATACACCGCATATCTTTGCTATACGAAAGAGTTGAGGATGTTGGTAACCGGGGCGTATCGCGCCGTGACACGACCCTCTGCGGCCGGGCATGGTCCCCCCGTTCTGGTTTTTGACCGGTCGGTAATCTTACACGTACCTTTGACAGTTGCGGCAAAGGAAGCCGTAGAACGAACAAGTGGCAAGACGGCCCAGACGTACTTGAGCGCGGTGCTTCCCTTCTTCAAGTCGGTCTCGACGGAACGTGAGCCAAAATCTCTCTTCCGGGGGCTTTTTTGTAATGGCCGGCCCCCTGGACGAAGCCTTAGTCGCCCTGTTTCGATACGCGGGGTTCCGAGTCGGCGAGGTGGCGCCAGAAGCTGCTAAGGGTCCGATACCGCTGCTACTGGGCGGTATCCACATCGGGTGTGGCGGTCTCCCATTATGGTCCCCGAGATCCGCGTTAGAGACCTTTGCCGCTCCAGAGAGTTGTGAGTCCGTTCTGCCGTCGGATTACAACCTTGGAAAGCATTCTCCTTTTCAGCGAACCATTGTCGTCTGCGTTACGTGTTCATCAAAAGGGGTGATTCGTTGAGGCGATTGCTATACTGGGGCTGTGTGCTGGGCAGCGAAATGATCGTCGCGGTAACGGGGGCGACGGCCCTGGCTGCGTGACTCTGGCCAGGCATTCCCGTGCAATGGCCGATGGTGCAAAGTTTGGCCTTGGTTGGGCTTGTCTTCTGCGGCGGATGGGCGGTGTTAATCCCAAGCCGCAACCGAGTGGCAGAGAGTAAGAAGAGTCGGTAACAAAGGGTCTCCAAAACGCCCTCCAGGGCCGTTCAAGCGGCTTGCCAGAGGGCGTTTTAATTGGCCCTTGATGAATAACGGGTGTGCCGACTATTACAGCAGAGTTATACGGAGAACTAAGAAATTTCACGATAAGAAGGAATATGAGGCACTGAGTGTCCAATTGTATTAATCGTGAAGATACAAGTGCCCAGTTGAACCTTGACAAGTGATTTATGGTGAGGGTTGTTACGTGCACATCCGGGGGTGCTCCTTGCACGTTCCACAGGCGGTAACAAGCCAGGTGTAACCCTGGCAGGCCGTGATTTTGGGGTAACCTCCCCGCGGCCTCGGGGGGCCATGCTATGCCATGGCAATGCCGTGCCGCCGTGCCACACCGGCGTTCCCAGCGCCGAACGTGTAACCGGATGTGTGAGGGAGTGGGTTTTTAGGGAGCATTGAGTCTCAACCATCACCATTAACTTTTGTTGGTTGCAACCATCAGCAACTCACCCAGAGGGCCATCCGGCAGCAGTCTCAACCATCACCATTAACTTTTGTTGGTTGCAACGTGGCTACTGGGGCAATACGGGCATGGCAGGACGCGGTCTCAACCATCACCATTAACTTTTGTTGGTTGCAACGGTATCACCTCCGCGGCAACGCTGTGGACAAGGCGCGTGTCTCAACCATCACCATTAACTTTTGTTGGTTGCAACCCAACGCGTCCACCTGCCATCGCATGTAGCGACTGTCTCAACCATCACCATTAACTTTTGTTGGTTGCAACGAGCCCAAAGCGGACACGCTGTGAAAGCTGACCGACTGTCTCAACCATCACCATTAACTTTTGTTGGTTGCAACCAACCCGGTGGAGGAGGACGACCGCCCGGCCTATCTGTCTCAACCATCACCATTAACTTTTGTTGGTTGCAACACCACTGGTGCAACCAGTAGGCGACGGACCCGACCAAGTCTCAACCATCACCATTAACTTTTGTTGGTTGCAACTATTGGCCGCGAACTTTACCTGATCAACCCGTCGCAGTCTCAACCATCACCATTAACTTTTGTTGGTTGCAACCCTTGATTGCGGCGGCCTATCGATGGACGGCAGCAAGTCTCAACCATCACCATTAACTTTTGTTGGTTGCAACAATGACCGGGACTCGTTGGCGTGGCCCTTGGCGAGTCTCAACCATCACCATTAACTTTTGTTGGTTGCAACAACAGTCAACGGGGGTAGTCTGAGTCGGGAAGACCAGGTCTCAACCATCACCATTAACTTTTGTTGGTTGCAACCAGCGCGACGACAGCCTGTTCGACCGCAACATGGCACAGTCTCAACCATCACCATTAACTTTTGTTGGTTGCAACCCTGCCCTGTCGAAAGCCTTGGCACGACTGGGATTGAGGGTTCGTTTTGGCGGACCTGTTTCCGCGCGCCCTTTTGCAGGCTGTCAAAAAACGGAAGAATCGGTTCTAAGCCACTCTGCATCTGATGTGCGAACCTCCTGGGTTTTTTTCATCGCTTCGGGTTCGCCAATGCTTCGTGCAATTCACTACTTACATAGGGATGGTGGCGTGCCTTGTCATATCGAATTGGGATCGACCCGGGCAAACGATATATCGGGCTCGCCATCGCCCGTATTGATGAACCAGACGGCCCTGCCCTGCCGGTGCATTTAATGGTCATAGACCTTGGGCATGGGCAGAATGCCCTGTCCAGTCTGCTCAAAGGTAGGGCAGCTCACCGCCGTGCCCGCAGAACGCGTAAGTCGGCCGAAGCACGCATTCGTGCCATTCGGGCAGTCCTTACGCGGGAGTGTGTTCCCCAGGAACAACTCGAACGGGTCGTTGCCCTGTGTCGCCGGCGAGGCTGGCAACCGAGTTACGGGGACAGGGAGCCCGAAAGGAATTCCAGGAGCAGCCTTAGGAAAAAACAGAACGAGAGTCAGAACGAAACCGGTGGAGATCTGCGTGCGCCGCGGGCCACTGTTATCACGAATCTGCAGACCCTTATTCCGCAAGCCGCCCCTGATCTGTCTGGATCAGGTCTTCGGAGCATCCTCGACATTTTGAACGAGCAGCCCAAAGGGCATGGCCTGGATAACCGGTTGGTAGGCGTGTGCACTATTCGAAACTGCTGCTTCAAGCGTGCTCGGGGAGTAGACTATCCCGTTCTCTGGCTGGCCAACGGCATTTTAACGCAGCTTGGTGGCAGGGCGGCTGCGGCAGTCCGGGAGATGATTATACGGGAGTTATCCCTGTCGGGCCGCAATGTGGTGGGGATGGGCATAGAGGCATTCCGCTGTAAAGGGCAGTCCAAGCGCGCCCAGGCTGATTACGACCGGGTACGTCGGGCTTGGCGCAAGGCAGCGGAGATGATCGACCAGCCCATCCCAGAGGGTATCAGGGATAATGTGGAGCGCCTTCTGGAGGCGGCGAGGAAGCAACTCAAAGGGCAAGCCGGCCCGACTCGCCTGGCGCAATGCCCAACACATCTGCACGGTCGCGTGCGGGAGCTTGCCAGAGGGCAGGTGCCCGAGCAGGGGGAGGGCTCCCGGCCGGGACATTCGCTGGTGTGGGAGAATGTGGCCGCAAAGCTGAAATCTTACCTACGTGACCGCCTGCCACAAATCCTGCCGCCCGGTGCACAGGTGAAGGAGGTGGCCGTCGAACGGGCGGCCTTTGACCTCTTGCGTGTCAGGGGAGGCCGGGAGATTCCCGAAGATCGTGTAAACGATGCCCGATGGCTGGGGCCTTACGGGCAAATTCGTAAACTCTACGAAAAGGAGCACCCAACCGCGTCTCGGGACCTCGTCCTGCTCAGCTTCGAGATGGGGGGACTGTGTGCACTGTGCGGCAAACCACTGGTTGGGCCGGTGGACAGAGCGCACCTCATACCTCATGACGAGGTTGGGGGATACCCATACATCGCCATCGTGGCGGCACACCCTGCCTGTAACGTCTCGATGGGTTCACGACAGGCTCGGATTGCTCCGGAGGCACTTGAGGCCTTCCGGCTGATCCGGGAACGGCTGATGCGGCAGGACGGCTTTGTTCACTCCTGGATTGATGCCAAGTACGGTATCCTCCACGCCCTGGCCAACAACGCCGATGTGGAACGGGGACCGGTGCCGGTGGACCGGTACCTGCGCCAGGTATTTACCACGGCAGAGGCTACTATGCAGGGGATGGACCGTCTTGGCGAGGCCGTACAGGCGGCCGTGCATAAGGCCGGTTTCGGGAGCCCCGAAGTGCGTAAACGCAGTGCATCGGAAGTGGCCGGGGCCAGATGGGCGGCTCTGACTGATGAAGGAAACATTGACCCCTGGTTTATCAAGCCTACTGATAAAGCCAAGGGCTCGGTACTGAACCACGCCATTGACGCATTTGCAGTAGCTGCGCTCCCGGATGCACAGCCGGTAGGTTTCCGGCGGGGGACAGTTCTGTGGGGTGTGGATCCCAGCCGGGTAAGCCAACGCCTGGCGGTGCTAAGTAGTGAAGAGATATGGGAAGCGGCGGCGGGGCCGGGGATATGGGCAAGAGGGAAGCCGCAGGCGATCAACGTGATGTCGCTGACCCTGAGGCGGGTATGGCGTCAGGCCTACGCCCGGGACACGAAGATCCGGGAGAATTTCAAAGGAAAGGGACGGGGGGCTTACCGAAAGGGAGCCGAATCCTGGCTGTCGGATCTGCGCCTGAAACAGTCAGAGCAGGCGATGCTGGATTATATCAGCAACCTGCAGTTCGAGCCTCTTCGTAAGGTAGCGTTGGCTGCCCTGGCCCCAGCGCTGGCTACGCGCAAGGAGGCCGGAGAAAAGGGAGCCGGAGTGTCTGGGGCGGTGCGCCGGGCTGTTGTAACCTATTTGAAAGCCAGTACCATCAGGGGGTTACAGAGCGAACAGCCGATTCCCACTGCCGGCCACCCGGTCCGGGAGGAACGGGTTCGGCGGCTGCGAGAATGGGCTGAAAACCCGGACCTGGACGGACCGGTACCGCCGTGGGTCAGTGTGACCATCCGGGAAGACCGTTTTGGCGGCGGATCTCCCCGGAGGCTTAGGGTTACCCAGGGGGCCATGAATCTGGAGACGTGGGTGTACATCTGGGTACTCGGGGTGCACCAGGACGGACAGACTGCCCTGTTTCGAGTGGAACCGGATGGAGCCCTGAGTCGTGTCCTGGGCCCGGACCGACCAGTTGATCATAAACCTCTTCTGGCAGCCGTGCAGGTGTCTGGGGTTACGGCCTTGGGACCGAGTCTGCACCTGTGGCGGAACGCTGTCAGTGCGTCTTTGCGTGCCGCAGGATTTTCTGCAGCCTGGGTTGTTGGGCAGGGGTCTGAGATCCTCACACGGGATGGGGAAAGTATCCTCTTCAGCCGCGATGACGATGAGAAATTAAGTGACTATCTAGCTAGTCCGGAGTGGAAACAGAAACTGGCGAAGGCTGCTGGTGTACGTCGTGGAGGAATACGCTTATTTACCTGGCCAGGTAGTGTCGACATGGTGCGCATATAGGAAGTCTCCTGTCGGAGTCGTTTTAACTGTGGCAGCCAACGTATTCACGCTGGCTGCATCTTTTTTTGCCAACGTAATTTCGCACGTAGTTCTGACAACCCGGTTTCCACCTGCCGCCTCTGCCAACTCCACCCTTAAGTAAGTTAACTGGAGCTATATCGAGCCGGTAATGCATGTTATCCGGCTGAGAGGGTGATCATAATATCAGTACACCACCACAGGGAGGCACCCACTGTATGGAGTGGGCGGAGCGGATTGCAGATTGGCGTCGGCACCTCGATCTCAACACGGGTTTATCCGCCAAAACCAAGCTGGCCTATATCAAGGATGCAGAGGTCTGGTCGCGCTGGGCTACCGGACAGAGGATCAGTGCCCCCGACCAGGTCACGGTGGCCGACGTGAGGGAGTATCGTGATGCCCGCGAGACTGGAGCCGGTCGGGCCACGGCCACGGCAAACCGCCGGCTGATTTCTCTGGGTGTATTTCTCGATTTCCTGGGGCGCAAGGCCGACAACCCGGTCAGGCGTGTGGAGCAACTGCAAGATGCCGATCAGGAAGATGGAAGGGCCCTGGCCCGAAACGAATGGAATGCGGTGCGTCGGCAGGCTGAGCTGGCCGGACCTCTGGAGGAAGCCCTGGTCGCCCTATTTCGGTATGCGGGATCCCGGGTAGGCGAGGTGGCGCCGGAATCTGCTAAGGGTCCGATACCGCTGCTACTGGGCGATATCCATATTGGGCCCCGACACGGAAAAATTGCCATCAGGAATGGTAAGGGCAACAAGCAGCGGACCGTGCCACTAGTTGCGGAGGCTCGGGATCCAATATACCGTTACCTGCGGGGCGCCCGGGAGGAACGGGTGAATTCGTGGGCAACACGCAGAGGGTGGACCGATGTCCAGCGCACCTGGTGGTTATCCGATCCTGCTGCACCAGTATGGCTGGGCGAACGCGGACCGTTAACCGTGCGAGGGGTGCGCCATCTGGTTGCCCAATTAGGAGACAAAGCTGGTCTGGAATCCCCCCTTGGGCCGCATGATTTGCGCGCCACGTTTATTACGGCATTATTGGATCCGGCGAAATACGGTCTGTCCCGGGACCCGGCACCCATAACGGTGGCGGCTCGCCTGGCGGGACATGCAAGTGTGGAAACCACAGCTCGTTATGCCCGCCCGAACCAGGATGACTTGCTGCGATGGATGACAGGTGGCGAAACCAAAACTTAAGGGTGGACATGCGCCTCGGTCGAAGATTACCCACGGCGCCACGCACCGCCCCCTGCTGGGGGCGGTGTCTTCATTGACCCCACTGGCCCTGCAGATTAGAACACCGCCGATCAAACCCATGTGGCAGTGGGGAGGGCGAGGTTTTCCCCAGCGCCGAGGCCTGATCTATTGTGCTGCTAGCTAAAACCAGAGTAGTCTACCAAACCTATTCTGGGCATTATTGACAGTTACAGTTTCAGGCGGTACTGTGGGATTGTCCTTGCCAACGAAGGGTGGTGCATCCAGTGACTCGGAAGTTCCTGAGTGCCTTGCTGGTCCTGGTCCTCTCGTTCGGTACCGCAACCTCTGCCTGGGCTGCGGAAAAGCAGGCGGAGAAAGCCCAGCAGCAGTTTGCTGAGGAAGTGGCAAAGTTACAGCCCTACATACAGTTCGACGCCGACGGCTTCTTCCAACTCAACGCCAGAACTGCAAAAGAAGTCGGCATTTCTCAGCAGACCTTCACAGCAGTCAAGATGCAGTTTGCCAAGATTAACGGTGAACTGAGGAAGTTGACCAAAGAGGCACGGCTTGATATGTTCAAGACGGGCAAGGAAGCAACCAACGGAGGCGCAACCACTCAGTCCGTGTTCTGCACTTGGCTTTACGTGCCCCGGTGGGAGCTGGAGGCCTTTGCCTGGTTCGTAATTATTGCCGGCGGCGTTAGCGCCACGTTGGGCCTCTTTGCCACAGGCACCATCCTTGGTGCGCCTGCTGGTGCGGTTCTGGGGGCGCTGGGAATCTGGCTTGGTATGACCGGTTCGGCCTTGCTGTGGTACGCAGATACCTACTACACGCCCACGTCGGTGTACGTCTGCTGGGTGAGCTAGGAGGGGGCAGATGGCGCTTGAAGTGGCTCTCCCTCTGGCTTATGCTGCCTCGATGGCAGGGTTCTTTGCCTGGGCAGGGAGACGCAACGGGTTCTGGTGGGTCGCTGTTCCGATTCTCTTGGGTGCAGGCATTGGGACAATCCTGACAACTCTTTGGGTACATAACTCCGCACTCTTCACACCGGCAGCTATCATCACAGTTTTCAGCCCGGCGGTGGTGGCTTTCGTCAACCGTTCAACAGGTTACCGCTGGTGGCCCTCGTTGTCCGTGAGTCGTGGTTTAGTCGTAGCATGGCTCGTAGTCGGCGGCCTGCTTCTCATCGCCTCTATCGGTGTGCTGGCAGGCTTAGCTTTCTTCGGTCACCGATAAACCGGGAGAGTCACCCAGCAGGGAAGGCTGCAAAACGATTTGGCTTGCTGAACAGGAAATAAGGTAGAAAGGCGCTCCCCGGAAAGGGATGCGCCTTCTTGCTTCCAAAAATTTTCGGAGCGATGTCCGGAAAAATGCCGGATTCAAGGGGTAAAACCAGCTAAATTTGCTATAGTCAGCACTTTGGGGCTTGGCTAAGGTGAGGTATAGAAGAAATGGCCAGACCAACAAAACTCACCCCGGAGGTACATGACAAAATCGTTACCGCAATCCGGGCCGGGAATTACATCGAAACCGCATCGGCCTATGCAGGTATCAGCAAACCGAGCCTTTACGCATGGCTCAAGCGAGGTGCCGCCGAGGCCAGCGGACCCTATCACGATTTTTCAGCCGCTGTCGAAAAGGCCCTCGCCGAAGCCGAAATGAGGGACGTAGATGTCATTACCCAGGCGGCGGCAGCAAACTGGCAGGCCGCCGCCTGGCGATTGGAACGCAAATTTCCAGACCGGTGGGGCCGACGTATGGTCACTCTGGAGCACAGTGGTAAGGTGGAGGTTTCACACAAGATGAACCTCTCCAAACTGACTGATGAGGAGCTAGAGCAGCTTGACCGGTTACTTGGGAAATCTGCCAACGAGGGAGGAGATCCGGGCCGAGAAGGCCCGGCGTAGCCTCAAAGAATATATTCGTCAGGCGTGGCCGGTGCTGGAACCGGCCACGCCTTATTTGCACAACTGGCACATAGACGCCATAAGCGAGTACCTGGAGGCCGTTACGGCCGGCCAGATCACCCGGTTGATCATTAACATGCCCCCGCGCTATATGAAATCCATTGCCGTTTCGGTCCTTTGGCCAACCTGGGTGTGGATCGAAAAACCCTGGTTACGATCCCTGTTCGCCAGCTACTCACAGAGTCTTTCCACGAAGCACAGCCTGGACCGCCGCACGGTGATCCAGTCCCCATGGTATCAGGAACGGTGGGGCAGCCGGTTTTCATTGGCCGACGATCATAACCTCAAGACGGAGTTTACTAACAACCACCGGGGACACATGATTGCCACCTCGGTGGGCGGGACCGCAACTGGTAAGGGCGGCGACGTGTTGGGGGTCGATGACCCAGTTAACCCAAAAGAAGCTCACTCGGATGCACTTCGTGTAGCGGCCAATACATGGTTCGATCAGACATTTTATACCCGCCTCGACAACAAAAAGACCGGCGCCATCGTAGTAGTGATGCAGCGGTTGCACGAGCAGGACCTGTCCGGCCACCTGCTGCAACAGGGTGGATGGGAACACCTCAAGCTGCCGGCGGAAGCAAAAGACCGGCAGACTATCGTATTTCCCCTGTCTGGGCGAACGGTAGAGCGGGAACCAGGGGACATCATCTGGCCAGAGCGTGAAGGCCCCGAGGAACTGGCTCAGACCAAACGGGCGTTGGGCACCTACGGCTATGCCGGCCAGTACGACCAGGATCCGGCTCCCGCCGGAGGCGGCATCCTGAAACGCCACTGGTGGCGCTACTGGCAGCCCAAGGGGGCCAACTTACCGCCTGTGCCTGTGCGGCTCCCTGACGGTACTATAGAGCTACGCCAGGCGGTGGACCTGCCAGATGACCTGACCGACCATCTGCAAAGCTGGGATATGGCGTTTAAAGATACCGAAAACAGCGCGTACGTGGTGGGTCAGGTCTGGGCCTACCGGGGGGCCGACAAATTCCTGTTGGATCAGGTCCGGGACAAAATGGATTTTGTCGCCACTGAGGCCGCCGTTCAGATGCTGACAGCCAAATGGCCGCAGGCAATTGCAAAACTAATCGAGGATAAGGCCAATGGGCCGGCAATTATTTCTCGCCTGCAGCACAAGATACCCGGCATCATTGCGATCCCGGCCGGAGACAGCAAGGAGTCGCGGACCCATGCAGTTGCGCCTGAAATTGAGGCCGGGAACGTGTACATTCCGCACCCGGCTGTGTGGCCATGGGTAGATGCTTTTCTCCACGAGGCTAGTACATTCCCGGCCTCCACTTATAAGGATCAGGTGGACGCCATGACCCAGGCCCTCGCACGCTTACAGGCAGCGGGCGTGCAGATATTTGTATGACATGAATGACTGGGGGGGACAGGGTGCGGCTCTTGCAAAAAATGGAGCAGTACTGGCTCAAGGGAGTTAAGCTGCTGAGCCGCGCCGCTCCCTGGGCTCTGGCCGTAGGCCGTCGGGAAATAGCGCCGGAACGCAAGCTTCAGGACTTTCTAAATGCCTACGCTTATTGGTCTTACGCCTGCGCCCGGGTGATTGCAGAAAATGTGGCCGAAGTTCCTGTGCGGCTGTTCTACATGAAGAAAGATGGCACGGAAGAAGAACTGAAAGACCACGTGGCTTTGGATCTGCTTGATCAGGTCAATCCGTGGATGACGAGCTATGAGCTGCGAGAACTGACGCAACTGCATATGGAGTTGGCTGGCGAAGCCTGGTGGGCCTTTGAGATGAACCGACTCGGCAAGCCCGGCGAGATCTGGCCGATGCTTCCTCACTGGGTAACAATCCTTCCGGGTGGCACTGACGCATTTATTTCAGGTATCGAGTACCGGGTGCCCGGTGCTGCTCCAGTAAGTTACGCGCCCGATGAAGTGATTCAGTTTAAGTGTGCTCATCCGACCAATTTATACCGTGGCTGGGCCCCGGCCAGAGCGGCCGCGCTGCCCTTGGACATCCATCAGTTCGCACAAGAATGGCTCAGGGACTTTTTTTACAACGACGCTACGCCTGGCGGAGTGCTCAGTACAGACCAATTCTTGGCCCCCGAGCAGGCCAATCGGCTGCGGGACATGTGGGGCGAGGCCCACCGAGGCAGAGGTAAGGCGCACCGCATCGCGGTTCTCGGTCAGGGTGCCAAGTTTCAACTTATCGATAGATCGATACATGAGATGGCGCTTACCGAAGAGTCCAGACGTTTGAGAGATGACATTTTGGGCATCTGGGGAGTGCCGAAGGCTGTCCTGGGGATTGCCGATGACGTTAATAGGGCCAACGCCGAATCGGCGATCTATATTTTCCAGAGGTTCCTTATCAAACCACGGCTGCAGCGCTTTCAGCAACGCTTGAATGAGTTCCTCATTGCGCGGTATTTCGACCGCCGCCTGATCCTGCGTTTTGCCGATCCGGTACCCGAAAACCGGGAGCAGAACCTGCGCGAGGCTGAGACAGGGGTCAAAGGCGGGTTCCTCCTGGTGGATGAGGCCCGGCGCCGAATCGGCGAGCCAGAACTGCCCGGTCAGGCCGGAAAGGTGTTACTGGTTCCAGCCAGCCTGATCCCCACAAAGCCGGCAGATTTGGCGGCCACTGCTCCCCCGCCTGCAGATAACGGCAGTGAAAAGCAGGATACCGAAAAGGGTTTCCGAAGAGGCCACACGTCTGCAACCAGGTGGAAAGTCTGGGTGCGCATGACCGAACCCCACGAGCGCCGCATTACCGCGGCGCTCAGACGATTTTTCCAGGCGCAGGAATACGAACTTTTGTCCCGGCTGAAGCAGCACGACAAGGAAGCCGCATTCCTGAAGCGGGATGTGGATGTGGACGCCATTCTCTGGGACTCGGCGGAGGCCAAGGCCAAACTGACAGAACGCCTGGGACCGGTATTGACCCAGGTGGTGATTGACGCCGGCGAGAGAGCTCTGGCGGATCTGGCCGTGGACACTCTCTTTGATGTCGAGAACCCCGCAGTCAAGACCGGCCTGGCGCGGCAGTTGCAGCGAGTGCGGGGAATTGATGACACCACCCGTGACGCAGTGCGCACGGAACTTCTCGAAGGCCTCCAGGCCGGGGAAAGCATCCCGAAGCTGGCGGAGCGGGTCAGCAAGGTGTTTGCAGACGCCACAGGTCGGAGGGCCCAGACCATCGCCCGGACCGAAACTAACGGGGCGGCCTCGCTGGGGTCGGAGCAGGCCTGGCGGCAAAGTGGCATCGTCAAGGGCAAGGAATGGGTTGCAGCGCTGGACGAGCGCACGCGGGATGCCCATGCCCATGCTGACGGCCAGCGGGTCCCCCTTGACGCCCCATTTACAGTTGGTGGCGAGAGTCTACGCTACCCTGGTGATCCGACCGGGAGTGCAGAGAATGTAATTAACTGCCGGTGCGCTCTGGCGCCGGTGACACTGACAGACGAGGAGTGAAAAATTTTGTCGGCTAAGAAACGTTTTGGCGTGCTATCGCTGGTGATTCGGGGCGTTGACGAGGAGCGCGGCGTAATCACGTTCCTGGGGACCAGCCCTGCTTCCGACCGGTATGGGGACATAGTTGAGCCAAAAGGCGGGGATCTAAAAGCCTACCGCATGAACCCGGTTTTCCTGCTGTACCACAATTATCAGATGATGCCCGTGGGAAAGAGTCTGGCCGAACGGATTGGTGACGAGGGAATCGAATTCGATATTCAATTCGACCTGGCAGACCCCTTGGGGGCGCAAGCATACCGGAAATATCGGGATGGTTTCATGAACGCGGTATCCATTGGCTTTGTTCCTACCGACATGGAGCCGTTGGAATCTGGCCGAGGGTACCGATATAAGAAATGGGAGCTCCTGGAGCTGAGCGGAGTACCGATCCCGGCTAACCCTGAAGCCCTCCAAATGGCTATGGCCAAGGCGGCGAGTGATCAACCGGATTTTGTGGACCGCCTGGTCAGGGCCTTGCGGGAGACTGCCGGCCAGGACATCGGTAACGTACAGCGATTGATGCTGGCAGCGGACACCGGTACCCGGACCCTCTGGGTACTGGACAGTACCGGCAAGAAGCAGCTTGAAATCACCCTTGACTCTGTCCTGGCGCTTTTCGGCAGCCTGGCAGATCCCCGGCAGCGGGCCGGTGCCGTACTGAGTAAGGCGAACAAGGAGCGTCTTGGGCAGGCCCGGACCATGATTGACGAGGTCCTGGCCCACGCCACCGATGACACAGAAAACCCCCAAAGCGGAAAGACAGCCGCCGGCACACCGGCGGCTGCTGCATTTACGCCCAGCCACCAGTTGGACGCCCAGGTTCTGGCCCAGGTTGTTGGCCTGGCCCTGAAGCGCGAGGTAGACCGGCTGCTGGGTAAGGCTCCGAGCTAATTCACAGGGAGGGAATACAGCATGTCTGTGCAGATCCCGAAGCTATACCGCGGCCCGATTAGTGGTGGCGAAGAGCCACCGGCTTTGAGCCCGGAACTTCAGGCGATCGTGGATACCCTCAGTAACGTGGTGAGGGACGCATTGAAGCCCCTGACCCAGGTGCCGGGCCGCCACACGCCCCCGGCCGGCGACCCAAATCCGGACATTGAAGTTCGTTCCAGGGCCACCGATAATAAGCCGCCCGAGAAGGGCATTCGATTCGCCCGGTCACTTCAAGCTATGGCCGCCGGTCGGGGTGACCGTCGGGCGGCTGCCTATTTCGCTGAGCACCAGATCGGTGACGCCGTTGTCGCAAAGGCACTGTCGTCCAGCAGTGGCCCAGGAGGGGGCTTCTGGGTGCCTGAAGAGTTCAGCTCAGAATTCCTTGAACTGCGGTCGGGCGCGACAGTTGTCCGCAAGCTGGGTGCCACTTCGTGGCCCATGGAGACGGGTACTTTGACGGTCCCTGGCCTCGCGTCCGGGGCATCGGCAACGTACATCGGTGAAAACATGGGCTCCCGGGCCTCAAAGGTTGTCCCGCGCCAGTTGAAGTTCAGTGCCAAAAAACAGGAGGTTGTGCTGCCACTCAGTAATGATCTGATCCGGCGCTCTAGCGGGCGAGCAGACGGCATCGTTAAACGCAGCGCACTGAACGCCATGAGCCAGAAGGAAGATATCACCTTCCTGCGGGGGCCCGGCACGGAGTTTACCCCCCGCGGCCTCCGATACTGGACGCACGCCAACAACATCATTGCCGCAAACAATGCCATCAACCTGGCAAATGTTTTCGCTGACCTGGGCAAGGCCATGCGACTGGTCGAGGAATCAAACGCCACCTTTGCCAGCCCGGGGTGGGCATTTACTCCCCGGACAAAGACCTTCCTGTTAACCCTGACCGATGGTAACGGCAACCGACCCTTCCAGGCTCAGATTGACAACGGGACCTTGATGGGATTTCCGTTCCAAATTACCAACCAGTTGCCCAACAATCTGGGCGCCGGCGGCGATGAAAGCGAGATCTATTACGGCGACTGGATTGATGCCGCCATCGGCGAAAGCCTGCAGCTTATCGTTGAGGTATCGAACGAAGCGTCTTACCGGGATGAAAACGGCGACCTCGTCTCTGCATTTGAGCGGGACGAAACGGTTATCAAAATGATTGCCGAACATGATTTTCAGGTAACCCATGACCGGAGTTTTGCCATCATCACTGGGGTCAAGTGGGGCGCCGCCTAAAGGGGGAATCAGGGTGCCTGGTCGTTTGGGTGATTTGATCAAGACAGAAAAGGCCATAGCACCTCAGGCCGCACCGGCTGGGGCGCTCAACGGTCCCGGCATTGACCGGCTCGGGTTAGAATTCGCCGTTCTGGTGATTGAAACGGGCGCCGCCACTGGTGGCCCGACCAGCGTTGATGTAGATGTCACGGTTGAGGAATCAGACGATAATGCGGCCTGGGGAGCCATCGCCGGTGCGCCGCATATCGCCAACCTGGGCACCAGCTCCCGGGGGGAGTTTAACCTCGATCTGAGGGGCCGGAAAAGATACATTCGTGTCCGAATTACCATCAGCTTTGTCGGCGGGGCCAGCCCGACGGTACAGGTCGGCGGTACCTGGATTCTTGGCGAATCCGGTAACTTACCAGTTTAAGAGGATGGGTGAGGGCCATGAAGGTTGTTAAGTTTATCCGAAACCACACCCCATACAACGCCGGGGAAATAGCGGGCTTCGATGACAGGACGGCCGATGAACTCATTAGGGCTGCTGCGGCCGAAGCCTACGCACAGGCCCATGCCCCTGCAGGACCGCCGGTAAACCGGGCAGTTCCGTCGCCACCAAAGCGGAAGGACGGTGACACCGATGGGAGCAGAACTGATCAGTGAGGCTGTGATAACAGCCCAGGAGGCATGGGACCACATTTTTAAGGATACGGGAAATCGGAGTCCAGACGAACTGGATGCACTCACTCGCATTGTAAACGGCGTCAGCCAGGCCATTGAGCAGTATATCCTGGGTCCAGTTCGGACCCGGGGGTTCGACCAGACATACGACGGCGGCACCGAGCGGATCTTCGTTCGGTGCCGCCCCGTTGTAAGCGTGGCCAACGTAACGGAGGCTGGTCGGCCGGTACCGTCCAACGGGTACTACGTGTACAAGGCCGAGGGCATCCTGCGCCGGGCGGGTACCAGGTGGCTCGATCAACCGCAGGCCGTTCAGATCAGTTACACGGCCGGCCTGGCCGCCACCGTACAGGACGTGCCGGCCGACATTAAGATGGCGGCCCTGATATGGTGCCATGATATCTGGAGCAGTGGCCCCGCAAATTTCAGCAACGTAATTACCGAGGGTGGCAGTGTGATTCGTCCACAGAAAATCCCGGCGCCGGTGGCCCAGATCCTGGGGCCATACAGGACCCTCTGGGTGGGGGCCGTATGAGCGGTGTGCGGATCCAGGTGGAGTTTAAACCCAAAAACCTGCCAGAGCAGGCGCGCAAAATGCCCCAGATCATGCAGCAGGGTCTTGGTGAGGCCCTGGATGACCTGACGGCCCAGGTGGAGCGCCGGGCCAAGAGGCTGGCGCCGAAACACCAGGGGCACCTGGCGGATTCGATTGCCACTCAGCGTTCCGGGCCGCTGGAGCGGCAAGTGGGGTCAGGGCTCAAATATGCGCCGGCGGTGGAAATGGGCAGCAAGCCCCACTGGGCGCCGTTTACAGCCATCCGCGACTGGGTATGGCTCAACCGGCGCAAATTCGGCATTCAGGGCAGCGGTAAGATGGCCACGCCGGCGGTGGACCGCGTTGCCCGGGCGGTTCAGGCTAAAATCGCCCGCCAGGCCAGCACTGCCAAACCCTTTCTGTTCCCTGCACTACAGCAGGTGGCCAAAAATGCCCAGGCCGTCATTCGCCGCTACGCACGGGCGGCTCTCGGCAAACTTGGTGGTGGTGCCTCGTGATAAAGGCTATCCAGGACCAGGTCCGCGCGATCATATCCGGCTTGGTCGAGATTCGAGCGACCTACACCTATCCCATCGCAGATCTGGGCCGGCAGTTACCGGCCCTGTTGGTACTTTACGACGGTTTCAGCCAAACCCGCATCAGCCGGAACCGGCATGACACACTCTGGCGTTTCGAACTGAGCCTGTACCTCCCCGCTGAAGGCAAGCGGTTGGACATCGCCTGGTCGGAAGTGTTGAGCCTGGTGCCTGTGATCCTGCAGGTGTTTCGGGGTAATCCGACTCTGAACGATTCATGCCGGACAAGTACCGTGGCCAGTGGCGAACCGGTCATTCATACGCCGGCACCTGGCACACCTACACAATACATCGGCCACACGTTCAAGCTTGAGGCCGTGGTCGATACAGATTGATTCCTGAAGGAGGGAGGAGCTATGCCGTCCCAGAGCATCCCGGGCTACAAAGGCCAAATGTTCCAGAGCGAGGATGGTACGAACTTTACTAAAATAGCCGAACTGAAAGACGTTACCCTGCACATCAAAAACGACCCCCAGGAAACCACCACCAAGGATTCGGACGGCTGGCGGGAATTTGATGGCGGCCTGAAAGACTGGACCGCCACTGCCGAATCCCTGTATGTCGAGTCGGATGTCGGGCAGGATGCGCTGTTTGATGCACTGGTGGACAATCAGAAGTTGCATTTCCGGTTTCAACCGCAAACCGGGCCGGGCCGCAGGAAATACGAGGGAACCGGTCTGATCACTGACTGGGAACTGGCCGAACCCCTGGATGAGAGGGATGTGCTCGACATCCAAATTCGGGGGTCTGGGACCCTGACAAAAGGGAACCAGGCATAACCGCTGCGGAGGTGTCCCTTTATGGCTACTCGTTTCACATCGTTTGACCTGTTCGACCAGCCACGGCGCTTGCGGTTTGACCCGAACGCTGTCGCTGACCTGGAGGGAGTTCTGGGGATGTCCTTGTCCCGGATCCTGGGCGAGGGCGGCATTCGGGTCATTCGGGCTATGCTCTGGGCTGGGCTGAAATGGGAGGACCGGGGGCTGACCCTCGAACGCGTCGGTACCCTCATGGCCGCGTATATGGATAGCGGGGGCACGGTGGAGGCCCTGGTCAAACCGATCACCGGAGCCATGGCTGCTGCTGGGTGGATTGAATTGGGACCAACCATAACCACCGAACAGGGAAACGAACCGGGGGCCTAGACGGGTGGGGCCTGGCTGACTGGCTGGCCAGGGTCGAACCTACCGCCTACGGCCCCCTGGCGTTGACCCCGGAACAGTTCTGGCAAACAACGCCGGCGGAGTTGCAGGCGCTCACCGATGGTTATCAATGGCGGCAAGAGCGGACCCTTGACTACCTGGCCTGGCTGGCTGCTCACCTGATCAATATCCACCAGCCCCGGGGCCGAAAAATCACTCCCATGGACTTGCGCCGCAAGCAGCGCGTGGGGGGGAAAGAAGAGGCATTCCAGGCACTGTGGGACAAGGTACAGCGGCGCCGCAAGGGGGGTGACCATAGTGGTGACGCTGGGTGAGTTAATGGTCCGCGTCGGTGCTGACATCAGTGGCTTTGAGCGGGCCATGGGGACGTTTAACAACGACCTCAAAACGGCCAAAAAAAACCTGAGCGGCCTGGGCTCTGCTTTAAAGGATGCGGGCACTACTCTCACCGCGTCAATGACTGCCCCCCTGATCGGTATCGGCGGAGCAGCCATTCACATGTCAAATGACCTGAACGCCGCCATGGCCAACGTGGCCACGATGGTCCCCAAATCGACAGCACGAATTCAGGAACTGAAGGCCGCCGTGCAGCACATGGCCGTCGCCGTCGGTAAAAGCACTGGTGACCTGGCCGGCGGCCTTTACCAGGTAATCTCGGCCTTTGGGGATTCTGCGGACACGGTCAAGATTCTGGACGTTAATGCCCGGGCCGCCGCCGCCGGCGTGGCCACCACAACGGACGCGATCAATCTGACCAGCGCCGTGACCAAAGGCTACGGGGATACAAGTTTGGCAGCCGTGCAAAAGGTCAGCGACCTTGCTTTTCAGACCGTAAAATTGGGTCAGACAACGTTTCCGGAATTGGCTGCCTCCATCGGCCGGGTCACGCCCCTGGCGGCGTCACTCGGCGTAAAAATGGAGGAAATGTTTGGGGTCATGGCTACAGGTACCGGCGTCACCGGTACAGCGGCGGAGGTGAGCACACAGCTCCGAGGGATTCTCCAATCCCTGATGGCACCAACCGAGGAAATGGGCACTCTCATTTCGAACCTGGGTTTTGCCTCCGGTGAGGCCATGCTGCGGCAGTTGGGGCTGCAGGGCACGATCAACACCATTGTCAAGGCCGCAAAGGACGCCCAAGCTCCGCTGCAATCCTATATCAGTCAGATCGAAGGGCAAACACTGGCGCTGGCTCTGTCCGGTCCCCAGGCGGCGGTGTTTACGGAGAAGCTGCGTGCGATGGGGAATGTTGCCGGGGCCACGGATGAAGCCTTCCGAGAGCAAACTGATGGCATCAATAAGACCGGGTTTGCCTGGGCACAGTTGCAGCAGAAGATGGCCGTCACAGCCCAGCAGTTAGGTGATGTGTTGGCCCCGGCCCTGTTCAAGGGATTTGAAGCACTAAACCCTCTGCTGGAACTGGTCCAGCGGGGGGTCAGTTGGTTTGTAGGGCTGGACACCGGCACACAAAAGCTCATCATCACTCTGGGGGCTCTGGCTGCTGCCACCGGTCCTGTCCTGGTGGGCGTGGGGGCTGTGGCAAACGGAGTCGCCAGCCTGGTCCCCATCATCTCCGGGCTGGGAACTGCCTTTACATTCTTGGCTGCGAACCCCATCGGAGCGGTGATCACTGCGATTGCCGGACTCGTGGCGGTTGGCATCTACCTTTACAACAACTGGGACTCCATAAGTGCAAAGCTCACTGCCATTTGGAGTGACATCCAGGCAAGAGGCACCGCGGCATGGAACGGCCTTGGGGCCGCCTTGCGTAGTGCTGGGCATTTGGTGCTGGCAGCGATCCAGGAGCCATTTGACAGTGCACGGGTCCTTATTCAGGGCGTTATTTCCGAGGCTGCCGATTGGGGGCGTAACCTTATCGGGCAGTTCATCCAGGGCATAAAAAGCAGCCTGGGCCGCCTCAGTGAAGCGGCCAAAGGGGCAGCCGGCACCGTCAGTGACTATCTGGGGTTTCACTCGCCCACCGAAAAGGGTCCCGGCCAGGACGCCGATGTGTGGGGGCCAAACCTGGTGCACACCTTTGCTGCTGGAATCCGCCAGGCCGTGCCACAATTACAGGGTGTCGTGCGGGATCTGGTTGCTCCTTTATCTGCCATGACCAATCCGGCTACTCCCGCGGTCTCGCCAGTCTCGTATTATCCGTCGCCGGCCAGAGGCGAAGGCGCAACCCAACACCACCACCACACCGGCAGTATCAGGGTCGAAGGTGTCTCTGATCAGGGGCAACTCGTTGGAATCACTGATCTGATTGCCCGCGACCTGCTCAGAGACCAGGATCGTTACAGTTCCAGCCGATCTGCAAGGCGGGTGTTTCGCTGAATGCCTGACACATGGGGGACATACAGGCTAAAGGTGACAGAGGACCGGCGGCCGGCGGCCCGTGTAAATCTAACAGAAAAGCCGCTGCTGCCGGATCCCACCAACAGAACAGGGCCTCAGTCGGTATTGTTCGGGACTGGCCGGCAACGGCAGAGACGAGCAATCAAGGGCTTGGCCACGCGCACCGATTTCAATGCTCTGGAAACGGATTATCTGAGCATGACCAAACGCACGGCGCAATTCGCGGATGGTTTCTCCATGATGGCCGTGATTGAAGATTTGACTGGCGAAGAGCGGCTCGGGAGTGAGTACGTTTTTTACTCCGCCACGTTCGTGGAGGTCTAAGAACGGTGAGACTCATCCCGCCGGCGGTCAGGCAATTGCTTCAAAGTCGTTCGTTGATCGGCGCGGATGCCCCCCGCACCGTCATTACTTTTGTACGACGGGCTGATGGAACCCCAATCTCCCCACCCATAACTGTCCAGGTATCTAACCTACATATCCGCCGCGAGGCGGCCGCCCTGGCCCAGTCGTGTAGTCTGCAGTGGCCCAACGTGAATCCAGGCGATCATACTGATGTGGGTTACTACAGTCCAGACCGCAGCGCACCTGATTTCACACCCACCATGTGGCAAGGCGTCGTGATGCCCGGAGCGGAGTTCACGGTGGACATGGGATACGGCTCCCGGCTGGTGCGCAGTTTCACGGGCTGTGTGGATGATGTCCGGCTGCACAGTGATCCGGACGATTACCATATTGCCCTCGAAGCCCGAGACATGGGCTGGAGGCTGGTAGATCTATCTGTGGACGACGGCAGCAAGACCTACAGGGTAACGTATACCGCCCAGCCTGTGGAGGCGATTGTACACGACCTGCTGGAAAAGGCCGGGTGGACACCCGCCGACATCATCACCGAGCCGACCGGGATTATCGTATCCATCAGCTTCGATGGCGTTACCTACGCCGATGCGGTGGAGCGACTGTCTGAACTCACCGGCTTTGAACTCACCGTAGACGAGTACGGAAAAGCTTACTGGCTGTATCCTACTGACCGTCAACCGGTGGCCCCGGGCGAAGCGGTTACACTCTGGGGCGCCACACCGGCGGTGCTCCAAAACAAACCCGTTGTCGCCAGCTCGGAACTGGTGACCGATGTAACCGGAACCGTCACCTATGCCCGGGGCACTGATTACGCCATCATGTACAAACAGGGGACCATCCAGCGGGTGGCGGGCGGATCAATCCCGAGCGGTGAAACAGTGTCGGTTAATTACGTGTATGCGGCCTGGTCGTTTTGCGAGGGTCAGGATATTTTCCGTCTTGATTACACCATCTCGCGGCGCAACGTTTACGGCACGATCCGGGTACAGGGGGCAGAGGTGGATCCCCAGCAGCATCATAGCGGCGCCTTCACATTTCACGGGTCCTCTGCATATGGCATCCCCGAGACGAAGGTATTGTTTACAAACGTGCATGAACTTGACAGTGATGCCTCTTGCCAGGCAGCCGCCAATCAAATGGGCAACGACATGGTTCGCAAAGTGCGCCAGGTCCTGTTCGCCGCGGTGGCAATGCCGTGGATCCAGATTGGAGACTGCGTCCAGGTAGTCGAGACGGCCAGCACCATTTCGGAGATCTACCGCCTCACCGATCTGGAATTTGAACTCTCGAATGATGGCTTTATCATGACCGGGACCGCTTACCACTACGGATACGCACCACTATAAGGGGAGCTGCAACGTGTCGGTTACCAGGCAGATCGTTCGCTTACTGGATAAACGGGGAGGCCAGGCCGGAACCGCCACGACCGGGCCGGCTCACGAATCCCTATCAGACCTGATGGTTTTCAACTATCTGCTCAACTCCCGGGCCGACAACGGGTTTGCCTATTGGATCAATAATGGGTGGACCGTGGACGCCTCCAGGGGGCGATCCGGCATGGCATCATTTCGATGTGAGGGTGCATCCGGGCTGACAAAGACCCTGAGTCAAACGGTGCGACCGAGCCACCGCGATAGCTACACCCTGAGCCTGGCTTTTGAAACTGAAAACATCGTCAAGGGTCCGAACGGACGGGTGGGCGTGGAGATTGTGATCCGGTATACGGATGGCAGCGAGGAAACGCAGTTTCTGGAGCTGGCATAAGGAGCGCTGGCTGATGGAAAACGCCCGGGTGACAGTTCTTACGGCAGGTGGCAAAAGGGTATCCGCCATTGAACTGCGGCTGGTAATGCACGACATGACCGGCACGCAGTGGGTCACCGACATGCTCCTTCAGGCGGGGAAGCGGACTACCCTGTGGGTGGGCCATCCGGCGGAGATTCAGTGGTCCCTTGATAGTTAGGGCAGGTGTGCACAACCCGTGAGCAAGACTCCGTTTGATGATCTGGGCTCCACTGAAATCCTGTCAGCCCATATTTCAGGCCTGCAGCACGCAGTGAACAAGATCGAGAGCGCGCTGAACATGGGCACCGCGACTGCCGCGGGTCATCCGTTGGCTCCCGTGACCGACCAGGTCGATCCGTCCCTACATTATCGCATCTATGAAGGCTCCATCCGTAACTGGATGATCACTCCGGCACCGGTGGTAAAACGCAACGGCGTGGCCGTGCCGGACAGCGAATACACGCTCCTGGCCGCTTACGGGGCTGTGATATTCACATCCCAGCAGCAGCCGGCTGACAGTATTACCGTGGACATGACCTATCTTCGTGAGTGGTCGGGCGAACTGAGTGACCTCTCGGATGCCGTCCCCCTGCTGCACCGAGGGGCCACCTACAGGGCTAATAACGCCACCGCGGGCGCCCTGGTGGATGTGATCCTCGCCGCCAACACCATTGAGGCGCTGCCATTCCCAGTCCCCTACCCGACGGCCTACGACCGGATTGCCGTCTATGTGACGACTCCCAGCGCAGCAGGTGCCAAAGCTCGCCTGGGGATCTACCGGGATACCGGCACCATCTACCCGGGTCCCCTGGTGCTGGATGCCGGCGAAGTGACAACCGACGCAACCGGCGTCCGGGAGATCGTGATGGATCTGCCACTGTCACGGGGGCTCTATTGGCTGGTGCGAACGCAAAACGGCACCCCCACCATCAAGGGGGTGCCGGCCCAGTGTGCTATTTCCCTGGGCCTGTATACGGACTGGACCGGGGGCTTTGCCGTATCGCGGTCAGGCACTTTCACCTATGGTGCCCTGCCGCAAACATTCCTTCCGTCCGCTTCTGCACCGATCACCGGGGGGGATAGGGGCTCCGTGTTTTTGCGGCACGCCTAAAAGGAGTACGAAACAGTGCCCGGGTACAACCGCCGGGATTCATACAACCAGTTGGGCAAGAGCGTTTCGTATAACCGGCTCCACCCTGACCGGGTACATTTCAACCACGGCAACAAGTACAACCTGTTAGCCCGGTACAATACGCTCGGACAGGCAGTTTCCACCGCCGTTACCGTTACCCCGCCCCCGGCTGGTGTCCTCCCTGTTGCACGGATTCCGTCTGCCTTGGCCCGACCGGTAACTGTGAGGACGCTCCAAGTGGCCACCCCGGTTACTGCTATGGCCGCACGGGCCGATGTGGGGGTTATCCTGGTGACTCCCGCCCCCGGGCAGGGGGCATTTACGGTCCATCATCCCACGGTCACACCCGGCCCGGCTGTCGTCATGCCTGCCTCTGTCGCAGCGCAGTTTGCCTCTACCCCGGCCGTTACCGTAGGCGCCGCCCGAGTGGTACCCATGGCGGCCACCCTTTTGCCGGTTGCAGTCCAGCCGGCATGGGCCGGGGAAACTCGGCCGCTGGCGGGCCAACCGGGCCAACTGACTGTCCAGGTTGCCGCCAACAAACGGGTGGACAGCATTACAGCTAACCTCGTGGGCGCTGATTATACCGGCACCCTTTGGGTGGCGGATCTGCAACTGCAGGAAGGGCGTATCCCTACCCTCTGGGTCCCCAACCCCCGGGAAATGCTGAAACGGGAGCGTGACCAGGCGGGAAATATCCTGCCCAACCGGCACTTCAACGCGGTTGTGCGGGGCAGCAAAATTGTTAGTGTCCCGAACCGCGCCCCTGTTAGCCAGGACACGACCTTCTCCCTGCGGGTAACAGGCGGCATGGATTACTCCTGCTGGCCCACAGTTGCCGCCCCTACGGTGACCTTCGCCCATGAATACGGCAATAAGTTGTTCATTTTGGGGGAAGCTCTGGCCGCCGGGGACCGGCTGGATTTCCGAGCCACCTCGCGGACGGTTGCCGTAAATGGGGTCCCGACGGCCAATTATACCGGGTCATTTCACACCTGCCCGGGCGGCTTCGGCAGGTTCCGTGTGACAATGCCAGCCGGTCTGTTGCTCTGCGAGCCGGATCAATGGCTGCTGGGTCCAGGAGGTGAACGCATCTGACGGCCAACAACCGGGGCCTGATGGTCTGGCCTGACACCCCCGGAAAACTGGAGATATTCCGTGACGTTGGCGCCAAAATCAGTCAGGTCGGTCTGTTTTTCTTCGAGATTAACAGTGACGGATCGATTACAGACCGTCTTCCTGCAAGCGCTGCTGCCGTGGCCACTGCCTGGCCGCACATTACCTGGCTGCTGACCCTGATGAACCACGGGTACGAAAGTCGCTGGCGCTCCCTGCTGAACAACCAGGCCACCCAGGACACATTCATTGCCCAGTTGGAGGGCCTTTTGGACCGATACCCCTGGACAAATGGGGTGGACCTGGACCTGGAACGCGGCCCAAACGACCTGGCGAACCAGATTTATGCCCTCTACCGGCGGATTTTCGACACAGTCAAGGCCAGGGGGAAACACGTCCACCTGGATCTGCCGCCGATGGAAGGTCCTCATCAAACGGTGGGGCCTGAGAAATGGTGTGACTATGCCCGACTGGCCCCACTGTGCGATACGGCCCAGATCATGAGCTATGGGTTTGCCTGGAGTGGGTCAGGTGTTGGCCCAACCACACCTGCCCCCTGGCTGAGGCGGGTCATGGATTATGCCACGTCAGCCTTCCGTCGGGATCAGGTTTATATGGGTGTGCCGGCGTACGGGCACCGGTGGCAAATCTACAACTACCCGGGCCAGCCCAACACGTTCCCCGTCGGGCCGTATCGAGCCGTAGGGGCTGGGTTCGAGCCGTTCCTGGACTGGATGGCCGGTGAAATGACCCATACTGACCAGTACCGAAACGGCACGGAGACCCAGCACTATATTCCCTGGGCATCGTTCTGGGACCCGGTTCACGCCCAACACGTACTCCACCTACATATATACGACTACCCCAGCGCCGGTGAGCAGGATTCCCTTGCCGCCCCACTGGTACAGGGCGACTACGACCGCCCGTTTCTCACCTGCTACGCAAAACGGCAGAAGGTTGACTTCACAGATGTGGCGGTGGATCTGGCGGCCACCCAGTACACCGAAAAGACGGGAGCCCTGGCCGAAGGCGGTGGTGCCGTATGGGCCCGTGAGCCCCAGCAGATCGGTGTAGATCCTGTGACCGGCGACCCGATCATGGAAGAGCCCGGCTACGCCCGGTACGATTTTACCGTACCGGCCACCGGCACCTATGACCTGGTGGTGC
>JAKFDK010000099.1:0-111247 GCA_036676195.1 Clostridia bacterium | reverse complement strand
CGGAAGGTCTTGAGTTGGCTCCAATCAATCGACATAGGCGAGGCCCCCTACCAAGCGGTATCTCGCCTACTTCGCGACAAAATTTCACTTATCCTGCTACGCCAGGGTGCGGAATGTGGGATATATAAATCGGAATGTTTGGCCGGAGCGGCTGAAAGCGCAGAAACGCCTTTTCGCTCCAGTGGATGTGTTCCCCCTGGAACGGTCCATTGTCACCCCGCCAGACCGCCCGGATGGCTGCCGCCGTCTCCCGAACGGCAGGCACAATGTGTGCGGGGTTCACGTCAATACCCACCCAGCGCAGGAATTCGTCGGTGTGCAGGCCCAGGCCGAGCATGGCCCGCCCGCCCGAGATCAGATCCAGCGTAGCGGCGTACGTGGCGATTTCACTTGGATCGGTGCTCCAGGGGTTGGTCCCCACCGGCATCAGGTGAATCCGCTCCGTGGCCTGAGCTTCTGCCCCGGTCATGGTCCAGGCGTGGTAACGAAAGGTGTCGTGGGGGAAAAGCACGCTGTGAAAACCCAGACGGTCAGCCGCTGCGGCCAACCGGATCAGGTTACGGGGGGTGCCGAGGTCGTCCATCAAGCGAATACCGACGCGTACCATAGAAAGCTCCCCTTTGCCCCTTGCCAGTAAGCGGGGCATCCGGCGTTTCGCGAGTGACAAATGTCCTTTTCGCGCTGTATTCCGGGAGCTTGTGCCTTTGGGCGCAAGGAATTTGGCTGGCCCCCGAGAATACTACTACCGGTGTCCGCCCCCCTGGGGGAAACCCCTGAATACGTTGTCACGTCATCTGCCCCCAGCATGGATGCGTTCCACGTCTTCCGCGCGTTTCGGGCCACTAGCGGGTTGATTGGCTAATAGCACGCAGGTATAATGTTACGCGTGGTATGGTGGGAAAGTAGTGGGGGTGGAGGCGCAATCTATATGAAAGTCTACATAAAGAAGGCAGTAATCATTCTGCCTCGCCGTTTCGTGTTCGATCAAGGGAGGTGCTGACTCGGTGGGTCTCTGGGATAAGTTCAAGAATACTACCTTGTACAAATCGATCTATCGGAATGATTACCCGGACACGCCGCGTAACCAGGTGCTCGTCATCCTGAACTCGGTTGTGCTCCACCTCCACCCGGTCAAGGTTCCGCGGCGTGCTGTTCGTATGAGCTATACGTGGGGCCTGGGTGGTCTGACGCTACTCATGTTCCTGATCCTGACCGTGACCGGTGTCTGGTTGATGTTCTACTATGTTCCCGGTGTACCTAAGGGCTACTTTGACATGAAGGCTCTTGAAACGGACGTCATCTTTGGTGCTTTTAGCCGAAACATGCACCGGTGGGGCGCCCACGGTATGGTGCTTTCCGTTTGGTTACACATGGTACGTGTGTTCTACACCGGCTCGTACAAACCGCCGCGTGATTTCAACTGGGTCATCGGCGTGATTCTGTTCCTGGTCACCGTACTTCTGTCGTTTACCGGTTACCTGCTGCCCTGGGACCAGTTGTCCTACTGGGCCATTCAGGTCGGCGGCAACATGGCTGGTGCGTCGCCGGTGATCGGCCGCGAGGTGCGTCTGGCCCTGCTCGGCGGCTTCGATATCGGTGGCCCGACCCTGATTCGCTGGTATACCCTGCATGTGCTGCTGCTGCCGCTTGCCTGTATCGCTCTTATGGCCATGCACTTCTGGCGCATCCGTAAGGACGGCGGCATTTCCACGCCCATTCCTTACGACGAGGACGGCGAGACCGAGCTTCTGAACACTCCGTCCCCCACGGCGGCGGATTAATTAGCCACTGCACGTAGGGTTATATAGGAGGGCAACCATGTCGGACGTCACCGAGAAGTATCAACAGGCAGGACCCAAGGTCCGGCCGGCCCAGAAGGAGGAAATGGTCTACACCTGGCCATACCTGGTCAGCATCGAGGCCATCATGGCCGTGGCCATGATCCTCGCCCTGTCGGCCATGTCCGCCTTCGTAAACGCTCCGCTACTGGCCCTGGCAAACAGCGAAGTCACCCCTAACCCCGCCAAAGCACCCTGGTACTTCCTGGGCCTGCAGGAACTGCTGCTGCATATGCACCCTGCCCTGGCTGGTGTAATGGTTCCCACCGCAGCTCTGATTCTGGTCGGCATGATCCCCTATATCGACCGGGATCGCAAGGGCACCGGCATCTGGTTCAGCACCAAGAATGGTGTCTCCATCACCATTTTCTCTGCGGTATATACGTTCATTTGGGAAATGATTCTGATCCTGATCGACGAGTTCTGGATCAGCAAGACCGTCATCCAGGACCGGGTTCTGGAGCTGAAGGGCCTGGAGCGCCATATCAGCATCAGCCTGTCCAAGACCATGCCGTTCCTGGATCAGATTCCGGGAGTGGGCTGGGAGTGGTTCGGCAAGATCCTGCTGCCCAGCGTCATCATGGTGGCGATTCCCTGGATTTTGGCCGTGATCGTGAAGAAGCGCTGGAAGGCCAATACCCGGGAGATTATGATCGCACTGTTCACTTTCTACTTCGTATCCTTCGTTGTGCTCAGCCTGATCGGCACCGCCATGCGGGGCCATAGCATGAATCTGATGTGGCCGTGGGAGGTTCAGCCGCCCCACTAGGCGGAATCGACGCTGCCACGCTACATCAACAGCCGAGGTGACGCCAAGTGAGTAACGATAAGACGTCGGCCGCTCCACCCAAGCCTCCGGTGCACGCTGCCGGTAACGCGGCTGACAGCATCAGCCGCCGCCAGATGCTGCGCAGCGGCATGTACGGTACGGTTGGCCTGTTCATGACCCAGGCACTGGTTGGCGCCGGTGTCATGTTCTGGCCGGCCAAGGTGTCCGGCTTCGGTGGCAAGGTACTTGTCCCAAAGCCCCTCAGCGAATTCAAACCCGGTGACCCCCCTACGAAGGTCCGTGAGGGCAAGTTCTGGCTGTCCCGGGTGGACGAGGGCCTGATTGCCCTGTATTGGAAATGTCCGCACCTGGGCTGCACCGTGCCCTGGACTCCGGAAGAAAATCAGTTCCACTGCCCGTGCCATGGCTCCATTTATGACAAGAGCGGCCAGAACGTCGGTGGTCCGGCTCCCCGGCCCATGGACTTTATGGAAGTCGAAGTCAAGGGCGAAGAAATCTGGGTTGACACCGGCAAGATTACCCAGCGGCCCAAGCATGACTCGGCCCACATCACGAAGGTATAAGGAGGGAGACCGTCAGTGAGCCCTATCTATGGCATTCACGTTTCAGAAGCGGCCGAACTCCTGATTGTCTTCCTGATGTATGTGGCCGTGCTCGCTGGAGTGTATTATCTGCAGCGTTGGATCGGGGACTATTAATCTCCCCCGGCCGAATGTGGTCTGCGGAGGAGAAAGGAGCACGCGGCGTTGCGTAACCAAAGGAAATATCTTGCGCTAAGCGTTCTCTCGGTTCTGGTTATAGCCCTATTTTTGGTGACCTGCTTCCGCGAACCCTCGCGGATGACGGCAGCCGCGGAGCGCCAGGACCACGAGTGGGTTACCCTTGGGGCCACGATTTACACGTCGAACTGCATGCAGTGCCACGGGCCGAAGGGTGAGGGCCACGTGGGTATGCCTCTGAACAAGCCCGAGTACAAGGGTCACCCGCTGGACAGCAAGTATAAGGATACCTACCAGATGATTTACAACACCATCTCCAATGGTCGCCCTGGTACCGGCACCCCTTCCTGGGTCCGGGCCGGCGACCGGTGGATCTCCTACACCCGGATGCCGGCCTGGTTCCGTGATGCCGGCGGTCCGCTGGACGAAAACCAGTTGCGCGCAGTGGCCTACTTCATCATGCTGGGCGATATCCTCAAGGTTGATCCCAGCGATCCCGACTCCGACACTTTCTGGAACAGCATCGGCGGCAGCAATTTCCCGGCCCCTGCGCTCAAGACCGAAGGTGCGCTGCCGGATGCCAAGGGTCTGACAGCCAACGAGAACGCCCAGGCCAAGGAGCTCATTCAGAAGAAGGCGGCTCCGACTTGCCTGGCGTGCCACACCATTGGGCCTCTGGGTGGCGTTGTGGGTCCCGACCTGACCAACGTGGGTGCCTGGGGCCTTGATGCCGACTTCCTGAAGCGCTGGATTTCTGATCCCTCCAAGGTGGCCCCGACGGAGCGCCTGCCGAACTTCTGGAGCAAGCACCGTCTGGAAAGCGGCCCGAAGCCCGACCTGAAGGACCCGGTCGAGCCCCCGCTGGGCAGCATCATGCCTCCGTTCAAAGACCGGTTCTCTCCGGATGAACTGGATCTGGTCGTTCGGTATCTGCTTGGTCTGCGGCCTAAGTAAGTCAGATTAGGGAGGCTGTCCATTGACCCGGTACTGGGTGACCATGGCTGTCCTGGCTCTGGCAGTGGGCGCCCTTTGGCGGGCGGTCAGCCTCTATAACATCCGTCTGCTGGAAATGGCAGGGACCGTCGGCATCTTCCTGCTCGGCCTGGTTGGTAGCCTGGCCATGACCCGCCAACAGACCCTGACCGGCCGCAAGGCCGTTGAAACAGTCCTGACGGCGCTGGGCCCTCTGTTTCTCGTCACCGACTGGGCAGAGGGCTCCGGGCCGGCGGATGCTCCGGACTACGTGGTGGTCTCCCCGGCTGGGGTGCTCGCCATCTGTGTGGATCCTGTGCCCAACACTACCAAGGGCAAGCGGCTGGCGGCCAAGCTGGAACAAGCTCGCCGGCGGGCGGCCCGCACCGGCCAGTGGGTACAGGAGCGGTTGCCCGAGGATGCGGCAGCCACCCCGCTGCAAAGTGTGTTGGTGCTCACCCGCAAACGGGTGGAAGGCAGCGAGAGCCGGGAGGATTTGCCGGTGCTCAATCCCGACCACCTGCAGGAACTGCTGCAACAGCTGACCACCCCGGAAAGGCTGACGGAGGCTGCGCGCATCCAGATTACCCGGCAACTGCGCAAGGCTGCCGAAGAGGAATCTGGCAACGCCCGCCGTTGACCTCGATTGGCGTAACTTCTATAATAGCAATGTTACGTAGGGCACCTGCACGGCGGCTCGGCTTGTCCCGGGCTGGCCCGAGGAGGGAATTCGTTTGGCCCACTTTATTGACGACAAGTGCATCGGTTGTACTGCTTGCACCTCCGTTTGCCCCACCGAAGCGATCAGCGGGGAACGCAAACAACTGCATGTGATTGATCCCCGGCTTTGCATTGACTGCGATGCCTGCGTGCGTGTTTGCCCGGTGCTATCGATCGCCGACGAGTTCGGTGTATATAAGCCCCGTATCCCCAAGCGGCAGGACTGGCCCAAGCCGGTAGTTGACCCGGTCAGTTGCAGCGGCTGCGAGTTCTGTGTCGACATCTGCCCGTTTGACTGCCTGGAACTGGCCGGCGACGGGCAGTTCATGGGCACCGCGGTGCTGACCAAGCCGACCGCCTGCGTCGCCTGCAAGGAGTGCGAGGAAGTCTGCGCCAAGGGCGCCATCATCGTGCTTCCCACCGGCGAGGCGCATCCGGTTACCCTGGCAGAAGGCCGGGCCTGATTTCGGCCCCAACGTGAAAAAAGAGCGGGCTGTCTGGCTCGCTCTTTTCGCATGCTTTCATAAATGTTTCCATAAAGGTTGGAGTGCAGCCAATGGCACATGTCAGGTGTGTTTTGTTTGATCTGGACGGTACGTTGATTGACACCAACGCCCTGATCATCAACTCGTTTCAACATGTCCTGCGCACCAACCTGGGCACTGAGGTGTCGGAAGCCGAACTGCTGCCCTTCTTCGGCGAACCCCTGGCCCATACCCTGGCCCGCTGGGCGCCAGCGGAGCAGGTACCCGGGTTGATTGAGTCTTATCGGGCGTATAACGGCGTTATGCATGACCGCCTGGCCCAGCCCATCCCTGGAATGGCGGAATTGCTGCAGGCCTTGCAGGCAGCAGGCATCAAGCTGGGTGTGACCACCTCCAAGTTTACTGCCAGTGCACTGCGCGGGTTGCGGCTGTTCAATCTCGAGCAGTACTTTGGCGCCGTGGTGGGTCTGGACCAGTGTCAGCGGCACAAGCCAGATCCTGAACCGGTTCTGACGACCCTGGCCGGGCTGGGTGAGGAGCCGGGGACCGACTGCCTCATGGTGGGCGACAGTTCCTTTGACCTGCTGGCTGGGCGGGCCGCCGGGCTGACCACAGTTGCCGTTGGCTGGAGTAGGATTGCGCCGGAAAGGCTGGCCGCTTGCCGCCCTGATCATTGGGTGCAGACTCCGGCGGAGATCCGGCGACTCTGTCTGGGGGTGGAGGGGTAACCATGGCCAGGCTGTTGCTGGAGAATGCCAGGGTTTACCCCATGACCAGCTTCGCTCCCGCCCCGCCGTCCGAGGCAATCCTCCTGGACGGCGCCAGGGTAGTGGCCACCGGCACCGCGGCTGATCTGGCGGCGGCCCTGCGTGCAGGCGACCGGCGGCTAGACCTGGCCGGGGCCACGGTAGTGCCTGGCTTGATCGACGCCCACGTCCACCTCTCCTGGTACAGCTTCAACCTTTCCCAGGTTAACCTGGAGGGAACCGCGGACCTGACCGAAGGCCTGGTGCGCGTGGCAGAGCAGAACCGCCGCCTGCCCCCCGGCACCTGGATGGAAGGGTGGGGCTTTAACGCCAACCGTTGGACGCGCTGGCCCAACCGCACCGACCTGGATCAGGTCTGCGCGGAACGGCCGGTCATTCTGCACGGCAAAGACGGGCACACCGCCTGGGTCAATTCCCGCGCCCTGGCCCTGGCCGACATCAACCGCCACACCCCCGACCCTCCGGGTGGGCAGATCGTGCGCGACACCACCGGTGAGCCCAGCGGCCTCCTGCAGGAAAACGCCATCGGCCTGGTCAGGCGCGTGATTCCGCCCCGGACCGAAGCCGAGACAGCGGCTGCCCTCAGGCAGGGCATGCGCGCCGCCCACGCGGTGGGGTGCACCGGGGTTCACGACGTAGACGGCAGCGGCAGTCTGGCCGCCCTGCAGTACCTGCGCAGTCAGGGAGAGCTGAGCCTGCGGGTGGTGGAGTACCTGCAGGAGGGGACCCTGGAACCGGCCATCGCCGCCGGTATCCGGACAGGACTGGGCGACGGCTGGATACGCATCGGCGGCATCAAGATGTTCAGCGACGGTGCCCTTGGCTCGCAAACCGCGTGGATGCTGGACGACTGGTACGGGCGTCCGGGCTACCGGGGCATCCCCACCCACACACCGGCCGAGCTGCAGGAACTCGTGGGCCGCTGTGTACGGCACGGCCTGGCCTGTGCTATCCACGCGATCGGAGATGCCGCCAACCGGATGGTACTGGACGCCTATACCACCCATGCCGGCGAATCTCGTCAGCGGAGACTGCGCCATCGTATCGAACACGCCCAGCACCTCAGCCCTGCCGACATCGCCCGTTTTGCCGCCCTTGGCGTAGTGGCGTCGGTTCAGCCCAGCCACATTCTGAACGACCGGGATCCGGCCGATCGACACCTGGGCCCGGCCCGCAGCCGTTACACCTATGCCTTCCACTCCCTGGCGGAAGCCGGCAGCCGGCTGGCCTGCGGCTCAGATGCACCGGTGGAAGCCCTCGGACCCCTGGCCGGACTGCATGCGGCCGTTTACCGCCGCTCCCCGGGTGGCACCGAGGATCCATGGTACCCCCAGGAGGCCCTCACACCCTACGCGGCCCTGTACGGTTTCACCGCCGGTGCCGCCTGGGCCGGAGGCATGGAGCAGGTGCACGGGGCCCTGGGGCCAGACCTGGCAGCCGACCTGGCGGTACTCAGCCACGACCCGCTGGACGGAGTGGAAGAGCATCTGCTGGCCTGCCGGGTGCTGGCCACCGTACTGGACGGGAAAGTCATCCACGGGCAACTGCCTGAAGCCCGGCGGGTCTAATCCGCCGGGCTTCCGCATTGTCTATGCCAACAGGGACTTTGTATCGGCACCCTCGGGCCCCGTAAACCCCAGGCAAACAAGCCCTGAAAAACCCTTCGTGAAGGAACTCCCGCCAGCAAAGTCGAAGCAATCCCAACACACGGAATGTTACGGTGTTTGCTATGCGCAAAGCCGATTATTTTTCTCGTCCCGGATTCCAGGGGTGGAAGTTATCCCGCTAGGAGGAGAAAACCCGTGAGGAAGTATGCTGTGGACAGATTGCGCAACCTGGCCATCGTAGCCCACGGCGGTGCCGGCAAGACCTCGCTGGCCGAAGCCATGCTCCACTGTGCCGGGGCGACCGATCGGCTGGGTAAGACCGACGATGGCAACACGGTCATGGACTGGGACCAGGAAGAGGTCCGGCGCAAGGTCTCCATCAACGCCAGCATTGCCACCTTCGAGTGGAAAGGGCACAAGTTCAACCTGCTGGACACTCCGGGATATTTCGACTTCGTGGGCGAAGTAAAGGCAGCCCTGCGTGTGGTGGAGGGCGCCCTGATCCTGATCGACGCCGTAGCTGGCGTTGAGGTGGGAACCGAACTGGTATGGAAATATGCGACCACCGCCGGCGTCGCCCGGATGGCGGTTGTGAACAAAATGGACCGCGAAAACGCCAACTGGGCCAAGGCGGTTGCCAGCCTGGAGCATGCGTTTGGCCGTGCCGTGGTCCCCATTCAGATCCCAATTGGCGCCGAGTCCAACTTCAAGGGCGTCGTCGACATCATCGCACAGAAGGCCTACCTGGGCGCCGGCCGGGAAATGAACGAGGAAGCGGTTCCCGCCAACCTGCAGAGCCAGGTCAGCGAACTGCGCGAACGATTGACCGAGGCTGCCGCCGAGGCTGACGATGAACTGACCATGAAGTTTCTGGAAGGCGAGCCCCTGACCGACGAAGAGATTATCCGCGGCCTGCAGGCCGCTGTCCGGACCGGAAAGGTCGTCCCGGTCCTATGTGCCTCCAGCACCAAGAACTGCGCCGTACCGGCCCTGATGGATGCGATCTGCGGCTATCTCCCCTCCCCGGCTGACGTGGAGGCTGTAAAGGGTACCGATCCGCGCAACGGTGCCGACGTCATCCGGGAGGCCCGTGAGAACGGCCCCTTCAGCGCACTGGTCTTCAAGACCATTTCCGACCCGTTTGTCGGCAAAATGACCCTGTTCCGGGTTTACACCGGCACACTGAAGAGCGACGGCAACGTCTACAACGCGACCAAGGGCCGCACCGAACGGTATGGCAGCATCTTCTTCCTCAAAGGCAAATCACAGGAGGCACAAACCGAGGTAGGTCCGGGGGACATTGCCATGGTTGCCAAACTGCAGGTGGCCGGCACAAACGATACCCTCTGCGACGAAACACAGCCGGTCTTGCTCAGCGGTGTAGAGTTCCCGTCCCCGGTCTACTCACTGGCCGTACACCCCAAGGCCAAAGGCGACGAAGAAAAAATTGGCTCCGGCCTGGCGCGACTGGCCGAAGAGGACCCCACCTTCACAGCTGAACGCAACCCGGTGACTGCCGAAAACATCCTCAGTGGCCTGGGGGACCTGCACGTGGACGTCATGGTAGAACGCCTGAAGCGCAAGTTCGGTGTCGAAGCCACCACGACCACCCCCAAGGTCGCCTACAAGGAGACGATCCGTGGTGCCGTGCAAAAGTCCGAGTACAAGCACAAAAAGCAGTCCGGCGGCCATGGCCAGTATGGTCACGTTGTCATCGACCTGGAGCCGATCACGGAAGACGGCATCGAGTACGACTTTGTCGATAAGATCGTCCAGGGCCGGATTCCGCTGAATTTCCGCCCTGCCGTCGACAAGGGCATTCGGGAAACGATGGTTGACGGTGTTCTGGCCGGGTATCCGGTGAGCAGGGTGCGGGTGTATCTGGTCGACGGTTCCTACCACGACGTCGACTCTTCGGAAATGAGCTTTAAAATCGCCGCCTCCCAGGCATTCAAAAAGGGATTTATGGCCGCCAAACCGGTCCTGCTGGAGCCGATCATGGCCGTCGAAGTCATCGTCCCGGAGAACTTCATGGGCGAGATTCTGGGCGACATGAACAAGAAACGCGGCCGGATTCTCGGCATGGAGCCCGGCCCGGACGGTACTCAGATCATCCGGGCCATGGCACCGCAGGCCGAAATGTTCAAGTACGCCATTGATCTCCGGTCCATGACCCAGGGGAGGGGGACCTTCTCCGTGAGATTCGACCGCTACGAAGAGGTGCCGGCTATCATCGCCCAGCCCATTGTGGCTGCCGCCCAGGCGGCCCGGGGCGCGGCCGAGTAACAGGAACTGGCCGGCCATCTACCCAGAAAGGCTCTCATCCCATTCGGATGAGAGCCTTTCTGCTCACACCCTGGTTAAAATCGGGTACACTCAACTAGATACACTCTTGGGGGTGCATGGCACACATGGCAAAGGTTCAGTTAGCACCGGGACGCCACCATCGCGTGGCGGCGGGACATCCGTGGGTCTACCGCACCGAGGTGGCCCACACTTACGGGAACCCCGAGCCCGGCGATTTTGTCGACGTAGTGGACGCCCGTGGCCGTTTTCTGGGCAACGGGTTCCTGAATCCTCAATCCATGCTCATGGTCCGAATCATGACCCACACACCGGGTGTGCAGGCCGACGCCCAGCTCGTCCGGCAACGCATCACCGCCGCCTGGCAACACCGGCAACGGTTCCTGGCCGATACCACCTGTTGCCGTGTGGTATTTGGTGAAGCGGATTTTCTGCCCGGCCTGATCGTGGACAAGTTCGGCGACGTGGTGGTGGTGCAGACACTGGCACTGGGGATCCACCAGTTCTGGGATGTCATCATCGGCACCGTCCAGGACTTGCTGCACCCCCGAGGCATCTACGAGCGCAACGACGCAGCCGTGCGCAACCTCGAAGGGCTGCCCCAGCGCAAGGGGTTTGTGGGATCCGCCTTTCCCACCCGCTTCACCGTGGCTGAAAACGGCCTGCAAATCGTTGTGGACGTGGAAAAAGGGCAAAAGACCGGTTACTTCGTCGATCAGCGGGAAAATCGCGCCAGCCTGCGCCCGCTCGTAACGGGCAAGCGGGTGCTGGACGCCTTCTGCCACACCGGCGGGTTCAGCCTGAACGCCATGGCCGGTGGCGCTGCCGCCGTCACCGCGGTGGACATCTCCGGCGAAGCCCTGGCGACCGCTCGGGAAAACGCTGAACTGAACGGCTTTGCCGACCGGATCCAATTTACCGAGGCCAACGTGTTTGACTACCTGCGGGCCCGGGACAAGCAACCGGGCGAGTTTGACGTCATCGTACTCGATCCTCCGGCATTCGCCAAGAACAAGGCCAGCCTCGAAGGGGCGGCCCGTGGCTACAAGGAAATCAACCTGCGCGCCATCAAGATGTTGCCGCCCGGTGGGATCCTGGTGACCTGTTCCTGTTCCTACCACATGACGCCCGACCTATTCCGCGCCGTTGTGACCGATGCAGCCCGCGACGCCCGCCGGGATCTGCGCCTGCTGGCCGAGCGCGCCCAGGGACTGGACCACCCCATTCTGGTCGGCTACGACGAGAGCCACTATCTGAAGTGCAACATTTACGAAGTAGTCTGAGTGCGGCTGCGTGCGGACGCGAAAGAGCGAGCCGAACCCCATTGAAGGCGAGTAGTCAGGGAAAAGCTGCTGTTTCCGTCTGCCAGTACGTTTTGCTGCGGTTGAATTCATAGGCTACAATAAGAAGTGAAAGTCAAAGAAAGTCAACATCGAACACGAGCCTGCAGACCGACACGCCCTGTGCGGGAGGGATCCTGGCTTGCCCAACCTTTGCGATTTTATCGAGGAGCATCTCAAGGTCTTGCTCCAGCAACGGGCGGGCACCCTGGAGGTGCAGCGCAGTGAACTGGCCGAACGGTTCAACTGCGCCCCGTCCCAGATCAACTACGTGCTGGCCACTCGCTTTACCCCGGAACGCGGCTACCTGGTGGAGAGCCGGCGGGGCGGCGGTGGATACATCCGACTGATTCGGCTGAACTTGGAACCCCATCATTTGCGCAACCTGATCCAGGGGAGTATTGGCGACCAGATTTCCCAGGACGGATCCGAAGGCGTCATCGCCCGGCTGCAGGAAGAGGGTATTATCACCCCCCGGGAACGGGCCATGATGGCAGCCGCGGTTGCCCGAGAAACCATTGCCGTAGACCTGCCCCTGCGTGATATCCTCCGGGCCAGTCTCCTGAAAGCCATGCTCCTGGCGCTGCTGCGGTTTTAACCATGGCACACAGCCGTGGAAAGTCCAAAGCAGCCACCCGAACAGAGAGATGAAATTGCAGAAGGGAGGTACTCCCTGTGTTGTGTGAGAACTGTGGCCAGCGGCCAGCCACCGTCCACATTGTGAAACAAGTCAATAACCAGCGGGAAGAGCGGCACCTCTGCGACCAGTGTGCCCGTGAGCATGGGCAGGGCGCCGTCGAGGGAGCCTTCGGGTTCCCAAACTTCTCCCTGCAGCAGCTCCTGTCCAGCCTGCTGGAAAGTGACACCTGGGGCGTGGTCACCCCCTCGCCACGGCCCACCGGAAGTGAGTCGCGTTGCCCAAGCTGCGGAATGACCTTCCGCCGCTTTAAAGAGCATGGTTTCATGGGCTGCGGGCAATGCTACGATACCTTCGACGGCGAACTGACGCCGCTGCTGCGGCGGGTGCAGGGGTCGGACCAGCACCAGGGTAAGGCGCCCAAACGTACCGGCGGTGTCCTGCGGCTGCGCAAGGAACTGGTGCAACTCAAGAACGACTTGCAGCGGGCAGTGGCCCACGAGGAATTTGAAAAAGCTGCCCAGATCCGTGACCGAATTAAGGAACTTGAGCAGCGGGTTAAGGCAGGGGGCGAGGCCAATGCCGTGGAATAAAGTGGTCAACCAGGCCCTTACCAGGTGGATGGAGGGGGATGGCCCACAGACCGATGTCGTCCTGTCCTCGCGGATCAGGCTGGCCCGCAATCTGGAGGGTTACGCTTTCCCCCACCTGCTGGCGGAGCCCCAGGCTGTGGAGATTATCAACAAAGTGGAGCTTGGGGTGCGGGAAGTCAACCTGATGGGCATTACACCCACGGTGGAATTGTACCGTTTGGCTGAAGCACCGCCGCTGGAGCGGCAGGTCCTGGTGGAAAAACACCTGATCAGTCCTGCCCTGGCCCAGGATGCCCGTGGCAAAGCTGTGGCCATCTCAGAAAATGAATCAACCAGTATCATGGTGAACGAAGAAGATCACCTGCGTGTCCAGATTCTCACCCCCGGACTGAACCTCGAAGAGGCGTGGAGCACGGCTTCCAAGGTTGACGATGCCTTTGAGGCAAAGCTATCCTACGCCTTTCACCAGACCCGGGGCTACCTGACCGCCTGCCCCACCAACGTGGGTACCGGGTTGCGGGCTTCCGTCATGGTTCATCTGCCGGCATTGGTTCTTACCAACCAGTCGGGACGGTTGTTCAATACCCTCGGACAGTTCGGCCTGGCGGTCCGTGGCTACTTTGGCGAAGGCACCGAAGCCTTGGGCAACATTTATCAAATAAGCAATCAGATTTCTCTCGGCCGGGCCGAGGAAGATATCACTGCCAACCTGACCGGGGTCGTGCACCAGGTCATCGAGCACGAGCGCAAGGCCAGGGAGCATCTGACCCGGCAAATGAAAGCGCAGCTTGAAGATCGGATCGGTCGGGCGTACGGAGTTCTCTGCGGAGCCCACATCATGACCTCCGAGGAATGCATGCGGCTCCTGTCCGACGTACGGCTGGGGGTGGACCTGGGGCTGGTGGGTAACGTCAGCCACACCACCTTGAATGAACTGTTGGTGGTCACTCGCCCGGCCTTTTTGCAGAAAATGGCCGGCAAAGAACTGAATCCCTTCGAGCGTGACGTACGCCGTGCCTCGTTGATTCGTCAGCGGCTGATCGCTTCCTAGCGAAGTTCCTACCGGTGGGGGTGAAGCCCGTGTTCAGCCAGTACACTGAGCGAGCCCAGAAGGCGATCAACCTTGCCAAGGAAGAGGCGAGCCGCCTGCTTTGGCCCAATGTGGACACCGGGCATCTGTTCCTGGGACTGATCGGTGAAGGCAACGGACTGGCCGCCGTCGCCCTGCAAAATTTCGGGCTGGACCTCGGCCAGGCACGGACCCAGATGGAGCAGTTAATCGGTACGGGTGACGGTGCTGCCCGGCATGAGCCAGAGTTTACCCCCCGGGCCATTCAGATTTTGACTGAAGACGCCCTGGCCGTTGCCCGCCAACTTGGTCACAACTACGTGGGAACCGAACATATCCTTCTGGCTCTGCTAAAGGACCGCGAGGGGCTCCCTGCCCGCTGCCTGCACGCTTACAACACGGCGCCGGAAGACGTGCGCAACTGGATCCTGGCCAGTGTCACTCCTGTTCTGGCCAAGGCGCCGCCCCCCGCCGGTGATCTGCCGTATACCGAACGCCTGCTGCGCCAGGTCTTGCCGCTGGCCGCCGAGGAAGCCGCCAGCCTGGGCGATGACCATATTGGCACAGAACACCTGCTTCTGGGGATCCTGCGCTTTGGCAAGGGCCGGGCCGCTGAGGTGCTCGCCACCCGGGGCGTCACCCTGGATTGGGCTCGGGAAGAACTACGCCGGCGCACGTAAGGGAGACATCCTTGATAACCCTGGCGGCCCGCTCCTGGCGGGTGCCCACTGAAACACGCACAACGCTCGTATGGTTACAACAACAACTGCGCAACACAAGGTAGAGGGATTGCTCTCCGAAACGGCCAAGAAAAGGAGGCTTCCGGTATGTTTAGCCGGTATACCGAGCGGGCCCAACGGGTCATTGTCCTGGCCCAGGACGAAGCCCGCCGGCTTAATTACGATTACGTGGGAACAGAACATTTGCTCCTCGGCCTGATCCGGGAAGGGGAAGGGATTGCCGCCAAGGCGCTCCAGTCTCTGGGCATCAGCCTGGAGCAGGTACGGGCAGAAGTTGAAAAAATGATTGGCAAGGGTACCGCTAACGCCCGGGGCGAGATCGGTTTCACCCCCCGTGCCAAAAAGGTCATGGTTGAACTCGCCATCGAAGAGGCACGGTTGCTTGGCCACAACTATGTTGGCACCGAACACATTCTGCTTGGCTTGATTCGTGAGGGCGAAGGCGTGGCCGCCCAGGTCCTGCAGAATCTGGGTGCTGATCTGGAGCGTGTCCGTAACCAGGTCATTCATCTGCTGGGCGGTGTTCCGCACCCTGGCCAGACCGGATCTCCCCCAAAGGCCAAGACCAAGACGACGACCAGCACCCTGGATCAGTTTGGTCGGGACCTGACCAACATGGCTCGGGAGGGTAAGCTCGACCCGGTCATCGGGCGGGAGAAAGAAATCGAACGGGTAGTCCAGATCCTCAGCCGGCGGACCAAGAACAACCCGTGCCTGATCGGCGAACCGGGCGTGGGCAAGACAGCCATCGTGGAAGGCCTGGCCCAGCGGATCACCGAGGCCCGGGTCCCCGAACTCCTGAAGGACAAGCGCGTGGTTGCCCTTGACCTGGCCTCCCTGGTGGCCGGTTCTAAATATCGCGGAGAATTTGAAGAGCGCCTGAAGAAAGTAATGGAAGAAATTCGTCAGGCTGGCAACGTGATTATGTTCATCGACGAGATGCATACAATCATCGGCGCTGGTGCCGCCGAGGGTGCCATTGACGCCTCCAACATCCTCAAACCCGCCCTGGCCCGCGGCGAAATGCAGGCGATCGGGGCCACCACCATTGACGAATACCGCAAGCACGTAGAAAAGGATGCGGCGCTGGAGCGGCGCTTCCAGCCCATTATGGTCGAGGAACCTTCCATCGAGGATTCCATTGCCATTCTCAAGGGCCTGCGTGACCGTTACGAGGCTCACCACCGGGTCGAAATCACCGACGACGCTATTGAAAGCGCTGTCAAGTTGTCCAGCCGCTATGTCAGCGACCGCTTCCTGCCTGACAAGGCGGTTGACCTGATCGACGAGGCCGCCTCGCGGGTGCGCCTGCGGACTTTCGTTGCCCCCCCCGATCTGAAGGAGCAGGAACAGAAACTCGAGGAGGTCCGCAAGGAAAAGGAAGCGGCAGTTCAGGGCCAGGAGTTTGAGAAGGCGGCCCGACTGCGTGACAGGGAGCAGAAGCTCAAGGATGAATTAGAGCGGATTCGCGCCGACTGGCAGCAGAAAAAGGTCACCTCCAAGAGCACGGTTGTTGAAGAAGACATTGCCGCCATCGTCAGTTCCTGGACTGGCATTCCGGTGGCACGGCTGGCGATGGAGGAGTCTGAACGGCTGCTCAAGCTTGAGGAGATCATGCATGAGGAAGTGGTGGGTCAGGACGAGGCCGTCAAGGCCACCGCCCGAGCCATCCGCCGGGCCCGTGCTGGCCTCAAGGATCCGAAGCGGCCCATCGGCAGCTTTATCTTCCTGGGTCCGACCGGCACCGGCAAGACCCACCTGGCCAGAGCTCTGGCCAAGGCCCTGTTCGGCGATGACGACGCCATGATCCGCATTGACATGTCCGAGTATATGGAACGGCATACCACCAGCCGCCTTGTGGGGGCGCCGCCCGGATATGTTGGCTATGAAGAAGGGGGCCAGCTCACCGAAGCGGTACGCCGCCGGCCTTATTCGGTGGTGCTCCTGGACGAAATTGAAAAGGCACACCCGGAAGTCTTCAATATCCTGCTTCAGGTGCTGGAAGACGGCCGCCTCACGGACGCCAAGGGCCGCACGGTGGACTTCCGCAATACGGTACTGATCATGACCTCCAACGCCGGCGCCCACGCCATCAAGGGCGACAAGCGCATGGGCTTCACCGCCGGCAGTGAGAACGAGCAGAAAGAATACGACGAAATGAAGCGCCGGGTGATGGACGAGGTCAGGCGGGTCTTCCGGCCCGAATTCCTGAACCGGATCGATGAAACCATCATCTTCCACAGCCTGAACGAAGACCACCTGCGCAGCATCGTCGGGCTGGAGGTCCGCAAGGTGACTGACCGGCTGAAAGACAACGAGATCCGGGTCGAGATCACGGACCCGGCCCTCACCAAGCTGGTCAAGGAAGGTTACGACCCACAGTATGGAGCCCGTCCGCTCCGCCGGGCCATCCAGAGGCTGGTGGAGGACCCGCTCTCCGAAGAGATGCTCAGGGGCACCTTCAAGATGGGCGACACCATCGTCATCGATTTCAGTGCTGAAGACGACAAGCTGACGTTCAGCAAGAAATCGACCCCGCCGGCACCGCCAAAGGAACCGGCTAAGGCCAACGCCTAGAAATCGTCGACCAGCGGTACCGGGGCATCCCCCCGGTACCCTTTTCATGTTACCTGCACATTAAAACTTGACTGAGAAGTTTGGAGGAAGAAAGAAACTGCGTGTCGAAAAGATTGACAATTAGCACGTAAGTGGCGCGTGTAACTGGGGGTGATGCTCAGGTGAGCAAGCTAAGCGTGCTAATCGTTGAAGATGAACAACTGATGCGCCAAGTACTGCGCACTCTCATTGGCGACGAAGCCGACTTCGAGGTGGTGGGAGACACAGGCAGCACCGCAGAGGCGATCTCACTGGCCCGGCGCGTCCATCCTGACGTGGTGCTCATGGATATTTGCCTGAGTCGGACCGACCTACACTCCGATGGGATTGAGGCCACCAGAGAAATCTTGAAATGGTCGCCCCGAACGTCCGTGTTAATGCTCACCAGTCATGAGAGCAAGGACTTTCTCTTCGCGGCCCTGAGGGCAGGGGCGCGGGGATACCTGCTAAAAACCTCACCGGTCGAAGAAATGGTCTGGGCTGTCCGGGCGGCCGCACGTGGTGAATCCTGGCTTCATCCGGCAATGGCCCGCATGCTGGTCGAATCAGTCACCCACAAGGGTGTTGAGCCGACATTCGCATCACGTCCGCTGTTGACCGAGCGGGAACTACAGGTCCTGAGCCTGATGGTTAAAGGCTCATCCAACCGGGACATTGCTCAGAGTCTGTTCCTCTCCGAAAAAACCGTGAAGCAGCATGCCAGCAAGATCTTCAAAAAGCTCAACGTACGTGGGCGGGCGCAGGCTGCGCTCTATGCCATACAACACGGATTGACCGGCTGAAGCGTGTTCCGGCTCACACCAGTACCGGCAGGAACCTGTCCTATCCCCGTGGAACATCATGTAGTTATTGGCAACCAGGGGGTGGAACTGTGCCAGAGGAAACTAGTCGTGCATTGCTTGTGGCGCTGGCCAGGGAAGTGGCGATCGATGTCGCCGATCTTCAGGCCAGGGGCTGGGACATTGCAACGCCCACCGAGGGTGACGGATTTAGATTTCGCAAGGTCTTCACCCTGCCACTGTCACCCGACGGCATCTCCGTAAGAATAAAAGAATGTCGCGGCGCCGCCCAGGGTTGCATACAGGTTCTTGTCGAGGATAAGCAAATGGATCTGTCCGACAACCGGGAGGAACTGCTCGCCCTGGTAGAAGACGAAGGTTACGACGAAATCCTGCGCATTCACCGGTTGCTGACAGAGCGGCTGAACTGACCTGGCAAGTAAACGGGGGACGGCTGGAGCAGGCCGTCCCCGCTGGTTTGCGCTGAGATTGCTGCTGCCACAGGCAAATCTGCGAACATCCGGACTCGGTGGAGAGCCGGTCCGGGCAGGGGAGGCAACATGGCCAAGAGCAGGGTGGTGTTTGTCTGCCAGGACTGCGGTGCGGAAGCCCCCAAGTGGGCAGGCCGCTGCCCCGGCTGTGGCGCCTGGGGCACCATGGTGGAAGAAATCGTGCAGAGGACGGCGGCGCCTGTCGGCGTTGCCACCGGCGAACGGCCGGTTGCCATAGCCGAGGTAGACCCAACCGATGCGGCACGCATTCCCTCCGGTACCGGAGAACTGGACCGGGTACTGGGCGGAGGGATCGTTCCCGGTTCCCTCGTACTGGTCGGAGGCGACCCCGGAATCGGCAAGTCAACCTTGATGCTGCAGTTGGCACAGACGGTCGCCCAACATGTCGGATGTGTCCTCTACGTGTCCGGTGAGGAGTCGGCTCGCCAGATCCGTCTGCGGGCGGATCGCCTGGGGGCCCTGTCCAGACAACTGTTTGTGCTGGCTGAAACCAACCTGGATCTGGTTGAACAGCACGTGGCATCCGTCAGGCCTGTGGTCCTGATTGTGGATTCCATTCAAACGGTATTCCGCCCGGAACTCCCCAGCGCACCCGGAAGCGTGGCCCAGGTCCGTGAGGCATCGGCCCAACTGCTACGCCTGGCCAAAACCAGGGATGTGGCCGTGTTCATCGTAGGCCATGTGACCAAAGAGGGGGTTCTGGCCGGACCCCGCGTCCTGGAGCACATTGTGGATACTGTCCTTTATTTTGAAGGTGAACAACACGCCCAGTTTCGCATCCTCCGGGCCGTCAAGAACCGGTTTGGGTCCACCAACGAAATTGGACTCTTCGAGATGCGCGACGTCGGCCTGGCCGAGGTACCGAATGCCTCGGAACTGTTCCTGGCAGAGCGGCCCCGAGGAGTGGCCGGATCAGTAGTTGTTCCATGTCTGGAAGGCACCCGCCCATTGCTGGTTGAAGTTCAGGCCCTGGTCAGTGCCACCGCCTTCAGTAATCCCCGCCGCACCGCCACGGGAGTGGAGCTCCCCCGTTTGCAGCTGATCCTTGCGGTGTTGGAAAAGCGCGTAGGTTTGCTGGTGGGTACTCATGATGCCTATGTGAAAGTGGCGGGCGGTGTACGGGTTGACGAGCCCGCCGCTGATCTGGCGCTGGCCGCAGCTCTGGCCTCCAGCTTCAAAAACATTCCCGTGGACCCGCGGACCGTTGTTATCGGTGAGGTTGGTCTGGCCGGCGAGGTGCGGGCTGTCTCCCGGGTAGAACAACGGCTGAGGGAGGCTGAAAAAATGGGCTTTGGGCGCGCCGTGTTGCCGGCCGGAAATTTGAAAAAGGAGTCGCCGAAGGGTAACATGGAAATCGTAGGGGTGGAAACCGTCAGCGAGGGACTGGAGGCCGCCCTGGGTGTGCGTGGGGAAGGTCTGTGACAGCTCTCGTTGGGAGGTGAGGCCATGCCGGAAGACCGCGAGGAGCGGTTTTATAAGGTCCTGCGTGCGATTGCACCGGGATCTCTGTTGCGGGAAGGGTTAGAGAATGTCTTGCGTGCCCGGACAGGCGCCCTCATTGTGGTAGGGGATACCCCCCAGATCATGTCTGTCGTGGACGGTGGCTTCCGCATCGATGCTGAATTCCAGCCGGCCTATCTTTATGAACTGGCGAAAATGGACGGGGCGATCATCCTGAGCCATGACGCCAAACGAATTCTCTATGCCAATGCCACCCTGGTGCCCGATCCGGCGCTCTATTCCCAGGAGACGGGAATTCGCCACCGGACAGCGGAGCGGGTGGCTAAACAAACGGGTGAACTGGTCATTGCCGTTTCCCAGCGGCGCAATATTATTTCCCTGTACAAGGGTAATCTCCGCTATATCCTGCGGGACACCAGCATACTATTAACCAAAGCAAACCAGGCATTGCATACCCTGGAAAAATACCGAACCGTGTTAATCCAGACCCTCGTCAACCTGAGCGCTGCGGAATTAGAGGATCTGGTGACCGTCACTGAAGTGGCCCTGGCGCTCCAGCGCACCGAAATGGTGCTGCGGATTGAACGGGAGATCGACCGGTATATCTGTGAACTGGGCGTGGAAGGCCGCCTGGTCCAGATGCAACTGGAAGAGTTAGTCCACAACGTGGGTGAAGAAGGCCGGCTGATCGCCCGCGACTACCTGCAGAGTGCTCATGAAGTGACGGCCGACGCAGCAGCCGACGCGCTTGCCGCCATCGCCGAAACCCCTGACCTGGCTGGCATTGCACGTGTGCTCGGCCTCGGCACAACTCCTGGCGCCATGGAGGGACCCGTTACCCCCAAGGGCTTCCGAATGCTGCGCAAGATTCCGCGCTTACCCATGGCGGTCATTGAGAACCTGGTCCAGCACTTTGGCAACCTGCCCGGCATCCTGCGCGCCGGTATCGAGGAACTGGACGAGGTCGAAGGCATCGGCGAGGCCAGGGCCAGGGCGGTGCGCGAGGGGCTCCGACGCCTGCGGGAGCAAGTGATGCTCGAACGGCATCTGTAGCATGGCCCGGATCGGCGGTCGCTGCCCCGGCGGGGTTGCATCAAATCAAAAACGCCGGGCCATACTGGCCCGGCGTTTCTATCGGGTCCGTGACATCATGCAGCAGGTCATCAGGCAAAGTTGAAAACACCCAGGGCAGCCAGGCGCTTGTGCTCCCGCAGCAAGATGTCATAAAGGTTCAGGTCAAACACATTGCAGAGCGCCGCAATGTAGAACAGATTGTTCCCGATCTCCGCCTCCACAATTTCCCGGCAGTGTTCACAAAGCTGACCACTCAGGTGATTGGCCATATGTTGCTTCATTTCGTGAACGGTGATGTCGGCGGGTATTTGCTGCTTTTCCGCCTCGATCTTCACGCAGCCACACTGGGTTACTGACTTGGTAATGGCCCGGTTGGTCCGGGCGTTGGCTTCCTGTAGCTTGGCCATGACGTCCAGCACGCTGCGATGGCGGATCAGGTATTCCCCCACAGACACCTGGAACTGATCGCAAAGCAAATCCTTCATCGACCTGCTCACCCCTTAGACTGTCCCCTCATCGAAGAAGACCGAAGCTGAGGCGTGTTGGTCAAAGCTCTTGCATGCCACTTCACCCGGTATGGGCTCGCATTTGACGACTCCTATTTTACCAGAGGAAGCGGGCGGCGACAAATCTCCCGTAATCACAACAAGCACCGGTAGGACCCATGGAAGGCACGGGAGTCGGCCGGTCCGGCAATTTCCAGCCAGCGGTGGACCTGCCAGCGCAACCCCGCGGAGTTGGCAGAAACCCCGCCTGCAGGCTTGATTGACAGGCATTCGACCCGTCGATAAACTAAAGAAGCCAACCCGACTTCGGGTTGACTTCTTGTTCTGGTGGAGCTAAGGGGAGTCGAACCCCTGACCTCGTGAGTGCGATTCACGCGCTCTCCCAACTGAGCTATAGCCCCGTTGACTCATCTTATTTTACGTGCGGCCGCGCCTATCGTCAAGGGCGCGCCGTTACCAGTGAAGGGAGTCCTGGCGGTGGCACGTATCCACGATTTAGATGAAATGGACAAACAGCTCCTGAACCTCTTGCAGCGGCCGGGAATTCCCCTGCTTCACCGGCCTTATGCCCACCTGGCAGACCTGTTGCACATAGCGGAAGCAGAAGTCATACAACGGGTTCAGGTCGCCAAGCAGGCACGGGTTATCCGGCAAATGAGTGCCATCTTTGACTCACGGGCCCTGGGCTACAAGGGTAGCCTGATCGCAGGCCGATATCACCCGGATCGTCTTGACGACGCGGCCCTGGTGGTGAACCGCCACCCGGGGGTCAGCCATAACTACAAGCGCGAACACCGGTACAACATGTGGTATACACTGACTGTCCCTCCGTTTGTGGATATCGAAGCAGAAATTCAGCGCATCCACAACGAATCCGGTGCCCTGGACACCTTGTTTCTGCCGACCATGAAACTGTTCAAGATTGGCGTTAACTTTGACATGACCGGTAAGGAGAATATGGCGGCCACCTCGGAAGAAGAGCCGGCCGAAGTCTATGTCTCGCCCCGGCGCCACCTGACGGAGCGCCAAATTGCCGCCGTCCGGGCGCTGCAACGGGATCTGCCGGTGGTCGAGGAGCCATTCCGGGCTTTGGCCGCGACCGAAAACCTGGCGGTCGAGGAACTTCTGGAGATGGCAGTTGATTTTCAGCTTCGCGGAGAGATGCGGCGGTTTGCCGCTGTGCTGCACCACCACACCGCCGGCTTCCGGGCTAACGGCATGGGAGTATGGGTATGCCCGGAGGAGCAGTTGAGCAACCTGGGGCCGGTTATGGCCTCGTTTCGCGGCGTTAGCCACTGCTACCAGCGGCCGGCCTATCCGGAGCGGGACTGGCCATACACCCTTTTTACCATGGTGCACGGCAAGAGCCAGGAAGAGGTGGAGGGCGTTCTGGATGCCATCAGCCAGAAGACCCATCTGACCGAGCGTGAGGTGTTGTACTCGGTCAGGGAATACAAAAAGATTCGCGTGGCTTACTACATGCATGACGACTTTTACCGTAACCGTCTGCCGTTGAACGCATAGCAGTCCGCACAAAATGCATGGATACCCGTTGACAGGAATTTCTCGTCCATGGTAGAGTATTCCTCAACCAAGCTGAACAGCGACGAAGGGGTAAAGTACTTCGGAATCCCGTCACCACAGGGAGGGCCTGCCGTGATTGAAAGCGGCCCGTGGCGAATCTGAAGGAAGTTCACCCTGGAGCTGCACGCTGAAGCCTCGTTAGGGGTGTGTAGGCGGTGCCGGATGCCCACCGTTACAGGGGCAGGATGTCGCGGAAAATCGCTCCGCCGCATCCGGGAAATGAGCGGGCTGCTACGGCAGTTCACAAGGGTGGTACCACGGGTAGTTTTGCCCGTCCCTACACAGGGGACGGGCATTTTTGTTTTGGTATCAAAATCACCGTTGGGAGGGATGGGCCGTGGCCGACAAGGATAAGTATTTGGTGAAGCAGGATGCCGGCAGGACCAAGGAGGTGGCTGTGGCTTTTGATCTTGCCATCGGTGGGCGTCGGCCGGTGGTCATCGCCGGACCTTGTTCAGTGGAATCCCGGGAAGGGATCCTGGAAGCGGCGGTAGCCGTCAAGCAGGCCGGAGCCACCATGTTGCGCGGAGGTGCCTTCAAGCCGCGTACCTCCCCGTATGCCTACCAGGGCATGGGCGAAGAAGGTTTGCGATGCCTGGCCGCCGCCCGCGAGGCTACGGGCCTGCCGGTGGTAACAGAAGTGATGGAGCCCGCAGACGTTGGCCTGGTAGCCGAATATGCCGACATGCTCCAGGTCGGTGCCCGTAACATGCAGAATTACCCCCTGCTCAAGGCGCTGGGGAAGATTGACCGCCCTGTCTTGCTCAAGCGGGGACCGGCCGCCACCGTAGAGGAATGGCTGATGGCAGCCGAATACATCCTGTCTGGCGGCAACCACCGGGTAATCCTCTGTGAGCGAGGAATCCGGACATTTGAGACGGCCACCCGGAATACCCTGGATCTTGGGTCGGCCCTTGCGGCCAAGAGCATGAGCCATTTACCCGTCATTGCCGATCCGAGCCACGGATGTGGCCGGCGGGACCTCGTCCCGGCACTGGCCAAGGCGGCATTGGCTGCCGGTCTGGACGGATTGATCCTGGAAGTACATCCGCAGCCCGAGGCAGCCATCAGCGACGCTGCCCAGACGCTGGGCACTGCGGAGTTTTCCCTCCTGATGAGCGAACTGGGGTTGGCTCCGGCAGCGGCAGATCTGACACATGCCCGCCAGCAAATTGACGCTCTAGACCTCCAGCTTTTGGATCTGCTGCAACGCCGAATGAGCGTGGCCGTGCAGATTGGTGAGTTGAAAGCCCGGGCCGGCTTGCCGCTCTACCACCCGGAGCGTGAATCGGTGTTGTTGGAGAACCTGGCTGCTCAGGTCGGCGGGCCCCTGACACCGAATGCGGTGCGGGAAATCTGGCAGGGAATCCTGCGCTGCTCGCGGGATGTTCAGAAGCAGTTCCTGCCTGAGTCTACGAATGTGGCCTGAACCGAATCGAAATCACATCGAGGCATCCTGACAGATGGATAACCAGACAAATAGGAGTTGACGGAAGACAGAAATTACGATACAATCTAAATTTTGTTGACCTATTGCATGGGTTGTGCTATGCTGAGGTTATCACGGGGCACGGGCATCGGGGGGTGCCGGAATGTTCCAGGTTGGAGACAAAGTGGTTTACCCCATGCACGGAGCGGGCGTGATTGAAGCGATCGAAGAGCGTGAGGTCCTTGGCGCCCGCCGAACTTACTACGTGATGTGCCTGCCTCTTGGTGAACTACGGATCATGATCCCCACCCATGTAGCCGCAGAGGCCGGACTTCGGCAAGTGGTGGATGCGGACCTTCTCCAGGAAGTGTTCACTACCCTGAGGGATTGCGGAAACCGGGAGCAGCCCGCCTGGAACCGGCGTTACCGTACACATCTGGAGAAAATGCGCAGCGGTGACATCCTGGAAGTGGCCGAGGTTGTCCGCAACCTTTCTGAGCGGGAGCGTGACAAGGGGCTCTCCGGGGGTGAGCGGAAGATGTTGGAGAATGCCCGACAGATTCTGCTCAGTGAAATCATCATGGCCAAAAACCTTGAAGCTACTGAGGCAGTAGAGCTATTGGATCAGGTTCTCGCCCTGTGAGCAGGCGGAATGGGGGTCGGCAAATTGCCGGCCCCCAGGTGTTAGAATAGGGAACTCTCTCTTTGGTGCTGGCGTCAAACAGACAATCGGGTTGCGAGTCGGTCACCTTGAAGGATGGAATCACTTGGAATATAATAGAGGCACGCAGCCGCGACCCGCCTTACTTGGAATGCAAAGGAGGTGGGGGGATGTTTCGGAGAAACTTACGGTTAATTCTAACGAGTGTGGGGATTATTAGCGGTTTGGTTCTGACCCTGTTCAGCCTGGAAAGTGTCCGAGGGCTGGTGGGCAGGGCCGAATTTTTATGGTGGGAGAGCCTCGCCACCCTTACGCTCGGCAGTCTCCTGGGAGGACTTACCGGGTTTTTCCTCTTCCCCATAGCAACCTGGATGGAAGGTCGGTTGGCCAGGACTCCGCTTTTGGACATCATTTTTGGCACCATCGGACTTATAATCGGCTTGTTTATTGCCACTCTTTTTAGTGTTTCGGTCACTGGTATCACGTGGGTTGGTCCTTTGATTGCGGCCCTGGGAGCCCTGATCTTCGGTTACCTGGGCATGAGCATTGCGGCTCGCAGGCGGGATGAACTGGCTGGTGTGCTTGGTAGTTTTAGCTTGAAAGGGCGCAAGGACAGGGACTCGCCTGAGAACCTGAAAACACAGACTGCAGCCACGGTCACGCCGAAAGTCCTGGATACATCTGTAATCATCGACGGGCGTATAGCTGACATTGTCAGGACGGGTTTTCTGGAAGGGCCGATTGTCATTCCGTCCTTTGTCCTCGAAGAACTGCGCCACATCGCAGACAGCTCGGATATGCTGAAACGGAATCGTGGCAGGCGCGGGCTGGATATCTTGAACCGGATCCAAAAAGAATTGGGTACCACCGTGCAGATTTTCGAGGAAGAACTGGGCGAAGGCGAAGTAGATTCGAAGCTACTCAAACTGGGCAAGTTGATCCATGGCAAGGTTATTACCAATGACTACAACCTGAACAAAGTGGCCGAACTGCAGGGTGTGCCAGTACTCAACATCAACGAACTGGCCAATGCGGTAAAACCAGCGGTATTGCCCGGCGAGGAAATGGTCGTTACCCTGATCAAAGACGGCAAGGAACCCGGCCAGGGTGTGGCCTATCTTGACGACGGAACCATGATTGTGGTGGACGGAGGCAAGCGCTTTATCGGGGAAAATATCCCGGTATTGGTCACCAGCGTGCTGCAAACGGCCGCTGGGCGCATGATTTTTGCCAGGCCTCGGGCGAACGAACGTGCCGAACGCGGGGCTGAGCGGGAGCGCGTCGCGCCGTGAGCCCCATTTACATTGGCCCACGGAAACTGGCGGTTGGGGTGACGGCACTTATCCCCGCGGCTGGCAGCGGCAGCCGCATGGGAGCCGCCACCCCGAAACAATTTCTGCCCCTGGCTGGTGTGCCGGTACTGGTGCATACCTTGCGGATCTTTGCGCAGGAACCCCGTATCGATGACATCATTCTGGCGACATCTCCTGAACAAATGGATTTTACCTGGGATTTAGTCCGTGCCCATGGTATCACCAAGGTTACGCGTATCGTAGCCGGTGGTGCTGAGCGGCAATCGTCCGTTGCAGCGGCTCTGGCGGCGTGCACAGCTCGCCCCAGGATTATGGTGGTGCATGACGCTGCACGCCCATTGTTGCATCCTGACGGTCTGGCTGAAATGCTTGACCGGGCAGCAACGGTACCGGCTCAGATCATGGCGGTGCCGGTGAAGGACACGATCAAAATCGTCAGGGACGGCATGGTAGCAGATACCCCGGCTCGGGAAGCACTCTGGGCGGCGCAGACACCACAGGTTTTTCACGTGAATCTGCTGGATGCGGCTTACGCTGCCGCGGCTGCAGAGGAATTTACCGGTACCGACTGTGCCAGTCTGGTAGAGCGGCTGGGAGTCCCGGTGGCTGTGTTTATGGGTTCGCCTGAAAACTTGAAACTGACAACTCCGGAAGACTTTGCGGTGGCGGAGGCGATGCTGGCACACCGCGCCGGCGGTCTGAACGCTTTGGGGGCCGAAACGTGAGTTCAAGGATTGGTTTTGGTTATGACGTCCACCGTCTGGTGGAAGGGCGCCGCCTGGTCCTGGGTGGTGTGGAGATTCCGTTTGACAAGGGTTTACTCGGCCATTCCGACGCCGACGTGCTGGTTCACGCCCTTATGGACGCCTTACTGGGTGCGGCCGGCCTGCGGGACATTGGGCATTATTTCCCGGACACCGATGTGGCGTACCAGGGGGCGGATAGTATCCACCTGCTGGGCCAAGTCCGTGAGTTGCTGACCGGGCGGGGCTGGCGGCCGATCAACGTAGACTGTTCACTCCTCTGTGAACGGCCCCGGATCAGTCCTTACCGGGAGGCCATGAAGAGTCGTCTTGCCGAAACGCTGGGGGTGTCCCCGGATGACATTGGCCTGAAGGCTACCACCAACGAGGGGCTTGGCTTTATTGGTGCCGGCGAGGGGATCGCGGCATATGCGGTTGCCTTGATCGGTCCGCTTGACGGTGTGTCTGCCCCGCGCATATAATGCCAACTAAGAACCTGCCATTACCAAAGGCGACGAACGGGAGGAGTACCTGCCAGGCGCCGTTCAGAGAGTCCCTGCCGATTGGCTGCAAGCAGGGATACGGTTGTCAGTGGGGAAGTTGCACCCGGGAGCTGGGGCCCAAAAGCCGGGAAATCGGCAAGTAGGCGCCCACGGAAGGCCACCGTTAAAGGGCCGGGGGATTGGTCAGCGCAGGCGGCCTGTCCCTGAGGTGGGGCGACAGCCCAACCAGAGTGGAACCGCGGACCTCCAGGTCCGTCTCTGTGTACGACACAGAGACGGACTTTGTTGTTATTAACATAGCTAAATTGCCCTGTTCAAGGAGGTTCGGGCATATGTTTGACCGTTTGCGCCAAGATATCCAGGTCGTGTTTGAGCGTGACCCGGCCGCCCGGAGTACACTGGAGGTCATCCTCCTGTACCCGGGGCTACATGCCATTTGGTCCCACCGGGTGGCACACTGGTGCTGGCAACACAACCTGAAACTATTGGCCCGGATGATTTCCACCCTCGCCCGCTTCATCACTCAAATTGAGATCCATCCGGGAGCCAAGATCGGGGAAGGGTTCTTCATCGACCACGGGAGCGGTGTGGTCATAGGGGAGACCGCCGAGATCGGCAACAACGTCACCCTGTTCCAGGGCGTCACGCTGGGCGGTACCGGTAACGAAAAGGGCAAGCGCCACCCCACCCTGGGTGATCACGTGGTCGTGGGCAACGGAGCACGCATCCTGGGGGGATTCACGGTGGGAGAGAACTCCCGCATTGGGGCCGGCGCCGTGGTGCTGCGTGAGGTGCCGCCGAACTGCACAGTGGTGGGCAACCCCGGACGCATTGTTCGCCGCGACGGTCAAAAAGTAGGCATTCTCGATCACGCCAACATGCCGGACCCGATGGCGCAGGTACTGGACTCCATGAGCAGAGATGTCCAGCGGCTGAGCGCCCGGGTCAAAGCGTTGGAGGGCGAGTTGCAGCGGCTTCGCGCCAAACAGGAAGAGGGGGAACCCATCCGTGTCCATCCGGCTGCGCAATGATTTGACCAGAACGGTGGAGGATTTCGTCCCACAAATACCTGGTCAGGTAACCATGTATAATTGTGGGCCTACAGTTTACAACCTGTTCCACATCGGCAATGCCCGCACTTTCGTTGTATTCGATGCCCTGCGCCGCTATCTGAAGTACCGTGGGCTACACGTCGCTTATGTACAGAATTTCACCGACGTAGATGATAAGATCATCAACAGGGCGCGGGAAATGGGTGTATCCGAGCGCGAGTGGGCTGATCTGATGATCACCGAGTACTTTCGGGATGCGGACGCCCTGGGCATTGCCAGGGCAGATGCGCACCCGCGGGTGACCGACCACATTCCTGAAATCGTTGCGCATATTGCCAGCCTGGTGGAAAAAGGATATGCCTACTGCACCGCCGACGGGGTTTACTACCGAGTCACCCGCAAGAACGATTACGGCAAACTATCCGGACGCAACCTGGACGACATGCAAGCCGGGGCCCGGGTGGAAGTGGATGAACACAAAGAACATCCCATGGACTTTGCCCTCTGGAAGAACCAAAAGGACTCGGATGAGATCTGCTGGGACTCCCCCTGGGGCAAGGGTCGTCCCGGATGGCACATCGAATGTTCGGTCATGGCGCGTAAGTACCTGGGCGATACGTTGGACATCCATTCCGGCGGTGAAGATTTAAGCTTTCCCCACCATGAAAACGAAATTGCCCAATCCGAGCCGGTAACGGGCAAGCCCATGGCCAATTATTGGTTGCACGGAGCCTTCATGAACATCGAAGGCGAGAAGATGTCAAAGTCCAAGGGCAATTTTTTCATGGTCCGGGATGTGCTGCAGCACTATAATGGCGAGGTTGTGCGCTGGTTTCTGCTGAGCGCCCATTACCGCACGCCCATGAACTACAGCGAAGAACTGATCCTGGCAGCCAAAGCCGGTCTGGAGCGTCTGTACAATACCGTTACCAACCTCAAGTACATGGTCAAGGTAGCGGAGCGCTCAGAACTGGTGGATGCAGAGGCGGCGTTACTGAAGGAGTGGCAGCAGTACCGGCAACGCTTTATCGAAGTCATGGATGACGATTTCAATACGGCGCGGGGGCAGTCTGTCATCTTTGAGCTGGCTGCCGATATCAACCGCCGGCTAGGGCCAACCCCGAGCAAGGCCCTGGCGGCCGGAGCACTGGACTTGCTCTATGAGTTGGATGACGTTTTTGGCGTACTGGGCCGGATCCGGGCCGAAACGGCCGATCTGGATGCTGACATACAGGCCCTTGTGGATGCCCGTACCGCCGCCAAAAAGGCAAAAAATTGGGCGGAAGCTGACCGCTTGCGCGATCAGCTCAAGGCGATGGGAATTGTGATCGAAGACACCCCGCAGGGGGTAAGGTGGAAGCGATTATAGGCATGAATAGCTGGTCCTGGTTGCGGCGCATTTTGGGCAAGGCGGGGCCGGAGCCGGAAGCAGCCGGTGGCGGTGCCGTGCCACCGGTGCCGGTGCCGGTGGAACTGGGGGCACCGGAATCCCTGCCCCCGTTGGCTCTGGCCTACCTGGGGGATGCGGTCTATGAACTGTATGTACGGGATCGAGTATTGCGGATTACCGGAAGAAGACGGCCAGGCCAGATGCATCGGACGGCCACTGGCTACGTGCGGGCTAAGGCCCAGTCTGATGCCTTGCGTGCACTGTTGCCAGAGCTGTTGGATGTAGAGGCCGATGTGGTCCGGCGGGGCCGAAATGCCAAGACTGTACATACCCGCAAACATGCGGAGCCGGCTGATTACGCGCTCGCCACTGCCTTTGAAGCGCTAATCGGTTTTCTATACTTGTCCGGGCAGGACGAGCGTTTGGCCTACATCCTGGGGCGGGCGGTTCAGATCATCGATCCGACCTAGCGTGGCAGGATTGCGCCGGGATCGGCGCGAATGAGGGCTGATATACGTGCAATCGGTTCAGGGCCTGTGTACGTGAGCTTGCAAGGGGGAGGCTATAGCTTGGAACGGCGCGTATACGCCATCACGGGGGTCTCCCCGGAAGTTGCGGCTTACGGAATGGCCAAGTACAGTCGCTCGGCTCAATCCATGGAGGAAAGCCTGCGGGAGATTTCTGAGCAGCGGGCGGCAGAGTTTCTGGACACCTTTTACTTCCAGTATGGCCACCGTTCCATTGCGGACATGGCCCATGTTGCCCTGGCCATTGAACAGGTTTCAATCTGGGCAGCCATGGTGATCGAGGATGAGCCGCTATGGGACGGCCAGGAGCGCTCAACCCGGTACCAGGACTTCAAAAAGACCGGCTACCATACGCCGGCGGGAGCTCCAATTGACTTTACGGAAATCGCCGACGCGCTGTTTGGGCGTTACCGTGATCTGACCAAGGTCGTCTTTTCCGCCCTGTGTGAGCGATACCCGCGGCCGGATCACCTGGATGAAGATACCTACCGGCGGACGCTGCGGGCCCGGGCCTTTGACGTGGGCCGCTATTGGCTGCCGCTGGCCACCCGGACCAGCCTGGGCCAGGTAACCAGCGCCCGGGTGTTGGAGCGACAGATCAGCAGACTCTTTAGCCATCCATTGCCGGAGTTGCACGATATTGCTGCGGATATGCGGGAGGCAGCGGTCAGCCGCCGCCCCCTCAACCTGCTGGAAACCCGAGCCAAACCCAGCGGGCAGGCAGGCGAAACCTTGTCGGAGATGCTTGACCTGGGGCCGGTGGCGCCCACTCTGGCCAAGTATACGGCACCTAACCCGTACCTGCAGACTGTTCCCAGCAGACTTGCCGCCCTGGCTGGGCAATACCTGGGCGGACTGGTGCCGGATAACGGGAAAGCGGTTCATCTGACCGTGGCTCCTGCCCCCCTGGACCATGCGTGTACCGCCTTGCTTTACAGCGTGTCGAATCTGGCCTACCATCAGATCGCCGCTGTGGTGGCCGGTTTGGGAAGGAAAGAAAAAGAGGAAATTCTGGCCGAGGCATTCCGGGACCGTGGCCGGCACGACGAATGGCTGCGGGAATTGCAGGCCGGTCCGCTCGTTTACGACGTGCTGATGGATGTCGGGTCATTTCGCGATTTAAATCGTCACCGCCGTGCAACAAAAATTGTCCAGAAGCTCACCGTCACCCATGGAGGGGAAGTGCCTGCGCCCCTGGTCGAATTGGGGTTGGCCGATGGGTACACCGGGGACATGGCCGAAATCTATACCCGGATTCAGCGCCTACAGGCGGAATGGGATCCCTGGCAGAGCCTGTACCTGCTGCCGTTTGCCACCCGGTGCCGCACCCTGTTCCAGATGGATGCAGCCCAGGCAGCCTATATGGCGGAACTGCGCACCGGCCCGGCCGGGCACTTCAGCTACCGGGAAATCGCCTATCAGATGTACGAATGCCTGGCAGAGCAATTGCCCGAATTGGCCCGATACGTGCGGGTCACGAATCCGCGGGAAGTTTACGATCCGTTCTTGCGCTAGGTGCAGGAGGCGAACGTCCACGTACCACGAGATTCATGGAGAAGGAGAACCGTTGGTATTTCTGCATGGGCTGCTTGGTAGCGGTACCTATCATTGGCGGGACCAGTACCCGACCCTGTCGGGCCGCTACAAGTGCATCTTGCCGGATATGCGCGGCCACGGACGGACTCCGCCGGATGGTGGGTTTCGGGATACCCCGGCTCAGATGGCCGCGGACGTCCTGGCCTTGCTGGACCAGTTACAAATTGAAAGAGCCCATGTGGTTGGACTGAGTCTGGGTGCATATGTGGGCCTGCATCTGGGAGTGTGGCATTCATCCCGGTTGCTATCCCTGACGCTCTCCGGAGTCGTACACAGCCACCAGGGGGAAATCCTGCAACGGTTGCGTGCGCAGGTTGATATTTTTCGTGGCCTAAAGGACGACCCGAGGATGCAGGCCATGAAAGCACGGCATATGCACTGGCACTGGTTTGATCTGGTCCAGGCGGTGCACGCCGATTTGCTGGAGCGCCCGGTACAATGGAGCGCCGAAGATCTGGGGCGGATCGCTGTTCCCACATTGTTGCTACAAGGCGACCGCTTGCTGGCAGAGGTGGACTCAGCCGTACTGATGCGGGAAGCAGTACCTGGTGCAGAACTGTGCATCCTGCCTGGAGCTGGTCATACCTGCCAGTGGGACCGCGCGGCAATTTACACGGATATCCTGCAGGATTTCCTGGGACGGGTACCCCAGATAGCAGACGAACAGGTGGAAAACTCACCACCCTGAGGGGAATTGGCGCATGGCAGAAGCGAAGATTATTGGCCGTAACCCGGTGCTGGAGGCCCTCCGGGCCGGGCGCCCCATCCATAAACTTGTGGTTGCAAAGGGGGCACAGGAGGGATCGATTCGCCAGATCCGCGGACTGGCCAGGGAGAAAGGTATCCTGATCCAGGAGGCTGACAGGGCCCGGCTCGACGTGCTGGCGGAAGGCGGGGCCCACCAGGGAATCGTCGCCCTGGTAGCGGCTCGGGAGTATGTAGAGGTAGAGGATATTCTCGCCCGGGCTCGGGAACAAGGGGAGGACCCGCTGGTCCTCATTTTGGACGGAATTGAGGACCCGCACAATCTGGGATCTCTGCTCCGTTCGTGTGACGCGGCCGGGGCACATGGAATTATCATCCCAGAGCGGCGTGCGGCCGGTCTGACCCCAACCGTGGCCAAGGTTTCGGCTGGGGCTGTGGAATATGTACCAGTGGCCAGGGTTACGAACCTGGCAAGAACCATTGAGCAACTAAAAGAAGCCGGGCTATGGATTTGCGGGACTCACCAGGAGGCTGCGGACACCTTCTCCCAAGCGCGGCTGACCGGGCCCCTCGGGCTGGTGATCGGCTCGGAGGGAGAGGGAATGGGCCGGTTGGTCAGTGAAAAATGTGATTTCCTGGTTCGTATTCCGATGAAGGGTCAGGTCAACTCCCTGGGCGCAGCAGTGGCCGGTGCCATCCTGCTCTTTGAGGTGGTCCGGCAACGCGGCAGATAGCCTGGTGCAGACAACCAGCCAGTACGTGGGTAAGCTCCCGACAGCCGAGATCGGCTGTCGGGAGCTTACCTGTTGCCATCCTATAGGAGATCATTCCTATTGTCCATAGGTGTTTGTTACCTTGTGTACATAGTTACCTACGCTGCATAAACCCAAAGTACCAACAGATGAGATGAACCTTGCCTCATTAGCCAGCCTGTGATACACTTGAATCACCTGATAACGATTCTCACTATCATTCTAATCGACTGTGAGTGGAAAAAGAGGCGATTTAATATGGTCTTGGTAATTGGCGGCGACCACTTGGGTTCTATAGCCAGCAATTTGGAGGGCTTGGGCTACAAGTCTATTCAGCATGTCAAGGGCCGGACCGAAAAGCGAGTGGATATTCCGGCAGGCACAGAGCTGGTCCTGGTGCTGGTGGATTACGTTAACCATAATCTGGCCCGTTGGGTGAAGGACCAGGCCAAAGCCCGCAAGCTACCCATTGTTTTTTCTCGCCGGTCGTGGAGTGATATCTGTAGGAATCTAGAGAACTGTTCGAGCTGCCCGCATGCGGTTCGCTGCGGCCGGGTCGGGATGCGAGCAGGCGTAGCCGGGTAAGCCCTTTGTAGTGAATACCGAAAAACGTTACCAATCATACATTTTTTCCGCGACAAGCCGGCTCGTCCATGAACGGGCCGGTGTGTCCCTTGACGGGGTTGGAGGCCTACGTTTATAATCGGCAGTAGTGACGGGGTCAATCCGTTATGTATCCTAATCATTAAATCGTGCGTGCATTCGCTTTTTGCACCCTCCGACGCATGTCGCACGGTTTTTTCTGTTGTTTGAATAAGGTTGATTCCGGGGGAACGGGAGGGGACCGGTACATGTCGGCTACTCCGCAGCGCGACGTTTTTCACGACTATGACAGCATGATGGACGAGGATATTGTCGAGTTTGCCCGAGACGGGTCAATTGTCGCGCTGGAGTACTTGATAAATAAGTATAAGAATTTTGTGCGTGCAAAAGCAAGGTCGTACTTCTTGATTGGTGCCGACCGGGAAGACATCATTCAGGAAGGTATGATCGGTCTCTACAAGGCTATTCGCGACTTTCGTAGCGATAAGTTGTCTTCATTTCGGGCTTTTGCCGAGTTGTGTATTACGCGCCAGATCATTACTGCCATTAAGACGGCGACCCGTCAAAAGCATATTCCCTTGAATTCTTACGTTTCATTAAACAAACCGATTTACGATGAGGACTCCGACCGTACCTTGCTAGACGTGATCAGTGGCTCAAAGGTCACCGATCCCGAGGAATTAATCATAAGTCGTGAAGAATTCGGTGACATTGAAGAGAAAATGGGCGAAATCCTGAGTGACTTGGAGTGGAAGGTGCTGATGGCGTACCTTGACAGCAAGTCCTATCAGGAAATTGCTGTGGACTTAAATCGCCATGTCAAGTCCATTGACAACGCCTTGCAGCGCGTGAAGCGGAAGCTGGAACGCTACCTGGACCAGCGCAGTGCGGAGAAAATGGAACGTGCACATATGTAGCGGCTGGGGCGGACCCTTTGGGTCCGCCCTCAACTAATTCTTAACACATTGCGTGTTTAGACCGATATAGTTACTGAGGTGGGCGTCTTGCGGTGGCGGCGGCTATGTTTACTGGGTCTTGTGGTGACTTTGGCAGTGGTCTGGCCAGGCGGTGCCGGCGCCCAGAAAACAGCCGGTGCCTTCGGAATTGAAATCACCGGCCTGGACGACGATCAGGAAGTCCGGGGCATGGTGAATTTTTCGGCTACGGTAGACGCTGGCTCCCATAAGCTCTCCGCGTACGTGCAGACACTACCCTGGTTTACCGGCACCAGCGTTTCGGTGGGGAATTGGTTGGTGCAGGATGGGGTGGCGAATGATTTGCAGTTGGATACCCGGTATGTGCCGGATGGCATGCAGGCCATCACTTTTTATAGCCGGGATCGGCACGGTCGGGTAACTGCAATCCGCTCATTTTCCATTTGGGTACGGAACCGGGCCCGTACACCGGCGGGTGAAGCCAGTTTATTCGAACTGGCCCGTCCTCTGAACGGCGAGGCGGTACCCAACCAGGTTCAGATCAAAACCCAGGAACGGGGTCGTTCCGGCCGGGTTGTCCAATACGAGTATCGGGTGACTCCTCTGAGGGGACTGTTCAGCGGGCGGGATACGGTATTGCCGGGGCCGGTCTGGGACACACGGAATGTGGAGCCGGGAAGTTATGCGATTACCGCCTGGGCTCTGGATGGGTCCGGGCAACGGTTGGACCGGTCCACTGTGACAGTGCAGGTGCCGGAACGCTCGCAGCGCTGAAGGGTTAGCCAAATCGCACCAGTAGGCTCAGCGTTATGTCAACGGCGCTGGGTCTTACATATTTTGGACCAGGGTACGGTCAACCCGTTCCCCGGGGAGGTTAGTCGGAATGGGTTTTCGTCGTGATGCTGAACTGGCCGAGTGCCAGGCAGAACTGCGCGAGGCCCGCCAGGAACTGCAGGAAGCCCGACGTCAACTGCGCTCGGTCCAGGTGCCTGTGCGCGAGCCGTTGGTACGGGAGCCGCTCATTTCGCCGGCGTTGGCCCGGTGCCGCACCCAGGTGGAGCAGGTGCAGCAAGAGATTGCCCTGATTCGGGCGGAAATTGCACGCCTCACCGGTGTGCGGGAACCGCTTGTAGAACGGGAAATCCTGCGGCGTCCTGCTGAGCTGGTATTCCGGCCAACACGGGTGGAAGTTGCCCGTGCCATCGACCGCACCACAACTGTCATTTTGGATGAGGTCGAGCGGGCACAGCGGGCGGAAATTGAGCGGGCTGTGCGTACGGCCACTGACGTGGCTCGGGTGGAGCCAGCGGCGACTCGCTCCACCGTGGTTGCCAACATTCTGCGCGACACTCTGTCGGACCTGGGCATTAACGTACGGCGTGTCACCGTGGACCGGGCAATCCGGGCGGCCACGACCTCGATTTTGGCAGCAGGCGATGCGCGGCGGACGAGTGAGCGCATTGCCGATGAGATCCTGACTGCCACGCGTGTTGAGCGCCAGGCGGCTGTGGAGACTGCAGTCCGGGATGCCTTTGCTGACCTGCTGGAACTCGATGTACGTCCTAGCGTGGTCACGTTCGAACGCACCTTGCAGGATCGGTTGCTGGACCAGAATATCCGGGTCAGCCAGGCCACTCTGGCGGCGGCTGCCCGTGCCGGTGCTCTGACCGCCCTTGACGTGTTCGGCGTTCGGGAGGCGGAAGTTCCCCGAGTGGTAGTGGAGCCGCGGCGGGTACGCACTTGCCCGGAATTCTGGCAGCACAGTTAACGGCCGGGGCGCCGGTATTTCCGGCGCCCGTCTGGCTTTCCGATCTCCTTGCTCTTGCTCAGTTTTACATACCTTACTGGTTGCCGGGAGGTATCGAGCTTTGGTATAGTAATCCCTGAGTCATGCCGGTTTAGCTCAGTGGTAGAGCAACCGCCTTGTAAGCGGTAGGTCGTGGGTTCAAATCCCACAACCGGCTCCAACTGCAAAGCGGGTTTTAGTCAGCCAACGGCGCTGAAACCGCAAAAAGAGGCGCCTCAGTCAGCTTTGACTGCGGCGCTTTTTTCGTTTCCTCTTTGCCAAACAGAATGGCGTCCACCTGCCGGGCCGCCTTGCGCTGGCTGTCTGGTAACAAGTGGGTGAACCCGTCCGGAGTGAACCGGACGGTGGAATGCCCAATCTGCTCACTGACCATCTTGGCATCCAGCTCGCTGGTTTATAGAACAGACCTTGGACTCGGTATTGGGACCAGCCACTGCAGTAACTGCCAAGAAGAAAAGGGCGACCACCACGACATGATAGCCGAAGAGCAAGCCACGCCGGATTATCCCAGGCGTCCACAGCATCCCCCGAACGTTTATGCTCTTCGAACACCGTCGCCGCCTTACTATATAGGTGTCGGGCTACAGAGTACCGCTGCCGGAGTTCCCAGGACAGGGCCAGGACACGCTTTATCTAGTGGCTGGCTTGCCAACTTCCCCGGGTTTTCCTGATAAATACACCGAATGTTGGCTTGGCCGTAGCTCTTGACGGCCGTCGCCTGGTCAAGTAATATAGGTTTTGCCGCTGCTGCGGTGCTGATTACAGAAAAACTTCATATGGTCTTTGGAGGGGTAGCGAAGTGGCCAAACGCGGCTGACTGTAAATCAGCTGGCTCTGCCTTCGGTGGTTCGAATCCGCCCCCCTCCACCATCCATACCGCGGGGTGGAGCAGCCCGGTAGCTCGTCGGGCTCATAACCCGAAGGTCGAGGGTTCAAATCCCTCCCCCGCAACCAGCCGAGTCTGGAGGAGGGTTATCCTCCTCCAGCATCATTCCCAGTGGATCGGCTCTCGGTACAGAAGCTGGTGTAGCTCAGTCGGTAGAGCACGTCCTTGGTAAGGACGAGGTCACCGGTTCGATCCCGGTCACCAGCTCCACTTGTTCGGCAGCCCGGTGCCCTGAGCCGGGCCTTTTTGCTGACTGAAATGTTGAATTTTGGTAAGCCGGGGTTGGTGTCGCAAGGCGGCAACCCCTGGTGACCGGGTACACAACAGCGATGGAAAGCGTCGTTGACATCCGGTCAGTCGCGTGGTAACTTATATGAGCGTAAACCCACCATGCCCTAGTCTGGTGGGCCAGGGGGTGTTCGCAATGGCAGCTAAGGGCAACCGGATCATCATTACCATGGCTTGCATTGACTGCAAGATGCGTAATTATTCGACCCATAAGAACCGTAAAAATGATACCGGGCGTATTGAACTGAAGAAGTTCTGCCCGTCCTGCGGGCATTCCACCCTTCACCGGGAGACTCGCTAAACTGGATACGAAAGTGCACGTGTACCGGCCGCACATGCTTGCCGGCCGGTGTCTATAGGGGTGTAGCTCAGCCCGGTAGAGCAGCGGTCTCCAAATCCGCCGGTCGTGGGTTCAAATCCTACCGCCCCTGCCACATGATTGACTGGCCCCGTGACGCTCTCAGCGTCGCGGGGCAGTTATGTTTTTGTGCTGTGAGCGGTGGCAGAAGTGTGGTGGCACGGGCCTATTGGAAAAACAGAACCATAATGATAGAACAGTTCAGGAACATGTTGGCGCTAGCAAGTCAAACATGTACCTATCCATAAGCACAGAACCTTGACAGGTAAGAGTATACAAAGATACAGTGAAAGTATAATCGTATCTCCAGAGTTTTATGGGATAATGATTGACCAGTCAAGTCAACGGTATGGGATGGCTCCAGGCGTAACAAGAGGCCCCGCTCTGCCGTGCGGGACGGGACCTTTTAGTGAGGGGGCTCCTTGAACGTTTAAGGAGGTTGCGCACGTGTCAGAGCGGAAGCTGTCGCTGGATACCCTGGCTGTACACGCTGGACAGGAAGTGGAACCGACAACCTTGTCCCGGGCTGTTCCTTTGTATCAGACGACCTCTTACCTGTTTAAGGACACCGATCATGCCGCGCGCCTCTTTTCACTGGCGGAGTTTGGGAACATTTACACCCGTCTGATGAACCCGACCACGGACGTGTTTGAAAAGCGGGTGGCCGCCCTGGAGGGCGGCATCGGCGCCCTGGCTACGGCTGCCGGCCAGACGGCCTCGACCTTTGCGATTCTGAACATAGCCGGGTCCGGTGACCATATCGTTTCCGCCACCTCGTTATACGGTGGTACCTACAATTTGTTTGCACACACCTTGCGGAATCTGGGGATCACCTGCACGTTTGTCGATGTGAACGATCCGGAGAATGTCCGCCGCGCCATTCGCCCCAACACCCGTCTGGTGTATGCTGAAGCCCTGGGCAATCCACGGCTTGATGTGGTGGATATTGAGGCTATCGCCAACATCGTCCACGAGGCCGGGATTCCCCTGATCGTGGACAACACGGTGCCCTCCCCGTATTTGCTGCGGCCCATTGAGTTCGGCGCCGACATTGTGGTGCATTCGGCCACCAAGTTCATCGGCGGCCATGGCACCAGTATTGGCGGCATCATCGTTGATTCTGGCAAGTTCCCCTGGAACAACGGCAAGTTCCCGCAGTTCACAGAGCCGGACCCCAGTTACCACGGCCTGAAGGTTTGGGATGCGGTGGGTCCGCTTAGCTACATCATCGCGGCCCGGATCCGCCTGGCCCGCGACCTGGGTGGGCCTATCAGCCCGTTCAACTCGTGGATGTTCCTGCAGGGTCTGGAAACACTGCACCTACGCATGGAACGGCACAGCCAGAATGCGCTGGCAGTGGCCAAGTGGCTGCAGCAGAGGCCGGAAGTGTCATGGGTCAACTATCCGGGACTGGAGAGCAGCCAATACTACAAGCTGGCCCAGAAGTATTTGCCCAATGGCCAGGGTGCCCTGCTGACCTTTGGCATTAAGGGCGGCCGGGAAGCTGGCAAGAAATTTATCGACAGCCTCAAACTGTTCAGCCTGTTGGCCAACATTGGGGATACCAAGTCCTTGGCCATTCACCCGGCCAGCACCACGCACCAGCAATTGTCGGAATCTGAACAGCAGGAAACGGGCGTTACGCCTGACCTGATTCGGCTTTCGGTAGGTACTGAAGGCATCGCGGATATTCTGGCAGATCTGGAGCAGGCTTTGGTCTTGGTTGCCGGCTAAAGAGGTCAAGGCCCGAAGGGAGAGGAGGGAGGAGCCTCCTCTCCCCTCACTTGTTTTGGGGCTTATCTGAAGAGTGGACATCGCTGGGACTGCTTTACAACGGGAGTCTAATGTGTTAGAATCGAACTCGCTGGCGATTTGCCAGGTTTTCTTGTGTTACGCCTTTTTTGCTATTTTACTCTTGAAGCGAATGCGGGGTCAGGAGAATGGATAACTTGGGCGAGGCTGTTGGTGGCGTTGCACAGTACTTGCGCGAAGTGCGCGGGGAGTTGCGCCGTGTCCAGTGGCCGGACCGTATGCAGACGGTACGGCTGACCTCGGTCGTAATCGTCTCCAGCGCCGCGATTGCCGTCATTATCTGGGGCTTTGACAACCTCGTCAGCAGCCTTATGAAATTGGTTCTCAAGTAAGGACGGTGAAGCGGGGCGTCTGCCCCCGGCGTGATGGAAGGCGAGAAAAAGTGGTACGTCGTCCATACGTACTCTGGGTATGAGAATAAGGTCAAGACCAACCTGGAGAAGCGCGTCGAATCTATGGCCATGCAGGAGAAAATCTTCCGTGTTCTTGTCCCCACCGAAGAGGAGTTGGAGGACAAGGGCAATGGCAAGAAAAAGATTGTCAAGAAAAAGGTTTTCCCTGGCTATGTTTTGGTCGAGATGATCATGGGTGACGATTCCTGGTATGTTGTGCGCAATACACCGGGGGTAACCGGCTTTGTTGGCTCGGGCACCAAGCCGATCCCGCTGATGGAAGATGAAGTGAAAGTGATTCTCGGTAACCTGACCGAAGAAGGGGCCAAGCTGAAGATCTCTCTGCAGGTCGGCCAGCATGTGCGGGTTAAGAGCGGACCCTTCAAGGATTTTATAGGTTCTGTTGAAGAGATCGACCACGAAAAGGGTAAGATCAAGGTTGAGGTAAATATGTTCGGTCGGGATACTCCGGTCGAACTGGATCACACCCAGGTGGAAGAGCTCTAACCCCGTGGCGGGAGTCGCCGTAAGCGTCCCGCGAGCACGGGTCAATTGAAGTAGGATGCGGAGGGTGCCTTTTGGCTCCCTTTTGCATGTGGGAGGGGCAACTCCTGCAGTTACCCCGCCGAACCACAATCATGGAGGAGGACTTGTATCATGGCCAAAAAGGTTACGGCCCTGGTCAAGCTGGCGCTTCCGGCTGGCAAGGCTACCCCGGCGCCGCCCGTCGGCCCTGCATTGGGCCAGCACGGTGTGAACATTATGGGCTTCTGCAAGGAGTACAACGAGAAGACTAAGGAACAGGTCGGTCTGGTCATTCCAGTCGAAATCACTGTTTATGAAGATCGGTCGTTCTCCATTGTACTGAAGACTCCGCCGGCCTCGGTACTGATCAAGAAGGCGCTGGGGATTGAGAGCGGCTCCGGTGAGCCGAACAAGAAGAAGGTCGGCACGCTCTCTCGGGAAAAGGTGCGGGAGATTGCTGAGATCAAAATGCCCGACCTGAACGCCGCTGACATCGAGGCGGCCATGCGGATGATCGAGGGTTCTGCCCGCAGCATGGGCGTCGACATCGTTGACTAGTTCCGGTTCTGCCCCATCTTGTGGGAGGCCGTAAGCGGCCGACCTTTATTACCACAAGGGAGGAAATTTATTAATGCCTGGCAAGAAGTATGCCGAGGCGGTCAAGATGGTCGACAAGGCCAAGCTGTATGACCCCGCCGAGGCTTTTGAGACGGTTAAGCAGGCCGCAAGGGCCAAGTTTGACGAAACTGTAGATGTGGCGGTACGTCTGGGTGTTGACGTCCGGCACGCCGATCAGCAGCTCCGCGGCGCTGTGGTATTGCCGGCCGGTACCGGTGTAACCCGCCGGGTGTTGGTGTTTGCCAAGGGCGAGAAGGCCAAAGAAGCTGAGGCCGTCGGTGCCGACATGGTGGGTGCCGAAGAATACGTGACCAAGATCCAGGAAGGCTGGCTGGATTTTGACGTCGCCGTGGCCACCCCGGACATGATGGGTATGGTTGGCCGCCTGGGTAAGATCCTGGGTCCCAAGGGCATGATGCCGAACCCCAAGACGGGCACCGTTACCTTTGACGTCGCCAACGCTGTGCGTGAAATCAAGGCTGGTAAGATTGAGTACCGGACCGACAAGACCGGTATCGTCCATGCCCGTATCGGCAAGGTATCCTTCGATACGGATAAACTCGCTGAGAACTTCCGCACGTTCATGGACGTGATTGTCAAGGCTAAGCCGGCGGCTGCCAAGGGGCAGTACCTGAAGAGCATCACCATCTCTTCGACCATGGGTCCTGGCGTTCGGGTCAATCCGACCAAGCTGGGTACCCCGACCGAACGGTAAAGACGGGAATCGAATTGGCTGGCCCCGCCGGTTTGTCAACCGGCGGGGTTTTATTTTACCCTGGCGTGTTGCAATGAAAAAAGATACACGCAGCAAGGTTTTGACTATTGATTGCGAACATCTTGCATTAGGGCTCGGCTTGTAGTAATCTAAAACCTAAGATAATAAGAATATAAGATCCTTGTTTCGACACATTACGCGGGACTCTTAAGACTACACGCTAAATGAAGGAGGCAAGCTGACATGACTCAGGAAGTCAGGGACCTGCGCAACCGGATCGAGTCCTTGTTGGACAGGTGGCTAACGGCAACCCCTGCGGAGCGGGCCAAGCTCGTCCTCGAAAAGATGCGCCTTGAAGAGGCCATCGAAAGAGCCTTGTCCCGGGCCTGAATGAATGCGCTGTTGTTGCACGAATGGTACACCCCCAGGACCTGTCAGGAATACAGGGCCTGGGGTGTCCTTTTTGTCCGTCAGGCACGCTGCGCCAGGGACGCCGCGCTTGACAGGTGCTGTCCTGCCACCTATAATCGGCATTGTGCTAAATGAAAACACGGCCAGAGACAGCAGGTGCTGATGCCTAAGGAGCGCTCGTCGCTCGCCTGCCGAGGTCGGAGTCAGCCAGTCATGGTTGCATCATGACGGCTGTACGCCTATGTATTATCATGGGCCTCCGATTCTGGTCGGAGGCCCTTTTCTATTTTGCAGCGTAAGGAGGTGAATCGGAATATGCCGGTTACCCCGGAAAAGGAAATGTCGGTAGCGGAAGTCAAAGAGCGGCTCCAGCGGGCCAAGTCTGTGGTTCTGGCGAACAACAAGGGCCTGAACGTGGCGAGTACCACGAAGCTGCGTAAGGACCTGCGGGCCAACGGCGTTGAAATGAAGGTAGCCAAGAACACCATCATTCGGCTGGCTGCCCAGCAGCTCGGGATTCAGGGGCTCGACCCCTATCTCCACGGCACTACTACCCTCTTCCTGAGCTATAACGACGAGACCACGGCTGCCAAGCTGATTTCCCAGGCCATTGCCAAGGATAAGAACCCCAAGCTTGAGGTAAAGGCTGGTATCCTGGAAAGTCAGACCATTGACGCCGCTGGTGTCAAGGCCCTGGCAGACCTGCCGTCCAAGGACGTTCTGCTGGCACAGGTATTGGCCGGGATCCAGGCTCCGCTGGTCAACGTGGTGGGTGTTCTTAACGGTTTGCTGTCCAGTTTTGCGTATGCACTGGATGCGCGTATCAAGCAGATGGAAGAAGGCGCGGGCGCCTAAGATTGTACAAGGAGGACTACCGATATGTCTAAGGCCGCTGAGGTCATTGAGATCATTAAGGGCATGACTGCCCTGGAGCTGAAGGATCTGAAGGAGCAGTTCGAGGAGACCTTTGGTGTCACCGCTGCCGCTCCGGTTGCCGTTGCTGCCGCTCCGGCCGCTGGCCCTGCCGCCGCCCCGGTTGAAGAGCAGACCGAGTTTGATGTCATCCTGAAGGCTGCCGGCCCCAACAAGATCAACGTCATTAAGGTCGTGCGTGAGATCACCGGCCTGGGCCTGAAGGAAGCCAAGGATCTCGTTGATGGCGCTCCGAAGGCTGTCAAGGAGAAGATCGCCAAGGCTGATGCCGACACCATCGCTGCCAAGCTGAAGGACGCCGGCGCTGAGGTTGAAGTGAAGTAAATCGCATCTAGTAAAGAAAGGCCAGCCTGTGTAGGCTGGCCTTTTTTCTCATCTCTAGCCATGAAAAGCACGTATACCTCTTGACGCATTCCTGCCAACAGTGGTAGCATATTATACTGCGATCCTACGCGCGTGTAAAAAACGGGCGCTAGGCCATGCCATTACTGGAATGGGCCGGGAACAGGGTTGGAAGTGCATAAGCCAATTGGAACGAGGTCACTAATAGGATATGTCCCCCAAGATGGACTCCTTCGTTTTGTCATGGGAGACGACGCCGCCGGGTGACCCTTTTTGATTTGTTTCGTGTGCGGGGTTTATATTCCTGCCGGTATTTTTGCTGTAGGAGGTCGGGTGTTTCCGTAACACCTGCAGCTAAAATAGCTCCTCAGATTACATCAGGACCGGGGTTCCATCGGTTGGAAGTCTTCGCGGTGGGCCATTTCCAAACGGAAGACGACGTCGGTGGGAAATCTGTTCGCACGTGGCCGGGCGTGATCCCGGCCGAATGAACAGAAGGAGGCCAGGGAACGCATGGAGCGTGTCCTGAAGGCGGGCAAGCGGGAGCGCTACAGCTTCGGCCGTATCAACGAGGTTATGGGTCTCCCGAACCTCATTGAGCTTCAGCAGAATTCATACCAGTGGTTTCTTCGCGAAGGGCTCCAGGAGATCTTCCGCGATATTTCCCCCATCACGGACTTTACAGGCAACCTGGTGCTGGAGTTCCTCGACTATAGTTTGGGTGAACCCAAGTACCCTGTAGACGAGTGCAAGGAGCGGGACCAAAACTACGCGGCCCCGTTGCGCGTCCGCGTCCGTCTGATCAATAAAGAAACGGGTGAGGTCAAGGAGCAGGAAGTCTTCATGGGGGATTTCCCCTTGATGACTCCCAACGGCACGTTCATTATTAACGGTGCCGAGCGCGTGATCGTCTCACAGCTCGTGCGGTCCCCTGGCGTGTATTACTCGGAACAGGTGGATACCAGCGGCAAAAAGATTTATTTTGCCACGGTGATCCCCAACCGGGGTGCGTGGCTGGAGTTTGAAACAGACGGAAACGATCTGATCAGCGTACGTGTGGATCGCAACCGTAAGTTGCCGGCGACCGTCCTCCTGCGGGCTCTTGGCTTCTCGACGGACCAGCAGATCATTGAGGCCATCGGTGAAAATGAGTTTGTCCGGCGCACCCTGGAGAAGGACGGTACCGATTCCGAGGAAGATGCGCTCATTGAAATTTACAAGCGGCTGCGTCCGGGGGAACCGCCGGCGGTGGATAATGCCCGGCAGTTGCTTGAGACATTGTATTTTGAGCCCAAGCGGTATGACCTGGCGCCGGTAGGCCGGTACAAGCTGAATAAGAAGCTGGCCCTGCGCAAGCGTATTGTCGGCACCCTGACTGCAGATCGGGTTGTGGATTCCAACACCGGTGAGGTCCTGGCTGAGGCGGGGACCGTGATCACCAAGGACCTTGCCCGTAAGTTTGAGGAAGCGGGCATCCAGCGCACGACCGTGAAAATGCGGGACGGCACCACGGTGAAGGTGGTAGCCAACGGTCAGCCCTCCATCAGCGAACAAAAGACGATCAGCAAGGACGACATCCTGGCGATTGTCAATTACATTTGCCATTTGAATAAAGGCGTGGGTACCTCGGATGATATTGACCATCTGGGTAACCGCCGCCTGCGTTCAGTGGGTGAGTTGCTGCAGAACCAGTTCCGGATTGGCCTGGCCCGCATGGAGCGTGTGGTCAAGGAGCGCATGACGATCCAGGATGTGGACGTCATTACCCCGCAGGCGTTGATCAACATTCGCCCGGTTGTGGCGGCGGTGAAGGAGTTCTTTGGCTCCTCGCAGTTGTCTCAGTTCATGGACCAGACCAACCCGCTCGCCGAGTTGACCCACAAGCGGCGCCTGTCTGCACTGGGTCCCGGGGGACTTTCCCGTGAGCGTGCCGGCTTTGAAGTCCGCGATGTCCACCACTCGCACTATGGCCGCATGTGCCCTATTGAGACGCCCGAAGGCCCGAACATCGGCCTGATCGGCGCTCTGGCCACATATGGCCGCATTAACGACTATGGCTTTATCGAAGTACCCTACCGGAAGGTAGACAAGGACGCCCGGAAGGTCGCAACGGACGTTGTCTACCTGACTGCGGACGAAGAAGACGATATGGTCATCGCCCAGGCGAACACGCCGATCGACGAGAGCGGCTGGTTTAGCGAAACGGTGGTAACAGCCCGGTACAAGCACGATATCATCCGGGTAGCCGCCGAAAACGTTGACTATGTCGACGTGTCGCCAAAGCAGATCGTTTCCGTCGCCACCGCGCTGATCCCCTTCCTTGAAAACGACGACGCCTCCCGCGCCCTGATGGGCTCAAACATGCAGCGTCAGGCCGTGCCGCTGCTCAAGCCCGATGCACCCATGGTGGGCACTGGGTTGGAGTTCCGCACTGCCTACGACTCGGGCGTCATGGTCATTGCCGAAAGCGCTGGTTATGTGGAGCGCGCCACGGCGTCGGAGATCATTGTCCGCACCGACCACGGCACGTTGCGTAAGTACAAGCTGACCAAGTATCAGCGGTCGAACCAGGGCACTTCGTTGAACCAGCGGCCTATTGTGCGCCGCGGCCAACGTGTGGAGAAGGGCGATGTCCTGGCGGACGGTCCGTCCACCGATCAGGGTGAGCTGGCACTGGGGCGCAACCTCCTGGTTGCCTACATGTGCTGGGAGGGCTACAACTACGAGGACGCCATCATTCTCAGCCGTCGCAACGTAAAGGAAGACCTGCTGACCTCGATCCATATTGAGGAGCACGAGTGCGAAGCTCGGGATACCAAGCTGGGTCCCGAAGAGATCACCCGTGATATTCCTAACGTTGGCGAGGATGTGCTCAAGGACCTGGACGAACGGGGAATCATCCGCATCGGCGCCGAAGTGCGCCCCGGCGATATCCTGGTGGGCAAGGTTACGCCCAAGGGTGAAACGGAGCTCACGGCAGAAGAGCGCCTGTTGCGGGCGATCTTCGGCGAAAAAGCCCGCGAAGTCCGCGACACCTCTCTTCGGGTACCGCACGGCGAAGCCGGCATCGTGGTAGACGTCAAGGTGTTTACCCGTGAGAACGGGGATGAATTGCCGCCGGGCGTGAACCAGTTAGTGCGGGTATACATCGCCCAGAAGCGCAAGATCAGCCAGGGCGACAAGATGGCAGGCCGCCACGGTAACAAGGGTGTTATTTCGGTGATTCTGCCGGAGGAGGACATGCCGTTCCTCCCGGACGGAACGCCGGTGGACATCATTCTTTCACCCCTGGGTGTGCCGTCCCGAATGAACATCGGGCAGATCCTGGAGGTTCACCTGGGCTGGGCGGCTCGTCTGATGGGGATGCGTGTGGCCAGCCCGGTCTTCGACGGTGCCACCGAGGAAGATATCAAAGGCATGCTGGTGAAGGCGGGCTTGCCGCCCACGGGGAAGATTGCCCTGCGCGACGGGCGGACCGGTGAGTACTTTGACAACAAGGTCACGGTCGGCAACGCGTACATGCTGAAGCTAGCCCACCTGGTAGACGACAAGATCCACGCCCGCTCCACCGGACCCTACTCTCTGGTTACCCAGCAGCCGCTGGGCGGCAAGGCCCAGTTTGGCGGCCAGCGGTTCGGTGAGATGGAAGTCTGGGCTCTGGAGGCGTATGGGGCTGCCTACACCCTGCAGGAGCTGCTGACGGTCAAGTCCGACGACGTAGTTGGCCGTGTGAAGACATATGAGGCGATTGTCAAGGGTGAAAACGTCCCTGAACCGGGCGTGCCTGAATCCTTCAAGGTGCTCATCAAGGAACTTCAATCTCTGTGCCTGGACGTCAAAATCCTGACGGAGGACGACCAGGAGATTGAGATCAAGGATGTCGATGAAGACTTCCATGAAACTGCCCGGGAGCTGGATCTGCCCGTACCGGACGAGAACTTTGGTGCCGAGCGGCGCGAGGGAACCGGCGGGGAAATTGACGCCGATGAGGACGCCGATGAAGAGGACGCTGACCTGGTAGCCGACGGCGGCGACGAGGATTTGGCGGAGATCGCTCGGGTCGCAGCCAAGGCCCGCCGTCCCGCAGCAGTCGGGCATACCGCGGGTGAGGATGCGGAGCCCGATTACGACGGCGAAGACGACCTCGGAGCGGTCGGCGAGGACGATATCCCCGGTTTGAATCGTGGTGGCCGCGGAGCCGCACGCAAGGTGGGGATCGGCGGGGCCGACAGGGGCAGCCGTCGCATCGACGACGATCTGGATACTGGCGAGGAACTGGAAGACGATTCAGACCTTTAAGGGTCATTCACGGCGCCAGAATATAGCTCCCGTCTCGCAGTTTCAATGGACTTGAGAGCGCCCGAAAGGAGCGGTCGGGCTTTGTTGGACGTCAATTTCTTTGATTCCATGCGGATTGGTCTTGCCTCCCCGGAGCAGATTCGGCAGTGGAGCCGGGGGGAGGTCAAAAAGCCAGAGACCATCAATTACCGAACCCTGAAGCCGGAGCGCGAGGGTCTCTTTTGTGAGAAGATCTTCGGACCGACCAGGGACTGGGAATGCCACTGCGGCAAGTACAAGCGGGTGCGTTACAAGGGTATCGTGTGTGACCGCTGCGGTGTGGAAGTTACCCGGGCCAAGGTGCGCCGCGAGCGCATGGGCCACATTGAGTTGGCCGCGCCTGTCAGCCACATCTGGTATTTCAAAGGAATCCCCAGCCGAATGGGGTTGCTACTGGACATTTCCCCGCGGGCGTTGGAAAAGGTTCTGTACTTTGCGGCCTACATCGTCATGGAGGCTGGCAGCACCCCGCTGATGGAAAAGCAGCTCCTGACGGAGAACGAATACCGCGAGTACCGGGAAAAGTACAGTTCTGCCTTCCGCGCCGGCATGGGCGCCGAAGCCATCAAGGTTCTGCTGCAGAAGCTGGACCTGGAGAAGCTTTCTCGGGATTTGCGGGCTGAGCTGAAGACCGCCAGTGGCCAGCGTAGGATCCGGGCCATCCGCCGCCTGGAGGTGGTGGAGGCCTTCCGGAAGTCCGGGAATGCTCCGACCTGGATGGTCTGCGATGTGGTGCCCGTGATCCCGCCCGACCTGCGCCCGATGGTGCAGCTCGATGGTGGCCGGTTCGCTACGTCCGACCTGAACGACCTGTACCGGCGGGTGATCAACCGGAATAACCGACTCAAGCGGCTGCTCGACCTGCAGGCACCGGACATTATCGTCCGCAACGAAAAGCGCATGTTGCAGGAAGCGGTCGATGCGCTGATCGACAATGGCCGCCGGGGCCGGCCGGTTACCGGACCCGGCAACCGGCCGCTCAAGTCGCTGAGCGACATGCTCAAAGGCAAGCAGGGGCGCTTCCGCCAGAACCTGTTGGGCAAGCGCGTCGACTACTCCGGCCGTTCCGTTATTGTGGTCGGTCCGGAATTGCATCTGCACCAGTGCGGATTACCGAAGGAAATGGCGCTGGAGCTGTTCAAGCCGTTTGTAATGAAGAAGCTGGTGGCTGAGGGTTACGCCCACAACATCAAGAGCGCCAAGCGCATGGTGGAACGGGTGCGGACCGAGGTCTGGGACGTGCTGGAGGACGTGATCAAGGAGCATCCGGTGCTCCTGAACCGTGCCCCCACCCTACACCGTTTGGGTATTCAGGCCTTTGAGCCGATCCTGGTCGAGGGGCGCGCCATCCAGATTCACCCGCTGGTGTGTACGGCCTACAATGCCGACTTCGACGGTGACCAGATGGCAGTGCATGTTCCGCTTTCGGCTGAGGCTCAGGCGGAAGCCCGGATCCTGATGCTTTCCGCCCACAACATCCTGAACCCCAAGGATGGGCAGCCGGTTATTACCCCGACCAAGGACATGGTACTGGGCTGCTACTACCTGACGTTGAAGGAAGACGACCCGGAAGACGACAAGGAAATCCGTCGCTTCTATGGCCCGGAAGAGGCAATCTACGCCTACGAAGTAGGCGAGATTCGCCTGCACCAGGTCATTAAGGTTCGCCTGGGCGACGAATGGGGCACAGCCGCCAACCGTACGATCAAGACGACGGTCGGCCGCGTGATCTTTAACGAGACCCTGCCCCCTGTGCTGCGGTTCTTCGACACCGCAGTTGACAAGAAGGTCATGGGCAAGGTCATGGGCGAGGCCTATAAAAAGCTGGGTACCGCCGGGACTGCCGTCGTGGCGGACTCTCTCAAGGAACTGGGCTTCAAATTCGCCTCCCGCTCCGGCGCCACCGTTGCCATCGCCGACGTAGTGGTGCCCCCGGCCAAGTACGAATTGATCCGAAAGGCCGAGGACGAGATCAACCAGATCGAGCGCCAGTTCAAGCGGGGCCTGATCACGGGCGACGAGCGGTATCAGAAGATCATCGGTGTCTGGGAGCAGACCAAGGATAAGGTCACCAAGGAACTGGTGGATTCCCTGAGCCTGTTCAACCCGGTGGGCATGATGATGAAGTCCGGTGCCCGCGGCAACGTCTCGCAGATCACCCAGTTGGCCGGTATGCGCGGCCTGATGGCTGACCCGTCCGGGCGCATCATTGAGGTGCCGGTGAAATCGAACTTCCGTGAAGGCCTCTCCGTGCTGGAATACTTCACCTCCACCCACGGTACCCGCAAGGGCCTGGCCGATACCGCCCTGCGGACGGCCGACTCAGGTTACCTGACCCGCCGCCTGGTTGACGTGGCGCAGGACGTGATTGTACGCGAGGAAGACTGCGGCACCACGGCCGGGATCATCGTTGGCGAGGTACGCGACGGCGAGGAAATCATTGAAAAGGTCACCCAACGTATCGTGGGCCGTTGCGGGCTGAACGACGTGATTCACCCGGCGCTGGAGGAGTTCCCTGAGGTCAAGGAGCAGTTGCTGGCCAGATACGACGAAGCTAACTTCCCATACCTTAACTACAACCTGGCCAATGGATTCGTGGCGGCCGCCGACGAACTGCTGACCGAAGAGCATGCCGAGGTTATTGAGCATCTGAACGTCGTGGCCCGCAAGGCCGGACGCGAGGATCTGGTCCTGAAGGAAATTGCGATCCGCAGCGTTCTGACCTGCCGGACCCGCTACGGTGTCTGCCGCCTTTGCTATGGGCGTGACCTGGCGACCGGGCGGCTGGTAGATGTAGGCGAGGCAGTTGGTATCATTGCTGCCCAGTCCATCGGTGAACCTGGCACGCAGCTCACCATGCGTACCTTCCATACCGGTGGTGTGGCCGGTGATGACATTACTCAGGGTCTTCCCCGCGTTGAAGAACTCTTTGAGGCCCGCAAGCCCAAGGGCCAGGCCGTTATTGCCGAACTCGACGGTTCGGTGAGCCAGGCAGAAAACAAGGGCAGGCGGGAAATTACCATCACTTCGCCCGAAGGCGACTACGTGACCTACGCGATTCCTTACGGTGCTCGCATCAGAGTGCGGGAAGGGATGACGGTGGTCGCGGGCGACGAGCTGACCGAAGGGTCCGTCAACCCCCATGACTTGCTCCGGATCCGGGGTCTGCGGGCAGTACAAATGTACTTGTTGCGGGAAGTACAGAAGGTTTATGCCTTGCAGGGCGTGGACATCAACGACAAGCATATTGAGATCATCATTCGCCAGATGCTGCGTAAGGTCAAGGTTGAGGATCCTGGTGATTCCGAACTTCTGCCCGGCGGCCTGATCGACGTGTTCGACTTTGAGGACGAGAATGCCCGGGTCATTGAGGACGGGGGCGTGCCGTCGGTCGCCCGACCGGTGCTGCTCGGTATCACCAAGGCGTCTCTGGCCACTGACTCCTTCCTGTCGGCGGCGTCCTTCCAGGAAACTACCCGCGTTCTGACCGAAGCCGCCATCAAGGGCAAGCGCGACCCTCTGCTCGGACTGAAGGAGAACGTGATTATCGGCAAACTCGTGCCGGCAGGCACCGGTATGAGTCGGTATCGCAACATCCGAGTGTATACCTACGACGAGCTATATGGAGAAGCGTTGCCTGAGGTGGGTGACGACTGATCCGACCCGGCTGGCACCGGCGCATGCTGTAAAGCTGCGCCGGTGTTCCTCTTTGGTCTGCCAAGGGGTGTTGATGGCGTACAGGCACCAAAACGTCCCCGACCGGGGTATGATGGAGCGAGCGACCGGACATTGATCGCTCCCTGCCAAGCCAGGAGCAAACAAGGAGCGTGTATTCTCATGCTCTTCGGTGCCTTTCCGTATGTTGATGCCAACGGTGCCGCCACGTCAGCGATGTCCCCCTTTATCGGTGCCCAGGCCGGTGCAGATGATCTGTGGATCGCCCCTGGCGGCGTCGCGTACCCGGCAGCCAACGCGACGGTTTACCGCGTGTATGAGTACGCGGTGCCTGTGACCACGGTTGCTACGGTCCCGTCTGCCTACCCCACCACAGCCGGGGTTCCCGGCATTGCCGCCTATCCTGCTCCGGGTTTTGGCGCGGTGTAGGGGGAGGGGAACTGGGCCGTACACACCGGCGAAGGCCTCCAGGTTACGGCCTGGAGGCCTTTCGATTGGTACGCCGGAGGGGGTGAATGCGGGTATATCAGGGATATACATATGTAGTTTCCGGCAGCGCCCCTGATGGATGGCAACTTATCCTCAGGTACAATACCGGTGCCTTGCGTTGTGGCAGATTTCACGGTAGAATGCCAATGCACTGGTACTGCACACACCGCCCTGCCTGCCCGGCAGGGCGGTTTCATCCCGGAGGACAGCATGGCAGAGTATTATTACACCACTGACCCAACGGTTCGCCATGAGGAAGTCGAGTTTTCTGCCCGTTTACGGGGGTTTGACCTGCACTTTGTGACAGATCGCGGTGTGTTTTCCCGTGAACACATCGATGCCGGCAGTCGGCTGCTGATCGAGAGCTTCCAGGTGGAACCGACGGACACCGTCCTGGACCTGGGGTGTGGCTACGGTCCCATTGGGATTGTGGCAGCCCGGCTGGTCCCGCAGGGGCGCGTGGTGCTGGTCGATGTCAATGAGCGAGCCGCAGCTCTGGCCCACCGCAATCTGGTTGGGAACACCGTGGCAAACGCCGAGGTGCGCGTGGGCGATGGCACCGCACCGGTGCAAGGGTTGAGCTTTGACGCCATCTTACTGAACCCTCCGGTGCGCACCGGCAAACCTGTGGTGTGGCGCCTATTCTCTGAGGCCCATACCGCCCTCCGGGCGGGTGGCAGCCTTTGGGTCGTGATTGGCAATAAACAGGGGGCGCCTTCTGTACGCAAGCGTCTGCAGGAAGCCTTTGATCGGGTAGACGACGTGGAGCGCGGCGGAGGCTTCCATGTTTACCGGGCAGTCAAGGCATGACTGTGCATGTGAGGGGACTGCTGCCAGGCGTGCATCTGGCCGAACGGCCTCTGCCCGGCTACGGCGGGGAGGTCAGGGCGACCTACATAGAGGGCACACGACACCGGGTACTGGTGGACACCTTGCTGTCTCCAAAGGATGTATCTGCCTTTTCCGATGCCACCCTGGTGGTCAACAGCCATGCCGACTGGGACCATGTCTGGGGCAACCCTGCCTTTGTCGGGCAGGTGCCGATCATGGGGCACCGGCTGTGCAGGGAAAGACTGTTGCGTGACGATGGCCGTAAACTCCGGGAAGCGCAGTCCCGAGATCCCGGGACGTACGCTGGAGCGGGCATTGTGCCGCCGGATCTGGTGTTTGACGGTGTGCAGGTCATTGATGCCGGTGGTCTGACCCTGGAATTGCACCCGTTGCCCGGCCATACGGATGATTCTGTGGTCTGCTATCTCCCGGAAAGAAAATTGCTGTTGGCTGCGGACAGCGTCGAGTTGCCCATACCCAGCCTGGAAATGCCGGGGGCTGCCCGGGAATACGCACGTCGCTTGCGTGAATGGGCAGACCGCGGGATTGAGGTGGTGATACCGGGCCATGGCCCGGTGGGTGGTTCCGAGTTGCTGCTGCATAACGCTGCATATATTGAACTCCTGTTCCAACGCGTAAATGGTCTGGTCAGTCGTTTAACGGACGAGGAGATCCAACGGCTACTGCCCCTTGAAGAGTTTGTACGTGAAGCCAACCGTTACGACCTGTACTATCAGGATGCCCACAAGCATAATATTCAAGTGGTTATGGTTGAGCTTACCGGCGCGCGCTGATACGTATGAGGAAGCTACGCGGCGAAAAACGCGGAAAACCCCGCTCCACCTACAATGGCAGATTGACGAATGATGGGGCCGGTTGTACAATATGAAAGTGTGTCCGGGCGGGAGGTCTTTCGCCATGTCTTTGGAGCGCCTGAAGGCTGCGAGGAAGAAGACGATCGGCAGCAAACAAACCGCCAAGGCAGTCGAGCGTGGCGTAGCCCAGGCGGTATACGTGGCCCGGGACGCTGACGAATCGGTTACCCGAGATGTCCTGATTGCTGCACGTGCCAGGAATATTGAGGTTATTTTTGTTGAGTCCATGGTGTCCCTCGGCAAGGCCTGTGGCATTGACGTGGGCGCCGCCACGGCAGCGATTCTTGACTCTTAGCGGCGGCTCATGCTCCAGCTTGTACTGGACGGGGCACAAGGGTATCAACTGAGGATATTAGAGCAAGAAAGGAGGTGCAGGGAACAACAATGCCAACGATTAATCAGCTTGTCCGGCTGGGCCGGGAAGAGTTTGAGGCCAAGTCGAAGGCGCCGCACCTCAAGGCTAATCCCTTTAAGCGTGGCGTCTGCACCGTGGTGAAGACCACCACCCCCAAGAAGCCCAACTCTGCGCTGCGGAAGATTGCCCGTGTGCGCTTGACTAACGGAATTGAAGTGACTTCCTACATTGGTGGCGAGGGCCACAACTTGCAGGAACACTCTGTTGTGCTGGTGCGGGGCGGTCGTGTCAAGGACCTGCCTGGTGTGCGCTATCACATCGTGCGCGGTGCACTGGACTGCGCCGGAGTGGCGGGCCGCAAGCAGAGCCGCTCCAAGTATGGAGCCAAGAAGAACCAGAAGGTCGCCGCCAAGAAGCGGTAATTGAGTACGGCTGGTAAGAGTAGTCGACCCCAAGACGAAGTTACCCGGACAGGCATAGGCTGCCGGGCGTGGGGGGAACCTACGCCCGGGTTGTAGCCTGTCTTTGGGGGTCTTACCAACCGGCGAGCATAAAAAGGGGGACTCCGGATGCCACGCCGTGGTGCGGTGCCTAAGCGCAAGGTTACACCTGATCCGATCTACAACAGCGAAATGATTGCCCGACTCATCAATAAGATGATGTGGGATGGGAAGAAGTCTGTCTCCCAGCAGATCGTCTATGGCGCCTTCGACCTGATTTCTGAGAAGACAGGTAAGCCCCCGCTCGAGGTCTTTGAGGCCGCGCTGAAGAACGCCATGCCTCTCTTGGAAGTTCGGCCCCGCCGGGTCGGTGGTGCCACCTACCAGGTCCCCATGGAAGTTCGGCCTGAGCGGCGTAGCTCGCTGGCTTTGCGCTGGCTGACCAGTTACTCTCGGGCGCGTGGTGAGAGGACCATGGTGGAACGGCTCGCTGGCGAGCTGATGGATGCGGCCAACAACACCGGTGGTACCGTCAAGAAGCGTGAAGAGGTTCATAAGATGGCTGAGGCCAACCGTCCGTTCGCTCACTACCGTTGGTAGTCAGAGGGTTCGTGGCCTAGGTCAATCTCGACAAGAAAGGGGGTAACCCGATGTCCCGGCAGGTATCGCTCGATAAGCTCCGCAACATCGGCATCATGGCCCACATTGACGCCGGCAAAACCACCACAACGGAGCGCATCCTGTTCTACACCGGTCGAATTCATAAACTCGGTGAAGTTCATGAGGGCGCGGCCACCATGGACTGGATGGTTCAGGAGCAGGAGCGGGGCATCACCATTACCTCCGCCGCCACCACGTGCTGGTGGAAAGGTCATCGGATCAACATTATCGACACGCCCGGACACGTGGACTTCACGGTTGAGGTCGAGCGGTCACTGCGGGTGCTGGATGGTGCCGTGGCGGTCTTCTGCGCCAAGGGTGGAGTTGAGCCGCAGTCCGAGACTGTATGGCGTCAGGCGGATAAATATGGTGTTCCGCGCATGGCCTATGTGAACAAGATGGATACCCTGGGCGCCGACTTCTTCCGGGTCGTCGAGCAGATGAAAGACCGGCTGAAAGCGCGTCCGGTGCCTATTCAGGTGCCCATCGGTGCTGAGGATACCTTCAAGGGTGTCGTCGACCTGATCACCATGAAGGCCATCATCTACGAAGATGACCAGGGCAAGGTGGTCAAGGAAACCGATATTCCTGAGGAAATCCAGGACACCGTCGAACTGTACCGGGAAGCTCTGCTGGAGGCAGCCGCCGAACAGGACGACGCCCTCATGGAGAAGTACCTGGGCGGCGAGGAACTGACCATCGAGGAAATCAAGTCGGCGCTGCGGAAGGGCACCATTGCCGCTGCCATTACCCTGGTTATTTGCGGCTCTTCCTACAAGAACAAGGGTGTGCAGCTGGTTCTGGATGCGGTCATTGATTTCATGCCCACTCCGCTGGACATTCCCCCGGTCAAGGGCATTGATGCCCGCACTGGAGAGGACGTTGAGCGCAAGGCTGAGGACAGTGAACCTTTCAGTGCCCTGGCCTTCAAGATCATGACCGACCCCTATGTCGGTAAACTCTGCTTCATGCGCGTTTATTCGGGCCGACTCAATAGTGGCTCCTACGTTCTGAATGCCACCAAGGGCAAGAAGGAACGGATTGGTCGACTGCTCCAGATGCATGCCAACCACCGCGAGGAAATTGAGTCGGTTGAAACCGGCGACATCTGCGCAGCCGTAGGTCTGAAGGACACCACCACGGGGGACACTCTCTGCGCCGAAGATGCTCCCGTGATCCTGGAGTCCATGGAATTCCCTGATCCGGTGATCGAGCTGGCGATTGAACCGAAGACCAAGGCTGACCAGGATAAGCTGGGCCAGAGCCTGATGCGGCTGGCGGAAGAGGACCCGACCTTCCGGATGCATACGGATCAGGAAACTGGTCAGACGATCATCGCTGGCATGGGTGAGCTTCACCTGGAAATTATCGTGGACCGCCTGCAGCGGGAGTTCAAAGTGGGCTGCACCGTCGGTAAGCCACAGGTGGCCTTCCGTGAAACCTTCACCAAGAAGGTGAAGGCTGAAGGTAAGTTTGTTCGCCAGTCCGGTGGCCGCGGTCAGTATGGCCACTGCTGGCTCGAGATCGAGCCTCTGGAGCGCGGTGCAGGCGTCGTTTTCGAGAACAAGGTTGTGGGCGGTGCAATTCCCAAGGAATACATCAACCCTATCGAAGCTGGCTTGCGAGAGGCTGCAGAACGCGGGGTACTGGCTGGCTTCCACCTGATCGACTTCAAGGCGACCGTAATTGACGGTTCCTACCATGATGTCGACTCGTCCGAAATGGCATTCAAGATTGCAGCCTCCATGGGTCTGAAAGCTGCCGCAGCTAAGGCGGAGCCGGTTCTTCTGGAACCGATCATGAAGGTTGAAGTTGTGGTGCCTGAGGAATATATGGGCGATGTCATCGGCGATCTGAACAGCCGCCGGGGCCGGATCGAAGGCATGGAAGCGCGGTCGGGCGCTCAGGCAGTGCGGGGCTACGTCCCGCTGGCTGAAATGTTCGGCTATGCCACTGACCTCCGCTCCCGGACCCAGGGGCGGGGCGTATACACCATGCAGTTTGCTAAGTATGAGCCTGTGCCCAAGAGCGTAGCCGAGGGCATCATCGCTAAGGCCCAGGGTAAGTAGTCGGTCATCGTGCCGGCTCAGCCGGCTTAGCCCCGGGGAGCTCGGGGAAGGTTCCCCACTTCACCCACTCAAGGGAGGATTACGGAGTTTATGGCTAAGAAGAAGTTTGAGCGGAACAAGCCCCACGTCAACATCGGAACCATCGGCCACGTCGACCACGGCAAGACCACTCTGACCGCTGCGATCACGAAGGTTCTCGCCAAGAAGGGCCAGGCCGAATTTCTGGCTTACGACATGATTGACAAGGCCCCGGAAGAGCGTGAGCGCGGCATCACCATCAACACCGCACACGTGGAATACGAGACTGACAAGCGGCACTATGCCCATGTGGACTGCCCCGGACACGCTGACTACGTCAAGAACATGATCACCGGTGCTGCGCAGATGGACGGCGCGATCCTGGTCGTGTCTGCCGCTGACGGCCCCATGCCCCAGACCCGTGAGCACATCCTGCTGTCCCGTCAGGTCGGCGTGCCGGCGCTGGTCGTCGCTCTGAACAAGTGCGACATGGTTGACGACGCTGAGCTGCTCGAGCTGGTTGAGATGGAAGTTCGTGAACTGCTGTCCTCCTACGAGTTCCCCGGCGACGACATTCCTTTCGTCAAGGTATCCGCTCTGAAGGCCCTGGAGGGCGACGCCGAGTGGGAAGCCAAGATCGTTGAACTGATGGATGCCGTCGACAGCTACATTCCGACTCCGGAGCGCGCCTCTGACCGGCCGTTCCTGATGCCCGTCGAAGACGTGTTCACCATCACCGGCCGTGGCACCGTGGTAACCGGGCGCGTCGAACGTGGCACCATTAAGGTGGGCGAGGAAGTCGAAATCGTCGGCTTTACCGATGCTCCCCGCAAGACCGTTGTTACCGGCGTTGAGATGTTCCGTAAGCTGCTGGATCAGGCCATGGCCGGCGACAACATCGGTGCCCTGCTCCGGGGCATCGATAAGAACGACGTTGAGCGCGGCCAGGTTCTGTCGAAGCCCAACAGCGTGAAGCCGCACACCAAGTTCATCGCCCAGATCTACGTCCTGAGCAAGGACGAAGGTGGCCGCCACAGCCCCTTCTTCCAGGGCTATCGTCCGCAGTTCTACTTCCGGACCACCGACGTGACCGGCAACATCAAGCTCCCGGACGGCATGGAAATGGTTATGCCTGGTGATAACGTCGAGATCGAGGTTGAACTGATCACCCCGATCGCCTGCGAAGAGGGCCTGCGTTTCGCCATTCGTGAAGGTGGCCGTACCGTCGGTGCGGGTGCCGTCGCCAAGATCACCGAGTAAGAGAATCCTCCGGTTCATCTAGGGCAAGCCCCCCCGGCGGCGACCCTCCGGGGGGGCCACCCTGGCCTTAATAGGCCAGTGCGGAAGGAGTGAATTCAAGTGGCCAACGCTCAGCCCGGTCAGAAGATCCGCATTCGCCTGCGGGCCTTCGACCATAAGATTCTGGATACCTCCGCGCAGAAGATCGTGGAGACCGCCCAGCGGACTGGCGCCCGTGTTTCGGGACCTGTACCCCTCCCGACGGAGCGCAACGTCTTTACGATCCTGACCGCGCCCAACGGCGAGAAGGACATCCGGGAGCAGTTCGAACTGCGCACCCACAAGCGTCTGATCGACATCCTGGACCCTACGAGCAAGACGGTTGATTCCCTGATGCGCCTCGACCTCCCGGCCGGGGTGGACATTGAAATCAAGCTGTAACCAAGTGTCTGTTTCTGCAGGTGTACGGACATAGAACCAGTGCTGTTGAGTGCACGTCGTTGCCGGAGGAAAATACCTTTGGCAAAAAGAGCGCACAACCGTACAAAACCTGTTAGAATAGATGCTTGTGTACGCCCAGCGCGTCATGTTGCTTTTGAAGGCGGCCGATACGCCCGGACACGAGTACATCTCGTGCAAGGGGGTCCTGATGTTCGGTGGCAAACCGTGCACGGGACCCCGCCTGGCGGCGCAAGTCCGGGGGGTTACATCCCCGGTCGGCGGCGGATAGTCTGAAGCCTACCCCAGGCAGGTCTGTCCGTGCCCGAGGGAGCAACCACTGATCAGGAGGTGTGTATCGATGAAGAAGGGGATTCTGGGCAAGAAGCTGGGCATGACCCAGGTTTTTGACGAGACCGGGCGGGTGGTACCCGTTACGGTCGTCGAGGCTGGGCCCTGCATTGTCGTCCAGAAGAAGACGGTCGACACAGATGGCTACAACGCCATTCAGGTCGGTTTCGGAGAAGTCAAGGAGAAGCATGTGACCAGGCCGGTCAAGGGTCATTTCAAGAAGTTTAACCAGCCGATCCGGCGCCGTCTGCGGGAACTGCGGCTTGCAGATATCGCCGCCTACAATGTGGGCGACGAGCTAAAGGCGGATGTCTTTGCTGTTGGTGAACTGGTGGATGTGACCGGCACGAGCAAGGGCAAGGGCTTTGCCGGCGGCATCAAGCGCTGGAACTTCCACCGTGGCCCAATGTCACACGGTTCGAAGTATCACCGGGCACCCGGTTCTCTGGGTTTCCGTCGTGCAGCCCGTGTTCCCAAGGGCCGTCGGCTGCCTGGCCGTCTGGGTGGAGAAAAGGTCACGATTCAGGGCCTGAAGGTGGTTCGGGTTGACGCTGAACGCAACCTGATCCTGATCCGGGGGGCTGTGCCCGGCGCCAAGGGCTCTCTCGTGCTGATCCGCGATACTGTCAAGGCCGCCGCCAAGCGGTAGGCCTGGGAAAGGAGGTAGGAAGCGATGCCAAAGGTTGCTCTGTATAATACAGACGCCCAGCAGATCGGCGAGGTTGAACTCCGTGATGACGTGTTTGGTCTGGAGCCCAACCCCCATGTAATGCATGAGGTGGTCCTGGCGTATCTGGCGAACCAGCGCCAAGGTACGCACGATACCAAGACTCGGGCTGAAGTCGCGGGCGGTGGCCGCAAGCCGTGGCGGCAGAAGGGTACCGGCCGGGCCCGGCAGGGGTCGACCCGTGCCCCGCATTGGCGTCACGGCGGTATCGTCTTCGGTCCTCATCCCCGGTCTTACCGGATTGAGGTGCCGAAGAAGGTGCGTCGCCTGGCTCTGAAGCAGGCGCTGTCGTCCAAGGTTGCTGATCATACCCTGGTGGTGCTCGACGGCCTCACTCTGGAGGCGCCGAAGACCGCTGAGGTTAATAAGATCCTCAAGAAGTTTGGTGCAGCCAAGGCGCTGGTCGTCACTGCCAACGGTAACGTCAACGTCTGGAAGAGCACCCGCAATATCGAGGGCGCCGCTGCACTGGGCGCACGGAATCTGAACACCTATCAGGTCCTGCGGGCAGGGAAAGTCCTGATTACCCGGGATGCGGTTGCCCAGGTCGAGGAGGTGCTCGGCTAATGGACGCCCGGGATATCATTTTAAGGCCTTTGATCAGTGAGAAGAGCACCAGTGCCATGACCGACAACAAGTATACCTTCGAGATCCATGTGGACGCGAATAAGTCCCAGGTCAAGAAGGCTATTGAAGAGATCTTCAAGGTCAAGGTCACCAAGGTGAACACGATCAATATCGAAGGTAAGATGCGCCGGTACGGCAAGTTTACCGGCAAGCGCCCGGACCGCAAGAAGGCCATTGTGACTCTGGCTGAAGGCCAGTCTATCAAGGTCTTCGAAGGCGCTTAGGAAGGAGGGAGCAGCACATGGGGATCAAGCGGTTTAAGCCCACTTCTCCGGGCATCCGTCAGATGACGGTGCACACCTTTGAGGAGATCACCAAGACCGAGCCCGAGCGCTCCCTCGTTGAGCGCCTGGTCAAGACCGGCGGTCGCAACGTTTATGGCCGGATTACCTCCCGGTTCCGGGGGGGCGGCCACAAGCGGCTCTACCGGGTGATTGACTTCAAGCGCAACATGGATGGGGTGCCGGCGACGGTCAAGGCCATTGAATATGACCCGAACCGGACGTCGCGTATTGCTCTGGTGGCCTACGCCAACGGGCGTAAGGCATACATTCTGGCTCCGGTCGGGGTTAAGATCGGTGATGTCATCTCCAGCGGTCCCAACGCTGACATCAAGCCAGGGAACGCTCTGGCACTGATCAACATTCCGGTCGGTACGCTGGTGCACAACATCGAACTGACCCCCGGCAAGGGTGGCCAGATGGCCCGCTCGGCCGGAGCGTTTGCGCAGGTGATGGGCCGTGAGGGCAAGTATACCCTTCTGCGGTTGCCGTCCGGCGAAATGCGCCTTGTTCTTTCTGCCTGCCGGGCCACTGTGGGTCAGGTCGGCAACCTCGAGAATGAGAACATCAGCATCGGTAAGGCGGGCCGCTCCCGCTGGCTGGGCCGGCGTCCGCACAACCGTGGTTCGGTCATGAACCCCGTCGACCATCCGCATGGTGGTGGCGAGGGTAGGGCCCCCATCGGCCGCAAGTCGCCGCTGACGCCTTGGGGCAAGCCCACCCTGGGTTACAAGACCCGGAAGAAGGGCAAGGCCTCTGACAAGTACATCAAGCAGCGGCGGACTAAGTAGCGGAAGGGGGCAATAAGGAATGGGTCGCTCTCTCAAGAAGGGCCCGTATGTTGTCAAGTCGCTTGAGAAGAAGATTCTGGCAATGAACGAGAAGAACGACAAGCGCGTGGTCAAGTCCTGGGCTCGCGATTGCACGATCACGCCTGATTTTCTCGGACACACCATTGCCGTGCACGATGGTCGCAAGCATGTTCCTGTGTATGTCACCGAAGAAATGGTCGGTCATAAGCTGGGGGAGTTTGCTCCAACTCGGACCTTCAAGGGCCATGGTGGCATGACTGAGAAGGCGACGCGGCTCAAGTAAGGAGGGGAACTAGATGGAAGCGAAGTCTGTAGCTCGCTACATCCGTATCTCCCCCCGGAAGTGCCGTATCGTCATCGACCTCATCCGGGGGAAGAGCGTGAAGGATGCGCTGAACATCCTGAGGTTTGTGCCGAAGCGGGCCTCGAAGCCGATCGAAAAGGTCGTCAAGAGCGCTGCTGCCAACGCCGAGCACAACTTCAACATGAATCAGGATCGTCTGGTGATTGCGGCAGCCTACGTCGACGGTGGTCCGACCCTCAAGCGGTTTCATCCGCGCCAGCGCGGCCAGGCGTTTCCGATCCTCAAGCGGTCCTCGCACATTACGGTGGTTGTGAAGGAAAAGGAGGGGAAGTAGTGGGTCAGAAGGTTCACCCGAACGGCCTCCGGGTCGGCGTTTATCGGGACTGGACTTCCCGCTGGTATGCTGGGAAGAAGGACCTCCCCGCCCTCCTGGTGGAAGACGTCAAGATCCGCAAGTTTGTGAAGACCGCCTTCTACAACAGCGGTGTCGCGAAGATCGAGATCGAGCGCACGGCTAACCAGATCCGCGTTGTGGTTCACACGGCCAAGCCGGGTATGGTGATTGGTAAGGGCGGCGCCGGCATCGAGGATCTGCGGAAGAAACTTGAGACCATGACGGCGGGTAAGAAGGTACGGATCGACATCATGGAGATCCGCAACCCCGAGATCGATGCTGTTCTGGTCGCCGAAGGGATTGCCCAGCAGCTTGAGAAGCGGATTTCCGCTCGTCGGGCGATGAAGCAGGCGATTACCCGTGCCATGCGGATGGGCGCCCGCGGGGTCCGTGTGATCGTGTCCGGTCGGATCGGCGGCGCCGAAATCGCCCGCAAAGAGCGTGACAACGAGGGGACCGTGCCTCTGCACACCCTTCGTGCGGATATTGATTACGGCCAGGCTGAGGCTAACACCACTTACGGTAAAATCGGCGTCAAGGTCTGGGTCTACAAAGGCGAGTTCGGTGAGGCTCCGGTTGTTCCGGAGCGGCGCGGCGACGACCGTGGTCCGCGCAGCGGCCCCCGTGGCGGCGGCCGTGGCCCGGGCGGTGGCCGTCCCCAGGGTGGTCCCGGCGGCGGTCGGCCCGGCGGCAACCGTGGCCCTGGTGGCCGCAATGCCGGTGGCCCGGGTGGCCGTGGCCCTGGCGCTCCCGGCAATCGCGGTGGCAGGCCCGGCGGCGGCGCCCCCAGGGGAGGTCGCTAAACCATGCTTGCACCCAAGCGCGTGAAATGGCGGAAGCCTCATAGCCGCCTGTATAAGTCCGGTGCTACCAAGGGTGGCGCTGAGGTGTCCTTTGGCCAGTACGGTCTGCAGTCTCTGGATGCAGCCTGGGTTACGGATCGGCAGATTGAGGCTGCCCGTGTGGCCATGACCCGCTACTTGAAGCGTGGCGGCAAGGTGTGGATCAAGATTTTCCCACACCTGTCTGTCACCAAGAAGCCGGCCGAAACCCGTATGGGTTCCGGTAAGGGCGGTCCGGAGATGTGGGTGGCCGTGGTCAAGCCGGGCCGGATCATGTTTGAAATCGCCGGCGTGCCGGAGGAGACCGCGCGCGAAGCGATGCGGTTAGCCATGCACAAGCTTCCCGTTCGGTGCAAGTTTGTCAAGCGGGAGCAGGGTGCGCCGGCGACGGCTGAGATTGGTGGTGAAGCCACGAATGAAGGCTAAGGAAGTCCGGGACATGAGCACCGACGAGCTGCAGGCCAAGGCGGTCTCACTCAAGGAGGAGCTCTTCAACCTGCGGTTTCAACTCGCCACCAATAACCTGGATAACCCCGCCCGCATCCGTCAGGTCCGCCACGACATCGCTCGTGTGAAGACCATCCTGCGGGAGCGGGAAATCAAGGCGAAGGCCTAAGGGGGTGCACCAGATGAGTGAAGAGCGCGCCCTGAGAAAGACTCGGGTAGGCACTGTGGTTTCCGATAAGGGCGATAAGACTGTGGTGATCGCCGTTGAGACGCTCGTAGAGCATCCGCTCTACAAGAAGCGGATCAAGCGGACCACCAAGTTCCACGCCCATGACGAACAGAACGAGGCCCAGAAGGGCGACAAGGTTCGTATCATGGAGACCCGTCCGCTGAGCAAGCTGAAGCGGTGGCGGGTAGTGGAAATTCTGGAGCGGGCGGCCCGTTAGGGGTCGTCCGTGCCGGATGGGGAAACCCCTCCGTGGTGACAGACTGAAGGAGGTAGCGAGCCGTGATCCAGCCACAGACCCGGCTGGTGGTTGCCGACAACACCGGCGCCAAGGAGATTATGTGCTTCCGGGTTCTGAAGGGCAGCACCGCTCGGTACGCCGGCATCGGTGACATCATTGTGGCGTCCGTCAAGGAGGCGTCTCCTGGCGGCGTTGTCAAGAAGGGCGATGTCGTAAAGGCCGTTGTTGTGCGCACCGTGCGGCCCCAGCGCAGGCCGGACGGGTCTTACATCCGCTTTGATGAAAATGCGGCTGTGATCCTGAAGGATGAGCAGGAGCCCAAGGGAACCCGTATTTTCGGGCCGGTGGCCCGTGAGCTCCGTGATAAGGGCTTCATGAAGATCATCTCCCTTGCGCCTGAGGTCCTTTAAAAGTAAGGCCTAGCGAGCATAAAGGGAGGAGGGTAACAATCATGGCCAACAAGGTGCACGTGAAGAAGGGCGATTACGTCCTGGTTATCTCCGGTAAGGACCGGGGTAAGAAGGGCAAGGTCACCCGTGTCATTCCCGATGATAATCGTGTTGTGGTGGAGGGCGTGGCCATTATCAAGCGCCACACCAAGCCCGGGCCCAAGAGCCCTCAGGGTGGCATCATCGAGAGGGAAGCACCGATTCACGCTTCCAACGTGATGGTGTGGGATGAAAAGGCGAATGCTCCGACTCGCATCGCCCACAAGGTTCTGGAAAACGGTAAGAAGGTGCGCATCTCGGTCAAGAGCGGCGCCAATCTTGACGACTAGGGGCGGGAAGGAGGGTTTCCTAAGTGGCCCGTCTCAAGAAGAAGTATGTTGAGGAAGTTGCCCCCGCCCTTCTCAAGCACTTCGGGTATAAGAATGTGATGCAGCTCCCGAAGATCGAGAAGGTAGTTGTGAACATGGGCCTGGGCGAGGCTGTCCAGAATCCCAAGATCATTGACACTGCCATGGCGGACATGGCTACCATCACTGGGCAGAAGCCGGTGGTAACCCGGGCAAAGAAGTCCATCGCTGCGTTTAAGATCCGCGAGGGCATGCCCATTGGCATTAAGGTCACTCTGCGTGGCGAGATGATGTGGGACTTCCTCGATCGGCTGATTAATATGGCCCTCCCGCGGGTCCGTGACTTCCGCGGCGTATCGAACAAGGCCTTTGACGGCCGGGGCAACTACACCCTGGGCCTCAAGGAGCAGTTGATTTTTCCGGAAATCGACTACGATAAGGTCGACAAGATCCGGGGCATGGACGTAGTCATCGTGACTACAGCCCCCACGGATGAAGAGGGACGCCAGTTGCTGAAGTTCCTGGGAATGCCGTTCAAGGAGCAGTAAGCTCGGAAGGAGGTTACTGAATGGCCACCAAAGCGTGGGTTGCCAAGCAGGGCCGGCCGGCGAAGTTCAAGGTGCAGGCGTATAATCGCTGCAACTTGTGCGGGCGCTCCCGGGCTTTTATCCGGAAGTTCGGCATCTGCCGGCATTGCTTCCGCAGCATGGCGCATCGCGGCGAGATTCCTGGCGTGAAGAAGGCTAGCTGGTAAGATTGCGGCTGGCAAGGCCGGGGGAGGCTCTTACGACCGGCACCTCCGGAACCAGCCAGCGGAAGGGAGGATTCTTATTATGGTCGTCTCTGATCCGATTGCGGACCTGTTGACTCGGCTCCGCAATGCCAACCAGGTCTTCCATGAGAAGATTGACGTTCCGGGCTCCAAGCTGAAGCGGGCTCTCGTGGAGATTCTCAGGAACGAGGGCTATGTCCGGGAGTTTGAGTGGGCAGACGACGATAAGCAGGGGAGCATCCGGGTTTATCTGAAGTATGGTCCCGGCAAGAGTCGGGTCCTGCAGGGCCTGAAGCGGATTTCCCGCCCCGGCCTGCGCATTTATGCGAAGAAGGACGAGATTCCCAAGGTGCTGGGCGGGCTGGGCATTGCCATTCTGTCCACCTCTAAGGGCATCATGACCGATCGTGAGGCTCGCCGGCAGGGTGTTGGCGGCGAGGTCCTCTGCTACATCTGGTAAGGGAGGGGCACGGCACATGTCTCGTGTAGGCAAGCAGCCCGTCGCCATCCCCGCCGGCGTGCAGGTGACCGTGGACGGCGCCAATGTCCTGGTGAAGGGCCCACTGGGCGAACTCACCCGCATCCTCCACAAGGACATGATTGTGGAAGTCAAGGACAACGTCCTCACGGTCAACCGCCCGAGTGACAACCGGTTGCACAAGGCCCTGCATGGCCTTACCCGCACCCTGGTTGCCAACATGGTGGAGGGTGTCACTAAGGGCTATACCCGTAATCTTGAACTGGTCGGTACCGGCTACCGCGCCGCCAAGGCTGGCGCAAAGCTGACCATGACCGTTGGTTTCAGTCATCCGGTTGAAATGAATCCTCCGGCTGGTATTACCGTGGAAGTGCCCAACGCTACTAACATCATCGTCAAGGGCATCAACAAGGAACTGGTTGGACAATTTGCCGCCGAAGTGCGCGGAGTCAAGCCGCCGGAGCCCTACCTCGGTAAGGGTATCCGCTACGCTGGTGAGAAGGTCCGCCGCAAGGTCGGTAAGACGGGTAAGAAGTAAGGAGGGAACCCGATGCTTCTGAAGGAAGACCGGAACCGGACTCGTCAGGTACGGCACCTGCGTGTCCGGAAGAAGGTGGTCGGGACCTCCGAGCGGCCGCGGCTTAACGTGTTCCGCTCGAACCGCCACATTTACGCTCAGATTATTGATGATACGGTTGGCAATACCCTGGTGGCCGCTTCGACCATGGACCCTGAGGTGCGCGAAAAGCTGGCCAACGGTGGTAACGCCGAGGCGGCGAAGGCCGTGGGTGAGTTACTGGCGCGGCGGGCCAAGGATAAGGGTATTGTCTCAGTGGTGTTTGACCGCGGTGGTTACCTGTACCACGGCCGCGTGGCAGCCCTCGCTGAGGGTGCACGGGTCGGCGGCCTGGATTTCTAAGGCGAGGGAGTGAAAGCAGTGCCGCGTCTGGATCCAAATCAACTCGACCTGAAGGAAAAGCTCGTCGAAATCCGGCGGGTGGCCAAGACGGTCAAGGGCGGCCGGCGCATGAGTTTCAGCGCCCTCGTCGTCGTAGGTGACGGGAATGGCCACGTCGGTGCCGGCACCGGAAAGGCTCAGGAGATTCCCGAGGCCATTCGCAAGGCCGTTGAGGATGCCAAGAAGAGCCTGGTGAATGTTCCCCTGCTTGGTACATCCCTGCCCCACGGGGCACTTGGGTTTGCCGGTGCAGGTCAGGTACTGATTAAACCTGCCTCCGAGGGTACCGGTGTTATCGCTGGCGGCGCTGTCCGCGCCGTCCTGGAAATGGCCGGCGTGCGCGACGTGTTGTCCAAGTCCATTGGTTCCAACACGGCGAACAATCAGGTATTGGCAACCCTCAATGCGCTGGGCCAACTGCGCAGCCCTGAGGATGTGGCCAAGACCCGGGGTAAGACTGTCGAGCAGATCCTTGGCTAGGAGGGAGATCCCGTGGCGAACAAGCTCATCGTGACGCTCAAGCGGGGTCTTGCCGGCAAGAATGAGCGCCAGATCCGGACGGTGGCCTCTCTGGGGCTGCGCAAGCCTGGTCAGACGCACGAGTTGCCGGATACCCCGGCCATTCGGGGCATGATCGATAAGGTCAAGCACCTGATAGAGGTACAGGAAGCCTAACCGCCGAACCGTTATTATTCCGGGAATTGTTCGGGTGGTGGACGGGGGTATGGATGGTTGCCATGCCCCCGGGTGGCTCTCTCACGCGAGTCCGGCACCCGGAGCCGGGCGTCCCCCGACCGGGCCAGGAGCCCTTGGGCTTCGCAGTCCGGTAGCAACAGTCAGGAGGAAATAATCATGCAGCTTCACGACCTGCGGCCTGCTGCTGGTGCCAAACACACCAAGAAGCGGGTCGGCCGTGGTATCGGTTCTGGCATGGGCAAGACTTCAACCCGAGGCCACAAGGGCCAGTGGGCGCGCGCCGGTGGCGGTGTCCGTCCTGGGTTTGAAGGCGGTCAGATGCCGCTGCAGCGGCAGACTCCCAAGCGTGGGTTCACCAATGCCCCGTTCAAGGTTGAGTATGAGGTTGTCAATGTTGGCTCGCTGAACACGCTCAATGGCGAGGTAACACCGGAAGTTTTGAAGGCGGCTCGGCTGGCGCACGGAAACCGGCCGATCAAGGTCTTGGGTGAGGGCAATCTCGAAAAAGCTGTGACTATTAAAGCCCATGCTTTTAGCAAGTCTGCCCTGGAGAAGATCGCTGCCGCCGGTGGCAAGGCGGAGGTTCTCGGGGCTACTGTCGAGGTGAAGTAACCGTGGCCATGATGGAGACGGTGCGTGCCTCGCTTCGGTCTGCCGGGCTGCGGAATCGCCTGCTCTTTACCCTGGGCATGCTGCTGGTATTCCGCCTCGGTGCACACGTCACGGTCCCAGGGGTCCGCGCCGAGGAAGTCGAAAGACTCTTTTCGGGCTCGGGCTTTCTTGGCCTGATCGACGTTATCTCTGGAGGCGCCTTCCGGACGTTTTCGATCTTTGCGATGTCCGTTACTCCGTACATTAACGCCTCGATCATCATGCAACTTCTCACCGTCGTCATTCCTAAGCTCGAGGAAATGTCGAAGGAAGGTGAGGAGGGCCGGAAGAAGATCCAGGAGTACACCCGCTACGGTACGGTCATCCTCGGATTAATCCAGGCGTTTGGCCTGGCCATGAACGTCCGTGCGGCGGGTGCCCTGGTGGACAGCGGTTGGGGCTGGGTGGCGTTGATCGTCCTCTCCATGACGGCAGGCACCGCCTTCTTGATGTGGCTCGGTGAACAGATCACCGAGAAGGGCATTGGCAATGGCATTTCACTGTTAATTTTCGCCGGTATCGTTTCCCGACTCCCCTCGGCGACGGTTGGTATCCTCGACCTGGTTAAGGCCGGAAGCCTGAACCTGTTTCAGGTGGCTCTGGTTTTGGCAATGTCCATTGCGATTGTCGCTTTCACTGTCCTGATTGTAGAGGGAGAGCGCAAGATTCCGGTTGAGTATGCCAAGCGGACGGTTGGTCGACGCACCTATGGCGGCCAAAAGAGCCATTTGCCGGTCAAGATCAACCAGGCTGGCGTGATTCCCGTGATCTTTGCCCAGTCACTGCTGATGTTTCCGGCTACCGTGGCGAGCTTCTTCAATCAGCTTAACCCAGTGGTCCGTTGGATTAACTACTGGCTGGGACCGCAAAGCCCTATTTACCTGGTGGCTTTTGGTGTGCTGACCATTCTGTTCACGTATTTCTACACGGCAGTCACCTTTGATCCCAACCAGGTAGCGGACAATATCAAGAAGGCCGGCGGATTCATCCCTGGCTTCCGACCGGGCAAGCCAACGGCTGATTACCTGGCCAAGTTGTCAGGCCGCCTGACCTTTGTCGGGTCGATCTTCTTGGCGTTGATTTGCATCTTGCCATACGGCATCATCTACGTGACAAAAGTCCAGAACGCGTTTATTGGCGGGACTGCGTTGCTGATTGTGGTAGGTGTGGCATTGGAGACCATGAGGCAAATTGAGGCCCATCTGGTGTTGCGGCAGTACCAGGGCTTTATGAAGTAAAGCAGCGCGGGCAGGGGGGCCGTACCTCTGCCCCACGGCAGGAGGACGACACATGCGCATCATCCTTCTCGGCCCCCCAGGCGTAGGCAAGGGGACCCAGGCAGCCAACCTGGCCCAGGAAGAAAAGGCGGCGCATATCTCGACTGGGGATATACTGCGGGCCCATGTGGCCCAGGGGACCACCCTGGGCAAGGCTGCCAAGGAATACATGGATAAGGGACTGCTCGTGCCCGATGATGTTATCTTGGGACTGGTCAAGGATCGGCTGCAGCAGGCTGACGCCAAAAACGGGTATATTTTCGATGGGTTTCCCCGGACAGTGGTCCAGGCGGACGCCTTAGGGAATCTACTGGTGGAGGTCGGAATGCCGCTGGAGGCTGTCGTTAGCCTGGAAGGCCCGGACGAACTCGTTGTAGAACGAATTTCCGGTCGGCGCACCTGCCGCTCCTGCAAGGAAGTCTATCACGTCAAGTTTAATGCACCCAAGGAAGCTGGCATCTGTGATAAGTGCGGCGGCGAATTGTACCAACGGGATGATGACAACGAAGCGACCGTGCGTAAACGGCTGACCGAGTATCACTCCAAGACTGCGCCGCTCATTGATTACTACCAGAGCCAGGGTTTGTTGAAGACGGTCGACGGTACGCGCAGCGTGCAAGAGGTGTCCCAGGCCGTTCGTACGGCAATTGGGTAGGGAGCGCGAGCGATGATCATTCTCAAGTCCGCCCGTGAGATTGCTCTGATGCGAGAAGCGGGCCGGATTGTGGGCCAGGTACACGAGGAATTGCGCAAGGCTGTGAAGCCCGGGATTACCACCCGTGAGCTGGACCGACTGGCGGATACGCTGATTCGGAAGGCTGGTGGTATCCCCACCTTTAAGGGATATCACGGCTTTCCGGCCAGCATTTGCGCCTCGGTCAATGAAGAGGTTGTCCACGGGATTCCCGCCGACCGCAAGCTGATTGAAGGCGACATTATCGCTATTGACCTCGGGGTGACGTACAAGGGCTATGTAGGTGACAGCGCCTATACCTGGCCGGTCGGCGAGGTTAGCGAAGAAGCCACACGGCTGATGCAAGTCACGCAGGAGTCTTTGGCGAAGGCGATCGCTCAGTGCCATGTGGGCAAAACCCTGGGGGATATCGGCCACGCTGTCCAGAGCCACGTGGAAGCCTATGGTTTCGGCGTAGTCCGGGACTATGTCGGACACGGGATTGGCGCGAACATGCACGAGGATCCTCAGGTGCAGAACCACGGGCGACCCGGTACGGGGGTGCCCCTGCGGGCCGGGATGGTTTTGGCCATTGAACCCATGGTGAATGCCGGCACCCACCAGGTGAAGGTCCTCAAGGATGACTGGACTGTTGTCACAGTGGATGGCAAGTATTCTGCGCATTTCGAGCATACCGTGGCCATCATGGATAACGGCCCGGAAATCCTGACGCTCCCTTAAATCCGCGCTACTTCCAGGGGATATTCCAGCGAGTTTGTAGTATAATAGTGATATTGGACTTCTGGGCCCCCCTGGAGCAGCGGTTCATATCACACACGGAAGGGTATGCCGCGGCCAGAAGGAGAGGGCGGGCACCGGTGTCTAAGGATGACGTGATCGAGGTAGAAGGCAAGGTTATTGAACCCTTGTCCAACGCCATGTTTCGTGTGGAACTCGATAATGGGCACAAGGTTGTTTGCCATATTTCGGGGAAGATCCGCATGCACTTTATCCGTATTCTACCGGGCGACCGAGTAACGGTTGAACTCTCGCCTTACGACCTGAGCCGTGGTAGAATCGTATATCGGTTTAAGTAGGCGCAGATGGTGCTTCCCAACCTGGGTGGCCGGGCGGGTACGGTCAGTGTCCGTGTGATAGTCTGTCGAATCGGGAATGTCTGCAACGTCGGGAGTTTCAGCCCGCCGGGGAGGTTTATCGACGTGAAGGTCCGTCCCTCGGTAAAGCCGATTTGTGAAAAATGCAAGGTCATTAAGCGCAAGGGTGCTGTGATGATCATTTGCGAGAATCCGAAGCACAAGCAAAAGCAGGGTTGAGTTGAGTCTCAGTTTTCCGGTCCGTAGGCCGGTCTGGTCAGAGGAGCGCGGCTGCCACCGAGGGTCCCTCTTCCTCTGGTGGAGCTCCGTTGATCAGGTAGGTTCTCCGGGCCTCTCATACTGTGCGCGCGTTTTATCGTGCTGCACGATCATCTGATTGGGATCGTCTTGATTTAAGAGGGAGGTTTCATCCGAGAATGGCGCGTATTGCAGGCGTTGACCTGCCCCGCGAAAAGCGAGTGGAAGCAGCGCTGCCGTACATTTACGGCATCGGCTGGACTCGGTCCCGTGAGATTCTCGCGGCCACCGGCATTAGTCCGGATACCCGCGTCCGTGACCTGACTGAGGACGAAGTGGCTCGTCTGCGTGAGAACATTGACAAGAACTTTAAAGTCGAGGGCGACTTGCGGACTGAGGTTCAACTCAACATCCGCCGCCTGATTGACATTGGCTCCTACCGCGGTTTACGGCATCGGCGCGGCTTGCCGGTGCGCGGCCAGCGGACCAAGACCAACGCCCGTACCCGGAAGGGTCCGCGGAAGACCGTTGGTACCAAGCGCAAGAAGTAAGGAGGGCAACGACTAAATGGCCAAGCGTGCGACCCGGCCGAAGCGCAAGGAGCGTCGGCATGTGGACCGTGGCGTTGCCCACATTAAGTCCACTTTTAACAATACTGTCGTGACGATCACCGATACCCAGGGGAACGCCCTTTCCTGGGCTACCTCGGGTGGAATGGGCTTCAAGGGTTCCCGTAAGTCCACGCCGTTTGCGGCCCAGATGGCGGCTGAAAATGCCGCCAAAGCGGCCATGGAGTACGGCCTGCGCGAGGTCGAAGTCATGGTCAAGGGACCAGGCGCTGGCCGCGAGGCTGCCATTCGCTCCCTGCAGGCTGCTGGGCTGGAAGTGAACGTCATTAAGGACGTGACCCCGATTCCCCATAACGGTTGCCGGCCGCCCAAGCGGCGGCGCGTGTAAAGGAGGCGCAGACTTAGAATGGCTCGCTATATCGGCCCTGTCTGCCGTCTCTGCCGGCGTGAGGGCGTCAAGCTGTACCTGAAGGGTGCCAAGTGCTACTCTGACAAGTGCCCGGTGACCCGTCGTTCGGCTCCGCCCGGACAGCATGGCGCCGGTCGCAAGAAGCAGACCGAGTACGGGATTCAGTTGCGGGAGAAGCAGAAGCTGCGGCGCTTCTACGGTGTTTTGGAAAGGCAGTTCCGGCGGTATTTCGACGTGGCCACCCGCAAGAAGGGTGTGACCGGTGAAATCCTGCTGCAGTTGCTTGAGCGCCGGATTGATAACGTCGTATACCGGATGGGCCTGGCCGGCTCCCGTAAGGAAGCCCGGCAGATCGTCCGGCACGGCCATATCGCAGTGAACGGGCGCAAGGCCAACATTCCGTCCCTTCTGGTGCGCTCGGACGATGTGATCAGCGTGCGTGAGGGCTCTCGGACCCACGGTCGCCTCAAGGAACTGGTTGAGGCGGGGGGCGCCCATACGATTCCGGCTTGGCTGAGTGTGGATGTGGAGAACATGAAGGCCACGATTCTTCGCCTTCCGTCCCGTGACGAGATAGATGCCCCCGTGCAGGAGCACCTCATCGTCGAACTCTACAGCCGTTAACGCTGGCCGTCGGGCTTCGGGCGACTCTTGGCCTACAGCGGATTCGGGCAAACCCCCTGGAAAACGAGCAGGTTTCGCACGAACGAAATCCGTGTCACACGGACTGAGCACGGCCGCCCTTGGCACGAGCGGAGTCACGGCGGAGTGCGTGGTGCAGTACCAGGGAGTAGGGGCCACCCGTGACGAGGTTCGACCAGCTTGCCCGGTGGGCCGCCTAGGGGAACAGACGGCCCTACCGGCTCGAGACGAATTGGGGGTATCCACAGATGGTCATGGAGATGGAAAAGCCGAAGATCGAATGCGTGGAGATGTCTCCAGACAACACATACGGGAAGTTCGTCGTCGAACCGCTCGAGCGGGGCTACGGTATTACTCTCGGCAATTCGCTTAGGCGCATTCTCCTCTCCTCACTCCCTGGGGCGGCCGTCACGGCTGTGAAGATTGAGGGCGTCCTTCACGAGTTTTCCACTATCCCCGGTGTGGTGGAAGACGTCACAGACATCATTCTTAATCTCAAGCAACTGGCGCTGAAGATGTATTCGGACGAACCGCGGATCATCCGCATTGAAGCAGAGGGCAATCTGGAGATTACGGCTGGCGACATCCTGATGGATCCAGATGTCGAGATTATGAATCCAGATCTGCATATTGCCACTGTGGATGGCGGGCGCCTGTATGCCGAGATTTATGTCGGTCGAGGCCGGGGGTATCGTCCGGCAGATCGGAATAAATCACCGGATATGCCGATCGGCATGATTCCGGTGGACTCGATCTTCAGCCCATTGCGCCGGGTTAACTATACGGTTGAGCATACACGGGTAGGTCACCAAACCGACTTCGATAAGCTCACCCTCGAGGTATGGTCCAACGGCACCATCCGGCCGGACGAAGCCTGCTCGGTAGCAGCCAAGGTTCTGACTGAACACCTGAACCTCTTTGTGGGCTTGACCGATACGGCCGATAAGATGGAGATCATGGTGGAAAAGGACGAGAATGACAAGGGCAAGCTGCTTGATATGACCATTGAAGAGCTTGACCTTTCTGTACGGTCCTATAACTGCCTGAAGCGTGCCGGGATTAATACCGTCGGTGAGTTGGTTTCCAAGACCGACGAGGAAATGATCAAGGTGCGCAACCTTGGCAAGAAATCACTGGAAGAAGTCAAGTCGAAGCTATTGGGCTTGGGCCTCAACCTGCGGCCAAGTGACGACTAAGCACAGTTTGAGGCTGATTTGGAGCTGAGTGGGAGGGAAACAGGATGGCGCGTGGTTATCGTAAACTGGGGCGCCCAGCAGACCAGCGCAAGGCGCTGCTGCGTGCGGTCGTAACTGCCCTTTTCGATAAGGAGCGCATCGAGACCACCGAGGGCAAGGCTCTTGAAGCCCGGCGTGTGGCCGACGAAATGATCACCCTCGCCAAGGAGGGCGGTCTGGCCAACTATCGTAAGGCCGTTGGGTATTTGTACGACGAGTCAGTGGCCAAGAAGCTGTTCGACCAGATTGGGCCGAAGTATAAGGAACGTCAGGGTGGTTACACCCGCGTACTGAAGACCGGGGTCCGCCGGGGCGACGCTGCTCCCATGGCTTTGCTCGAGCTCGTGTAAAGGGTTATACCAAAGGAACCCCCGCTGTCCAGCGGGGGTTCCTTCGTGTTACAGTGGAGATGATGTCTTACTGCCGGGAAGCCGCGTTGGTGTCATGGCGTGCAGGTGAAGGCCGCAGGGCGGTGCATGGCGGGACCTGCGATCGGCCGCCCGTCGCTAGGGGAAGGAGGGCTCTGATCTTTGGATCAGCCCTACATTGAGGTTCAGGATGTAAGTTTTCATTATCCGGCCGCACCCGGCACTCAGCCGGTACTGGCGCTGGACGGTGTGGGACTGACGGTTGCCCGAGGCGAGTTTGTGGCGGTGGTGGGCAGGAATGGTTCTGGTAAGAGCACGCTGGCACGCCTGTTGAATGTATTACAGCGTCCGGCGACTGGAACGGTGTTGGTGGACGGCCTGGACACTGCAGATCCGGCCAACCTGTGGCCGATTCGTGATCGGGTGGGCATGGTCTTTCAAAACCCGGATAACCAGATTGTTGCCGCCATTGTAGAGGAAGATGTGGCCTTTGGTCCGGAAAACCAGGGGCTGGCGCCGGCCGAAATCCGGCAGCGGGTTGAAGAGTGTTTGGCGGCGGTCGGGCTAACGGCTCTGCGGCAACGAGCGCCGCACCTTCTGTCCGGCGGCCAGAAGCAGCGCCTCGCCATCGCCGGTGCCCTGGCGCTGCGTCCCAGTTGTCTGGTCCTGGACGAACCTACGGCGATGTTGGACCCCCGGGGGCGCAGAGAGGTGATGACAACCATTCACCAACTGAACCGTGCGGCGGGGGTAGCTATTGTACTCATCACGCACTTTATGGAGGAGGCGGCCCAGGCTGATCGGGTGGTGGTCATGGACCAGGCCCGGGTGGCGATGACGGGGACGCCGAAGGAGATCTTCCGCCAGGCAGAGGCGCTGCGCCGGCTGCACCTGGATGTGCCTCCAGGCCTATTACTGGCCACAGAACTGCGGGCGGCCGGTATCCCGGTTTCTGACGATATCCTTACCCTGGACCAACTGGTGGAGGCCCTATGCCGATTGTTGTAGAGAAGGTCTCCTACGTTTATAATCCCGGCTCGCCCCACGAATGGCGAGCCTTGGATAATGTATCCTTCGACTTGGGGGACGGCGAGTTTTGGGGCCTGATAGGTGCCACCGGATCTGGCAAGAGCACTCTTGTACAGCACCTGAACGGATTGCTGAAACCCACCGCCGGTCAGGTATGGGTAGACGGTCTGGACACCCGTTTGCGTAGTACGGACCTACGCAAGGTGCGTCAGAAAGTAGGCCTGGTATTTCAGTATCCGGAACACCAGTTATTTGCCGCTACCGTTCACGAGGAAGTGGCCTATGGTCCCCGCAACCTTGGCTTGCCCCCAGCCGAGGTGGAGGAGCGTGTCCGCTGGGCCATGGAGGCGGTGGGGCTGCCGATCGCCATGGTGCACCGGTCGCCTTTTGGGCTGTCCGGCGGCCAGTCCCGCAGGCTGGCCATTGCCGGTGTCCTGGCCATGCGACCGCGTGTGCTGGTCCTGGATGAGCCGGCCGCCGGGCTCGATCCCGTAGGCCGTCGGGAAATCCTGCGCCTGGTCCAGGAACTGCACGCGGGCGGTATGACCATTGTGCTCGTATCGCATTCCATGGACGACGTTGCGGAGTTGGCCCGGCAGGTGCTGGTTTTGCACCGCGGCCGTGTCGCCCTGCAGGGCCCCCCGCATGAATTGTTTCGGCGTCATGCGGAACTGGCTGCTCTGGACCTGGCCGCCCCGGCGGCTGCACAGCTCGTCGACCGGCTCAGGGAACGGGGCTGGAAGCTGCCCGGCCGGGCGGTAACAACCGCTGACGCCGTGCAGGAGGTCGCCACAGCCTTTAAAGCCAGCGGGCGGACGGGGGGGACCCGACGTGCTTGACCTGGCCGCCATGGGACAATATGTGCCGGGAGACTCCTTTGTGCACCGGCTGGACCCGCGTACGAAACTGGTGGCGGTCGTCCTGTACAGTACGCTGATTTTTGTCGTTCGAACGCCGACGGCGTTTACGCTGGCGGCAGGCTTTGCCCTCGTGGCGGTACTGCTGGCCAGGATCGGGCCGCGGTTTTTGTGGCGGGGCTTGCGCCCGATCCTGATCTTCTTGGCCATTACGTTTGTCTTGAATGTGATGCTGACTGAAGGTCAGCCATGGATCAAACTTGGCCCGGTGACAGTGACCCACGAAGGTGTGAGAATCGGGGCGCAGATGGCAGCACGACTGATTCTGCTGGTACTGTTCAGTTCGCTGTTAACCCTGACGACAACACCGATTGCTCTGACCGACGGGCTGGAACGACTGCTGCGGCCATTCCGGTCTGTCGGCTTACCTGCAACAGAACTCGCCCTGATGATGACCATTGCTCTGCGCTTTATTCCGACCCTGTTGGACGAGGCCGAGCGGATCCTGAAGGCCCAGCAGGCCCGGGGGGCACGCTTCCAGGTGGGGGGACCCCTGGCGCAGATTCGGGCCATGATACCGGTACTGGTCCCGCTTTTCGTGGCGGCTTTTCGCCGCGCAGATGATCTGGCGCTGGCGATGGAGGCCCGCGGCTACCGTGGTGGAGCCGGCCGCACCCGGATGAAAGAGCTGAACCTGAGCTACCGGGACGTCCTGGCCGGCGTCGTGCTGGTGGCCTACGTGGGGGTGGTGGTACGGCTGCGGTGGCCGGGCGGGGCGTGACCGGATCAATGCGTAACATCAAGCTGGTCATGCAATATGACGGAACCGACTACTCAGGTTTTGTCGTTCAGCCGAATGGGATTACCGTAGCACAACGGCTGCAGGAGGCAATCTGCGCCATCACCCGGGAGGAAGCCCGAGTATTTCCGGCCGGGCGCACTGATGCGGGGGTTCACGCCCGTGCCCAGGTGGTCCATTTCCGGACTGCCTCGGCTATTCCGGTGGACCGGTTGCCCTATGCCTTGAACAGCAAGCTTCCTCCGGATATTGCCGTCTACCATGCGGAGGTTGTGCCGGATCACTGGCACGCGCGCTTCAGCGCCAGGACGAAAGTCTATGAGTACACCCTGGACAACGCCCCGCACCCCTCGCCGTTACTGCGACGCACAGCCTGGTTTGTATCCCAGCCGTTGGATATAGGGGAAATGGCGGCTTGTGCCGCAATGCTCCAGGGCCGCCACGACTTTGCCGCGTTTCGCTCCACCGGGGGGGCGGCCAAGACTTCAACGCGCAATCTGGTGCGGCTCGAAGTACGTGAAGTGCCGGATACCCCGACCCTGGGGCGCTGCCTGCGCATTACGGCAGAGGCAGATGGGTTTCTTTACAACATGGTGCGTATTCTGGCCGGGACCCTGGTGGCCGTGGGCGCCGGTCGGCTAGGTCTGGCCAGTGTACAGGAGGCACTGCACACGGGTCAAAGACAACTGGTCGGGCGAACAGCTCCGCCCCAGGGTCTGTGCTTGATGCAGGTCAACTATTAGACGGTTGCCTGAAAACCTGCAAGCGCGCTTGGAATGCGGGTTGACAGACTTCTGCCTGCGCCTTAAAATATTGTACGTTGACCCCTATGCTACCGGAGCGCGCCTGCAGGGTTGATCGGATCTCCAGCTAGCCCCTGGTATGCCGGTCATGTGGAACCTGGTGGTGTGCAGCCGCTCAACATAGACTCAACCGTCCAATTGTTCCTGGGAGGGAACCTCTGTGAAAACCACCTATATGGCCACTCCTGCGGATGTTGAGCGGAAGTGGTATGTTGTTGACGCTGAGGGCAAGACCCTTGGCCGTATCGCCAGCCAGATTGCCATGATCTTGCGGGGCAAGAACAAGCCGACCTATACCCCGCACCTGGATACCGGGGATTTCGTGATTATCGTGAACGCTGACAAGATTGCCTTGACCGGCAAGAAGCTAGATCAGAAGATTTATTACCGGCACAGCGGTTACCTGGGCGGCATGCGGGCCACCTCGGCCCGGACCATGCTGGCTACCCGACCGGAGCGCCCCTTGGAGTTGGCGATCAAGGGTATGCTGCCCCATAACCGGCTTGGCCGGCAGATGTTCCGCAAGCTCAAGGTGTATGCCGGCCCACAGCATCCGCATGCCGCGCAGAAACCCGAGAAGATTGAACTTTAGGCCGGAAGGAGGACCTGGAGAGAATGGCTACTGCTACTGCTGCTTTCTGGGGCACCGGCCGGCGTAAGAACGCCATCGCTCGGGTACGTTTGCTGCCCGGCACCGGTGCCATCAGCGTTAATGGTCGTACCTTTGAGGATTACTTCCCGGTGAAATCGCTGCAGGCCATGGTGCAGCAGCCCCTGGCTGCTAGCGAAACCCTGGGCAAGTATGATATTATCGTTACCGTGATCGGCGGCGGTGTATCTGGTCAGGCTGGCGCCACCCGGCACGGTATTGCCCGGGCACTGCTGAAGGTGGACCCGGAAATGCGGCCCGCCCTGAAGCAGGGAGGCTTCCTGACCCGTGACCCGCGGATGAAGGAACGCCGCAAGTATGGTTTGAAAAAGGCCCGTAAGCGGCCTCAGTTCTCCAAGCGTTAAAGGTTTTACACATCTACGTCCATGGGTCAGGCCCGCAGCGATTGGCTGCGGGCCTGTTTAACCATGTACGGGGGGGAGTAGCGGCCAAAGGGGCCACTGGACAGACCCGGCCGAATGGCAGGCAACGGAGTGCGCATACTCCTTCTGAGTCAAGGAACATGCCCTCTGGGGGGACGCCATATGTGGCCGATAGGGTTACAGGTCAGGCCGTGGTGGCAATGGGTGCTGATTGGCGGCCTGGCACTGCTGCTGATCAGTCGGCTGACTGTGCCGGCCGCGGATCACCACCGGGTGCAGGCGGCGGTTTCCGCGCTGCAGGGAAAGGTCGTGATCGTGGACCCCGGGCACGGGGGACGGGATGGGGGAGCCACCGGCGTAAGCGGGGCCCGGGAGAAGGAGATCGTGCTTGCCATTGCCCTCAAGCTACGAGATCAACTGGTGGCTAATGGGGCCACGGTTGTGCTGACCCGGGACGGTGACCGGGACATGCGGGATACCGTGCAACCGGTGGACGGTTCCAAATGGCGGGGGGAATTGGTCGCCCGCGCCGCCATGGCGGCCGAGCATGGGGCTCACCTGCTGGTGAGCGTCCATGCCAACGCCCACGGTCGGGGGACCCCCTGGAAAGGCGCTCAGGCCTTTTGGGATCCCCGCGGCCATCCGGATTCGGAACGGCTGGCCCGGACACTGATGGCAGCCCTGAGCAAACACACGGAGACCAGGCGTGTGCACCGGCAAATTGAACAACTGGTGCTGGCCCGCAGCGGGGTACCGGCGTGCACGGTGGAGGTAGGGTTTCTCAGTAATGCCGACGAGGAGAAACGTTTGCAGGATCCTGCCTATCAGGAACGCCTGGCGGGAGCGGTGACCGCAGGAATCACGGCCTTTCTGGCCACGGGGCCCCGATAACCGAAACCCGGGACCCGGGGCCAGTGCCCCACGGTCCCGGGTTGGCGAAACCAGTGTCTGCTATCTGGGAACGGTACGGACTGGTTCGCAGGCCCGGAACCACCGGCCGTCCGTCAGGCGGCCCACCACGCAAGCTTCCGTGTCACCGGGTTGAATGCCTGACTCCGGCATCATGAAGTGGTACATGGCATCCTCGATCTGGTCGGCGCTGTGATCGGCGTACTGCGGTGCCCGCACTGGTGCCGCACCGGCCGGACCAAAGCGTACCGTCGACCAGTCGATATCCCGCACGTTGTAGCCCTGACCGCCCAGGATCACTACTGGCACCTGTCCCTTGTGCCCGGGGTTCAGGCCGTTGGAAGGCTTGATATCCAGTCCGTAACCGTCGAGATAGCCGACGGTCACCGTCAGGGAGTCCTGCGCCATACCGCCGTCGTCGTCGGTGACCGTAACGGTAACCGTGTAGGTGCCGGGCGTGAAGTAGGGATGCTGTCCGGTGGCGGTTCCGCTGCCATTGGATTCGGTCACTGGGAGGCTCCCGGTTTGGGTATCGCCCCAATCGACCATGGTCGTGTGCGTATCCAGCCATCCCGCATCATGGAAGGCAGCGGTGAGGTCCAGGGCCTGACCCGAGGAGAGGGTCACGTCCGGTCCAGCTTCCACTACGGGCGCCGCATTGGCGATGGTGGCGGTGGTGGTGGCGTGGTGCTGCTCACCCATGGTATCGGTCACCACCAGGGAGACGCTGTACACGCCGTTGTCGCCGTAGGTATGGGCCGGCTGCGGTCCGGCCCCTGTCTGGCCATCACCGAAGTTCCAGTTGAAGGTAAGGGGATCGCTGTCTGGATCCACTGAACCGGTGCCGTCGAGGGTGAGTGCCGTACCTTCCATGCCGGAATACGGGCCGCCGGGGTTGGCCTGTGGAGGCCGGTTGGCCGGCTCAAGCGTGACATCATAAACTACGGGGGTGACCCCATCCCGGTCTGTGGTTAAGTGCATTTCGACCTGAATGTAGCGACCCGGCGCCGCAAACAACAGTCCGGAGTTCACGGGCACCCAGGGGGAGCCACCCAGCCCAGCCAGGCTGTCGTCGGCACGGACTCGGGCGGTGACAGTGGTGCCGGCCGGCTCGTGGCTGTTCCAGGAGAGGCGGCCCCAGTTCATACCCGCTGTTCCGCCATCGTGGATGACGCTCCAGGTGCCGACCCGCACCGTGATGTTGCGGACGATCATTCCGGTCATATCGCTGTAGTTGTATGGGCCGTTACCAACGGCGAAGGTACCATCGACGGTGTTAGTGGCAGGGTCGATTCGAGAGGCGTTGCTGCTGCCAAGGTTGGTGACCCAGACCTTGTTGTCTTTATCAACCGCCACTCCGGTAGGGGTGTTGCCCACCGCGATGGTGGCGACTACCGTGCCGTTGCTGTCCAGGCGGTGCACGTTGTTGCCGCAACTGTTGGCTACCCATACATGGCCGTCGGCGGTGATGGCGACGCCCCGATGGCAGCCGGCCGGCAAGAGGTAGGTGCCCACGACCGCACCGTCACTGCGGCGGATCTTACTGATTCTACTGTTTGCCCAGCCTGACACCCAGATATGGCCGTTGCGGTCTGGCGCCAGGCCGTAGCTATAGTGGCCCAGTGGGTAAGCGGTGGCTGTACCGTTGGCAATGTTGTGTTTGACCACGACATTGCCGCCCAGGGTCGCAACCCACAGGTTACCATCGGGGTCCACCACGGCGCCGTAATTGATCTGACCCAAGTTGTGGAAACTTTGAATGATAGCGCCGGAGGTACCGTTGACATAGTACAGGTGATCGCCACTGCTCATACCCGCATACACGTTGTTGCTGGAGTCAATGGCCACGGCGCGTACCGCGGTGCCCCCCTGGCCCAGGATCACGTGCAGCAACACGCATTCGTCATCAGGCGGTCCGCCGGCAGGCCAGCCCCCGAACACAGCAGAGCCGGCGGATGTTTCGATGGTGCCATTGGCGTTTCGGTCTATGCAGTTACCCGCTTCAACCAGACCAACCTTGGTAATGGTGTTGCTGTTGCGGTTACCCACCCAGGCGTTGCCGTCCAGGTCGACGGTGGTCCGGGAAGGGTTGGCTCCAGTGTTGTCGGGAGCTGTCCGGTACCGCCCGAGTTCAGTGCCCGTGCGTGTGTCCAGCTTGGAAATGGTCCCTTCGGCCGAGTTGGCGATCCAGATGAATGGGAAGGTGGTTGCCTCTATATTAAGCTGCAACTGGTCCGGGACCACCGTATGATTCACGCCTACTTCTGTGCCGGTGGCAAAATCAGAGCTGCTGGTCCAGACGTTTGAGGCTGCCCCAGCCGGGGTTCCTGCCACCAGCAAAACCAGGAGAATCACGCCAAGAACCCGCAAGTGCTTATGCAGCACCCACGTCACTCCCGCCGGCGCCGGAGGATTTGCCCGGAATAGATTCCGGAGCACCGGAGCCAGCAAGAAAGTTTTACCATTTAATGGCGAAAACGACAATGCAAGTCAGTGCTTTTACCTGCAGGCGCAAACCGGAGGCAACAGGGAGAAGGCGGCCGTTCCTTCAGGCCGCCTGCCCGTTTTTGCGCTTCTGGAGCTCTGCGTAAATGTTGCGGGCGCCCGTTTCGGTCAGCAGGGTGCTGGCCGCCAGCGACAATACCCCGGCCCAGAAGAGGGCCTGTATAGCAGCCTGGTATCCAGCCAGGCCGGTTCCCGCCCGGTCGAGGATGAGTCCCATCAGCGGCTGGAGAATAGCTGCTCCCACAAAGCCGCCGCTGTTGGATAGCCCCACACTCAGTCCGGCGTACTGCGGGGCGTTGACTTCTTTGGCTGCCGCCCAGGTTAGTGTAAAGGCTGAGGCACCGACGCCCAACAGGAAAAGCACTGGCCCGATCCAGGCTCTGGGCGGCTGACCAAAGGCCAACCACGCCAGCAGCATGACCAATAACGCGGTGAGGGCCATGTACGGGATACGGCGGGTACGCAGCCGGTCGGAAGCCCAGCCGATGACCGGGCCACCCAGGGCCAGACCCAGAAGCACCAGTTGCGCCAGATTGGTTGCCAGCATGCGCTCCAGTCCATACACGTCGCGCAGGTATGGCACCGCCCAGGTACCGGAAAAGGCAATGGCGCTGCCATACAGACCGAACCCGCCGACTACCCCCGGCCAAGTCCGGGGATTCCCGGCCACCGCAGCCAGAGCCACTTTAAGATCCACCTTCGGACCAGGGGGAGCAGCGCCTTCGGGGGCGGGCAACCCGAGGTCGGACGGCCTGTCGCGCACCACCACCCAGCATGCGGCGGTAATGGTCAGAGTAACGATACCCAAAGCCAGAAAGGTTCCTCGCCAGCCCAGTACAGCGGCGGCTGCGGCAGCAGGGGTGAAGGCCAGCAGACCGCTGAGACTGCCAACAAGCATTAACAGTCCGGACAACGTACCAAAAATCCGGGCGGGAAACCATTCAGCCTGAACCTTCAGGAGACAGGCAAAGATCGCGGAAACTCCCAGACCCACCAGCAGGCGGCCGACGGCGGCAATCCCATAAGACGGGGCCAGGGCAAAGGCAATGGTCCCCAGGGTGGTTAAGGCCAGGCTCACGGTAACGACCCGGCGAGGACCCCAGGTATCGGCCAGGACCCCTGCCGGCACTTGCATCACAGCGTAGATGTAAAAATAGAGGGAACTCAGCAGTCCCAGCGCAGCAGCGCCGACGCTAAAGTCGGCTTTCAGCGCGTCGCCCACCGCAGCCAGGCCAACCCGGTGTACGTAAGAAATGACAAAGGCCGGAAGCAGTGTCCCCCAGATCCACCAGCGTCGCTGCATTCGCCCGCCTCCCTTATTTCGGCTATTTCGACGTGAAAATTTAGGGTGCCTTCTTAGCGGTGTCCCAGTTCGTCGGCCCAGATGCGCAGAAGTTCCGCCACACTCCAGGCCTGAGCCGGGCAACCCCGTGGTGGGTGGGGGGCATTGCCGTCAAAGATTTCGGCCACGGTGCCGAGCCCAAATTCGTACAGGTGCTCGCGCAGCGGCCGCAAGATCTCCGTGGCAAACTGCAGCGTGGCGGGTGTTCGGCCATACACGCGCAGGTATGCGGAAATGAACGGACCCACCAACCAGGACCAAACGGTGCCCTGGTGGTAGGCGGCGTCACGTTGCCACCGGTTACCGACATATTCACCTCGGTAACTGGGGTCGGCCGGTGCCAGGCTCCGAAGCCCGTAGGGCGTCCAGAGCTCCTGCCAGACCCGCGCCACTATCTGGCGACCGCGGTCGGCTTCAGTCAGGGGAAAGTCCAGGCTAACCGCCAACAATTGGTTGGGTCGGAGGCTCGGGTCTGGTGTGCCGTCGTCCAGAATTCGGTCGTGCAGGCAGCCGTACGCGTCGTTCCAGAACAGCCCGTCGAATGCCATCCGCGCCCGGTCGGCTGCGGCTTTGTACGGCTCTGGCCTGTCACCAACGGCAGCGGCCAGACGCGCCATGATCTGCAGAGCATTATGCCAGAGGGCCTGGATTTCCACCGGCAGTCCGTCCCGAGGGGTGACGACCCAGCCGCCCACCTTGGCGTCCATCCAGGTTACCTGCACGTCTGGTCGGCCACAGCGCAGCAGTCCTTCTTCGGTCGCCTGGATTCCAAATAGGGTCCCCCGTTGATGGTGCCGGATGGCCTCGCAGAGGAAGGGGTAAATTTCTTTTCGGATAAACGCCTGATCGCCGGTAGCCTGGAAATAGCGCCAGGAAGCGTTGATATACCAGAGTGTTGCGTCGGCGGTATTGTACAGGGGCTCTGTGCCAATATCCGGAAAGCAGTTGGGAATCAGCCCGTTACGGGCGTGCCGGGCGAAGGTCCGCAACAGTTCTCGGGCCAGGTCGTGGCGGCCTGTGGTGAGGGTCAGCCCCGGCAGAGCAATCATGGTGTCCCGGCCCCAGTCTGTAAACCACGGGAAGCCGGCCAGCATGGTCCGGGTACCGGTCGATTCGCGCTGGCAGACAAACTGGTCACCGGCGTAGGCCAACAGGCGGCTGAAGGGATCGCCGAATGGGCGTAGCAGTCCTCGGGCCCGCTCCCGTTCCCGGCCTTCGGCCATATCACCCCAGTCCCGGGGCAGGGCGTCTGTGGCCGTGTCCAGACCTTCCGGGCCGCGCGGCTCTGCATAGGCCAGCAATGTGAACTGGGTCGGCCCAGTTGCTGTGAAGACGAAGTCGCCTGGACTATAGAGGTCTTCCACAGTGTGTTCACCGCGATTCTCTTCGTATGGGTAATGCAGGCCGTATTGCCAGGTGCCGGCAGGGGAGTAAGTGCCCTGGTCTGCCAGCAGCCGCAGGGCGGCAGCTTCTTCGTAGGCATGAACGGTCACGGTGGCCTGCCCGGCGTCCTGGCGGAACGGCCTGGAGTTGGCGGTCAGAACGCCGTGGATGGTGCGGTATGTGATCAGGGGCCGCAGGTGCAGTTCGGCTCGGGTGTGGGCGCCCGGTCCGGGGGTCAAACGGTAGCGAATCACGGTCGCGTTATGGCCGTGTACCGTGAAAATGCGCTTTTCAATCAGCCAGCCGCCAGCATCGTAATGGAAGACCGGGTACGGGGCAAGTTCGAAGGCACGCAGATACAGGAGCCCCTCATCCTCCACGGACCCGATCCAACGGTTGCACGCCAGTGGGTGCGTCCGGCCATCTACGTTGAGTGTCTCATCCACCTTGACCAGCATCATGGTTCGCTCGGCCGGCGGCCGCAGAGCGGCTGCCAGCAGGCCATGGTAGTAACGGCTGCAGGCACCTGCCAGCGTGCCGCTCGCCCAGCCCCCGGCACCGTTGCCAATCCACCACTCATGCTGGATTGCCCGATCAAAATCGGTCCAGGCCATGCGGCCAAGGGTCAGCAGGGAGAGATCGTCCACCGCGCACCCTCCTTGGGGGCATACTAAGCCAGTCTTTCGCTGTGGGCGGCGGCAATTCCCACTGCCGGTGACGGCTGGCGGCCGGGACGAAACCAATGTGTCGAAATTGGAGGCGCCATGCATGCGTGTACTGATGCTGAGCTGGGAATATCCTCCCCAACTGGTGGGAGGGCTTGCCCGCCATGTGTGCGGTCTGGCCCGTGGCCTGGTGCGCCGCGGTGTACGGGTGGACGTGCTTACCCGAGCCGGAGCAGGGGCCGCTGCACTGGAAAGGGACGACGGTGTTTGGATTCACCGGGTGCAGCCTTATTTTGGCCAGACGACGGATTTTCCCGGGTGGGTGATGCACCTGAATTTTGCCCTGGCCGAGGCTGGCGTGCGGATTTTGCAGCAGACCTCCGAACCGGTGGTGCTCCACGCCCACGACTGGTTGGCGGCTTATGCCGGGCGCGTGCTGAAACATGCCTTTCGCCTGCCGCTGGTGGCCACGGTCCACGCTACGGAAGAGGGGCGGATGCACGGTTTACATGACGCAACACAAAAATATATCCACGACATTGAGTGGTGGCTGACCTATGAGGCCTGGCGGGTAGTGGTTTGTTCACGGGCTATGCGGGCAGAGGTGCAGCGCCTTTTTGGCCTGCCTAACGACAAGATCGCCGTGATTCCGAACGGCATTGAGCCTGTCCGTATCGCAATGCCGGCCCGGTTGGAATCGGAGCGGGAGCGGGTGGTGTTCTTTGTCGGCCGCCTAGTGCCGGAGAAAGGCGCCGCGGTTTTGCTGGAGGCGTTTCCGCGTGTCCTTCAGGCTTGTCCGGATGTCCGCCTGGTGATTGCCGGGACAGGTCTGTGGGAGGGGGAACTGCGTCGCCGGGTCGGAGCCCTCGGTCTGAACCGATTTGTCCACTTTACCGGTTATGTGGATGATGTGCAGCTGGCGGCCCTGTTTGCCCGGGCGGCGGTGGTGGCAGTGCCAAGCACGTACGAGCCTTTTGGGATCGTGGCCCTGGAGGCGATGCAGGCCGGAGCGCCGCTGGTGGTGGCTGACACCGGTGGACTGGCTGAAATCGTGGAGCATGGCGTGGACGGCCGCAAGGCGATCCCCGGCGACCCCGGCAGCCTGGCCCAGCAGATTATGATGACCCTGCAGAACGAGCCGGCGGCCCGCCGGATGGCCGATGCTGCCCGGCGTAAGGTGGCTGCCGTATATACGTGGGACGGAGTGGCCGGGCAGACAGAACAACTGTACAGCCGGGTCCTGGCCGAATGGGGGCAAAGTTCCTGGGGCGGCGCCCGGCTGCCGGTCCAACGCACGGTACCGGATGCAACGGCGACATCCGGGTTTTTGCCACTGCCGGACCCCACTGCTGAAGGTGTCCCGGGCGCAGATATGAGGCTCCGGCCATGAGGTATGGCCGGAGCCTCTGGTGTGGTACTTAAATAACGCCCGGAATCGGGCTGACGCCGACGGAAGAGACTGGGACTGCGCCAAAGGTAGATCCGCCGACGGTGGCCGGGAAGCCGGTGAACGGCAAGCCGCCGAAGCCGCCGACGCCGCCGAACGGCAAGCCGCCGAAGCCGCCGACGCCGCCGAACGGCAAGCCGCCGAAGCCGCCGACGCCGAGGGGGAAGCCGCCGAAGCCGAACGGGACGCCTAAGGGAAAAGCACCAAAAAGCACGTTAGCACCTCCTCTGGTATCTACTTTATGTCATCTGTCAGGATGGGGTGAGGACCCGTCGGGATGACCCCCGAAAAATGCAAAGGCCCCGGGCGGGTGGCCCGGGACCGTTCTGTGCCTGCTCTGGTCACCCTGGCACCACGTCATTCATGGTGTTCACCGGTTCCTCCGCCGACTTCCGGCTGTAAAATTTCAGGCCATAGTGGTATGGACCCACGTCGCAGGTGCCAAAGAGGATAAAACCGGCCATGGTAAATTCCTCTACCACGTCCTGTTGATCCAGTCGCTCCTCCAGGGGCGGCCCAATGGGGGCCGGTTCCCGCTTCCACTCGACCAGCAGCACAATGCCGCCAGGCTTGAGGATTCGGCGCAATTCATGCAGCACGTTGGAAGTTGGGTCAATTTCATGATAGATGTTGGCGAGCAGGGCCGCGTCGCACAGTTCGGACTGGATCGGAAATTCATCATCGGCTTCGGCCTGGAGGCATTCCACGTTCGTAAGTCCAGCCTCTTTCACGGCCGTTCGGCAGGCATCAACCATGTCCGGAGCTGTGTCTACGGCAAATACGTACCCACCGGGTTGCATCTTGCGGGCTGCTTCCAGCGCAAAGTATCCGGGCCCGCAGCCAATGTCGGCCACCACCGTGCACTGCCCCAGGTTGAGATACTGGAGGATCTTGTCCGGGTCATTCCACTTCCGGCGCTCCGGATCCAGCAGCCGGTCCATTTGGGCGGGATCAAACTTTGGCGTCATCCCCAGCGCCCCCTTTGGCGGCAGATTTCACCTCTATTATGCCCCGGTAGGAGCCGTTCGGGGCGGTGAATGTGAACACTCCGTTAACACGCGGTCAGCAGGTTGACATCGATAAGCATCTTGCGCTATGACAATGGTATGGCTCAATTAGCACTCGGCAATTGAGAGTGCCAAAGGAGGGAGCAGCAGGTGAAGCGTAATCGATGGATTCCCTTTCTTGGTGTGGCTCTGGGGGCCACGCTGGTCGTAGGCGCACTGGTGGGCGGGACTGGGTGGGCCCTGGCCCGGATGACTCCTGGTGTAGCTTCGTTTGGGACGCGAGTGGCTGCAGCCGCTCCCCACATGGCTGCCACCACACATGAAACAGCAGGCAGAGCTGCTGCATCGGGTTCAGCCGGCAACTTTTTTGTGGGTGCCAACACCATCGCCGATATTTCCGAGCAGTTAGGTCCGGCGGTGGTGCGAGTAGAAACCACCACGGTGGTGGAGCGCTCGGAAAACCCATTCTTTCAAGACCCGTTTTTCCGTGATTTTTTCCGAGACTTCACGCCGGAGGCCCCCCGTACGGCGGAAGGATTGGGCACCGGGGTGGTGGTGAGCCAGGACGGCCACATCATCACCAACAACCATGTCGTTGATGGCGCACGGGATGTCAAAGTACGTGTACTGGGCCGCGACGAACCCTATACGGCGCGGGTTGTGGGTCGGGATACCGAAACGGACTTGGCGCTGCTTAAGATTGATCCTGACAGCAGCCTCACCGTGGCAGCTTTGGGTGACTCCGACCGGGTGCGGGTGGGCGAATGGGTTGTGGCCATCGGGAATCCCCATGGCTTTGATCATACAGTTTCGGTGGGCGTCATCAGCGCCAAGCAGCGCCCTCTGAACATCAAGGGCCACGCCTTCAAGAATCTGCTACAGACCGACGCTGCCATTAACCCGGGTAACAGCGGCGGGCCGCTGCTCAACCTGCAGGGGCAGGTTATCGGCATTAACACGGCCATTCGGGCCGATGCCCAGGGAATAGGCTTTGCCATTCCGTCGAATACAGTCCGGGATGTGTACCAGGAACTGCTAACGAATGGCAAGGTGCGGCGGGCGATACTTGGCGTGCAAGTACAGAGTGTAACCAGGGAACTGGCTGACTATCTGAAGTTGGAAGACGAGCCGCGGGGGGCCCTGGTGGCATTTGTGCAGCCGGGCAGTGCGGCCGATCAGGCCGGAGTACAGCGCTACGACATCATCCTGGAGGTCGATCGGGCGGCGGTCAAGGGTCCGGATGACCTCAGCAGCGCCGTGAAGGCCAGGCAGCCTGGTGATACCCTGCTGCTGTTGGTCTGGCGCGATGGCCGCAGCCTGACCCTGACGGCCACTCTGGGTGAGCAGGGGTAAATCCCAGATCAGGCGGAAGCTCCCACACATTCGGGACCGCACGCAAGGGAGGAACGACAGATGCCCTTACAGCCCGGGCTGACGGCCCAGGTGCAGACTAAGGTCGATGATTCGAATCTGGCCAGTACAGTGGGCGCCGGTGGTGTGGAAGTGTTTGGAACGCCATTTATGATTGCGCTGATGGAAGCGGCTTCCTGGAATGCCGTGCAGCCGCACCTGGAGACGGGCCACACCACCGTCGGCACAGTGGTGGATATCCGGCACATTGCCGCGACCCCCAAGGGTATGGTGGTTCGGGCCAGCAGCGAACTGGTGGAAGTGGACGGGCGCCGGCTGGTATTCCGGGTGGAGGCATTTGACGAAACGGAAAAGATCGGTGAGGGCCGCCATGAACGTTTTGTGGTAAATATGGATAAGTTTATTCCGCGTATAGCCCAGAAGGCGGCCAAATAGGAAAGTGTACACGGGCGGTGTCTTTGACGGCACCGCCCATCATTATTGGGTCAGATCAATTACTGTACGGGGTAGGGACCATTGGCAGTTGCCGGGGAGGGGAGGCTTGACAGACCGAACATACACGCATAGGATAAGTTGTATACCGTATGGGGTATACTGGGCATAACAACAGCAAGGCAAGGTGAAGGTTGTGGGATGGGTTGTGACGCTGTTCGCGGCCATGTTGTCGGGCGGATCTGATTTTGAACCCTCAGCCGGACGCCGGCGGATGTCGAGATTGGCTGCTGCCCAGCCGGGCCAGGTGGTCAACCTGTCTCCGGTTGAAGTGCAGCAGTACCTGAATAGCGGAATACCGCTCACGTTGCTTGACGTACGCCAGGAACCGGAGTTCCGCTCCGGTCATATTGCCGGAGCCCGGCTGATTCCGTTGGGCACTCTACCTGAACGGCTGTATGAACTGGATTCGCAGGCTCCCGTGGTGGTCGTTTGCCAGGGTGGCCACCGCAGCGCCCAGGGGGCAGAGATTCTGGCCCAGGCGGGATTCCGGTCGGTCGGCAATATGTTCGGCGGGATGCAGCAGTGGCCGGGGGCGGTCGAAAAGTAAACCCAACTGAGTACCTGCGTGTTCCGGGGGAGGGCTGCCAAGCACGGCGCCTCCCCCGCTTTTGTTACTGGCTCCGACTGGCCGGTGCCGGTAACAGTTGGGCGGCCGCGGCATCCATGATCACCAGGGTGTCCGGGTGGTTCTGCAGCGCCGAGGCCGGTACGGCTGGGGTCACCGGGCCGGTCAGGGTTGTTGCCACCGTTTGCGCTTTGGTATCGCCGCTGGCCAACAGCAGGATGCGGCGGGCTTGCATGATGGTGTGGATCCCCATGGAGATGGCATACTGCGGGACATCTGCCATCCGCGGAAAGAAGCGGGCATTGGCCGCGATGGTTTCAGGGGCCAGCCGGACAACCCGGGTCACGCTGTCAAAGGGCGCGCCCGGCTCGTTAAAGCCGATATGTCCGTTACCACCAATTCCCAGGATTTGCAGGTCAATACCGCCGGCCCTGGCGATGGCGGCCTCATAGGCCAGGCATTCCGCCTCCGGGTCAGGGGCATCGCCGTGGGGCATGTGAATGTGGTTTTCTGGCACGGAGACGTGCCGAAACAGATGCTCCTGCATGAACTGCCAGTAGCTGGCCGGATGGTTCCGGGCCAGTCCGAGGTATTCGTCGAGGTTAAACGTGACGATCCGCTGCAAATCAAGCGTTCCGGCCTGACTGCGGCTGACCAGGTTCCGGTAGAGCCCCACGGGTGTGCTCCCGGTAGCCAGGCCCAGCACTGCGGAAGGTTGTTGTCTTACCATGTTGCCCACTTCGTCGGCGGCCAGGCGGCTCAATTCCGCATAGTCCCGGACGACCCGTCGTTTCAAGGGATCACACTCCGTCGGCGGGATCTGATCTGCCCTGCGCACATGTTGTCACATTGGTAGATTGCCCACTTGGGTTGGCTGGAGTTACGCCAGAACAGGATGGCAGATCATGAAATCGGAACAGTCCCCCCGGCCTTGCACGGGGCTGGCCTGCCCGCTTGAATTCTTGCTACCTGTAAGATATACTTGCACCAGGTGCTACAGTTAAACCTAGCCCCACGGAGGCAGGCCGGTGAAACCCAGGTTATGGTCCTTCGTCTTCATGCTGATCTTTTTCTTGCCGGCCTGCACGCCGCCGAAGTCGGGTGGGGCCGGGGCACCCGTGGAAATTACGGTTTCCGCCGCGGTATCCCTGCGCGACGCCCTGAATGACATTCAGCCCTTGTTCGTCCAGGCGTATCCAGCCATCCGCCTGCGCTTTAACTTTGGTTCCAGCGGGGCCCTGCAGCGGCAAATTGAGCAGGGCGCACCGGTGGATCTGTTCATCGCGGCTGCTCCCGAGTCTGTAACGGCCCTGGTCCGGGTCGGCCTGGTTTCGCCGGATGAAGTCAGGTCACTGGCTACCAACCGAGTCGTGCTGGTTCGGGGCAAAGCAGTTACCAGTGACCTCAGCACCTGGGAACAACTGACCTCCGCCGCCGTGCAGAGGATCGCCATTGGCAATCCGGAGCATGTGCCGGCCGGGCAATATGGACGGCAGGTGCTCCAGTGGCTTGGCCTGTGGCAGGCATTGCAGCAGCGGCTGGTGCAGGCGGAAGACGTGCGTCAGGTTTTGTATTACGTGGAGTCCGGTGCGGTTCAGGCGGGGATCGTGTACGCCACGGATGCCCGGCTGGCCGGTGTGAAGGTGGTGGCCGAGGCACCCCCCGGGAGTCATGAACCGGTGACATATCCCATGGCCGTGCTCAGGGACTCTCCGCAGGCGGTGCAGGCTCGGGTATTTGCCGACTTTCTGGCCTCTCCGGCCGGGCAGGCAGTTCTGCATCAATATGGATTTGGAACGGCGGATTGATATGAACGGTTTGGCGGATAACCTCCGCATTTCCCTGCAGATCGCCGTCGCTGCCACCCTGCTGGCGACGGCCGCCGGTTTACCCCTGGCCTGGGCGCTCTCCCGGCCGGGGTGGCGCGGGCGGCGTCTGGTGGATGTGGCGGCCAACCTGCCCCTGGCCTTACCCCCCACAGTGCTGGGCTATTACCTGTTGTTGCTGATCGGGCGCGGCGGGCCGGTGGGCTGGCTCACCCGGCACCTTTGGGGCGGGACGTTGATTTTCACCCCGGTTGCCGCCATGCTGGCCCAGGCAATCGTTTGCCTGCCGCTGTTCGTTCAGGCGACCCGGAACGCCCTGGAGGAAGTTCCGGCCGAGGTGTATGAGGCGGCGCAGGTTGACGGTGCCGGTCGCCGGCAGGCGATCTGGCATGTCTTCATTCCCCTGGCCTGGCCCGGCGTCTGGACGGGGATACTGGCTGCGTTCGCCCGCTCCCTGGGGGAGTTTGGAGCGACTTTGATGGTGGCGGGCAACATTCCCGGCAAGACGCAAACCGTATCGCTGGCGATTTATTCGGCTGCGCAGGCCGGGCAGACGGCACGGGCCCATTTGCTGGCGGGGGTGCTCACTGCCGTCGCCGGTTTGTCGCTCTGGGTGGGGTTGCGCTGGCGCAGCCCGGCGCGGTTTGATCGCACCGGTCGTTCCGGCTGACAGCGAGCGGGCCGCTACTACCCGGAGGGAGGGGCCTTGATTGCACGATCTGCGCAACCATTTGCGGCAGACCCGTGCCCGCATGGGGTTGAGCCAACAGGATTTGGCCCAGATGGCGGGGGTGACCCGGCAGACCATCAGCGGAATTGAGTCCGGTCTGTATGCGCCCTCGGCAACGGTGGCGCTGCGGCTGGCCAAGTCCCTGGGCTGTCGCGTGGAGGACCTCTTCTGGTTAGAGGGTGATCTGCCCACCGTCGAGGCCGTTCCGGCTGCTACGGTGCCGGTTGGCCAGACAGCGCGGCTGGCGCTGGCCAGGGTGGGCGCCCGCTGGGTGGCCCATCCGCTGGTGGGGGATGATGCCTTTCGCACCGAACTGGTTCCGGCGGACGGTACCGGGACCCGGGAAGCGCAGGCTGCCAGCATGCAGGTGAACTTGCTGGACGACCCGGATGTGTTGCAGCAGACAGTCGTTCTGGCGGGTTGTACCCCGGCCATTTCCCTTTGGACCCAGGCTGCCCAGCGCTGGCATCCCGGACTACGGGTACATTGGGTCTTTGCCAACAGTATGGCAGCCCTGGAGAGTCTGGCCCGCGGTGAGGTGCACATGGCCGGCATGCATCTCTATGATCAGGAAACGGGTGAACATAATGCTCCCTTTGTGCGTCGGGTTCTGCACGGGCGTGGGGCGGTTCTGATCAACCTGGGTGTATGGGAGGAAGGTTTGCTGGTCCGCCGGGGCAATCCGCTGGGGCTGCACGGGGTCAGTGACCTGGCCCGGCCGCAGGTGAGTATGGTGAACCGTGAGCCCGGCTCCGGTGCCCGCCACCTGCTGGAGCGGCTTCTGCTGGCTGCACAGATTCCCCCGGCAGCCGTGCAGGGCTTCGGGCGGGTCGTTCATAATCACCTGGAAGTGGCCCGGGCGGTGGCAGCGGGCCTGGCCGATGCGGGGGTGAGTGCCGCTCCGGTGGCGGCAGCTTTCGGGCTCGGTTTTGTGCCCCTGCATCGGGTGCGCTATGACCTGGCAGTGCTGAAGGATGCGCTGACCGAGACCCCGGTGCGGCAGCTTCTGGGGACGCTTCACCACCGCCGGGTGCGCTCCCAACTGGAGACCCTGGGCGGTTTTGACACGGCCGAGACCGGCGAAGTGATGGCAGAGATCAACTAAATCGCGGGTCAGACCTGACCGGCCCTCTCTGGAGGGCCGGTTTTGGCGTTGGGTTTTGCTGTAAGATAGTTTTCCAAATAATTGCACATTACAGAGGAGAGTGTAGCGGGCTGTAGAAAAGGTGTATTTGTAGCCACTAAATCCCAAACGTCCTGCTGCCCTTGGAGCCAAGGAGGCTGGCGCATGTGCGCATGTCTTTTTCAACCCGCAGACGCCGACCCAACTGCACCGGACCAGTTCTGGCCCGAATGGCCCGACCGGCTTCCAGTGTGTTGTTTCTGTTGATGCTGGGGGCCGCAGGGGTGCTGTGGTGCAACTATGGGCATACCTATGGCTTTCTGGTATCCCGGCATGGGACTGGTTCTGTGCAGTTTCGGTCCCTCAGTTCCGACGCCATCGTCACTGATGCCGGCAGTATCAACCTGGAGGAGCTCACGGCAGGACAGTTTGTGGACTGGCCTGATGTAGCGCAGATACGCAACACATCTGGGCGGCCGCTCCCACTGGCCGTGGAACTGGTTGGGGTGCCGGGGCTGGTCGCATCTCTGACACCGGCTGTCGTTGAGCCGGAAGGGAGTGCCTCCATCGCCGTTTCGGGGGAGGCGGGCGTTCCGGGTGAAATCGACGGTTATCTGCGGATAGCCGCCTTTGACGGGTTTCTATACCAGGAGATCCCCCTCCGGGGTGTGGTTCAGCCACCGCCCGAACCAACGGTAACCGAGGCGCTGTATACCCCAACCGTGACGCAGGTCCTGCCTGACCCGGCCCTGATACAGCCCGTCCCGATGGTTGAGGACCCCGACCCCGGCGCAGTGGGCAGGGGTGAGGCTGTTCACTCAGACGAGATCTCTGCCGGCAGCGCTCCTGATGTCCCTGCTACCCATGAGGAGGTTGACGGATGATGAACCGCTTTGTGAAGCTTCTGAACGCGGCAATCACCGTGGGCCTGGTGCTGATCATCGGCGTGGCTGCCGTCCTGGCCATCTCGGCCCGCCGCTCCCGGGATGCTCTGCCGACCTTCATGGGGCGCAAGGTACTGACTGTCCTCAGTGGCTCGATGGAACCCCTGATCCACACCGGTGATGTGATCATCGTGCGCCCCCTGGCGGCGGAGGAAGCCATCGGTGAAGGCGATATCATTACCTTCCGGACACGGGGAAAGGCTGACATGCTGATTACCCACCGCGTGGTTGGCCTTGTGTCACTAAACGGAATTCCCAGTGCCTACGTGACCAAGGGCGATGCCAACGACTCCGAGGATCTGACGGCTGTAGCACGTGAGCAGGTGGTGGGACGGTACGAAGCCAGGGTGCCCTACTTTGGTTACCTGGCCAGTTTCCTGCGCAAACCTGCCGGAATGATCCTTTTCGTCATCATCCCCGGACTCATCCTGATTGCCGGTGAGTTGCGCCATATGTGGAAGATTTTAGCCGAGGCAGAATCGGCCCGGCGCAAAGGGGGTGACCAGGCAGGGCATTAGCGGCATGATGCCTGCGGGTCAGTAACCGGAGTCCCGATCGGCAAAAACAAGGAGGAGTGACTCCCATGCTCACCAAGCGCCTCGTCCTCAGCCTGTTGGCTGTGGCCACTATCACCCTGCTGGTAAGCGGCGCCAGCTTGGCCCTCTTCACCGCCAACACCCCCAACGATAACAACGTCTTCGCCTCCGGTACCGTCAGCCTCGACGATGATGCCTTGATCCCCGTCCCGGTGAACCCCATGGCCCCTGGCGATAGTGGATCGGGCACCTACAAGGTGACGTATACCGGTAACCTGGATGCCTGGATGGGCCTGTCTACCACCCTGGCCGGTGACCTGACGACGTGCGACGGTGTTAACCGCCTGGTGGTAAAGGTCAAGGACGCCCATGACAATTCGTACACCCTCAACACCACCGACCAGGTCATCATGGACGCGGCCCACAATCCTACCCCGGTCACGATGGGGACTGAGGCCACCTTCACGGTGGAATGGGAATTGGATATCGACACCACCAACGCCTGCCAGGGCAAGACTGCTACCCTCGGGATGCAGGTCAAGGCTGTCCAGTCCCGGAACAACACCAACGGCGGCGGGACCGGCCCGAACTCCTGGTCCTAACGCTTAATAAGCTCACTCCGCCGGGGTGATTTGACCCCGGCGGAGTGGCTGACTGGAGGCCCGTCAATGAAAAGGACATTCTGGCTGGCCTTGGCAGCCGTGCTCGCCACCATGACACTGGCGGTGGGAACCACGCTGGCGCTGTTCACTGACACGGTGCGCAACGATACGGACTTTACGGCAGGTACGCTTTGCCTGCACGCTGACCGGAACGACAGTGACCCGGTGCCGGGCCCCATGTTCTATGTGACTGCCCAACAGGGCCAGACTCCGGGTGGGCAACTGGGAACTCTACCCACCGGATTCTGGGCACCGGGTGATGTCCACAACCGTACGCTCATCGTCAGCAACCCGACTGCTTGCAGTACCATGGGCGCCTGGCTGGAGACCGTCTGGGCCGAAACGACCCTGGCCGATGTCAGCCTGGCCGAAAAGCTGATGGTGGAAATTACCACCTCCCGCGCCGGGCTACCCGGGGACTTCGTTGTCGCCCAGGGGACCCTCAAGCAGTTCCTGGACGGGGCCATTCCGCTCCGCTACCCTGACACAACACGAATCCCCCTGCCGCTGAACTCCATCCGCTTCCTGCATTTCAAGGTGACCCTCGACCTCTCTCTTGACAACAGTTACCAGGGCAAAGAGCTGAAGGTAGATTTCAAGATCAACGGCGTGCAGAGCAACAACAACCCCTGAGACCGGTAGCGGAGGACTGAAACCGAAGAACAGCGGGGTGTCCCTGATGGAAACCCCGCTGTTCGACTGCTCGCCCAGCATGTTGTTCAGCAGGGCTCTGCCTCGAGCTGCGCCAGCCAGTCCGCCGTCAGACCATCACCGGCATCTACGATCCGGTAACGATACCCTTGTTCGACCAGAAACAATTGCCGATGCATGGCAAAGTCCTGATCGCGTGTCTCCCGGGTGACGACACCGTAAAAGGTGGCCTGGCGCCCGACGCCCTTTGGCCGCAGGATGCGGCCCAGGCGCTGCGCTTCCTCCTGGCGGCTACCGAAGGTTCCGGAGATCTGTATGGCCACGCTGGCGTCAGGCAGGTCAATGGCGTAGTTGGCCACCTTGGAAACCACCAGTACCGGGATGGTTCCATTGCGGAATTCAGCATAGAGGCGCTCACGTTCACGCTCCGGTACCTCGCCGGTGATCAGCGGTGCCCCCAGTTGCCGCGCAACCTCGCCCAATTGCTCCAGGTACTGCCCGATCACCAGCACCTGCTCTCCGGGGTGGCGCCGGACCAGTTGCGTAACCACAGTGATCTTATTGGGAGCGCAGGCGGCGATCCGGTACCGGTGCCGGTCCTCGCCCACCGCATAGACTTCCCGCAGGCTGTCTGGCAGGTTCACCCGTACCTCAATACAAGTGGCCGGTGCAATCCAACCCTGCTCCTCCAGCACACGCCAGGGCACATCATAGCGTTTGGGACCGATCAGCGAGAAGACATCTTCCTCTTTTCCGTCCTCGCGGACCAGGGTGGCTGTGAGCCCCAGACGCCGCTTGGCCTGTAGTTCAGCCGCCATTTGAAAGACCGGCGCCGGGAGTAAATGGACCTCGTCATAAATAATGAGCCCCCAGTCGGCCCGGTCCATCAGAGCCAGGTGGGGGAACTCCTGGCTGCCGCGCTTCCGGTGGGTCAGAACCTGGTAGGTGGCCACCGTCACCGGCTTGACTTCCTTAAGAGAGCCGGTGTACGCACCGACCTGTTCTTCCGTCAGGTCAGTTTTGTCCAGCAGTTCCCTGATCCACTGGTTCACGGCGACAGTGCCGGTCGTCAAAATCAGGGTGTGCACACCTGCGGCGGCGATGGCTCCGAGACCCACTACCGTCTTGCCTGCGCCGCAGGGCAGTACGATCACCCCGTTGCCACCGTCCGGGGCACCGCCGGCATAAAAGCGGTGCACAGCCTCCTGTTGGTAGTTCCGTAACTGAAAAGGCTGCCCATTCCGACCGGTGGTGCGCAGGCGGACTGGAAACGCCGCCCCGGGTGCGTACCCGGCCAGGTCTTCCGCCGGCCAGCCGAGTTCGATCAGGGCTTTCTTGATCCGGCCCCGGGCCCAGGGTAAGACCGCGATCTCAGTAGGCCCGCACCAATCCCCCAGGAACGGACTTACCTGTCGCTGCCCGGCCAATTGCTGCAGCAGCCGCCGGTCGGCTACAGTCAGCACCAGTTGGTCGCCTGACCTGAGCAATTTGGCGCGGCCGTAGCGGGAAGTAGTTTCAACGATTTCTCGTTCAATGTTTTGTGGCAGGGGAAATTTACTGTACCGGCGCAGGCTGTCCAGAATGGCCTGGGGTCCGATCCCGGCCGCCGCGGCATTCCACAGCGACAGGGGGCTCAGGCGGTACGTATGGACATGTTCAGGGCTCTTGACCAGCTCGGCGAAGCCCATCAGGGCATCGCGGGCTTCGCTGGCCAGGGCATTGTCTGTTTCCAGAAAGAGCGTGCGGTCGCTCTGGACAATGAGCGGGTGATCAGGGTGGTAATGCAATCGTCGTCCTCCTTCGGCTTAACGCCTGCACCCGGTTCTTGCACCACGGCGGCGTGCGGGAAGGCGGCATGGTTCGTCACAACAAGATACACTTCGTGGGTTGCAGCGTCAAATCCCTTTCCGGCGGACTACCCCGGGACAGCAGAAAAAGACCTGTGGACAGCGCCACAGGTCTCAGCAGACCCCTATTACATTCCCAACTTTTTCCGGGCCACTGTGCTCATCTTGCTCGCATCCCAGGCGGGATGCCATACAATGTTGATTTTGGCCTTCTCAACGCCTTCCAAACTCAGGAGCACACGCTCAGCCGCAGCAGACATGCTGTCGCTCAGGGGGCAGCCCGGGGTGGTCAGCGTCATGTCCACCAGTACGGTACCTGTTTCCTTAAAGATCTCAACGCTATAGATCAAACCAAGATTGACGATATCGACGCCCAGTTCGGGGTCAATCACTTCCTGAAGGGCTTCCAGGATCTGTTCCTTGGTCACCATCCGTCGTTACCTCCCTGGCCCTGGCTATGTCAGGCCGTCTAAAATCAATTTGTGGCTTCTTGGGCTATTCTTCTGCCCAGCGGGTGATTCGCTCTGCATCCAGCATTACCCTGCCGTCGCTGCCGGAACGGATGGCGCCGTCCTTGCGCAGGTCGGCCATTGCCCGGGTGACAGTTTCGCGTGATGCGCCCAACAGGCCGCCCAGCTCTTCATGGGTCAGCCCAAGACTGATCACCCAGGTTCCGTCCGTCAGTTGCCCCCGATCGCGGGCATATTCCAGCAGAAACTGGGCCAACCGTGAATGAAGGGTGCGTACGGCCAGGGTATGGGCGCGGTCCTGAGCTAAGCGCAGCCTGGTCGCCAGGGCGTCCAGTGCCTTGGGAGCCAGGGCCGGTATGTCGCGCTGGAGGCGCATGAAATCGTCCACCCGCAGGCACCAGACCCGACAATTTTCCACCGCTTCCGCCGATGAAGGATAGGGCTGGCGGTCGATTGCTACAACCAGACCGAAGGACTCTTCCTTACCGAAGAAACGGATGATCTGCTCTCGGCCGTCGGGGCCCACCCGATACACCTTGACGCTGCCTTCCCGCAAGAAGTAAAGGGACTCCCCGGGATCGCCCTGGTGAAAGATGGTTTCGCCCTTGGGATACTGTCTTTCAAACATGTGCCCCGCGACCCGTTCCACGTCGGCTGCGCCCAGATTAGCAAAAAAGGCGAATCGGCTCAGGAACGGGACTTCGACCATACTGCTTCCCCCACCCTCGTGCTGCGGCATGAACTTGTACCACCGATTTCTGGTTCCGGGGAGAGGATCCGTGGCCGGTGGAAATGCCTGTACCGCTGATCATACTGGGAGGGGGCGACGCCCGACCGTGACGAGCGTCACCCGAAGCCTTGAAAGGGTAAGTAAACTGGGGTCGCCGGGGTCCGTCACATGCGAAATTCCATCTTCAGGACTTCGCCCAGGCGGCTGTTTACACTTTCCCAGTCGAGATTCATGAGGAAAGCCTTCAGGTAGGCGTCCTTGTCGGAGCCGAAATCGATTGCGTAAGCATGTTCAGCCATGTCGCAAACGATGAGCGGCACACTAAGCACCAACGGCCCGGATTCGTTGCTGTCTGCAATCAGGTTGTGGAGTCTGCGGTCGTAGTAGTCGTACACAACGAGGGCCCATGTGCGGGCCGACTTGGCGCAGGCAACGAAATCTTTCACCCAGTTGTCGAACGACCCAAAGTCCCGGCCGATCCATTCGCTGATCCGGCCGCCGGCGGGCCTGCCGGCCCCGCTCAGTTGATCGAAATACAATTCATGCATTCGTATTCCGTTCCAGGCAATGCCTTCAGAGGTTTTGAGGGCACGGTAGCGGCTGAAGACTTCGCTGGCCTCGCCACGCTCGGCCGTGCGCAGCTTGGTCCGGACCTCGCGGAATTTGCTGAAGTATTCGCGGTAAATGCGGTGGTGCTCCGTGAGTTGCCGGTCAGAGAAGCCGCGAATCCGTTTGGACAGCAACTCCGAGAGGGTCAGGCCACCGCGCAGGGGTCCCACCTGGGGAATGCCGACCGCCTCGGGCAGAAGCTGGGCCGGTGTTTCTGACCAGCGGTCGGCAGGACCGGGCCCCAGGTCAAACTCCACTTCAGTTTTCACTGCCGGGGGAATCGGCGGGACTTCCGTTTCGATCGGGTCGGTCTCCTCCGCCAGCGGAAGCGGGCTGGGGACCGGCTGGTGCGGCGTGTCTTCACCGCCGGCGGGGGGGGACCATGGCCAGGATGGCCGGGGTGTCGGCCAGGGGTAATACGCTGCTTCTGTTCCAAAGGGGATAGCCGGACCGGGCCACCCGGGAATCACAGCGGGCCAGGTCGGGGCCGGCAGCCAGGCAGGCTGCTGGGACGGTGGGGCAGGGTATGGAAGCACGGTACTCACTCCTTTCCCGCCCCACAATATGAAGCTAGTGGTGTCCGGGCGCACCTGGGCCAGGCCGGATGAAGCAGTTTGCCTCAGAGAAATTTAGTGAAAAAGTGATTTCAAACATCATTTAGTAGCAGGAGTTTTGTGCAGACCGGAGAAACATATGCGTACAGCAGCTCATCACTGATGAGTAGCAAAAGGAAATAGGCTGGATAAGGACCTGCTCTCCAGTAGCAGGAATTGCCGACGAAGGCGAAGAAACTTCCCTCGGCGGCTCGTCAGTAATGAGAGGTGGACGAGCACATGGCCATGACGGATCCCTACTCACGCGGGTTGTTTGCGAATAACCCATACGCAAGCAGTGCTCCGGTAGAAGGGAAGTTAGTGACCGTACTGGACGCCAATCTGGCCGGCCGGGGTTTACAGTTGATTAAACCCATTTCGCGGGCACTGCGGCGTTATGACGTGCACGAACTGATCCTGACCGACGAGGCTACTGCCGAGCCGGGCGGATGCGTGCAGCAGGTTTGGTATGCGGGCTTTTTTGAGGTGCAGGTCGGCGGCATGGCCCTGGTTGGTTCCCCCGTCATGGTGGGGCAGCGTGAAATCGGCGTGCTGGCTGGCTTTGACGAAACGCATATGCCGAACCATCTGAACATCATTATCCGTACCGACCGTCCTGCTACTGGTGCAGCATTGGACCTGGTGCTGGGGGATTGGGTCGTCATTGCCGGCAGAGCCGTACAATCTGAGCCGGGAAGTGACTAGGGACGGTGTCCGAAAATCCGGAACTAGAATATTTAGTTCTGTGCGTACTGGACAGTGCAGTGGAGCCGGTAGGCTCCGGTGCCGTCTGTGACTGGCTGCGTCAGCATGGAAACCCGATCAGTGAAGCAACGGCAGGGCGGTATCTGCGGGAACTTGATTTTCGTGGGCTGACCCAGCGGTCGGGGTTTCGTGGGCGGTCTCTGACGGCGGAGGGGCTGAAGCGTCTGGCCGAGCTGCGGCGTGAACGGGCGGCAGCAGCTTCCTCTTCTCAGTTGTTAAGTGCGTTGCGGGTGACGGGATTAAACGATCTGATCGATGTCCTGGTGGCCCGGCGGGCGCTGGAGCGGGAGATCGCCCGGCTGGCGGCCCGGCAGGTGAGTGAACGGGACCTGGAAGAGATCCGTAGTCTTATTGCCGGATACGAAGCAGCCGAATCACCGGAAGCCACAGCGGCGGCGGATTTCGCTTTTCACCAGCGTCTGGCGGAGGTGGCCGGCAACAAGATCTTGCAGGCCGCCACGAAATTGATCCATGACGAGGCAGAGGCAGTCCCAATCCCGTGGTCGATTCGGCGCAAGATCAAGCCCGTGCTGGTCAGGCAGCACCGGCAGATCCTGGAGGCCCTTGAGGCCAGAGCTTCCGCCCTGGCGGAGAAGGCCATGGTGGCACACCTGGACGGGCTGATCGAAAGCATCCAACGCTATTGGGAAACGTAGGGGCAGTGGCCGGGTCCTTTTTGAGGACGGCCCATGTCGCCACTTTGCTTACACAAGTAGCTGCTCATCATTGATGAGTAAACGGGCGGATAGCGAGGGAAGGGCCATGATGCACGATGCTGGTGCACGGAGACGGCTGCTGCAGGGGAATGAGGCTTGTACAGAAGCCGCTCTGGCTGCGGGGTGCCGGTTCTACGCCGGGTATCCGATTACCCCTTCCTCGGAAATCGCCGAACAGATGGCGCGGCGGCTGCCGGGTCTGGGGGGCACTTACATCCAGATGGAGGATGAGCTTGCCAGCATCGCCGCCATTATTGGCGCCTCGCTGTCCGGGGCCAAGGTGATGACGGCCACCAGCGGCCCGGGCTTCAGTCTGATGCAGGAAAACCTTGGGTATGCCGCTCTGGCCGAGGTCCCCCTGGTGGTGGTAAACGTACAGCGGGTCGGCCCCAGCACGGGTATGCCCACGCTGCCTGCCCAGGGGGATGTGATGCAGGCCCGCTGGGGTACGCACGGTGACCACCCGGTGGTCGTGCTGAGTCCGGCTTCAGTGGCTGAGTACTACCGCCTGACCATCGAGGCCTTCAACATTGCCGAGGAGCTGCGGGTCCCGGTCGTCCTGCTCAGTGATGAGGTTGTGGCACACATGCGGGAAGTGGTGGCGGTGCCGGAGCCGGCTGAACTGGTACTTTCCTCCCGGCCCCGGCCGACCGTCCCGCCGAATAAGTACCTTCCTTATAAAGCTCCGGAAAACGGTGTCCCGCCCATGGCGGCCTTTGGCGACGGTTACCGCTTTCATGTGACTGGGCTCTACCACGGGGAGGATGGCTTCCCCACCAACGATCCCCGAGTGGCGGCACGACTGATTCAACGGCTGCACGATAAGTTGGACCGGGCGGCCGGCCGGCTGGCTCTGGTGGAGAACACCCTGCTGGCGGACGCTGAGGTGGCGGTGGTGGCTTACGGGTCATCGGCCCGGGCAGCCGCCAGTGCAGTCCGGGAGGCCAGGGCCCGCGGCATCAGGGCCGGTCTGCTCAAGCTTCAGTGTCTGTGGCCATTTCCAACTGAACCGGTACGTCGCCTGGCGGAGCGGGTCCGTACGATCCTTGTGCCGGAGATGAATCTGGGCCAGTTGGTGGGCGAGGTTGAGCGGGCTGTTGCCGGCCGGGTCCCGGTCCGGTTGCTCAGCAAGGTGGGTGGCGAACTCTTTGGCCCGGACGAGATCCTGGCCGCGATAGGCGGGGGGTAGCACATGCGCAGGGAAATCCGGCTGGCCGGTAACGGAGGGCAGGGTCTGATCCTCGGCGGGATTGTGCTGGCCGAGGCGGCGGGGCTTTATGACGGCAAGCAGGTGGTGCAGTCCCAGGTGTACGGGCCGGAGTCACGTGGCGGTGCCAGTCGGGCCGACGTCATCATTTCCGAGGAAGAGATTGATTACCCCAAGGCCACGGTGCCCGACTACGTGCTGATCATGAGCCAGGAGGCGTACACCAAGTTCGGGCGGCAGGTTAAGCCAGGCGGATTGTTGATTTATGACACCGATCTGGTTGAGGTTGGCCCCAGTCCGGCCCGGGTACTGGGCTTACCCCTGATTTGCGTTGCCCGTGACGAGATTGGCCGGGCCATTACGGCCAACATGGTGGCGGTGGGTGCCCTGGCCGCGTTGGCCGGTGTGGTGAGTCGCCCGGCTCTGGAAGAAGCGGCGGCCCGCCGGGCACCCCGGGGAACTGCGGAAATGAATCTGGCTGCGGTTCGTAAGGGCTATGCCCTGGCGGCCGGTGCCCGGGAGGGTTGGTCATGAGCGCCACCGAACCTGTGGCCGAGCAGGTGTTGGAGGCTCAGGAAGTCCCTGATATCCGGGTGAACCGCAACTATTGCAAGGGCTGTGGGATTTGCATTCAAATGTGCCCGGAAGATGTCTATGGGGCGGACCGGGATGGGAAACCGCTGCTGGTGCAACCGGACCGGTGTATCTGGTGCGAACGGTGCGAGACCTATTGTCCGGATTTTGCCATCTCGCTGGTGGGCAGAAAGCCCTGGTAAGGAGGTGAAGCAGCCATGACAGCCATTGACACCGCCGCCCTGGTAGAAGAATATTTCCGGCCCAAACTTCCGCACATCTGGTGCCCGGGGTGTGCGCATGGGATTGTCACCAAAGCCCTGGTCAAGGCCATTGCCAACCTGCGGCTTGACCAGACCAAAACGGTACTGGTCTCGGGTATCGGCTGCTCCTCCCGGGCCACCGGTTACCTGGACTTTGGTACAATCCATACCACCCACGGCCGGGCACTGGCCTATGCCACCGGCATCAAGTTGGCCCGCCCGGAACTGAAAGTAATTGTGATCAGTGGCGATGGGGATGCCTCTGCCATTGGCGGCAACCACTTGATTCATGCCGCTCGACGTAACATTGACCTCACACTGATCGTGTATCAAAATGGCACGTATGGAATGACTGGGGGGCAATATGCTCCCACCACCCGGCCAGGGCAAGTCACTACCACATCCCCGGCCGGGCATGTGGAGCGGCCGTTTGACCTGTGTGAACTGGTGAAAGCGGCCGGGGCTTCCTTTGTCGCCCGGGGTACAGCCTATCACTTCGACCTGCTGGTCGGGCTGTTGACCCAGGCCATTACCAAGCGGGGGTTCAGTTTTGTCGAGGCCATCAGTTCATGCCCCACTTATGCCGGACGTCTGAATGGGTTGGAGACTGGCGTGGAAGCGCTGATGTGGATGCGGGACCATGCCAGACCCGGCGGCGGGGTCAGTCAACCTGACGACTTCGCCATTGGGGTCTTGCACGAAAGGGATGCCCCGGAATGGATTGACGTATACCGGCGACAGGTGATGGGCCGTTGATTAGAAGGGAGAGGGCAGAACGATGGCACGCGTAGTAGTGGTAGGTGGCGGGTGGTCCGGTTGCGCGGCCGCGATTGCAGCGGTCAAGATGGGCTGTGAAGCGGTGATTCTGGAGAAGACTGATGCGATTATTGGCACTGGTCTGGTGGGCGGAATTATGCGAAATAATGGCCGCTATACCGCTGCGGAAGAAATGATCGCCATGGGTGGCGGCGACCTGTTTCAGGCCTGCGACCGGGTGGCAACCCATACGAATTTGGATTTCCCTGATCACCGCCATGCCAGCCTGTATAACGTGACCTTTATTGAGCCTGAAGTGCGCGATGTGCTGGACTCCTATGGCATTCAGGTGATGTATCGGGCCCGGGTGACCGGTGTGAAAATGGAGGGCCGTCGGATTCGTGCCGTTACCGTTAAAGGTGCTGCACCGATCATGGGCGATGTCTTTGTGGACGCCACCGGTAGCGCCGGCCCGCCCGGAAGCTGCACCAAGTTCGGCGAAGGCTGCATGATGTGCGTCCTGCGCTGCCCCACCTTCGGCGGCCGGGTTGGCCTGGCGGGCCTCTGTGGGGTGGAAGAACTGCAGCCAGCCAACGCTTCAGGCAAGGTGGGCGCCTTCAGTGGGTCGTGCAAAATCGCCAAGGAATCCATGGCCCCCTGGGTGGTCAAGGAACTCGAAGAAAAGGGTAAGATTGTGCTCCCGTTGCCTGAGCATATGCAGGATAAGGCCAAGCTGGGCTTCAAAGCTTGCCAGCAGTATGCTGGCGGGGCTTATGCGGAAAACGTCGTGATTCTCGACACTGGCCATGCCAAGCTGATGGCGCCTTATATGGCCCTGGACAAGCTCCATTCCGTTCCCGGCCTGGAGAAGGCCCGGTACCTGGATCCGTATGCCGGTGGCCTGGGCAACTCTGTCCGCTTCACGGCGATGGTGCGCCATAACAAGGCCCTGCTGGTGGACGGTGTGGAAAATCTGTTCTGCGGCGGCGAAAAGGCCGGTCCGCTGGTGGGTCATACCGAAGCGATCACCTCCGGCACTGTGGCTGGCCATAACGCGGCCCGGCAAGTCCTGGGGATGGAGTTGCTGGTGGTTTCTGAAAGCACGGCGGTGGGTGACTCCATTTCCCACGTGACCAATATGTTTGACGTCCCCGGTGGCCTGGGCATGAAGTACACCTACTCTGGCTCGGTCTACTTTGAACGCATGCTGGAACTGGGGCTGTACACCACCGACCACGACGTGGTCCGGGAGCGGGTGCGGGCAGCCGGGATGGAAAACATCTTTGCCCCGCAGGGGGCAGCGGTGCGCCAGGTAGCCGCCGGTTAGAAAAAAGATTCCTGAAGGAAGCAGGAAAAGCTCCCCGCCAACCGAATATATCCTTAACTCAATTGCCCGCAATTTGAGAGCATGGAGGATTTTCGAAATCGAATAAGTGTATTGTTGCTCGTCGCCATTGCTGCTCATCTATGATGAGTAATGAGCGACCCGGTACTTCGAGTGGATGCAGCAAAGGGTGGCGGAAGCTAAACTGCTGAACGCCATGGCCCGGAAAATCCGTACGACTGCAACGTCCATATGAGGGGCGGCGGTCGACGGCGTCCAGGGGTGAAAGGGGGCGGGGATGCGACCCGCCCCTTCCGTCCCCGAACAATCGCTCATCAGTGATGAGTTCTAAGAGGCGGCGATGGCAGTGCGCCGGGGTGTGCGGGGCAAGCCGCCCAGTTCTGATCAATTACCAGGGAGGCAATCGATTGTGAGCTACAAGTATAAGTTTCAACTTTACAAGGCTCTGCATGCTAAGATTCCGCAGATTTATGCCGACGCCCGCAAGGCGGCTGACGAAATTGGCATCCCGCCGGAGATCCGGGGCAAGTTTGGTCTGACCGGTGCCATTTCCGGTTGCCCTGCGCCCCTGCGCCGCGATATTATGGAAGCTTCCGAGAAGGGTGCCGTAGAGGTCATTCCCCTGGCCACCCTGGTTGAGCAAATTCGTGAGACTGTCAAGAGCGTGTACGGTGATGAGTGGGACGTCTGCCCGGTCAACACCTGCGAAGCCGGTCTCTGGGTGACCTACGATACCCTGTGCACCCCGCCTGCACTGGGCCGGGGCGACAACTACCGGGCGCGCTACATTGCTCCCCTGGAAAAGCATATGCACCACCAGGGCAGCTACGGCCGGCCCTTCCCGCCCAAGTATAAGGACATTTTCGCTGACCGCGGCACCACCGCCGGTGAACTGGGTTTTTACGGCAAGCGGCAGAACAACCTGGACACGATTATGGTGCCCCTGGAAGGTGCCCGGTACGAGAACCACGGCATCAAGTACTGGAGCGTCCCGCTGCTGAGCTCGGTGGATGCGCAAGCTTCGGCCGACAAGATTGCCCGGGTGGCGGAGCAGCATGTGACCATGCTGACCGGCATTGCCTCGCTGGGGTACGATACGCCTGGATACGGCTATGCGGCCAAGGATCCGAGCGGTGCCCCGACCCTGCAGCGCCGTCTGGGCGAGATCGCCCGGCGCAATAACATTCCCTACATTGTGGACAACGCCTGGGGCCTGCCTTTCATCGGGACTGACCCCCGTGCCATCAACGCCGACGTGATCATCTACTCCATGGACAAGGCCACTGGTTCGGCCACCTCTGGTTTGATTATCGGCCGCGAGGACCTGATGGTGAGCATCCGCCGGGCGCTGGGCATGCACGGTGACCGGTACGGCGGCCTGAGCTCTTACGGCAAGGCGGCTTACGTGACCCAGGATCCCGGCAAGGAGGCGCTGCTGACCCAGGTCAAGGCGCTGGAAGTACTGCGGGACAACCCCGGCATCCTCACTGGGCCGGTCGACAAGCTCTACGATATCGTCAATGAGGAGCTGGCGGCGATTCCGTCGTCCCTCCGCAGCGGCATGGTGGTGAGCAAGTCCTATAACTCCACCACGGTGGAAATCAACTATGAGGGCACGTGGCGCGACGGGCAGATGGGCCTGCCGATCTTCTCGATCGAGGATATGTATGCCGGTACGAACATTCTCCAGACCGGCTGCGCCCAGATGGGCATTATCCCAACCATCGCTTACGACGCCAACATCTTTATCTCGCCCGGCCTGGGCACCTGCGACGATGACGGGAACCTGCTGGAGGACCGGGCCCGCCTGGCCGTGCGAGGCCTGGTGCAACTGATCAACATTGTGGCCAAGCACGCCGAACTGATCTAGGGGGGCGAGCAGGCCATGGGGGACGGTATGAACCGACCGCAGGCGGCCCTGCTGGATGGGCTCGATATGGAGACCTTTCTGATCTGCCGGGACGAGGACGAGGGCCGGCGGATCATGCTGGCCCTGATGGCCGAACTGGGCTTTGCCGACGTGGACATCGTCTTTATTGAACACAGCGGACCGGGTGCCCGGGTGCGGGGGAGGGTTTACCTCCACCGCCCCGGGGTGAGCCACCCGTTTGAGGGAGAAAGCGCATGAAAAAGCGGGTGTTGCTCGCCCCTCTTGACCCGGTACACGACGTGGGCCTGAAATTGATCGACCGGGGGCTGGTGGCAGCCGGCCATGCTACGGTGCTGCTGCCACCGGACCTGCCCCCGCAAGAGATTGTGGAAGCCGCCCTGCAGGCTGATGTGGACTGCATTCTGCTCAGCCGTACCCTGGGTTACGATGTGGCGGAGACGGCGGCCCGGTTTACCGACCTGGCCGAAGCGGCGGGGCTGCGCGAGCGGATGCGCATTGGAATCGGTGGCATGGCCATCCGGCCGGAACTGGCGGCAGAAATGGGGTTCGACGGCGCCTTCGGGCCCGGTACCACCGTGGCGGAGGCAGTTGCCTTTGTGGAAGGCAGGCCCTTTCATGAACTCCATGGTGCACGGCCGGCCCGGAAACGGCCAGACATTGGCGTTGGCTATTCCTACACCTATCGCCATGCTGGTATTGGGCTCCTGTTGGACCAGATTACGGACCAGTTCCTGGATTGGGCACGGGAACAGACCTCGCCGGCGGTGGAGCGGGCTGCGATCCGGCAGGCCCTTCTGGCTGCTGAGCGCAGCGGCGGTGATACAGCGGCGCTGCGAC
>JAKFDK010000098.1:0-71535 GCA_036676195.1 Clostridia bacterium | reverse complement strand
TGGTTCTCTCGGTCGCCGGCCGCGGGGATGGGGAACAGCGTGGTGATCGGCCGGCTCTGGACGATCTGGAAGTCATCGCCCGTCAGGCACCATTCGATGTCCTGGGGGCGGCCGAAGTGCGCTTCGATCCGCCGGCCCAACTGCGCGAGCCGCACGACCTGCGCATCCGTCAGCGCTGGCTGCCCCTGCCGCTCCGGCTCGATCGCCTGTTCCTGCGTCCCGCCTGCCGGCGAGGCGTGAATGGCAAGCTGCTTGGTGGCGACCGCCTTGGCGACGACCTCGCCGTCCCGCACCTTGTAGACGTCCGCATTTACCAAGCCGGAGACCAGAGCCTCGCCGAGGCCGAAGATGGCCTCCACGGAGGCGACCTTCCGGTTGGACGTGACGGGGTCGGCCGTGAACAGGATGCCGGCCGCCTGCGGGAAGACCATCTGCTGCACGACGACGGCCATGTGGACCTTCCGGTGGTCGAAGCCGTTCCGCAGGCGGTAGGTCACGGCCCGCTCGGTGAAGAGCGAGGCCCAGCACCTGCTGACGTGCTGGAGGATCGCCGCCGGCCCCACGACGTTCAGGTACGTGTCCTGCTGGCCCGCGAAGGAGGCCGTCGGCAAGTCCTCCGCCGTCGCACTGGATCGGACGGCGTAGGCGGCTTGCTCGCCGAGCCGGGCGAGCGGGCGGCTAATCGCCGCCGCCAGATCGTCGGGGATGGCGATCCCTTCGAGGGTCCGGCGGATCTCCGCGCTGAGCGCGCGGATCGCCTCCCGGTCGTCCGGCTTCAGGCGCGACAGCCGATCGAGCCGATCGTCGATCGACGGCGCTTCCGCCATGATCCGCTGGAAGGCGTCCGTCGTCACGCAAAAGCCAGCCGGCACGCGGAGGCCTTCGATCCGCGAAAGCTCCCCCAGGTGCGCGCCCTTGCCGCCAACGACCGCGACCTGCGTCTTGTCGATCTCCTGGAAACCCAACACGTAGCAGCCCATCCGCTCACTCCCTTGTGCGTTCTCTAAAGAATGTCGCAGTGTCTCACCGGACCCCATCCCCCATCCTGCTCAAGGAATGGATGCCGTGGGCGTCACGGCGTAGGCCCCATTCCGGCTCCTCGGCCAGCTCGACCTCGGCGATCAGGTGGCTGGTTCTCGGCCCACCCGGGGAACTCGATGCCGGCGGCCTTCCGGATCAGACTGCGTCCGCCATCGCACCCGACGAGATAATCCGCCCGCAGCGACTGACCGTCGGACAGCTCCACGTCGACGCCGGTGTCGTCCTGCGCGAAACCCGGCACCTCACCCCGCGATAGATCGGCACCGCCAGCTCGCCGACCCAGCCGGCCAGGATGCGTTCGATGTGGTTCTGCCACAGCGCGAGCCCGTAGTTGTGCCGCGTGGGAAAGTCGCTGATGTCCAACGGGATCCAGGCGAAGGACGCAACCTGGGCCACCTTTCCCTGCGAGAGGAACCGATCAGCGATTCCGCGCTGATCGAGGACCTCGATGGTGCGTGCATGCAGACCGCCCGCGCGCGAGCCGGGGAGGTCCTGGCTGGCGCGCCGCTCGATAATGGCAACGTCGACGCCCGCCAACGCCAACTCGCCCGCCAACGTCAGCCCTGTCGGGCCCGCTCCGGCGATCGACCACCGCATGCTCGGTCATCGCCACCCCAGCCTCCCAGCCTGCACCGCGAGTCCCACCATCGGTTCGGCCAGGACTGCGCGGTCATTTGCATCCAGGTGCCGAGAAGCGAGACTGCCTGACCACCAAGGTAAAGTCGCAGATTGCGGGTTCGGAGCGGAGCGAAAGTCTCTTGAAAGCCGTTCAAAGTCATCCTCCCGTCTAAGCTGGCCGAAAGCCGGGCCAACTTTTTTGCTGTGCTCCTCTATACCATAGCGTGGTCGTCTTGGAAGAACCAGTCTGCAAAATTCGCGATTTACGTGCTATAATGAAAGTAGAAGGCGGGTACTGAACGTGGCCATTTCACTTTGTACTTTGTTAGTTGAGACCGGTTGCGTTCGCTACCGTCAAGATTCCCACGACCAGACCGCACCGTTCCACGAACCACCGGTTTGGCGATGGTCGCGGCCACCCAACCGGACATGGAGCCCGAGCCGGGACCCACTATTGGGCCGTACTAAAATACCCGCCCGAACCGATGCGAAAGCGGCTGCTTGTCTGTGCCACGTTGGCATGAAGCGAGGCAGCCAGGGCAAGACGCCCTGGCTGCCTCATTTGTATAGCGCTTCAGGAACCGCAGGCCGGGGCGGGTGGGGCCGGCCAGAGGTGCGGGCAAGCCTTGGCCGCAACCATCCCGACGGGAGGGGAGTGTAGGGCGTCAGCGCCACCAGCCGGCCCTCCTGCCAGTGGGCGGCCCCGGCCTGCAGAATCCAGCCGATTTCAGGCAAGACAAGGGCCGAGGCCATGATCCTCGGCCTGCATCCATTGATTGCGGAAAGGGACAGTACCCCCTACTTACATATGCGGGACCGGCATAACGCACTTGAATCGAAGAATTCCGCCCGTTTCTTCCTCCTGCTAAGTGCATAGCTCATTTATGTTGGCAGGTGAGCCTATTCACGCGGCGGATGAACTGGACCACCAAGTTGTCGGCTAATGAGCCCGCCCATGGTGGACGCCAGATAGTGTCTGGATCCGCTATGCGTGAGCCCGAGGTACTCCAACACTTTGATCCGCCCAGTTGCTGCGACGTCCACAAGGTAGGAGATTCTGAGCTGGAGTAGCGTATAGTCAATTTCGCCGAGAACCCGCTTATGTAGATAGACGGTCAAGTAGTTCTGGCCCACGGGGGTCCCCTGCCGGATGCTGAGCCTGTTCACAAAGAAGTAGGGGTTAGCGCTGCCGTGACCAACATGCCGGCGGTGCTCCAGGTATCGGCAAAGTACCTGGCATACCGCCGCGTTCAGGCGCAAGCTCCTGGGAGGGCTCGGAAGGTTTATGCGCATGGCCGCCGTGTCCTCCGGACAAACGCCTGCTTATCTTTCTCATAGTAGTAAGTGGCGCCAAGCTCATGGTAGGGCAGTCGGCACTGGAGCATGTGGTAGATCCTCACCAGGATCGTGTGGGCAACCGCAACGACTGCACGATTGGCACCGCGGCGGGCAGCTATGCGCCGGTACTGGGCGGACAGGTAGTTGTTCTTGGTGCGGTCAGCAGCACGGGCAGCTTCTATCATGGCATGTCGCAGTGACGAAGCACCCTTCCGGGTGGTACCACTCTTTCGTTTCCCTGCGCTTTCGTTCTTTCTCGGACAGACCCCGCCCCGGATGCGAAATGGCCTACTGTTGGGAGGCGGCTCATGTCCACTCCCGTTTCCGCCAGTATGTGTTCGGCTGCCCTCCGACCCACCCCCGGAATGGTGTCCACGAACTGGTGGGCTTCCTCGAAAGGACCCATGCGCTGAATGATCTCCTCGCTGTGATTCGCAATCTCCTGGTCCAGAAAACCAAATGGCGTAATCGCGACGCCACCTGCCATTGCTGATGTGCACCTAACTGCCCCTTCAGCGCCTGCTCCATCGGATTGCTCCTGTTTCTTTAGTAGCCGTCCTTTTGCCATGGCCGTCAGCGCCGTTGGATCGTTCTTCCCTTTAACCATTGCCTCCAGCATAGCCCGGCCTAAAACCCCCAGCATATTGGTAGCCACAGAATAAAGCTTGATCTTGGCCCCCTCCAATACCATCTGAATTCGGTTTACCTCCCGGGCCCGCTCCTGGACCAAGGTGTTACAATACCGGACCGTTTCCCTATGTTATCGTTGGAGCCGGTCGGGGATGTAACGGGCTTTCAACAGACCATCCCGACGCAGGTCTGCAATCCATTCAGAATCCTTGACGTCTGTCTTGCGGCCAGGAACCTCCATGATATGGCGGGCGTTCACCATAAATACGGTGTAGCATTCAACTTCCTGATGGTTACACAATACCTTCCACTAGCTCCATCGCACTTCATGGCAACGTGGATAACTCCCTTGGCCTCCAACCAGTCAGTCAGATTCGTGATGTCGTCCGTTCGGCCTCAAAGCTATGACTGTCAAGACCGCCACCGAATAGCGACCGCCGTCCGGCGCCGTTGGCTAGCGACAATTGCCGAAGGCCAACGGCAGCGGACTGAGCTCAGCCTGCACGGCTCCAGACGGCCGTCAAGACCCTCCGCTTCGCTGCCGCCCTCCCGGCGGCGGCAGGAGCCACCGGTCTTGACCGCCATCTTCCACCGTGCGGGTAGGTAAACACGCCCGCCGCCATCCCCGGCTATTCTTTGATTCTGAGAGATTGGCAGGCCAGGTCTCCAAGTTCGAGCCGTTGGCGATGGTCACATAACGGCGGCAATAACAACACATCGTAGCTTTCCGCAGCCGCCAAACACGCTCCTCGGGGAGGCCCCCGCTTTTGCGCGGTGCACTCCGGCTAAATATCTCTCTGCCATGCCGTAGTAATAAATGCTGATGTGCACAGCTCTGAAGCCCATGATACAGCGGTTATCACACCCGGCGATCAGCCGGAGTTTTGGTCCTTTGCGCAAGAAAGTCCGGTATCCCTGGGCGGTCAACGCTGTTGAGCCCCTTCTTAGCCACGCGTGCCAACCCAAACGAAAGCCAGCACTGCAAATCCCAGGGCTGACAAGACTCCAGGGACAATCCAATTCGTACCATTACGGATTTTTGATATGGTTCCAAGAAGGCCGATCACGGCAACAAACGCTCCCGCCGCTGCAAGAATTGGTGGTTCCATCGGCTAACCTCCCGTATCAAAGAAAAACTGGCGTTAGTTTCTGTTTTTACGACCTGAGTTATGGTCAGATTACTGGTACCTTCACCGGAGTTGGCCGCGGTAATCACCTGATCAGGGTGCAGTTGTTCCGGGTGGAGAACAATACGCTTACCCTGGTGAGCATTACCGACAGCAAGGCGGGTGGCGCCGGCCGGCTTGACGACTTTGGGGCCATTCGCCGGGCGTCCGCTTGCAACGGCGGTGCCGGTGGTCAGTGCACCTACGAGGATAGCCAGGGCGACAAGTATGGTAGACCTTGTAAGCTTCATATGACTTCCTCCCCTCAATTAACGGCTCAGGGTGTAGCCGGCGCTGGAGTATCCATACACCCGGATGTAATAGTACCCAGACGACCCGGCTGTGAACGAGACCCGGTCGATAGAACCAGATCCAGCGAGCGAGGACCCGATCTGTGTCTGACTAGGATCGTAAACATACAGGTCCGGGTCGCCGGCAGAGGGCGTCAGTGTGATCGTGTAAGGAGATCCCGCGTATCCGTAGAACCGGTAGTAGATCGACTGCCCCTGGCTGACGCTGCCGGAGGTCGATGAGCCGAAGTCAATTGCGCAGTTCAAGCTTGAACCGGCGCTGCAGCCACTACCACCACCGCCGCCTCCACCGCCGGACGTAACCGAGAGACTGTAGCCAGCGCTCGAATAGCCGTAGACTCGCGCGTAGTAGTAGCCCGTATAGGAAGCTGTGAAGGTGACTTGGTCGGTGACTCCTGTTCCCGCCGCTGAAGAACCCACGGTGTTCCGATAGGGATCGTATACCGTCAAGTCAGGGTCGCCGTAGCTTGGGGTCAGGGTCACCGTGTAGCTGGTCCCGGCACTGGCGTAGAACTGGTAGTAGATCGATTGCCCCTGGCTGACGCTGCCACTGGTGGAGCCGCTCAGCGTGTAGGCACAATCGAAGCTGCTGCCGCTGCTGCATCCCCCGCCACCTCCACCGCCGGACGTAACCGAGATGCTGTAGCCGGCGCTCGAATAGCCGTACACTCGGGCGTAGTAGTAGCCCGTATAGGAAGCTGTGAAGGTGACTCGGTCGGTGACTCCGGTACCAGCCGCAGAGGAGCCCACCGTGCTCCGATTCGGGTCGTACACGGTCAGATCAGGGTCACCGTAGCTCGGGGTCAGGGTCACCGTGTAGCTGGTGCCAGCGCTGGCGTAGAACTTGTAATAGATCGACTGACCTTGGTTGACGCTGCTGCCGGCGGAACCACTCAGGCTATAGGGGCAGTCAAAGCTGGGTCCGGTGGAGCACGTGACGGTCACCGTCATGCTGCTGCTGTATCCGCCGTAAACGGCCGCAATGGTAGCCGTGCCGGTTGAACTGGCTGTTATGTATCCGCCGGCACTGACGCTGGCGACAGCCGTGTTGCTGCTGCTCCAGGCAGCGGAAGAAGTGACATTGGTCGTGGTGCCGTCATCATACGCAGCGGTTGCTGTAAGCTGATAACCGCTTCCAGGGCTGAGGGTGATACTGGAGGGCGACACGCTCAGGGCCGTGATGGTCCTGGGTACGGTGATCGTGGTGCTACCGCTGTAACCGCGGTAACTGGCGGTAATGGTTGCCGTCCCGACGGCGTTGGCGGTCACTAGGCCGGACGTGCTTACTGAAGCCACGGTGCTGTTGCTGCTCTGCCAGGAGGCCAAAGCCGTGACGTCCTGGCTAGCGCCGTTGTTGTACAAAGCGGTCGCTGTTAGTTGCCGGGTGGCCCCACGTGCCACCGTGGCTGAGGAAGGGGCCACCGATACGCTACTTACCAGGGCCTTTCGGAGAGACGACTTGGCGCCCAGGTACGGTCCCGTGATCGGTGTGCTCGTCTGCCAGCCCTTGACGGCCCAGTTGATAGTTGAACCCGTGGCTCCCCAGATGATAGCCCACTCCGTAGCCGTCGGCGTCCAGGAACTGGCTGTCACTTCAGGTGACGTGAAGATAACCGATGTGAGACTGTCATTATAGACCTCCACCACGAACCGGTTGTTGGCAAAGCCGGTCAGGTTATTGGCGTAGTCCTTCGCACCCTGTGGGTCCCAGGTGAAGGTGGGCGGCACTGTTTCACTGACCCATGCGCTTGTTGCAGGGCCTGTGGGTGCGGGCGCCACCCGGTGCTCGGTCAGGATGCCGCCAATGGACAGTTTCTCGGACAGCGTCCTATTCGAAATAATGGCCTGGTATGCCTCATGAAAGTTGTTTGAGTCGTTGATTGTGAAGAGTTCCATCATCCACTTGAAGTCGTATTGAACCCCACTGTCTCCCGCATCGTCACTCGCGTCGTAGAGATCCCACAGGGTGCGGATCAGCGCCAACTCGTTGTCCTCGCCGCGGCTGTCGCCCCCAGTTTGGCTCTCAACCGAAGCATGGAAGCTGTCATCGTCATACCAGGAATCACCCGCTCCGGTCCGGCCACCGAAGGTGATCCCCTGATCAAACTGCGCGGCGATCCCAAAGGCGGTTGGCCATCCACAACAATCGCCAACGGACTACTGGATCTCGAACCTCCCCGTGGATACCCCTCTGAAAGACCTGGTCCGCCTGGGTAAGATCCGCTGGCGGCTTGAGCGAGGCTACCAGCACCTCAAAGAGGATGTGGGACTGGACCAATTCGAGGGTCGTACCTGGTTGGGGTGGAACCGACATGTGACACTGACCATGGGTGCCTACGCATTCCTGCTTGAGCAGCAGATGCGGAGGCAAAAAAGTGGCTCCGCAGCGACCCGTCGTGACCCTGCCACACGTTCGGCGAATGATCCAGCACTTGTTGGGAACCTGGACCGGCATCTGCATCACCTGAGGTTCCCGTACCCCAAGCCGATCTGAGATTCAAACGCCTGTTTTTCCGAATTAGCGGAGCAGTATTAATAATAACGAGTGATAATAAGCAGGCATAAAGCATACAATGTGTAGAAGTACTCCTACCTCCTAACCATTAACACAACACAATGCACCGAGTTGATTTTATACGAAATATGTGCAAGAATACAATAGATGTGTAATTGAGATCTACGAATTATTCAGTTCGTTCCCAACTTTAGTCCTTTGACTTTTTTGTGACTTGCCCACTTTTGTTCCTGAACAGGATGAGTGCTCAAGAGTAACAAAATTTAACTCTGGCCAATGCCCTACTGGAGAGGTAACCCCATGTGTCGGACTTCACCGATCGTCCTGGCTCTCGTTTTCGCCCTCGCCCTATTGATGGGAGTTCCTTCCAGCGCCTCCTCTCCGTGCAAGCCTCCCGAGCACCTGATCCCACAAATGGATGTGGTCGTCTCAGGACGTGTCCTTGCCTGGCCGGTGCCCCGGCTGCTAATTGTCGAAGTCGACCGCTATTACCGGGGAGAGGGCCCTGCGATTCTGGTGGCGGAGCGCCCAGGCTGGCTTGACACCAGCCGATATACCTGGTCCTGGCACATCCGAAACAATGAGGCGCGCCCGAACGGCTGGATCTTCAGTTTCCACCGCGGCCGCGCCGATCAGTTGGTGAACTCCGGATGTGATCCCTACGGCCCCTTCACCAATCAGGACATCAAACGGGGGCTGGAGGGCCTGGGTGAAGGGGAGCCCCCCGAACCGGGAATTGGCATTCACAGCCACTATGTGTGGGACTTTCCTCTTAAGATTGGGCTCCTGGCAGCGGGGTTCATCTGGTGGCGACGCGCCCGCCGAAAGGTTGCTTAGAATGGTGCCTGCGAATAGCACGAAAAGCCCCTCCGTCAAGCAGCATGGCTAGACAGTGGGGCCACGTTGTTGGCCACGTTTTGCAGACCATCCTTGAGCCATGTGGCTTTTCCGGCAGCGATAGGCACGGAGTGCCCCCCACCGAGGGGGGGAATGAGCACCCAGAGACGTAATATCTTGAAAGCGAGATGAACCTTGTGCACCTTTTTCCCATTCAGACCTTAGCAGAGGAGTCAGATCAAATGCGGCACCTGACCCAAGGGACAGCGCGGCCACGCCTGTTCGTTATCTGAATGATGAACAGCACCGGCAGGCGGATCAGTATGCCGGGGACATCTCGGCGGAGGAGATGATCCGGCACTTCACCCTATGGTCCCTCCCTGTCCCAACAAAGAAGCCCGCACGCAAGACGTGCGGGTGAAGTGTATCAGGGATTCGTTGAGTCTGATTAGGCCCTTAAGTCCAAACATCTTCGCAAAATGGAAAGAAAAACGGCAAACCTGCACAGAACAAACACATAGGTAAGGGGGATGCTACCCCCTCGCCGAAGGAGAACAATTGGTCACACCTGGGCCAAAGCTGGAACGATGAACATCTCCTTGGTTTTCAAACCGAGGGTAATGACCGCTTTTCCCAGCTTGGTCAGATAGTATTTCCGCGTACCGGATACACACTTGACGATGCACGTACAAGCGTAGGCGCTTGAGAATCCTGGAAATCGACGCTGGACTGAGATTGGGGAGAAATCGACGGATGGGGTTGCGAAAACCGTTGATGTTGAATTCGCCCCGGACTAAGACCTCAAAGAGGCGCTGGTCCTCCCGGGAAAAGAAGTTGAAACCCTTGAAGCTCCGGTAGCGGTGCCGCGAATACGAAATTCCAAATGGTACTGGTCACTTGCTGCGGGGGGCACTCGTAACAAGCAGAATCCGAACAGGAGCTGCTCGGCTCTGTTACGCACATTTTCGGGTAGAGCCAAAGACACCACACTCCCATCGGGCTATGCGATTCCGGTCACTCTGGCACGAAGAAGCGGCAGGCTCGCACGACCATACCCGAGTCGCTTGAGCAGTTTCAGGCGGGTGATTTGGCCTTCCACTGGTCCGGTGCTCCATTCAAGCTGGATTCCCGCACGCACCGCGGCTAGGCCTGCGGTCAAGGATTTAGAGAGCCTTTGCATGGGTAAGAACTCACTCCTGGAGGCTTCGTCAAGCCAGTGGTCAAGCTCTTCTACTTGGTGCTCTTTGAGGATTTGCCGGAACGTCTGCACCAGGCCATAGGCGCGTTCCAACGCGGGGTGCATGCCCAGGAATTCCTTGAGCAGCTCAGCTTCGTCTGCATGGAGATGCTCCCTGGGACTAAGTATCGACCAGCGCAGATTCTTCCAGGCCACTTTGTTCATGTGAGACCTAGGCGCATCGCTGGAGCGATCGGGCTTCTCTCGCCACGATTGGAGGTAAGTCCTGACCATGGAGGCCGATCCGCCATAACCGCGTTCAGCAATCTCCTCGAATAGCTGTCGGGCGTTGTGGCATCCGGCCTGCCAGCGTTCACGGAGATAGTAGGCAAACGGGTCCAGATGGCTGCGCCGCCGCCGTGGAGCAGGTTGAGGGACTGCTTCTATGCGTGCATATTTTCGAACCGTAGCCCGGTTAAGCCCAGTGTCACGACTAATTGCCCGCAAGGACTCACCCTTGGCCAGAAGCTCTTGAATGAGGTCATAGCGCTGCTGCCGGCGTCCCGCTGCTTCTGCACGCCGCTCAGCCAGTCTTTGTGCCAATTGCGTTTGCGGCACTGCCTCAACAATAGAAGAGACCGGCACGGCCTTGGGCTCTGGGAGACTCCAAGGCTGCCGGTCCACTATCTCTTTGAGTGCATCGCTTACGTTCTTCACGAGGTGAAAGCGATCGGCCACTTGTATGGTATTCGGCGCGCCGCTGCGAGCTGCATCTGCATAGGCACTCGCACGGTCACGGGCGATGACCTCTATACCGGGATGGGCCTGAAGCCACTGCACGAGGGGTTCGGTGAGCCGCCCAGGTAGGATATCGATTGGTTTTCCGGTCTCCAGATCACACAGCAGAGTCCCATAAGTCTGGCCCTTCCGCAGAGCGAAGTCATCGACACCAAGAATGCGGGGCGCTGCGACGGAACGCTCACCGCGGTTGACGACCCGAAGCAGCGTACGTGGACTGGTCTGAATGCCCATTTCCTGGGCCAGACGGCCGCCAGTCCGACTACTTGCCCTGAGGATGAGCGACTGAAGAGCCGCTGTAAGCCGGACTGTCCTCTTGACGTGCCGCTCTGCCAGACCCTCAAACTGTTCACTGAATGTCTTCCGCTTGCATTCCCGAACCCGGCACCGGAATCTCCGCACAATAATCGCCAGGCGCACGGGCCGGCCGAAGGATGGCATGTCGCGGAGGGTACGGACGTACGAACTGTGCACGTGCTGCTCTCTGAACTGCACGTAGGGCAACGACTGGACTCCGTGGTTTTCTTCAGGGTGATATGTACGACGTCTGCTACGATCTGAACCCCAACCGTGCTTAGCTCGGGGAAGTCCATTGATAGCATGGCCAGGTATCCTCTTCCATTGCGATTTACCCTAAGCATATCAATGACTTCCATTGATTGGAATGGTCAGTTTACACCTGCACTAAACTTGGCGAAGAGCCGATTTTCGTCACTTCGGACAACCCAGCCGCGGGGATCGATCTACTGAACGTATGGGAAAACCCGTTCCACAACTGACTTTCGCCTTACCTCGTGCTCGCAGCAAAGCGAAGCCACCTTGATATGCGCGAAAAAGCCAGGACGGCAAACCCGCCATGGGTCTGCCGTCCTGCGTGATTCTGGTGGGCGCTAGAGGGATCGAACCTCTGACCTTGTGAACGTCAATCACACGCTCTCCCAGCTGAGCTAAGCGCCCCTGATGAAACCTGGTGGACCCGAGGGGAGTCGAACCCCTGACCTCTTGAATGCCATTCAAGCGCTCTCCCAACTGAGCTACGGGCCCGTCTGGCCGGGCGCCTCGCCCGGCTCTCGGTGCAGAATCTGGCGGAGAGAGCGGGATTTGAACCCGCGCTACGCCTTACAGCGTACTAACGGTTTAGCAAACCGTCCCCTTCGACCACTTGGGTATCTCCCCGAAGGATTGGTGGAGGGGGGCGGATTCGAACCACCGAAGGCAGAGCCAGCTGATTTACAGTCAGCCGCGTTTGGCCACTTCGCTACCCCTCCACAAGCTATGCAGTTGTGCGGTTCTCGTAAAACCCGTGTGCAGGATTAGACTTTATCACAGCCCACAATCACTCGTCAACGGGTTATCGCTACCAATTTCATGGTTCGGACTCGGCCCCGGCAGCGGGTTGGCGGCTGAGTGGCAGCGGGCCGCAACCGGTGCTCTGCTACTTTATCAAAAGCTGCCGGGGACCGTCAAGGGGCAACCACCAACATCCAGCTAAATCCGAAACAAGCGGGCGGCATTCCCGCCCAAGATGGCGGCCGCCGCTTCCGGAGCCAGATCAGCCGCCGCTAACATCTGTTCCGGGGCCGGCTCCGTCAGGGCCATGGGCGCGTCGGTGCCCAGCAACACCCGGTCGGCACCCGCCCAGCGCACCAGGTAGGACAGGGCGGCCGGATCATGCACCAGCGAATCGTACCAGAACTGGCCGAGATGCTCTGCCGGCTCCTGAATCAGGCCGTCGCGGGCAGAAGACGACACCTGGTAGCCACGCACAACCCGCCCCCAGGCCCAGGGCAGGTAACCACCGCCGTGGGCCAGAATCAGCCGCAGGCTGGGGTAACGGGCGCATACACCCCCCAGAATCAGGTCAAGGGCGGCCAGAGTGACCTCATACGGCTCACCGGCCAGCAGCCGCAGACCGTGCCGGTCCAGTCGCTCCGCCCCGGGCGGGTCGGCCGGGTGGATATACACCGGAATCTCCAGTTCGGCGACCGCGGCCCAGAACGGGGCCAACTCCATGGCATCCAGGGGCTGACCGCAGATTGCGCCGGGCACCATCACAGCCCGGAAGTTTAGTTCCGAGACGGCACGCCGCACTTCCGCCGCCGCCGCCGCGGGTGCCTGAAGCGGGACCTGGGCACAGCCCAGCCACCCCGGTCGCCCGCGCAGGTCTGCCGCGAGGGCATCGTTGCAAAGCCGCGCCCAGGCCTCCCCCTGGGCCGGCAGTAACCGGTGGCCCCATAGCTCCGGCCACACCGACACCAGGCAGTGGTCCCAGGCCGGCCTGTCCGCCAGCCGAAGCAGCGAAGCAACAGCGGGCCGCAACAGCGGCCCGCCGGCAAAGCTCACCCGCGGCCCCTCGGCGACCCGCAGCACCGCCACGCCATAGCGGTCACGTTCCAGTTCGGCCGCCGTCAGGGCGGCCGGCGGAACGTAATGAGCGTGCACATCAGTGCGCAAGCTGGGGAACCTCCTCGGCCACCGGTTCGCGCAACACTTCCATTACCTGGGCACCGTCCAGGGTCTCTTTCTCAATCAGGGCTTCGCTCATGCGCTCCAGACCAGACCGCCGGCGCACCAGCACCTCCCGGGCCAACTTGTCGGCATCGGCCAGGATCGCCCGCACCTCCCGGTCCACCTCGGCGGCCAGCGCCTCCGACGCCCGGTCCTTCAGCCCGTCGGGACCATACCCTTCCGCCCCGGCGGCACCAGCGGCACCCAGGCTGGCGCCCATCCCGTAACGGCTGACCATCTCCCGGGCCATGCCGACTGCCCGCTCCAGGTCGTTGCTGGCCCCGGTGCTGGCCTCGCCCAGAAGCAGTTCTTCCGCCGACCGTCCGGCCAGCAGCATGGCCAGTCGCTTGAGCAGGTCAGAGCGAGTGAACAGCCGCTTGTCCTCCTCACTATGGAAAAGGGTATAACCGCCCGCCATGCCACGGCCAACAATCGTGACCTTGTCCACCGGCGGTGCCAGTTCAGCCCCGACCACGGCGTGGCCGGCCTCATGCACCGCCACGCGCCGCTTCTCTTCCGGTGTGATCGCGCGGTTCTTTTTCTCCGGCCCACCAGCCACAGCCCGCTCAATAGCGTCCTCGGCCTCGGCCATCGTGATCTCCTTGCGGCCACGGCGTACCGCCAGCAGAGCCGCCTCATTCAACAGGTTGGCCAAATCCGCACCCGTGAATCCGGAGGTCCGGCGCGCAATCACTTCCAAATCCAGCGCCGGGTCCACATGTTTGCTGCGGGCATGGACCTGCAGAATCGCCAGCCGCCCCTTGACATCCGGCCGGTCCACCGGCAGCCGCCGGTCAAAGCGCCCGGGGCGCAGCAGGGCCTGGTCCAGGACATCGGGCCGGTTGGTGGCAGCCATAACGATCACGCCACTATAGCCGTCGAAACCGTCCATTTCAACCAAAAGCTGATTCAGGGTCTGCTCCCGCTCGTCATGGCCACCGCCCAGCCCCGGGCCCCGGTGGCGACCCACGGCATCGATCTCGTCGATGAAAATGATGCAGGGGGCATGCTTACGGGCCTGGGCGAACAGTTCCCGCACCCGGGCAGCGCCCATGCCGACAAACAGTTCCACAAACTCCGAAGCGCTGAAGCTCATGAATGGAACACCGGCCTCCCCGGCCACGGCCCGGGCCACCAGGGTCTTGCCTGAACCAGGCGGGCCGTAGAGCAGCACGCCGGTGGGAATGCGGGCGCCCATTTCCCGGTACTTGACCGGGTTCTTCAGGTAGTCCACCAGTTCCAGGAGGTCTTCCTTGACCTCGTCGATGCCGGCGACATCCTGGAAGTTCACAGCCATTTCGCCGGGCTTGAGCCAGCGGTTGGCCTTGGGGCCGATAGGCAGCGGCCCGGACGCTCCGCCGGGGCCAGCCCGCCGGGTCTGCAGCCAGAACATGCCACCAATCACCAGCACCCAGAAGACAAGCGGCGCCAGGCTCAGCCAGGGCGAAGCCGTCTGGGGCGGCTGATAGGTCTGCTCGACCCCGGTCCTGGTCAGGGTTTCCGTTACTTCAGTAAACTGCGGCGGCAGATTGACCGTAAACTCTTCGCCGCTCTTGTACACGCCGTCAGCCTGACGCTCCGAAATCGCGACTTTGCTGACCTGACCTGCTTCAACCGCACTGAGAAACTGGCTATAGGAAAGGGTTTGCACAGGCGCGGGCGGGCGGGTCGGCCAGAGTAATAAGGAGCCGAGCAGGATCGCCGGTATAAGTACAAGCAGGGCCCGCTGCCACTTGTTCGATGTGGATGGCATGGGCAGCCCCTCCTCTGTTTTAAAGTACGGGTATTATAAGTCTACACCTATAAGATCGTAACAGACGCCCATTAGGTTTGCACTTCACCCAGGAAATTAATTAATGGTCGCTGAAAGCGGCCATTCGATTTAGTAATGTACCGGATCCCCAGCCAGAGCGAATAAGCAAGGGCCTGTCCGCCCACCGCGGGCCAGGCCCCTCCTGTGTGCGACTTACTGTATGGCCTGCAGATCCTGCAGGACCATACGGCTGTAGGCCGTTTCACCGGACCGATTCGCCAGGACATGCCTTTGCAGGCCGCCCTCGCCCCGATTGTAGGCAGTGAGCACATGGTGCCAGTCGCCATACTTGCGGTGCAGATACCCCAACAACCACGTCCCCATCTGCACATTATGAATGGGATTCATGGGGTCCGCTTCGGCCAGGTTGGTGCGCCGGGCCAGCCATGGCCAGGTGGCATCGTTCAGTTGCATCAGGCCCCAGTCGTAGGAATGATCTGAATTACGGTGGACCAGATTCGGGTTCCAGTCAGACTCCACCCGGATGACTTCCAGGATGATTTCCAGTGGAATCTGGTATTCCGCGCTCGCATGCCAGATGGCATCCGCCACCTCCATCCCCAGGTCCGCCGCCCCGACAGCCGTTGCCACCTGCTGCCGCTGCAGCCGGGTGATCTGCTGCACCTGGGCCACCACTGCCGGGTCCGGACCATAGAAAGGTCCGGGCGCCGCCACCGCCGTATCCAGGGGCAGGTCTGACGGCACCCGCCAGCGACCTGACATCAGCACAACAGCCACCAGCACCAGGGCCGCCAGCACATGGAGCCACCGGCTGTGAATACTAATATTTATCAATCGAATTCCCTCCCCTCATCCAACTCAGCCAGACATCCGCTCCTCAGAATAACGGAACAAACGTCTCGACGCACTATGTATTCCATTTCGGAAACGCCAGTGAGGAATCTGCCGCTCATCGGTTGTTGTCTGGCCTCGTTTTCCGACATCAAGAGGTCGAACATGACTCTGGATGCGGGTCACAGGGTTTTTCAAGATTGTTATAGGTGAAATGCACATTTAACATGCAACATTGGCTGCACGGCTACGTCATTGTATATGAAACCTATACTATAATGTGGGTATTAATGGATGCTGTGGACTTTATATAAAGTAAGGTGGTGCTTCCCATGCGGTCTTTACATGGCGCAGAGATCTGGCTCAAGATCCTGGCCGGGGGGAGCGCGGTCGGTGCCGTATTCCTGTTTATTGCCGCCGCCGGCAACGATCCGCTGCCCCTGGTACGTTTCACGGGAATGCTGCTGGTAGTCCTGAGTTTCGCCGGCGCCATGTCTGCGATTGCCCTGGCCCGGGTACAGGCGTCCCGGGTCGATGAGTCCGGCGCCCTGGCCCAGGGCGGTACCACCGGCAATACCTCTGCCACCACCGGAGAGGGTGCCGTAGCCCGCCCCCGGCTCACCTTTGCCGATGTGGCCGGCCTCGACGATGTACTGGACGACTTGAAGGAACTGGTCGGCTACATCAATGAACGCGACAAATACCTGGCCCTGGACGCCAAACTGCCGCGGGGCGTGTTGTTGTACGGCCCTCCGGGTACGGGCAAAACCCTGCTGGCCAAGGCCCTGGCTGCTGAGGCTGGCGCCACCTTTCTTTACGCCAGTGGTGCCAGTTTTGTGGAAAAATACGTCGGTGTGGGTGCCCAGCGGATCCGAGAACTGTTCGCCAAGGCGCGCAAGCAGTCCCCGGCGGTGATTTTTATTGATGAGATTGACTCCATCGGCCGGGCCCGCGGGCACAGTGAATCCACCGAGTGGGATACCTCGCTCAACCAGTTGCTGACGGAACTGGATGGGTTCGAATCGTCCGAGAACGTGCTCCTGATTTGTGCCACCAACCGCAAGGAGACGCTCGATGAGGCCCTGCTCCGCCCCGGGCGGCTGGACCGGCAGATTTACATCGGACTGCCGGATTTGCAGGCCCGCGCCGCCATCCTGGACGTGCATACCCGCAAGAAGCCGCTGAATTCCGATGTAGACCTGCGGACCCTGGCCCGGCGTACCCCCGGCCTGTCCGGTGCCCACCTCGCTGCCGTTGCCAACGAAGCGGCCCTGGCCGCTGCCCGGTGCGGCAGCAGCCACCTGCGGATGGCCGACTTTGATGCCGCCCTGGACCGGGTCATGGCCGGCCAGACCGGCCGCCCGAATCTCCTGACCGACACGGAGCGGCGGCTGGTTGCCTTCCATGAAGCCGGACACGCCCTGGTGGGCTGGGTCCTGGGCCAGGGGGCCATTGAAAAGATCACACTGCTGTCCCGGTCACAGGCTCTGGGTTATGTCCTGCAGGTGCCGGAAGAACGGGCTTTGCATACCAGGGCGCACCTGCATGCCCGTATCGCCGTACTGCTCAGCGGCCGGGCGGCGGAAGAGCTGATCACCGGTGACTTTACCACCGGCGCGGCCGACGACCTGCGCAAGGCCACCAGCATTGCGGAAAAGATGGTCACCGAGTTCGGAATGGGCGAGCGCCGTCCTCACCAGGTGATCCGGGAGCAGTCCCTGGTCTTCTCACGGGGCGTGGCCGCCGAGGTCAACCATATCATCGGTGACGCCTGGGAGCGGGCACAGACCCTGGTTCGGCGCCACCAGGCCGCCCTGGAGCGGCTGGCCACCACCCTGATGGAGAGGGAAACCCTGCACCGGTCGGACGTGGAAGCCCTGCTGGCTGATGTGAATCCGGCGGCCTGACCGGTGTCAGAAACATGGGCTACATCACGGACCCGGCTACCCTTGGCGGTAGCCGGGTCCGCCGTTAGCTATATAACACTTTTTCTCCGCAGTTGGTTTAATGTGATATAATACACAGAAGGAATACCGAGCGCTCCATAGAATTTGTGGGAAGCGATGCTTGTCAAAGGGGGCGGACTTGGTGGATCTGCCGGAAACGTTTAATGCAGTCTCATTGTTCGTAGATGCCCACATTACCCAGGGGCGTGCAGAGCGCCCGGCCATTTATTATGAAGGTCAGGTTCTTACTTACGCCGATGTGTATCACGGGGTGAACCGGGCTGGCAACCTTCTGCTCAAGCTGGGAGTCGAGCGCGAGCAGCGGGTATTGATTCTGATGCCTGATAGTCCGGAATGGATCTACGCCTTCTGGGGGGCAATGAAGATCGGGGCTGTCCCCATCCCTGTCAATACCAACCTCAAATCTGCCGACTATCAGTATATTCTCCAGGACAGCCGCGCCCGGGTGCTGGTGACCCATGAGTCCCTGGTGGCCAACGTGGAGGCGGTGCACTCCCAGTTGACCCATCTGCGCCACATCGTCGTGGTGGGTGCCACCGAGGCGGGGCAGCTTTCCTTCAGCGATCTGTTTAACGCGGCTGCCGACGAACTAGAGGCTGCGCCGACCCATAAGGACGAGCCGGCCTTCTGGCTGTACAGCTCCGGCACAACGGGTTTCCCCAAGGGCGCTGTGCACCTGCACCACGACCCGGTCTATGTGGCTGATCATTACGGCAAGGAAGTGCTGAAGAACACGGCGGACGACCGTCATTTCTCGGTGGCCAAGCTGTTCTTTGCCTACGGCATCGGCAATGGCCTGTTCTTCCCCTTCCGGGTGGGCGGCTCCGTCATCCTTGACCCGCAGCGGCCTGATCCGAAGCGGATTCTGGAGCTGATCCAGCGCTACAAGCCCTCCCTTTTCTTCTCGGTGCCGACCAACTATAACGCCCTGCTGCAGATTCCGGACAAGGAAAAGTACGACCTTTCCTCCATCCGCTTCTGTGTTTCCGCCGGCGAGGCCCTGCCGGCCGAAATCTGGAACCGCTGGCACGCCGCCTTCGGCCTGGAAATCCTGGACGGGATCGGGTCCACCGAAATCCTGCATATCTTCCTGACCAACCTGCCCGGCCAGTGTCTGCCCGGTTCCAGCGGCAAGCCGGTCCCCGGCTACGAAATGCGCCTGCTGGACGACGACGGCCTGCCGGTGCCCCAGGGCGAGGTGGGCAACCTGTGGGTCAAGGGTGACAGCACCATGGCCTACTACTGGAACAAGCATGAAAAGACCAAGGAGACCCTGTCTGGCGACTGGATCCGGACTGGCGACAAGTACCACCAGGATGAGAACGGCTTCTACTGGTACGACGGCCGCAGCGACGACATGATCAAGGCAGGCGGCCAGTGGGTGAGCCCGGTTGAGGTGGAAGGCGCCCTGCTCGGCCACCCGGCCGTGCTGGAGTGTGGCGTGGTCGGCCAGATGGATAAGGACGAACTGGTGAAGCCGAAGGCCTTTGTGGCCCTCAAGCCCGGCTACACCCCCTCCGAGGCGCTGGCGGACGACATGAAGAACTTCGTCAAGACCCGCATTGCGCCGTTCAAGTATCCGCGCTGGATCGAGTTCATTTCCGAACTGCCCAAGACGGCCACGGGCAAGATCCAACGCTTCAAGCTCCGGCAACTGGGCTAATTGCCGGGTGGCCCGAGCCCGGATCGGACACAAATCAGGCGGCCCTGTACCGGCAGACTTCTGCCGGCACGGGGCCGCTGTTGTTGGTTTCGCCGGTGTTATTGCCCGGCGCGGGCTGCCTGTTCCAGGGCGAGGGCGATGGCTCCGACCAGGACACTCTCCGCGCCCAGGGCAGCCTGGCGCACCTGCACGGCCCGCCAGTTGGCGGCCAGGGCCAGGCGCCGTGCCTGCTCGGTCACCGCTGTTACGTAACCGGCCCCGTTTCGCTCCACCACCCCGCCGCCCAGTACCACCACTTCGGGGCTGAGGGTGTTGACCACGGTGGCCACGGCAGCGCCCAGGGCGCGGGTCGCCCGGTCCAGGATGGCAACTGCCCCGGCGTCGCCGGCGCGGGCCGCCGCCACCACCGTGCCGCCGTCGATGCGCTGCAGGTCTCCGCCCGCCAGTTCCAGCAAAAGCGGGGCCTGGCCGGCGGCTGCGGCGGCCCGGCCGAGGTTGGTCAGCCCGCTGCCACTGGCCAGGGCCTCCACACAACCACGGCCACCGCAGCCGCAAGGGGGACCGTCCAGGTCGACCACGGTATGCCCCAGCTCGGCGGCGTTACCGGTGGCGCCATAAAGGAGGCGCCCGTCCACAAAGATGGCACCGCCGATGCCGGTACCCACCCCCAGGTAGACCATGTGCCGGGAGCCACGCCCGGCGCCGAACCGGAATTCACCCAGGCCGCCGGCCTTGCAGTCGTTTTCCAGCGCAACGGGAACGCCGCCGAAACGCTGGCTCAATTGCTCCCGCAGGGGGTAATGGCGCCAGGGCAGGTTGGGGGAATCCACCACCAGCCCCTGCTCCAGATCCAGTTGCCCCGGTGTGCCGATGCCGATGGCCAGGGCCTGTTCCGGCTGCACCCCCGCCCCGGCGGCGGCGGCGGTGACCGCCTGCACCACCTGGGCAAAGACCTGCTCAGCCCCATCCCTGGCCCTGGTCTCCACCCGCTCGCGGCTCAGGACCTGGCCGTGGGCGTCCGCCACCCCCACTTGGACCTTGGTGCCGCCGACGTCAATCCCGATCACCACTCCCACAGGGTCGCCTCCGTCCTCGACTACAGTTGTGCGCCAAGGCTCATCAGGCCGCCCCGGCCCGTTTCGGTCAGGAAGAGGGCCCGGTTGCCCGGCAGCTTGATGAACCAGTTCATCCTCAGCAAGGCCTCCAGCAGTTGCTCACCCAGCCAGCCGCCCAGGTGAGGCCGCCGTTCCGTGCGATCCAGGCAAGGATACGCATATTTACGCCGCGACCCCGGGGGCCGATGCACCTGTACCCCAAGGCGCTGCAAGCCCTCCGCTCCGGGCGGGGTCAATTCATAGAGGCTGCCTGCTGCCTGCAGCCACCCCAGTTCCACCAGGCGGTCGGTCACTGCCACCCCGGCCATGCCGGCCAGATGGGCGTGGCAGGTGCGAGCCAACTGGTCTTTCATGCCGCATCCCTCCAGCGTGTCTTCACCGTGGCCCGGCCACCATAGCCATGATTCGGCGCCACCGGGTCCCTTCCTGCCAGTCTTTCCGGCCGGCCGGGATGTGCCGTGGCCGGCGCGGGCAGCGGCGGGGCCTTACCCGCCCCGCCGCCGCAGTGCTGCCAACGTATGCTCCATAATCATCACAGCGGTCACCGGGCCCACCCCGCCCGGCACCGGGGTGATGGCCCCGGCACGGGTGCTGACCCCGGCGAAGTCCACATCTCCCACCGTCCTGCCGTTCACCCGGTTGATCCCGACATCCAGGACGGTGGCACCGGGCCTGACCATATCCGCCGTGATCAGCCCGGGCACGCCGCAGGCGGCGACCAGGATATCGGCCTGGAGCGTATGGGCCGCCAGGTCCCGGGTGCGGTCGTGGCAGACTGTCACCGTCGCCCCCGCTGCCAGCAGCAGCAGGCTGAGCGGCTTGCCTACTACCGTACTGGCACCGACCACTACGGCGTGCCGGCCCTCGGTGGGGATCTGGTAGCCCTGGAGCAGGCGCATACAGGCCTGAGCCGTGGCCGGAACAAAGCTGGGATGACCGCTGAACAGGTGACCCTGAACCGTCCAGGTGGCACCGTCCACATCCTTTTCCGGGGCGATGGTCTGGACAACGGCATCCCGGCTGACCCCCACCGGCAGGGGCTGCTGTACCATCACCCCGTGCACGTCGTCCCGCCGGTTCAGCGTTCCCACACATGCCACCAGGTCAGCCTCGGTGGCTGCGACCGGCAGCCGCACGGCCTCCACCGCCACCCCGACCTGAGCTCCCAGTTTCTCCAGTTGCTGCACGTATAGATCGGCGCTCGGATTGCCATCGACGATGACGGTGACCAGGCGTGGCACCAGCCCAGCTGTGGCCAGAGCCGCCGTTTGCGCCGTCACCGCGGCGCGGGCGGATTCCGCCAGGAGCTTGCCGTCCAGGAGCTTGCCGTCCAGGAGTGTTGCCGAGACGCTGCTAAAGGACACCAACTTCCCTCCAAATAATAAAGGGCAGCCCCGACTTGGTGTCGGACTGCCCCAGCCCAGGCGAGCGGCTACATATTCCCCCGACGCTTCCCCGTGGTGAGCCCACGTACGCCAGTCACGCCGGAGGCTTGTGCTGATACTTTCATTATCCGTACCAGGCCTGACATCGTCAAGGCGCCGCTCCATTCCTAGTTGCAGCAGTTCGTTATTCGATTTGGGCATTTGCGGCCAGCCACCCGGAGCGGTTGCCGCCGGATCACTTCGGTAACTTCCATCACATCCGCCTGTTGATCTGTTAGTTATGATTAAAGTGGAAATTTCCGGAGGGAGGATTTATACTGAAACAAAATACAGGCACCATCGACCGGGTAATCCGGGCGGTCATTGGGTTGGCGGCGTTATACCTCGGGTCGCAGACAGCCGGCGCCGTGGCCTGGTTGGCTTATGTTGTGGGTATTGTCATGCTTGTGACCGGCGCCATGGGGTTCTGCCCGATTTACCGGCTTTTCGGCCTGAGCACCTGCCCGATCAAACGCTCCTGATCGCCGGGTGATCGGGGCCAGGATCGCCGCGGCGGGTGCCGGGCGGTCCTGGCCTTTCCCGCGACCGTTATGCCCGGCCGGCGCGGGCCGGACCAGGGTTCAGGGCCGGGTCCTGTCGGGTGCGTTGCTCCCAGCTTTGCACCAGTTGCTGCAACTGGGCGGAATCGGCCCTGGGGGTGTCGTACCAGCCGCGCTTATGCAGCTCCTTGAACAGTTCGGCGTGCTGGGCCTCGTGGGCGCTGTGTAGGGTATGCAGTTCCTCGCGCAGCCGCTGGTGGGTGCACTCCGACTCCGTTGTATTGTAGAGGGTGGTCAGGTATTTTTCGGTAATCAGCAGATCCATCAGCATTTCCCGATCGCCCAGATCAGGCATGCGGCCTTACCTCCCCGGCGCCGTATTCCCTCAGTTTGCTGACCAGCCCGTGCAGCTTTTGCCGGTGGGCGTCGGCAAAACTCCCCAGCAGGTTGCGCAGTTCCGGATCCTGGGCACGGTCGGCATAGACCTGGGCCTTGCGGGCCGCCACCTCTTCCACCTTGAGCAGTTCGCCCACCATCAGCATCTCGATTTGTGTCATGTTTTCCACGGGATATCTCCCTCCTGCGCTGTAGCATTTCCCACTGGCGGAAAAAGGCCGCAGCCCGCCGCAAAAGGCGGCGGGCTGCGGCCGGAGCGCGGCATTAATCCTGGCAGTGCTGTGCGAATGCCCGGGCCAGTTCAGCGGCGATGGACTGGGCGTTGTGGCCTTCGATCTGGTGCCGCTCCATCATATAGACGAACTGCCCGTCCCGGAACAGGGCCACGGCAGGGGACGAAGGCTTGTAGCCTGTGCAGTAGCCGCGGGCTCTGGCCGTGGCCTCCACATCGGCCCCGGCGAACACCGTGCCCAGATGCCGGGGCCGGGCCGGCGACTGCTGCAAGGCGAGGAGAACCCCCGGGCGGGCCGAGCGGGCCGCGCAGCCGCAGACGGAATTCACCACCACCAGTTGGGTACCCGTACGGTTCTCCACAAACTCGGTCACGGCCGCCTCAGTCCTGAGTTCCTCGAACCCGGCCCGCCGCAGTTCTTCCCGCATCGGCCAGATAAACTCCTCGGGGTACCGGGACGGTGCAGACGTGCGCAGTGGTTCCCCTGCCATGGGACATCTCTCCTCCCAACCATTTTGTCTACACGTTCTACATACTCGCGTCTGCGGATACATATGCGCGCCCGGTAGGGTGCGCCAAGTGCCAGGTGACAAATGCGGCCGGTGCCGACAGGCCGGAGGCTGGTGTTTGTGGAATGCATGGGTATCCCCACGGAAACGGAGTGATCCCGACTGGGCACCCTGCGCAAAGGATTCCTGACAATGTGCTGCCTGCTGACCGTCGGGTGCACCACACCGGCCGCGGCGCCTGAAGCACCGGCCACCCCGGCTCTGCGCCCGAATCCGACCGGTTCCCCCCTGCCGGGCCTGGTGCTGCAGGCGCTGGCCGAAGGGCTGAACAGCCCCGTTTATGTCACCCATGCCGGCGACGGCAGCAGCCGGCTGTTCATCGTGGAACAGGACGGGCGCATCCGGGTGGTTCAGGATGGCCGGCTCAAGGAAACGCCCTTTCTGGACCTCACCGCCCAGGTCAGCCGTTCCCATCCCGAGCGGGGCCTGCTGGGCCTGGCCTTCCACCCCCGTTATGCGCAGAACGGGGTCCTGATCGTGCACTACACCGGTCGGACCGGCGCCACGGTGGTGGCCCGCTACCGCGTATCCGGAACCGACCCCGACCGGGCCGACCCCGACTCCGGACAGGTGCTGCTCACCCTACCCCAGCCCTACCCGAACCATAACGGCGGCGGCATCCTGTTCGGGCCGGACGGATACCTGTACATTGCCCTGGGGGACGGCGGCTCGGCCGGCGACCCGCAGAACAACGCCCAGAACCCGGAGTCTCTGTTGGGCAAGCTCCTGCGCATAGATGCCGACGGCCCGGCCCCCTACGGCATTCCGCCTGATAACCCGTTTGCGGGCAAGCCCGGTCGGGACGAAATCTGGGCCTATGGGCTGCGCAACCCCTGGCGGTTCAGCGTTGACCGTGCCACCGGCGATCTGTACATTGGCGATGTCGGCCAGAACCAGACGGAAGAGATCAACTTTCAGCCCCGGAGCAGCCAGGGCGGCCAAAACTACGGCTGGCGCATCTACGAAGGGCGCTCCCGATATAAAGACGACTCCCGGCCGGAAACGGTGTTTCCCATTGCTGAGTACGACCACAGCCTGGGCTGCTCGGTGACCGGGGGTTATGTGTACCGGGGCCAGGCCGTCCCCGCACTGACCGGCACGTACCTCTACGGTGACTACTGTTCGGGCCGCATCTGGGGACTGCGCCGGGACGGTGCGGACTGGGCTGCGGGGCAGTTGCTGGATACCGACCTGGCCATTACCTCGTTCGGAGAGGACGAGGCCGGCGAACTGTACGTAGTGCATCACCGCGGCGCCGTCTACCGGCTGGCGGCCGGCCCCTCAGGGCCTGCCCTGAGCCCTGACCGTTAACCCAGGTAGTCCTGCAGGCCGCTGGCCTCTGCGGCGACCCGCAGCCGGTTCAATGCCTGGCGCTCGATCTGGCGCACCCGCTCCCGGGTGACCCCCAGGTGGCGGCCCACTTCCTGCAGGGTACGGCCCCGCCCACCCTTGAGACCGTAGCGCAGGGCCAGTACCTCCTGCTCCCGGGGTTCGAGCCGGCGCAACACCCCGGACAGGTCGGACTCCATCAGGCTGGTTTCCACCACCTCATCGGGGCGACCGCCCCCGCCATCCTCCACAAAGTGGCCCAGGGCGGCCTCATCTTCACCCACCGGCGTCTCCAGGGAGACGGCGTCGCGGGCCACTTCCCGCAGGGCGGAAACCCGCCGGGGTGGCAGACCGCTCCGCTGCGCCACTTCCGCGGCCGTCGGTTCCCGGCCCAGCGACTGGACCAGTTCACGCTCGGCCCGGTTCAAGCGGTTCACCTTTTCCTGCAGGTGGGCCGGCAGCCGGATCGTCCGCCCGTGGCGCTGGATCGCCCGCTGGATGGCCTGGCGGATCCACCAGGTGCCGTAGGTGGAGAACCGGTAGCCCAGGGTGGGGTCGTAGCGCTGAACCGCCCGCATCAGCCCCAGGTTGCCTTCCTGAATCAGATCCTCCAATGACAGGCCGTGGCCGAGGTAGCGCCGCGCCACGGTGACCACCAGGCGCAAGTTAGCCTGGAGCAAAGCATGGGCCGCCGCCTGATCGCCCTGTTGCACCCGCCGGCCCAAAGCAAGTTCCTGCTCAGCCGACAGCAGGGCAACCTGCCCGATCTCGCGCAAGTACTGGCCTACCAGATCGGGCTCGCCGCCGGGGGCCTCCGGTGCCCACTGGGACGGGTGGGATTGGGTCGAGAGGTCAGGTGAACCAAGCATTTCTGTCCCTCCTACCGGGGGATCCACATTCAACATATACTCATCATATATGTAAAGTTAGTCGGCAGTCAAATAGGTTCTGCAGAGGAACCCACTGCCGGCCGTGCCCGATTCAGGTGTGGTTCAGCCCCATCAACTGACCGTCCCACACCTTGAGGACCCGGGTGGCGCCTTCGAGGATACTGGGGTCGTGGGTGACTACCACCAGCGTGCCCCCCTGGCGCTGGTATTCCTTCAGGGCCTGCATGAGGTCCAGGCCGGTCTTATGGTCCAGCGAGGCGGTGGGTTCGTCGGCAAAGATCACTTCCGGCCGGGCCGCCAGGGCGCGCAGGGCCGCCACCCGCTGCCGTTGCCCGCCGGAGAGCTGGTGGGGCAGACGGTCCCGCAGGTGGGCCATGCCGAAACGCTCCAGCAGATCGCCAGCCCCGGCCACGTCGGCCGGGGTGGGCCGGGGACAGGCGACCAGGACATTCTCCAGGACGGTCAGGTAGTTGATCAGAAAATGCATCTGAAAGATCAGCCCGAACGAACGCTGGCGCAACACGGCCCGCTGCGCCGGTGCCATGTCACTGAGGCAGTGTTCCCGGTACCAGATGCGGCCGCGGCTCGGGGTCTTCAGGCCGCTGAACAGGTACAGGAGGGTGCTCTTCCCGCTGCCGGACGGGCCCATCAGGCCCAGAAACTCCCCCTGCTCGACTCGGGCGGAGGCGGAGCGGAGGGCGTACGTATCCACCCCGCCGCTCTGGTAGACCATACTGACGTCCTCGGCGACAAACACCGCTAATCCCTCCGCTCCACAATGGATACCGGGTCGAGCCGGCCCAGACGCCGCACCACGGTGGCCAGGCTGAACAGGCCGGTCAGCACGGGAATGGGGAGTGTGAACACAATGGTTCGCCAACTCAGGTTCAACAGGGCAATGCCCTGGGGGGCGAACACCCACTCCCGCATCAGTGCCACGGCCGCCATGGACAGCCCCAGCCCCAGCAACCAGCCGGTGAGGGAGAGCACCATCGCTTCCATCAGGGTGCGCTGAATCAGGTAGCGCACCGGGTAGCCAATGGCAGCCAGGATTCCGAACTCACCCAGACGCTGCATGAAATAAATATTGTTGAGCAGGCCCACCGCCAGGGACAGCACAACGATGGTGACCCCGTTGATGGCCCAGAGCATGGCGCTAACGTGGTAGGTTTCGTCATGAAAGATCTGGTTGGCGGTGGTCGGGGTGACCGCCCCGACTTCATCGCTGTCCAGTCCGGTCAGGTAGTCGTCGAGGGCCGCCGCCCGGCCGGGGCGGGGAAAGACCAGCAGATTGCTATCGCCGCGGATGCCGTAGATTTCGCGCAGGGCAGACTGGGGCACCACACCCAGATCATACGGCCCGATCAGGCGCCCGACTACGGTGAATTTCGCCGGCAGGTACTCCATGCGGTCCAGGTCCTTCCCCACTACGTCGCCGATCTGCAGGCCCTTGTTGCGCAGGGTGGTGTCGTGCAGGGCGACCTCCCTCCGGCTGCCGGTGGGCAGCCGCCCTTCCACCAGTTGCAGACCGGCAGTGGCCAGGAAGTAATCCATATCACCGGAGGCCAGCCCGAGCACCGGGTTGCCGTCACCGCCCATCAGGGTGAAGACGCGTACGCTCGCGGTAAGCGCCGGGAGGACCCGGTCCACGTCGGGGTGGTGGCGCAGGTGGGCGGCAATATTCGGGTCAAGGCTGTTTTTCCGGGCGTAGAGCCGGGAATAGGCGGCTGTGGGTCCGACGAAGTTGCGGCGACCGTTGTCGAGCATAGAATCGGCCAGCAGGGCGACAGTCAGCACGCCCAGCACAGACAGGGCGATGATGCCGAGCACCGGCAGCGCCCTGGTCTTGTTGCGCCAGAAATAGAGGGCCGGGGAAAGCGGGCGCAGGCTCATGGGCTGCCCGCCTCCTGCCCGCGTACCCGCTGGCCTGGCCGCAGTTTTTTCACTGTCGCCGTCGGACCGCTGACCACCTGCTCCCCGGCCGTGAGCCCCTGCAGGATCTGCACGGCTGAGCGGGTGCTGAGGCCGGTCTGCACCGTCCTGGCCTGGATCCGGTTGCCAGCCAGAACATAGACCTGCTGCCCGCCGCCGGGCGCCGCCGTTACCGCACCTGCCGGCACCTGCAGGGCCTCCGGGAGTTCAGCCACCCGAATTTCCACATCGGCATTCAGGCCTGGTCGCAGCCACCCGTCCGGGTTGTCCACGGCCACCTCCACCACCACCACTGTGGCATTGCCATCCTTGACGGCCTGTGGGGCAATACGCCTGACCCGGCCGCTCAGTTCCTTTCCCGCAATGGCAGCGCTGGTGACCCGCGCCGTCTGCCCCACCTGCACCCGGGCGATGTCGGACTCATCGACCTTGGCCTTCACCACCACCGGATTCACGGTACCCAGGCTGAACAGGTGCGTACCCACTGCGGCCATTTCCCCGGTCTTGAGCGGGCTCTGCAGCACAACGCCGGTGAGCGGACTTCTTACAGTTGCCACCTGCAGGTCCTGAGCCGCCTTGGCCAGAGTCTGCCGGGCCGCCGCCAGTGCGGCCAGGGCCGCCGCTTCCTCCTGCGGCAACATCCGGGCCAGGTCGGCGTTAACCCGGGCCTGCTCCAGGTCACCGGCGGCCTGGCTGACCTGCAGAGCCGCCTGCCCCTGGGGATCCATGGCCCGCGCCAGTTCGTCCCGGGCTGCAGTCAGGCGGGCTTCTGCCTGCGCCACCTGGCGGTCGAACTGCTCCTGGTGCGACTTCTGTTGGCTGGCCAGCCGGTCCAGGTTGGCCCGCTCCCGGTCTACTGCCGCCCGGGCGGAGCGAACGGACTCCGCCGCTGGGGGCAGCCCGGCGTTCACCAGATCCTGAAATTTTCGTTCAGTCTCTTCGAGCCCCCGGCGGGCACTGTTCAGGTCGTCGGCGGTGAGCCGCGCCCCCTCCAGGGCCAGACGGGCCAGGGCCAGGGCATGTTCGGCGTCGGTGACGCGGTCCGCCAGTTGTTCCTGCTGGCCGGTCAAACTGGAGCGGGCACTGCGCAGCCGGGTTTCGGCCGACTCTACCTGCAGGGCGGCCTGGCGGGCGCCCAGTTCCGCACGGCGGCGGAGTTGCTCCAGGTTGGCATCAAGGCGTGCCACCTCGGCCTCGGCCTGGCTGACCGCCGCCTGCAGCGCCACCTGATCCATCACGGCCAGCGGGTCGCCGAGTTTGACCTGGTCCCCTTCCTGAATCAGGACGCGCTCCAGCAGAGCGGTGACCCTGGCCACTACTTCCAAGCGTTCGCCGGGTTCCACCGGGCCGGTGGCGGTCACGGCGGCCACCAGCGGGGCCACTGCGGCCCGGGCAAGACTTACCTGCAAACCGGAATCCCGGAAAAAGACGCCGGCTGCGGCCAGTACGGCCACGGCAGCCGCCAACGCCGGATACAGACGCCGGCGACCGGGGCCGGGGAGAGTGGGCAGGGACAAGGGGGGTTACCTCCCGGAGAAACGGCTTGCTGGAAAGGACGCTGTCGCGGTGCACATGGTTCGCCGACTTTAGCCGGTCGACTGCGGTCCGCGCCGGGCGTATGCGTCGATATCCACGCCCCGGGCCCGGCACCAGGCGGCCGTTTCACCCCGAACCAGCAGCGGCCGTTGCCGCAGCTCGGCCAGGTTGCGGGCCCCGGTCAGCAGCACCGCTGACCGCAGGCTGGACAGGACCTGCGCAAGGAAGGCCCGGCACCCGTCCACGGCGCCCGTGTGCAGCGCCCGCAGCACCGGCCCGGCCATTCCCACCGCCACGGCGCCGGCGGCCAGGACAGCCGCCGCCTCACTGCCATGGCCGATGCCCCCGGAGGCCACCACCTCCAGCCCGGCCAGCCCGGCCCCGGTGACTTCGAGCAGGCTGGCGGCAGTGGGAATGCCCCACCCCTCCAGGCCCGGGTCCAGGGTGGCACCGGTCCGGCGCGCCTCAATGCGGGCAAAGTTGGTACCGCCATAGCCGCTGATGTCGATGGCCCGGACGCCGGCCTGGTACAGGCGGACGGCCGTTTCCCGGCTCATGCCGAAGCCGCACTCCTTGACCAGTACGGGCAGGCCGGCCGCGGTCAGGTCAGCGATGGCCGCCAGTTGCCCGCGGAAGTCCCGGTCGCCCTCGGCCATGGCCAGTTCCTGCGGCGCATTCAGATGAATTTGCAGGATGTCTGCCTGCACCATGTCCATGGCCAGGCGGGCATCGGCCAGGTTAGCGCCGGCCCCGAGGTTGCCCAGCACCACCCCGTCGGGGTGTTCCTCCCGCACCACCTTGTAGGTCTCGGCCACCGCCGGGTCCTCCAGACCGGCCCGCTCGGACCCCACCGCCATGGCCAGTCCCAGCGACCGAGCCACCCGGGCCAGGTCGCGGTTAATATTTCCGACGGCGGACGCTCCGCCGGTCATGGCGTTGATGATGATCGGCTGTGCCAGCCGGCAGCCCAGCAGGTCGGTGGACAGATCCACCTCGTCCCAGGCTGCTTCGGGCAGGCTATTGTGCACTAATACGAGATCGTGCAGGCCCCGCCCGCTCACCGGCTCTGCCAGGGCCAGCCGAACGTGGTCAATCTTCCGCTTCTGCCGCACCGGGTGCTCTCCTCCTCGTCTTGCCGCTGCTACGCGGCCGGGCCGGGGTTGCCGGGGGTGCCGGCGTGTCCGCCGCGGCCCGCGGGGCCCTTGTGCTCCGGCGGGTGGCCTGGCCGGCCGCCGCCGGTTCCCCGGCGGCGTCGGCGGTGTCGGCGGCGTCGGCCTTGCGGCGCGGTGCCCCGCGCCGGCCACGCCGGGAAGCCGGAAACTCGAACCCGACGTCCCATTCCTGCAGTACCAGATAGGCGTCAAACTTCTTGCCGGTGCGGGGGGAGACAAAGTCGTGCACCACCGGTGTGCGGCCCTCCCGCAGCAACACCCCCGCCAGGTCCAGCCCAATGGCCTTGCCGCAGAGCCAGCCCGGGATGCGCAACTGGCAGCCGGAGCCGGTGCAGCGCCAATCCCGGATCTGCTTTTCCACCCGGCCCCGGCAGCGCGGGCATACCCCGGCACTCAGGCCCACGGGTTCGGGAAGCGGTCCGGCGGGCAGGGCGTGTCCCTGCACAATGGCGGTTGCCGCGGCTCCACGGGAGCGGCCCCGCTGCGCCCTGGTGCGCGGGCCGGTCTCTTCGCCCTCTGCCGCTGCCTGCGGCCTGGCGGTGGCGTTGCTGCGCCGGACCTGTTCGACCACCTGCACCGCCAGACCCTGCATCTCGCGCAGGAGCCGGTCCGGGTCGTATGCGCCGGCCTGGATGTCGGCGATATGCTTTTCCCACTCGCCGGTCAGTTCGGCACTGAGTAGCACCTGGGCGCCGGCGGCCTCGGCCAGACCAACCAGTCGCTCGCCCTTGTCAGTGGGGAGCAGGAGCTTGCCCTGACGGTCGATGTAGCCAACCTGTTTGAGCCGCTCGATAATGGCGGCGCGGGTGGCAGGGGTGCCCAGCCCCCGCCCCTTCATCGCTTCCTTCAGAGCATCATCTTCGATGGCGCGCCCGGCATGCTCCATGGCCGCCAGCAAGGTCCCCTCGGTGTACCGGCGCGGAGGCTGGGTTTCCTTCTTTTCCACCTGCACCTGGCCAACCGCCACATCCACACCGGCATGCAGCGCCGGCAAAGGCTCCGGCGGGGCCTCGTCGGTCCCCTCGCCCTCGCCGCCCCCGCGTTTGGTACGGGTCGGGGCGGGCGGCCTTTCCACCGCCTGCCAGCCTTGGTCTCGGGTGACCCGGCCCCGGGAGCGGAAGCGATCTGCCGCCACCGCGGTGATCACCTCGGTGTCCTCAAATCGGGCATCCGGGTAAAAGTTGGCCAGAAAGCGGCGGGCCACCAGGTCGAAAATCCGGGCCGCTGCCCCGTCCAGGGCAGGTACCGACTCACCGGTGGGGATGATGGCATGGTGGTCGGTCACCCGGGCATCGTTCACCACCCGCCCACTCCAGATCCGGCGGACCTCGACCCCGTCCATCAGCGGTGCGTAGGTCGCCACCTCGGCCAGGGCGTTGAGCGGGCGCTCGACCCGGGCCGCCAGGTCTCTGGTCAGGTAACGGCTGTCGGTACGGGGGTAGGTGATTACTTTGGCCTCATACAGACTCTGGGCGGCCTTGAGGGTGGCGGCCGCCGTCAGGCCGAAGCGACGGTTGGCTTCCCGCTGCAGGCTGGTGAGGTCGAATAGCTGGGGCGGCCGTTCGGCTACTTCCTTGTGGGTGACCGTCTCCACGTGGCCACGGCCGGCCGCCCGGACACGTTCGGCCACCGCCAGCGCCAATTCCCCGCTGGGCAGGCGGTCGGATTCGGGCGAAAACCATTTGCCCCTGTAGGTGGTCCCCACCGCGGACCCAAACTGGGCCAACACCTCCCAGTACGGCTCGGACCGGAAGTTGCGGATCTCCTGCTCCCGGCGGACCATCAGGGCCAGCGTGGGAGTTTGCACCCGCCCCACTGACAGCAGTTCGCCAAAGCGGGTGGTAAACGCCCGGGTGGCATTCAGGCCCACCAGCCAGTCGCCACGGGAACGGCAGAGTGCGCTCTGATACAGGCGGTCGTATTCCGCCGCCGGTTTGATTTCGGCAAAGCCGCGCCGGATCGCCTCACGGGTGAGCGAGGAGACCCAGAGTCGTTTGACGGGCACGTGCACATCGGCCACGGCCACGATCTCGCGGAAAATCAGTTCACCCTCCCGCCCGGCGTCGCAGGCGTTGATCAGGTAACTCGCCCGCTGGGCCAGCCGCGCCAGCACCTGGAACTGGCCCCGGGTCCGGGCAGCCACCTTGAGCCGGAAATGCGAGGGGACAATCGGGAGCGTGTCCAGGCTCCAGCGCTTCCAACGCGGGTCGTAGTCTTCCGGTTGGGCCATTTCCACCAGGTGACCCACGGCCCAGGACAGATAGTATTGGTTGCTTTCCAAATAGTTCTGGGCACGCCCAAAGCCGCCAAGAGCCTCGGCGATGGCGCGGGCGGCGCTTGGCTTCTCAGTGATAATCAGGGGTTTGTTCTCCATGGGTCGAAGGTTCGACAGGGGCAGCCAGACTCCCTTGTGGGAATAGACAATGCCCCCTCGTTGGGTGAGGGGGCACCGGACCGGTTATTCCTCTGCCGTCGCTTCGGAATCCGCTGCCACTTCGGCATCTGCTGCCGCTTCGGAATCCGCTGCTGCTTCGGAATCTGACGCCACTCCGGCCGCAGCGGCGGCGTCGTCTGCCTCACGCAGCGACAGGCTGATGCGCCGGTCCTCAGGCTTGACCTGGGTCACCTTCACCCGGACCGTCTGCCCGGGCTGAACCACCTCGTCCGGCCTGAGCACCCGGCGGTCAGCCAACTGGCTGATATGGACCAGCCCGTCAATGCCAGGCTCCAGCTCCACAAAGGCGCCGAAGGTTGCCAGCCTGGCCACCCTGCCGGTAACAACAGAACCTTCGGGATAGCGCTCGGCCACCGCCTGCCAGGGGTCTGGCAGCACCTGTTTCAGTCCCAGGGAGACCTTGCCCTTCTCCCGGTCCAGCCGCAGCACCTTGACCTTGATCTCCTCGCCTTCACTCAGGACCTCAGCCGAGTTTTTCACCCGTCCATACGACATTTCCGAAACGTGCAGCAGGCCATCCACGCCGCCCAGGTCGACGAAGGCGCCAAAGTCGGTCAGGCTCTTGACGGTGCCAAGACGGATCTGACCTTCCTCCACCGAGTCCCAGAAGGTCGCCTTGGCCTGGTCACGCTCCTCTTCCAGCACCTTCTTGCGGGAAAGGATCACCCGATTCTTCTTGCGGTCAATCTCCAGGATCTTGACCCGGATGACCTGACCGACGTATTTGGACAGGTCATTGACATAGCCGCGCTCTACCTGGGAGGCAGGAAGGAAGGCCCGCAGCCCCAGGTCGACCACCAGGCCGCCCTTGACGGCCTCGGTCACCTGAGCTTCCACGGTCTCACCTTTCTGGTTCCACTCCTCGACCCGCTGCCAGGCGGCCCGCTCGTCGGCCCGCCGCTTGGAGAGCCGCAGGCCACCTTCGCCATGGGCATCCACCGTCAGCACCATGACCTGAATTTCATCACCCAGTCGTACTACCTGGTCACAGGAATCGATGGGGCGATGGATCAGTTCATTCCTGGTGATGGTGCCTTCGGACTTATACCCCACGTCCACCAGCACCTGATCTGCAGAGACGTGGACGACCCTGCCTGTGATGATTTCCTCTACTTTCGGAACGCGCAAAGCCGCTTCCAATTGTGCCCGCTCATCCGCTGCATCGTTATTAGCGCTCACCAGTTGCTGTTGATCATCACGCTCGGTTTCCACAACAAAGACCTCCTCAGGGATGCTGGGTGCACGATCAGGCTGACCCGCAGGCGGGCCAACACTAGCCTCCTGCCTTGCGTAACAGACCGGAGTCCAACAGGGCGGCTGCGGCCGCCATCATGTGATCCGCCACCCTCTGCAGGTCCTCGGCCGCCGGCCGGGCCGGCAGGATGCCGGCGGTATTCAGAGGCCGTCCCACCCGGACCACGACCTTGCCGAACAGATGGTAACGGGAACTGATCCCGATCGGGACCGCGGTGGCCCCGGACTTCCAGAGCAGATACGCGGTGCCCGGTTCCGCCCGTCCCATGACACCGGTCTTGCTCCGGGTCCCTTCCGGAAAGATACCCAGCACACTGCCTTCTTTCAGGATGGCCAGGGCCTGCTTCACGGCCTGGCGGTCCGGTTCACCCCGGTGCACCGGAAACGAGCCCAGGAAGGAGACGACCGGCCCCACCACCGGGATCTTGAACAGTTCGGCCTTGGCCATAAAACGCACGATCCGGTGACTGGCCGCACCCATCAGCGGGATGTCCAGCCATGAACCATGGTTGGCATACAGAATCACCGCACCGCCCGGCGGCAAGTTTTCCCGTCCCTCAATACGTAAACGATAGAAAAGGCGAATGTAAAGCAACAGCAGGTTCCGGAAAAACCAATAGGCTGCTTTACGTACAGTACTCAAGGATCCGCGTCACCACCTCATCCACCGTCTGACCGGTGGTATCGATCAGGATCGCATCCGGCACCCGAATCAGCGGGCTGACGGCCCGGGTGGTGTCCTGCTCGTCGCGTCGGGCAATTTCCGCCTCCAACTCCGCTATGGGAATCGGGTGACCGGCCGCTGCCAGTTCGGCGTGGCGCCGCCGGGCACGTTCCTGCAGGCTCGCGGTGATATAGAATTTCCGGTCCGCGTGCGGCAGTACATGGCTGCCGATATCCCGGCCGTCCATCACTACGCCGCCACCACCGGCCAGTCCCCGCTGCAACTCTACCAGGCGCTCACGCACCGCGGTTACGGCGGCTACGGCAGAGACGTTGCGTGATACCTCCGGGGACCGAATGGCCTGGGTGACATCTTCACCGTCCAGGCGGACACGATAGCCGGCGTGACCCCGCTCCAGGGATACGTGGGTGGCGGCGACCAGATGGCCCAGGGCGGCGGATGACTGCAGGTCAACTTCCCGGCGCATGGCCTTCAGGGTGATCGCCCGATACATGGCACCGGTATCGATGTAAAGATAGCCCAGGCCTTCAGCCACCAGTCGGGCAACAGTACTCTTGCCTGCGCCGGCCGGTCCGTCCATTGCGATGATGAGTGGCCGGGTCTGCCCTTGCTGGCTCAAGCTGAGTTTCCACTCCAATCCGGCCGCAGGCGCACGGCCCGACGCAGGTAGACATGCCGAATTTCCTGCGGGCTCTTGTGGGTGTTCAGGTGAATCAGCACCCGTATACACATGGGGAGGCTGCCGGGCACCGGAATCTCCGTTGCGCACAGCATGGGCACCCAGAGCCAGCCACGCTTGCGGGCAGCTTCAGCCGGAAATGTCGCGTTTAACTCGGTCGTGACCGTGAAGAGAGCGCTGGCAATGTCGTCCGGGTGGAATTCATTGTGCTGCGCGATCTCCTCTAATAACTCTTCGGTGGCACTGATGATAGCCTCTTTGTCGTTCACTTCAACAGTGGTGGCGCCGCGAATGCCTCGTATCATCTTGACCTTTCGCCCTTTTGCACCGATCTACCGGAGTGCCAAACTTTCGTCTTTTGGCCTCCGGCGGCCTACGAATATTCTCCCTAAACACCGGCGTTTCCTGCTCCATCTCCTGAAACTGTGAAACGTATTGCAAGAATCCCGGCCTAACGGTCAGTATCCGGCTGATTTGACTGTTCGGCCGGACCGGAAACGGCCGGGGAACGCCGCAAGGTAACCCAGGCCAATCCAACGGCGCCCACAAGAATCAGCGCCACCGACATGACCTGCGCTACGCGCAGGCCCCCGGCGGTGAAACTGCTGTCAACCCGAATACTCTCAATGACCAGCCGGCCGGCATTGTACACGATCCAGTAAGCAAAAAACACGGCGCCCGGCGGCAGCCGCCGGCGCTTTTGCAAGTACACCAGAAACAGGCCGCCGGCCAGGTTCCACAGGCTCTCGTACAGGAAGGTCGGATGGCGGTAGAGTCCGTCAATCCACATGCCCTCACGGATGAATTCCGGCAACAGGTTCATGACCCAGGCCGGCGCCGGGTCGCCGTACGCTTCCTGGTTAAAGAAGTTTCCCCACCGGCCCAGGGCCTGAGCCAGCAGAATCCCCGGTGCGATGATATCTCCCCACTCCAGGACGCTGGCGCCGCGCCGGACGGTGAAGACAATGCCGGCCGCCACACCGGCGATAACGCCGCCGTGAATGGCCAGGCCACCCTTCCAGATCGCCAGGATGTCAGCGGGGTGCTGGCTGTAGTAGGGCCACTGCAGGATGAACACCTCGTACAGCCGGGCGCCCAGAAAGCCAATGGGTACCGCCCAGAGGGCCAGTTCTGACATGAACTCCGGGTCAAGCCCGCGTCGTCTGGCCTCGCGCTGGCCCAGCCAGACCGCCAGGACGACGGCAGACATGATAATGATCCCGTACCAGCGAACCGACAGGGGGCCAAGGCGCAGGGCAATCGGGTCAAGGGCTGCCAGGGTGGCAATGGACAAGCTCAAGACCTCCTCTTGTCTCACCACCAGAGTACCATACCCACCGTCCGTCCGCCGCAATTTCTACGGTATTTTGGACTGTTCGCCTATAGCTGTATATACCGCTCAGCGGGTCCGGGCCGTCCCCAGGGGCCGTAAGTCCCCGAAAGTGATCACCTGCGTGCCCAGAGCCGGTTCCTGCAAGTCGCTGGTGGCCACCACCCGAAAGGTCAGAGTGGTGGGCTCGGCCCGGCCGTCGACTGCAAGCTGCTGCCCGGGCAGTACCTTTACAGAGGCGGCGCCGCGGCTGAATTCGGCCACTGGAAGGCCGTCGACCAGCAGTTTCACTCCGGGAGCGCTGCGCCGGCTCATCAGCATCACGGTGACCTGTCCAGTCGGTACCCGGCCGGTCACCGCCCGGGCGGGGCCGTTGGCTGCCCCGGCCGCCAGGGCGGCAGCGTTGCCTGACGCCGGCGGGCTCAGGTCGGCTGATCGCCGGGGCAGCAGTTCGCCCCAGTTTACCCCTTCGAGTTGATCAGCCAGGACCGCCCATTTGCGTAAAGTCGGCTGGGTCCAGAGTGCCTGCACCAGAACCAGGGCGACAAGGCCCAGAATCACCAGTTGCAGCAAAATCCGCTCTACCCAGTCGGCAAGGCTGCGGACCCGTTCCGGGGCCTGGTCCGGGACCCACAGCCGACTGCCGGGCCGGTAGCGACGATCCCGGCGCTCGTCCTCCACATTTTCACCCCCGGGCAATCTCCCAGGGTATTCTTATGTTGCTGGCGAGGAATTATCCCGATTCCCCTTACCGTGTCAGCATGGGCGCGCTGAAGCAGGCGGGGTCTGCCCGGGCGTGTGTTAAAATAAGGCGATTGCCTCAGCGCAGGGAGGAGTGCCGAGATGGCAGCCGCTGCACCGCCCGGCAACCCGTACCCGACCCCGGGCGGCCGGGTGCGGGGGCGGTTCGCCCCCAGCCCCACCGGTCTGATGCACCTGGGCAATGCCCGTACGGCCCTGTTGGCCTGGTTGCAGGTCAGGGCGGCAGGCGGGGACCTGCTGCTGCGGATGGAGGACCTGGATCCGGCCCGGTGCCGCCCGGAGCTGGCCGCCGGGCTTCTGTCCGACCTGTCCTGGCTGGGGCTGGACTGGGACGAGGGACCCGGTCGCCCCGGCCTGTGTGCCCCGTACGTGCAGAGTCTGCGGGCAGACCTGTACCGCGAGGCGCTAGCCCGGCTGGCCGCCACCGGCCATACCTACCGTTGCTACTGCAGCCGCGCCGAGGTAACCCGGGCGGCCGGAGCGCCCCATGCCGGTGAGGAAGGCCCTCGCTACCCCGGCACCTGCCGGGCGCTCGCTCCGGCCGACGCCGCCGCCCGGGCCGCCGCCTGCCGGCAGCCGGCCTGGCGGTTCCGGGTGGAGCCAGGGCCGGTAACCTTTACTGACCTGCTGCTCGGCCCCTGTACCTTTGATCCCGGTGCCCGCGGAGGCGATTTTGTGGTGTGGCGGGCGGACGGGGTGGCGGCCTATCAGTTGGCCGTGGCCGTTGACGACGCCGCCATGGGCATTACCCACGTGCTGCGCGGCGATGATCTGACCGACTCGACGCCGCGGCAACTGCTGCTGCTGCGCGCCCTGGGCCTGACCCCGCCCCAATATGCCCATGTGCCGCTGCTGACCGGGCCGGACGGCAGCCGCCTGAGCAAGCGCCACGGCTCGGTGGCTATTGCCGGGCTGCGGCAGGCCGGGGTCCGGCCGGAGGCGGTGGTGGGCTACCTGGCCGCACTCAGCGGCCTGGTGCCACCGGGGACCCGGGTCATGCCCGGGGACCTGCTGGACAACTGGAGCCTGAGCCAGGTGCGGCGCCATGCTACTGTGGTCCGGCCCGAGGACCTGGCGGCCCTGACCGCCTGATTGCGCCATGCGGCCCTTCCGCCGCCCGGAGTCTGCCCCGGACAGCGGGTCATGCTGAGGATGCCGGCCGACCAGTCGATGGGCTCCAGGGTTCGCCGGGTCTGCGGCGGCGGGAGAATAATAACGGCCAGGGCCGCGGAACCCGCAGGGCTTTCATGGGCCAAAATGCCATGGACCCCTGAGCCGTTCCTGGGCCTCAACCAGATATTTAACACGGCGCCGCCGTACCAGCGTTAAAATTCTGGTTGAGATACCCGTTTGGAGGCCCGTAAGGACATAAAAGACGGCAATAATGGCCGGAAAGCACCGGTTTTGGCGTGGTCCGGCGTCCCTGGGCCGAGCCTCAACCAAAAATTTAACCGCAATCCGCCTCTCTCTTGTTAAATTTTTGGTTGAGGGCACCCCACAGACAACAAACGGTTCTACCCGGCTCTGCGCACCGGCCGGCCGGCAGAAACAACTGTCTGCACGAACTTTGGCGAGGAGCCATCCTGAACCAACCGGTCCAGGGTGACGGAGAGGTACCCCTTTGAGAGACCGAGCCGGCGGCTCAGTTCACTTACGGTTAACCCGGATTCACTGCCCAATTGCCGCTGTATGGCGGCCTTGGCGAACGGCACGCCATGTTCGGCCAGGCACCGATCCGTCAGGGTGCGCAGTGAACGCTGGATATCCTGCAACAACCAGGCCAGACGTTCTGCCTCCTCGCCCTGCACTGCGATCCCTCCCGGCAGACCTGCCCAAAACGTTTGCTACAAAACGAACTGCACCATATAAGCGTGGTTTGAATCCATCCTTTTTTCCGGCCCGCCCGGATGATGGGCGCGCAGATGTGCAGAGACCCCGCCGGGTGGCGGGGTCTCTGCACAATGTGGATGGTGCTGTGCGGGCTCAGTCGGCGGCCTTGCCGGCGTCGGCCTGGGAAGGGAACTTCAGCCGTTCCACCTCAGCCAGATGGCGGTACGGGAAAACGGCGTCCGCGGTCTTCCCAAACCGGTGTACACACTTCTTCACCTTGTCCTGCTCCAGGGCTGCACGCTCCAACAGATAATAATTGCCTCCGCCCGGTGGCTTCCAGACCACGATGTCTTCACGGTAGAACTTTGCCATACCCGCTGCTCGCCCCTTTCGGGAGATGTAACACCGAAAATGGTAACAAACATTCCGGGATGGACGCAACAGGGTATATGCAAACACCGGTTTGTAAACCCTGACGCGGGAGGCATTGCCGGGTGTGGAAGTATTTGCTGACTGGGGTTGCGGCCGGGCTGGTCAACGGCCTGTTGGGGGTGGGCGGCGGCACGGTACTGGTGCCGGCCCTGACGCTGGTCCACGGCGTGGACGACCATGAGGCTCACGGCACCGCACTGGCCACTATCCTGCCGACGTCGGTAGTGAGCAGCCTGATCTATGCCCGGGGCGGCTTCGTTGACCTGGGCCTGGCCGGTCGCATTGCCCTGGGCGGAGCGGTGGGTGCGTTCCTGGGCGCCAAATTGCTGCCCCGATTACCGGAAAGCACCCTACGTCGGGTCTTTTCCGTGTTTCTGATTCTGGCCGGCTTGCAATTGCTGCTCTGGCGGGGGAAGTGATCCGGATTGTGGATCATGCTGACGGCACTGGGGACGGGCATTCTGAGCGGACTGGCCGTTGGCGGCGGGTCCATTTTGCTCCTGCTGCTGGTATCGCTGTTCCGGGTTTCCCAGCACCGTGCCCAGGGCGCGGTGCTGGCCGCCTTTACCATTACGGCGGCGGTGGCCGCCTACACCCACTGGCGGGCCGGTCATGTGCGCCTGCGCCTGGCCCTTTGGCTGGCCATGGGCAGCGTCACCGCTGCCACGGCCGGCGCCCTGCTGGCAGGTCATCTGCCAGGAGGCACCCTACGCCGCCTGTACGCGCTTTACCTGATTGGCATGGGCACCTTCAGCCTGCTGGGGGCGCCGGTAAAGCGGCACCTGGACTAAACGGCCGCCCGGCGGCGGCGGAAACGGCGGTCACGTGCCTTTTGCCAGTTCTTCAAGCAGCCGGTCGATCTCGGCGGCGGTGCTGGTGTAGTGGGGCGAAACCCGCAGATACCCGCCGCGCAGGGCCAGGACCACGCCGGCCTGGCGCAGCCGCTGGTACACTTGCTCGTTGCGCCCGGCGTCCCCAAGGGTAAAACTGACGATGCCCGAACGGGCCGCCGGCTCCAGGGGGGAAATCAGGATTGCGCCCAGGGCCTGGAGCCCGGCGATGAGCCGGTGGGTGGTGGCCTGGATCTGCTGCCAGACGGCGGGCTGCCCCACCGCCAGTAACTCCTCCAGGGCGGCGGTCCAGCCATGGTAGGCCGACCAGGCCAGGTTGCCGCCTTCGTACCTCCGGGCATCGGCGTGCAGCCGGAGCACATCCAGCTCCCGGTTATAATCAGCCGCGCTGCCGTAGGCCCCCGGCGCCAACGGGCGGATCCGGTCCTGCACCTCCCGGCGCACGAACAGAAAGCCGGTGCCCACCGGCCCCATCAGCCATTTGTAGCCACCGGCTGCCAGGACATCGACCTGATCGGCCACCACGTCGTGGGGGAGCGCACCGGCGGACTGGATCGCGTCCACCACCAACAGGATGCCCCGCTCCCGACAGATGCGCCCGATGCCGGGCAGATCGCCCCGAAAGCCGTTCAGGAATTCCACCGATGATACGGCCACCACCCGGGTGCGGCCATCCAGTTGCGCCGCCAGGGCCGCTGGCGTCCACCGGCCGTCCTGCGGCGGCACCAGCCGGACCTCGACGTCCCGCTGGCGCAGGGACAGCCACGGCAGCATGTTGGCCGGAAACTGGGACCCGGGCAGAACCACGTTATCGCCCGGGAGCCACTCGAGCCCCCCGGCCACCAGCCCGATCCCGCCGGTGGTGTTGGGGACCAGGGCAATCTCCCCTTCGGTGGCACCGATGAGTTGGGCCAGCAACTGGCGGATCCGCCTTGGCCGGACCGGGACATGGTCGGGATCGCTCGCAGCCATGTCCAGATACTCGTTCATCCGCTGCCGGACCGCCGGCCGCAGCGGCGTCTCCGAGGCGTGGTTCAGATAGACCCGGTTCATGTCTGTGCGCCTCCTGCCACGGGAATTACCTGGCTCACACCGTCCCGCCGGACCACGAGGAAGCCGCGGTCGGCGGTGCCGGCCAGGTGCTGGCTGTGGGTCACCATCAGGACCTGCCGGCCACGCTGGGTGGCCACTTCCTTCAGAAACAGCGCCACTGCCTGGATAAATTCATCGGACACATGCTTGGCTGGCTCATCGAGCACCAGCGGGCCGTCCAGAGCCGGCCGGTGTGTCTCCAGCATGGCAATGCGCAGTCCCAGAGAAACCACGTCGACCACGCCGCCGCCCCGACTCTCTTCCGGGCGGGTCTCCAGGAGTTCCCCGCCCTCACCCTGGCGGGAAGTGACGAGGAAATCGGCCTGCGGCCGGCCGGCCGTATCTTTCAGTTCAATGCGAAAGCCAAAGTCCGGGCCAAACACCCCACGCAGTGAATGGGTAACCAGCCCGGCGATCGTTTGCCGGGCCTGCTCCCGGGCATGGTCAGAGGTTTCCTTGAGTAACACGATCACCTGCTCCAGCACCCGGGCCGCCGCCCGCGCCTGTTCGAGCCGCTCCTGCTGCCGGGTCCGTTCCTGCTGCAAATGATCGCGCTGCCCCCGGCGCCGGTTGCACTCGGCCCGGGCGGCCTGCAACTGCCTGGTCAGGTCCATGGCCGGTTACCTCAGCAGTTCCGGAGGCAGCAGGGACTGCGCCTGGGCCAGCAGTTCCCCAATCTCCTGCTGCAGGCGCTCCACTTCGGCCGGCAAGTCGGCAGGGCGAATACCCAGCTCCTGCAGTTTGCCCAGGAGTTCATCGCGCTGGCGCTGCAACTGCACCATGCGCTCCTCGGCCTTGAACCGCAGTTCCTTGGCCTTGTCAATCCTCCGCTGCAAGTCCCGCATCTGCTGGTGGGAATGGGTGGGCATGGGTGGCATCCTCCCCGGGTGCGATCTCCTGTACCAGGCGCCGCTGGGTCGCAGCCGTCACCGGGCTGAAGCAGGTCGGACAGCGGCCGCTGCTACGCAGCAGGGCAGCATATTCAGCCGCCAGGGCCCGCAGCAGGCGAACGCTGTCCGCCAGTTCCTCCTGCCCCCGGTCCAGGCGGGCCGTTACGTCGTCCCAGCGCGCCTGGAACTCCTGCAGCCGCTCCAACCTGGCGGCGGCGTCCGCCGCTGTCGCGCATTTCTGTTCCGCCGGGTAGAGCCGGTGCAGGCGGGCCAGCATGTCCTGCTCCGTGGCCAGGGCCTGTTCCGCTGCCGCCAGGTCGGCCCCCAGCCGCTGCAGCGTTTCCACCCGCCGGGTCAGCGCCTGTGCCCGGGCGTGGAGCGTCTCGGCTTCAGCCAGTGCCTGCTCCCAGTCAGCCAGAGCGGCAAATGCCTGCAGTTCCTGGTCCAGGCGGGCGATCTCCGCCTGAGCGGCCTTTTCCTCCCTGGCCTGCCACTGCAGATCGCGGCGGGCGGTCCGGGCCGCCGCATCCACGATATGGACGCCCAGCAGGCGCCCGATCGCCCTGGCCCTGGCCGACGGCGATTCTGAGAGCAGGAAGGGGCCTTCGAGCTGACCGCCCACGTTCAGCAGCACCTTATGATCCGTGTCCAGGGCCACCGGAGCCATGCCGTGGGCCTGCAGCACCTCGGCTGGCACCCGGGGGCCGAACCCTTCAAATACCTGCTCGGTACCGTCCGCGGCGGTCACAGTATACCGGTTCAGCTTGGGGGTGCGTTCCCGGGCGATCACGGTCCCGTCGGACATGGTCACCTCGACCCGGCATTCCCGGGTGCCGTGACGGACGAACTCAACCCCGTTGGGCTCGTTATAGAGCACCCAGCGCAGGGCGCGCAGAACGGCCGTCTTGCCGTTGTCGGACTGACCGGTGATCACGTTCAGCCCCGGGCTGAAGACCAGGTCAGCGTCGGCGTGGGATTGAAAGTTGCGGATACACAGCCGTTGAATGTACCGCAGGGTTTATCCGCCCTCCTCGTCCAGGACGCCCCGGGCCAGCAGTTCCTGAGCAGCGCCGACCCGGCGGAGCGCCTCGGCCCTGACCGCGGGCGGCACCCCCTGGTTGTCGGCAATCTTCTCCAGCATGCCGCCCAGTTCCAGTTCCTGAAAATCCCCGGCCAGCCGCACATCCAGCAGAAAATCCGCCAGGGCTTGCTTACGCAGGACCTCGGCCTCCAGGGCGCTGCGGTCCAGCACCTTCTCGCCCGGCGGTGCGCAGGTCAGGGGCACAAACTCGAGGGTCAGGGCGGTCGGGGTCAATTCAATCAGCACCACCTGCGGTTGGCGGCGCAGTTCGCCTGTACCTACCCCCAGGCGTGCCAGCGCGCCGGGGTTGACCCAGCGCCGGCCGCCGTGCTCCCAGATCCGGCTGAAGCCGGGGTGATAGTGGCCGGTGAGGGTCAGGTCGGCCACGGTGGCCGGTATGACAGCCGCCAGCAAGGTGTGGGCCACGCCGGGGAAGAAGTCTCGCTCCAGCAGCATGCCATGGGCCAGATGGATCGCCCAGCGCACCTCGGGCAGCCGGAAGTGCCGGTGCCCCGGCGGTGTTGCTGCATCGCCCACCGCATACACGCAATAGTCCAGCCGGGGGTCCCGGCGGTCCAGTTCGTGGTGGAACTCCTGCCCGGTAATCTGTACCTGCAGGTCCCCTTCGGACAGGACCTCTGCCTGTCCCGGGCGGAGCAGCCGGATCAGGCCAAAGCCGTCGAACAGGCCAAGCATGGTGCGGCCGAGGGTTTCCGGGTTATGCCCGAATAAGTCGTGGTTGCCGGCGATGCCGTAAATGGGGCAGGGTATCGCCCGCAACTGCGCCAGAAACTCACGCGCCACCGACGGCGCCACGTCCGGGCGGTCAAACAGGTCGCCCCCATGCAGGATGGCCCGTACCTGGTGGCGGTGCGCCAGGGCCACCACCTCGGCCAGTTTGGCCCGCAGCACGGCCGGGAAATCGTCCAGCCGGTGTTGCGGTGGGGTGCCGCGCAGGTGCGTATCGGTGATATAGAGCAGCTTCAAGCCTCACCATTCCCCCTCGGCGGTCCCGGCCAGTACCTGGCGCAGGGCTCGGGCGATGGTTTCACCATCAAAGCCGCGGCGGGCCAGAAACCCGCCCAGACGGCGATACTGCGTGCGGCGGTCTGCCCCCGCCAGGGAGGCCAGGCGGGCCTGCGCCAGTGCGCTGGCCTGGGCGACAGTGTCCACCGCACCGAAATGTTCAGCCAGAACCCCCCGGATCAGATCGGCGTCCAGGCCCTTGCGCCGCAGTTCCTGCGCCAACCGGCGCTCCCCGCGGGCGGCGCGCCCCTGGTTGTGGCCCCGGACATACTGGCGGGCAAACTCCCGGTCGTTCAGCCAGCCCTGGGCCGTCAGGAAATCCAGGGTGGTGCCCACCAGGTGGGCCGGGTAACCCCGGCGGGTCAGTTTTTGGGACACCTCGGCTGAACTATGGGCCCGCAGGGCCAGCAGCCCCACCGCATAGGCCCGGGCTGCCCGTCCCAGGTCCTGCTCCCGAGCCGCTTCCAGGGTGGCCCGGTCCACGGTGCACCCGACCCGCAGCCCACACGCCTCCGCCAGGGGCCCGTCCAGCTCCAGGACTGTTTCGCCATCCACCTGGATGCTGACCCGACCGGCCCGGCCCCTGGGGAGCACCGCGGTGATCTGCCCTGTAGCGGGCAAGGAGCCAGTGGCGGCGGCAGCCTGCCCGGACGACCGGTACCGGCTATTCGTCGGCCTCATTGGCGCCGGCGGCGGGCTGGGCCTGGGCAGCACCGGCCAGCAGCCGCTCCTTGATCTTGCGCTCGATCTCCTGGGCCATCTCCGGCCGGTCCTTCAGGTACAGGCGGGCAGCATCCTTGCCCTGGCCGATGCGCTGGTCGCCGTAGGAGTACCAGGCACCGCTCTTGTTAATGACGGCCGGGTTCAGTTCGGTGGCAATGTCCAGGATGCTGCCTTCCCGGGAGATGCCTTCGCCGTAAATGATGTCGAAGTCGGCCTGCCGGAACGGCGGCGCCACCTTGTTCTTGACCACCTTCACCCGGGTGCGGGAACCCACTACTTCCTGCCCGGCCTTCAGTGTTTCGGTCTTGCGCACATCCAGGCGCACGGAAGCATAAAACTTGAGGGCGCGGCCGCCGGGCGTTGTTTCCGGGTTGCCAAACATGACGCCAATCTTCTCCCGTAACTGGTTGATGAAGACCGTCACGGATTTGGTCTTGGAAATCACGCCGGTCAGCTTGCGCAGAGCCTGGGACATGAGCCGGGCCTGCAGACCGACCTGGGCCTCGCCCATTTCGCCCTCGATTTCCGCCTTGGGCACCAGGGCGGCGACCGAGTCCACCACCACAATATCGACAGCCCCGGAACGGACCAGGGTTTCGCAAATCTCCAGGGCCTGCTCGCCGGTGTCCGGCTGCGAGACCAGCAGGTTATCAATGTCTACCCCGAGGTTGCGGGCATATACCGGGTCCAGGGCGTGCTCGGCATCAATAAAGGCGGCCACGCCGCCCAGCTTCTGGGCCTCGGCAATGGCGTGCAGGGCAACGGTTGTCTTACCGGAGGATTCCGGGCCGAAGATCTCGATCACCCGGCCGCGGGGGAAGCCACCCACCCCCAGGGCCACATCCAGGGCGATGGACCCGGTGGGAATCACCTGCAGAGCCTCCTGCTTGGTATCCCCCAGCTTCATGATGGCGCCCTTGCCGAATTGCTTTTCGATCTGGGCCATCGCCATCTCGATTGCTTTCGCCTTTTCAAAAGCCACGCCTGATCTCTCCTTCTCGTTTTCCATATTCTTCCTGCGAGTATAGCCGATCTTCATGCAGACAGCAAGGGCTACCGGCCCAGGGGGAATTCCGCCAGGGGGGTATAGACCGGCCCGGCCGGACGCAGATCACTGCGGTAGAGCACCACGGCGGGCACTGACACAGTGCCGAAGGAACGCCGGGCACCGGCACGCACCGCCGCCGCCAGGGCAGGAGCCGCCTCTGTGACGCGGCCAAGTGTCAGATGGGGCGAGAACGCCCGCTGCTCCGGAGCAAACCCGGCAGTGACCAGTTCCGCCTCGGTGCGGGCAGCCAGAGCCAGCAGTTCCGTGCGGCCCCCGGTACACCCGGCCCACAGCACCCGGGCGGATTCGGGCCGGGGAAAGGCACCCAACCCGGCCAGTTCGAGGCTGAACGGGGCGCCGGCCGCTGCCGCCCGCTGCAACGCAGTCTGAGCTGCGGCCACGGCATCCGGGGGTAACTCCCCGAAGAACTTGAGGGTGAAATGGAACTGGTGCGTAGCCACCCAGCGGATCCGCCCGGCGCCCGAGCGCAATTCAGCCTGGACGGCCGCCAGGGCCGCAACAACCCGGGCATCGGTCACCGGCACGGCAGCAAAGGTGCGGATCACCCTCTACTCACCCCTTCTGTCGGCCCGAACGTCCACTTTCCTCACCACAATGTAAGAGTACACTGCGAACATCCGTTCTCCTTCTCGGGCAGACGAAAAAAATTGCGCAGAAACGGCGAGACCCCGCAATGAGGATACGACCCGGATGGACAATCCCCTGTACCGACAGTGGGGAAAGACGCACCCAAACGGTCCGGTGCCCGGCGGCAAAAGCGGGAGTGAATCCATTGCTTCTTGGCGGATTGCAAAGGATTCACCAACATGGCGGCGAACACAGGACTAGTGACAATCTTCAAACCATAGAGTATGTAGAGGTACACGCAATGGTCTGTGAGCATCTCCGCGCCGCACAATGTCCGCTTCGGGCTAGGGTGCGTGGCTACCTGCTCGTTCTGTTGTTGGTCCTCATGATCCTGTTCATCGCCGTTGCAACCGTTAACATGGTGCGGCGTGATCAGCCCGAAGGGGATCACCAGGCCAGGTTCGTATCCCACAGCATCCGTTCCGACGTGGACGGGGTTGAGCAGATGGGAGCAACCGCTCTGATCCCCGGGGTTGGCCGGCCGGCCTTTACCGCTGTGCCCCTGGCCACCACCACCGCTCCGTCCGGCGCCCGGCTCTGGCGCAACCTGTCCATATCAGGCTTGATCGCCGCCGGCCTGTGGCTGGTCGCCTGGGCCATCAATACCCGGCTGACCCGTTCGGCGCAAGCCGCCCGAGCCGAGGCCGAGGTGGCCAAGCGCCGGCTGGCCTTCCTGGCTGAGGCCAGCGGGGCGCTCGCCTCTTCCCTGGATGTGGGGAGTACCCTGGAAACGATCGTCCGCCTGTCTGTTCCCTTTCTGGCCGACGGGTGCATAGCCCGGCTGGTGGAAGCAGACCAACCGGCACAGTTAGCAGCCGCCGCCCATGCCGATCCCACTCAGGAAGAAATGATCCGGCAATGGTGTGACTGCCACCCAGCCCGCGCACTCCTCCCTGTGCCGCAGACCGGCCAGTCACTGCTGATCCCCGATCTGCCCGCCTATCTGGGTAACAACCACTCTCTCGGCCGGCAGAGCCGGACCCTGCTCCACCAGTTGCAGGTCGCCTCGTTCATGACAGTGCCCCTCGTGGCCCGCGGGCGGCCCCTTGGCTTCCTTTTCTTTATGAGCAGTTGTTCGGGCCGCGTCTACGGATCGGCCGACCTGGCGCTGGCCGAGGATCTGGCCCGGTGCGCCGCTCTGGCAGTGGACAACGCCCAACTCTATCAGGAGTCCCAACAGGCCACCCGGTCTGGAGAAGAATCCCTGGCTTTGTTGGATACCCTGCTGGCCAGTTCCCCCGTCGGGTTTGCCCTGCTGGACCCGCAACTGCGTTTCGTTCGCCTGAACGCAGCCCTGGCCAAGATGACCGGAGCCACGCCGGAACAGCGCGCCGGCTGCACCCTCAGGGAACTGCTGCCCCAACTGGCCGATCAGATCGAGCCGAAGTTGCAGCACGTTCTGGCCACGGCCGAACCCCTGGTCAACTGGGAATTGAGCGAGGAAACCCTGGCCGCTCCGGGGCAGCTCCGGCACTGGCTGGTCAGTCTGTATCCCGTCCGCACCGGCAGCGGTGCATTGCTTGGGGTCGGCAGTACCGTGGTAGAGATTACCGATCAGAAACGGGCCGAGGGCGAACTCCAGGTCAGGGTGCGGCAACAGGCCGCCGTGACCGAACTGGGCCTGCGGGCTCTCGCCGGTGCCGATCTCGGCACCCTGCGGGCCGAAACAGTAGCTCTGGTGGCCCGGACCCTTCACGTGGAGTACTGCGGGGAGTTCGAACTGCTGACCAGGCCAAACCGCCTGTTGCTGCGCACCGGGTTGGGCTGGCAGGAGGGCCGGGTGGGCCAGGCTACGGTGGAGACCTCTACCGACTCCCGTGTGACCTTGACTTCTCTGCACCAGGACACGGTCATGATCACCGATTTGCAGACCGAAACCCGCTTTCCCATCCCGCCGTTGCTGCAGGAACACGGCGTGGTCAGCGGAATGATGGTGGTCGTCCGCGGGCGTCACCAGCCGCTGGGCACGTTGGGCGCTTTTACCACCGTGCGCCGGGGGTTTACCGAGCGGGACGCCTCCTTCTTACAGGCGATGGCCAACGCGCTGGGGCTCGCCGTCGAACAGGCACGGGCCGAAGCCGAACGCATCCAGTTACTGGCCAGGGAGCAGGCCGCCCGGGCCGAAGCGGAAGAAGCGGTGCGGGCACGCGACCAGTGGCTGTCGTTTGCTTCCCATGACCTGCAGAGTCCGCTGGCCGCCATCAAGGGACTGGCTCAACTCATGCAGCGACGGCTGTCCAGAGCGAATAACAAAGATGCCCAGTATTTCCTGCAGGGCTTCACCAGTATCAATGCCACCGCCACCAAAATGGCCAATCTGATCAGCGAGATGTTAGATATGGCCCGCCTGCGGATGGGCCATACGCTGGACCTGCACCGGCGCCCAACCGACCTGGTGCCGCTGATTCACCAATTGGCAGCCGAGCACCGGCAGACCACTGAACGCCACCGGGTGCTGGTAGAGACCCCTGTGGCTGAATTGGTCGGCTGGTGGGACGGGGTGCGGCTGGAGCGCGCCCTGTCGAACCTGGTTTCCAATGCCATCAAGTACAGCCCGGACGGCGGCGACGTCACCATTCAGGTCTCCGGTGCCGAGAATGAGGGCCGGGTCTCCGCCGTGATCGCTGTCAGAGACCAGGGGCTGGGAATCCCAGCCGAGGATCTGCCCCGGATTTTTGAGCCGTTTATGCGGGCGAGAAATGTGGCCGGACGGCCGGGGACCGGCATCGGCCTGGCCGGCGCCCGCACCATTATTGAACGCCATGGGGGGGCCATTACGGTGCAGAGTCATGAGGGGGCCGGTTCGGTCTTCACGGTCCGCTTGCCGCTCACGCCATATGAAACGGGTGGGCCGGTGCTGGTGGTCGATGACGATGCGCTCCTGCGCCAGGCCGTCCAGTGGGTGTTGGAGGACGAAGGGCTGTCGGTACAGAGTGCCGGCGATGGCTCCCAGGGATTGGCGCTGGCGGCGCAACAGTGTCCACAGTTGGTCATTCTGGACCTGACCCTGCCGGATTTCCCCGGCGAACGGATCGCCGCCGAACTGCGGGCGGCCTATGGCACTTCTGTTCCGATCGTGATCATCAGTGCCGCCGGCGATGTGGCCGAACAGGCGCAACGCCTGCAAGCCTTTGACTATATCCAGAAGCCCTTTGAAATCGAACACTTGTTGGAAACCGTGCACCGGGCCCTGCAACGGCACTGAGGGCAGTGGCCAAGACAAAAACAGAGCCCGCAGGTATGATGACCTGGCGGGCTCGACGGTGTTACCGGGCGATGGCGGCACTGCTCCCGGTCAGCGCTTGCGGGCCGGTTCGATGTTGACGGTACGGCCCTTGATGGTGCTTTCCTGCATGGCCTGCATGACTTGGGTGGCCACCTCACCCGGGACCTCCACAAAGGTGAAGCGGTCATAAATGTCGATTTTGCCCACGACATTGCCCTGAATACCGGCCTGACTGGCAATGCTGCGCACAACGTCGGCCGGCGTGACGAGCTGCTGGCGGCCCACGTTCAGGAAAAAGCGGACAAAGCCCGGTTCAGCGCCGGTTTCACCGAAGTCAACCGGTGTCGTCTCCGGCGGCGTTGTGTCGCCGGCGGCCATTTTGAGCGACGCCGCCAGCAATTCCTCCGCCGAATAATCGGCTGACCCGAGCAGATCCTCCGCCAATTCACGGTAGTAGCTGAGGCGCCCATCCTCCAACACCTGCAGCAGCCGGTCCCTGAGCATCGCCCGCTGCCGTTCGGCCACGTCCTGCAGGGAGGGCAGCGGCCGGCGGTTGATGCGTTGGCGAATCACCCGCTCGATCAGCCGCAACTGCGGGAACTCGCGGGACGTGATCAGGGTAATGGCCGTGCCGGCGCGTCCGGCGCGGCCAGTGCGGCCGATCCGGTGCACGTACGACTCCGGGTCCTGGGGGATATCGTAGTTGACCACATGGGTGACATCGGAGATGTCCAGGCCACGGGCGGCCACGTCGGTGGCGACCAGCAGATCCACCTGGCCCTCGCGGAACTTCCCCATGGCCCGGGTGCGCTGGGCCTGGTTCATGTCGCCATGGATGCCTTCCGTCAGGTAGCCCCTGGCCTGCAGCGCCTCCACCAGTTCGTCGACGCCCCGCTTGGTGCGGCAGAAAATGATGGCACGGTCCACATTTTCCACGTCGACAATCCGGCATAACGCCTCGGTCTTGATGGCCGACCGGACTTCGTAGAAGAACTGGTCGATCTGCGGCACTGTCAGTTGCTGCGGGCTGACCGCCACCAGTTCGGGGTCGTTCATGTACTTGCGGGCCAGCCGCTTGATTTCATCAGGCATGGTGGCCGAGAACAGCATGGTCTGCCGCTCACCGGGCAGGTTCTGCATGACCCATTCGATGTCTTCGATAAAGCCCATGTCCAGCATTTCATCGGCCTCGTCCAGCACCAGAATCTTGAGACGGTCCAGCTTGAGCGTGCCGCGGCGCATGTGGTCCATCACCCGGCCGGGCGTGCCCACCACCACGTCTACACCGATGCGCAGCAGACGGACCTGCCGTTCAATGGACTGCCCGCCGTAGATGGGCGTGACCCGGGCGCGGGTGTTCCGGCCGATCTTGCTGATCTCGCCGGAAACCTGAACCGCCAGTTCTCGGGTCGGCGCCAGCACCAGAGCCTGAACGGCGCGCAGCCGGGCATCCAGCTTCTCGACAATGGGCACCCCGAAGGCCGCCGTCTTGCCGGTACCGGTTTGGGCCTGCCCGATAACATCTTTTCCGGTCAGGAGCAACGGAATCGTTTTCTCCTGAATGGGCGAAGGTTCTTCGAACCCCATGTCGGCCAGAGACTTGAGGACCTTGTCGGATATACCGAGGTCCACAAAACCACCGGGGACCTTACCTGCAGTCTGCGTATCTGACATGGAAACGGAATCTCTCCTTTGTATCTGAAGCCAACAATACCTATTATGCTACCACAACGGCAGTGGGCAAACAAACCCAAGTAACTCTCTTTAACTGCTATACCCCGTTCAGGCAGCGCTCGTCAAGGACTTGCCCGCCGTTACGCACTAATTCACAGCGACTGGAGGTACCCGCAGCCACCGGGCAGCGGACGAGAAAGTTCGTATATGCTCAGTTTATTCCTTCTGCACCAGTTGATGAACAAGCCGGTCGATGGTACACTGGAGGCAACGTGGGCGATACCGGAACTTCCGGAGTCGCACCCAGATTTCAATGTTTCCCCTTCTGCAGCCCCGTATTCCGAGCTTGGACCCCGGCGGGCCGAGACTTGGAGGGCACTGCGGCTTGCCAATGCATGCCTGCGGCCTTCTCTCGCCCTGTGCGGGAGGGAGGCTATTTTTGTTGCCCACACGTGATCTCGCCTTTATCGGCGCCGGCCGGATGGGTCAGGCCCTGGCCGTGGCCGCCGTCCGGTCCGGGTATACTGTGACTGCCGCGGCGAGCCGCAGCGCAGCCTCCGCCGCCGCCCTGTGTGCGGCCGCCGGCGGCAGGCCCTGCGCCACCCCGGCCGAGGCCGCCGCCCTGGCGCCGGTGGTGGTCCTGACTGTGCCCGACGGTGCGATCGCCACCGTGGCAGCAGCGGTGTCCTGGCAGCCCGGACAGGTAGTGCTACATACCAGCGGCGCCCTGGATTCCGCCGTACTCAGCCCGGCCCGCGCCGCCGGTGCGGCCGCCGGCTCCCTGCATCCGCTCCAGACCCTGGTGCGGGCCGAAGACGGCCCGGCCCTGCTCCGGGGCGCCACCTTTGCCCTGGAAGGCGACCCGGCCGCCGTTGCCGCCGGTCGGGCGCTGGCCGAAGCTCTGGGCGGGCACCCCCTGGAACTGGCCCCGGGCGCCAAGGTTTTGTACCATGCCGCCGCCGTCTGTACCAGCAATTACATCGTCGCCCTGGCCGCCATGGCCCGCCGGCTCTGGGCCGCCGCCGGCCTGCCTCCGGCCGACGCCGTGCCGGCCCTGCTCCCACTCATGCAAGGCGCCGTCACCAACCTGGGCAAACTGGGCGTGGAACAAGCCCTGACCGGGCCCGTTGCCCGTGGTGATACCGCCACCGTCGCCCGGCATCTGCAGGCGCTGGCCGAACAACTGCCTGACCTGCTGCCCGCCTATCAGGCCCTCGGACTGGAAGCACTGAACCTGGGCCCAGGACACCCGGACCTGCAGAGACTCCTGGCATCGCCGCCCGGGGGCCGGAGTTCCCCCACTGGAAAAGGAGCTGTGACAGAGCATGAGTGAACGGGTGACGGTCTCTACCTTTCAACAGATGAAGAAAAAGGCCCAAAAGATCGCGGTTCTGACCGCCTATGACTTTCCTACCGCCCGCTTCCTGGACGAAGCCGGTGTAGACTGCCTGCTGGTGGGGGATTCACTCGGCATGGTGGTGCTGGGGTACGACAACACCCTGCCGGTCACCATGGCCGACATGCTCCATCATACCCGGGCTGTGGCCAGGGGAACCAAACGGGCCCTGGTGGTGGCTGACCTGCCCTTCATGAGCTACCAGGCCAGTGTGGAGGACGCCCTGCGCAACGCCGGCAGACTGATTCAGGAGGGCGGTGCCCAGGCCGTCAAGCTCGAAGGCGGTGCCGAAATGGCCCCCACCGTGCAGCGGCTGGTCCAGGCCGGCATCCCGGTCATGGGCCACGTGGGCCTGACCCCGCAGTCGGTGAACGCCATGGGCGGCTACCGGGTGCAGGGCAAAACCGAAGCAGCCGCCCGCCGTTTAATGGAAGATGCCGTGGCCCTGGCCGATGCAGGGGCCTTCGCTGTGGTGCTGGAAATGGTGCCGCAGCAGGTGGCACAGATGGTAACCGAGCGCTGCCCGGTACCCACCATCGGCATCGGCGCCGGCGCCGGGTGCGACGGCCAGGTGCTGGTGATCCACGACCTGCTCGGGCTGTATACCGGGCATGTGCCCAAGTTTGTCAAGCGTTACGCCGACCTGGCGGCCGAGGTCCAGCAGGCAGTCGGCCGCTACGTGGCCGAAGTGCGGGACGGTTCCTTCCCCGGCCCGGAACATAGCTTTAATCTCGACGCCACCGTGCTGAGCCGGCTGTACTGAGGGGAGCGGACCGGGTTGGAACTTGTAAACACCATCGCTGAAGTCAAGGCACACGTCCGGCCCCGCCGCCGCCAGGGCCAGACCATTGGGTTTGTCCCTACCATGGGTTACCTGCATGAGGGTCACCTGACCCTGGTGCAGCAGGCCCGGGCCGCCGGTCATTATGTGGTTGCTTCTATTTTTGTGAATCCTCTGCAATTCGGCCCCAAGGAGGATTTCAGCCGTTATCCCCGGAATTTGGAGCGGGACGCGGCCATGCTGGCCGAGGTCGGGTGCGACCTGTTATTTGCCCCGGGTGTGGACGAAATGTACCCCCGCCAACTGCGCACCTTTGTGGAGCCCACATACCTGACCGAGCAGCTCTGCGGCGCCAGCCGGCCCGGTCATTTCCGGGGCGTGACCACCGTGGTGACCAAGCTGTTCAATATTGTTGAGCCCGATCAGGCGTATTTCGGTGAAAAGGATGCCCAGCAACTGGCGGTGATCCGCCGGATGGTGGCAGACCTGAATCTGAATGTGGACATTATCGGCGTGCCTACGGTGCGCGAGCCCGGCGGCCTGGCCATGAGCAGCCGCAATACGTATCTGTCGCCGGCGGAGCGGGAGGCGGCCCAGGTGCTGAACCGGTCCCTGCGGTTGGCGGCTGATCGAGTCGCCGCCGGCGAGCGGGACGCTGTCCGGGTAACTTACGCCATGCAGGCTCTGCTGGCCGACGAACCGCTGGTACGGGTCGATTACATCAGCGCTCTGGACGCCGACGACCTGCAGCCCATCACCCGGCTCCAGGGCCGGGTCCTGCTGGCCCTGGCGGCCTTCGTGGGCTCCACCCGCCTGATCGACAACATTACCCTGGAGGTGTCGTCCGTTGCTACGCACGCTGTTCAAGAGTAAGATACACCGCGCCACCGTCACCGAAGCCAACCTGAACTACATGGGCTCTGTCACCGTGGACAGTGACCTCCTCCAGGCGGCTGATATCCTGCCCTATGAACTGGTTTCGATCGTCAACATCACCACCGGCGCCCGCTTTGAAACCTATACCATCGCCGGTCCGGCCGGCTCAGGCGTGATTTGCCTGAACGGCGGCGCCGCCCGACTGGCTCAGCCGGGCGACCTGGTGATTCTCATTACTTATGCCCAGGTCGAGGCGAAGGAACTCAACGGCTGGTCGCCCAAGGTGGTACTGGTGGACGCCCAGAACCGCATTGCCGAGGTGCGCAATAACGAGCCCATCGGCCTGTCGCCGGTGTTCTGAACCGGCCCCCGTGCCTGACGGCGGCGCTGACCCCACCCCGGGGACAGCGCCGCCTGTGCTTTTTCCGTCCCTCATGTCATCGCGATGGGCTGGTCGGAAGCCAGAACCCGCACAATCTGCCAGGCGTGCCCCGGTCCGGCTGCGGTCACCATGCCGGCGGAGATCGTCACCGCCTGCAAGCCAGGCGCCTGAACAGCGGCCGTTACAGCCCGTGGCGGTGGCGGACCTGCTCAATCTGACCAATGTGGTGCAATGCGTGCCCCCCCACCTGCTGCAGCAACCGGCGCACCTCGGCCCGGTAGCCGCTGGGCCAGGTCACGGAGCGGTCCAGGGCGCCGGGCAGACAGTCCAGCAAGCTGCCGACCCAGGCCCGGGCCGCCGTCAGTAACGCCACCGCCGGCTCCACCGGCCGCTCGGCGCTCCGCAGCCCTGCATCCAGATCATCCGGGTCCCAGACATCGGTCTGCACCTGGCGGCCGGGCTCGCCCAGAGCCAGGCGCAACACATGCAGCGTGCCCAGGTCGGCATCCACCAGGTGGTGCACAATCTGGCGAATCGTCCACTTGCCCGGCGCCCGGGGCAGGTTCAGGCCGGCGGGCGTGAGCCCGGCCAGTGCAGCGGCGAGGCGGGCCGGGCCGTCCCGGTAAATGGCCACCACCTCGGCGTCCGTCAGGGGCAGGGACTCCCAGAACACGGCTTCGTACCCGTCGGGATCCGTCGCCAGCAGGTACCGGAAGCCGGGGTAGGGTTCGTGCGGACCCACCCCGGCCACGCCGTGCTCCTGCAGTTCGGCTGCCAGGGCCGACAGGTCCGGGTGGTGCAGGTAGACCCAGGCACCGGCCGCCGGCTGCCTGACCCCGGGCCAGCGCCCCAGGTCGGCGGCGGCAGTCGCCAGCAGCAGGGAGGCACCGCCGGGTCCCTCCACCAGGGCCACGCCGGCCGGATCATCCACCAGCACCGGCCAGAAGCCCAGCCCGCCACAGTAAAAGTGCACGGCCGCCTGCAGATCGGCCACCCGCAGAGCGGCCTGGGGCAAGCGTGCAGCGCCAGAAACCATCTTCATTCACCTCAATGTAACCTTCTACCGCAACCGCCCCGGCGATTCCTCCCACGTATACTGCTGAAACGGGAGGAGGGCACGGGATGACGCAGCGGCTGCAGTTGGTGACCGGGAATCTGAGGTTCCCGGTCAGTTTCGCCTTTACGCCGGACGGGCGGATCTTTTTCAACGAACGGCGGACCGGACAGGTGCGGGTGCTGGTCAACGGGCGGCTGCTACCCCAGCCGCTGGCCCGAGTGCCGGTGGTGACGGGCGGCGAGCGCGGCCTGCTGGGGCTGGCACTGCACCCGGACTTTCCCCGCCCCCCCTGGATCTACGTCTACCACACGACCCGCCGGGGCTTGCGGATGGAAAACCGCGTCACCCGGCTGCAAGTAGTTGGTAACCGGGCCACCACCGCCCAGCCGGTGGTGCAGGGCATCCCGGCCGGGCTGATTCATAACGGTGGCATCCTTGGCTTCCGGGGCAACCGCCTGTTCATTACCACCGGAGACAGCGGTCGCCGGGAACTGGCGCAGGACCGGCAAAGCCTGGCCGGCAAGGTGCTGCGGGTCACCCCCGACGGGCTGGTGCCGCCAGACAATCCGTTTGCGGGCTCGCCGGTGTTTAGCCTCGGGCTCCGCAACGTCTTCGGCCTGGCCTTTCAGCCCGGGACCGGGGTGCCCTACCTCACCGAAAACGGGCCGGACCGCGATGATGAAGTGAACCGGCTGGTCCCGGGCGGCAACTACGGCTGGCCCGTCGTCACCGGCCGGACCCGCCTGCCCGGCTTCGTGAATCCGCTGGTTACCTTTACCCCAAACATTGCCCCCACCGGCGCCGCCTTTTACACCGGCACCCGCTACGGACCAGGCACCCGCAACGCCCTGTTTTTCGGCGACTGGAACACCGGCACCCTGCGCAAGCTGGTGCTGTCGCCGCTGAACGGCTCCCGGGTGCTGCGGCTGGATGCGGTGGTTCAGACCGAGCCGCAGGGCATTCTGGCGGTGGTGAACGGGCCGGATGGCTTTTTGTACTTCTCCACCCCCACCGCCATCTGGCGGGTCGATGCCCTGGACTGAACGCAGGCGGACCCCGGTGGGCCGGCCTGGCCTTCCCCATGCTCCGCTCCACCGTGAGTGGGCTGGGGCCGTTTTGGGCTGGGCCACGGCCACCGTGACCCGGGCCGGTGCCGCTGGTATCCTGGCGGCCGATCAGGTCCGTGACCGGCTGGATGAACCGGTCTCCTGGCCGCAATGGCACGAGATGGCGGCCCGGGCCTTCGGCGTAGCACCGGTCGGCGCGGCGGGTGACTGGGACCTGGCGCGCTTGCTGGTATACCACACCACGGCCGGCTGGTCGCCCACCGGCGTGCTAACCCGCGGCGAGGCGGCGGCCGGTCTGGCCGCCGCCCTGCAGTACCTGGGCCACCCGGTCGCCGCCAAAACCGCCGGGGAGGCCGGGGAACTGGCCGGGATGCCGGCGCCGGTACGCCAATTGCTGGCAACGGCGGTGGCAGCCGAACTGCTCCAGGGCTACCCCGACGGTACCCTGCGGCCAGACCAGCCCCTGACCTGGGGCGAAGCGATCACCCTGCTGGCGCGGGTGCGCGCCCGGATCGCCTGGCGGGGGCTGCATCCCGTACCCGGGGGAACGCCACCGGTTCAGGCGGCGGCCGGTCCGACTCTGGGTGCGCTGGTCGGACACCCGGGTTGTTCGTTGCCTGCACCACGTAAACGGCACCGCCTGCGCACCCGGTCCCTCAGAGGCTCACCCTGCGGCTGCGGCCACTGCCACGATCATTTCCACTTCCACCGGTGCTTCCATGGGCAAGTCGGCCACGCCCACGGCAGTGCGAGCGGCCCGTCCCTGCGGCCCGAAAACCTCCACCAACAGGTCAGAAGCGCCGTTCAGCACCTGCGGTTCCCGGGCAAACCCCGGTACAGTGCGGATAAAGCCGTTCACCTTCACGATGCGCGCCACGTTGTCCAGGCTGCCCAGGGCGGCCCGCACCTGGGCCAGGGCGTTCAACACGCACAGCCGGGCAGCCGCGTACCCTTCCTGTTCATTCAGTTCCCGCCCCACGGCGCCCTGATAGGCCAGACCACCATTCGCCATCGGTATGGCCCCGGATACGTACAGCAGGCCGTCAGACAGGACCGCACCGGCCATCGTCGGGGGATAGAGGAAGGGAGCAGGCAGCGTGATGCCCAGTTCTGTCAGACGTTTTTCAAACATATATGCTTCTCCTCAAAGTATGGTAGGCCCCGTCAGCTTCAGACCCGCCTATTCCGGAACACGGATCCGGCCCAGCAGCCAGTTCAGCAGCGCGACCAGGGCCACGACCAGCAGAATAAAGGCATAGAGGATCGGTGTTTCAAAGACTTCGGCCGCCCAAGAAACCTTATAGCCCAGTCCGGACGTGGCGGCCAGCATTTCACCCGCCACCACCGCCACCAGGCATTGCACCCCGGCCAGCCGCAGACCGGCCACCAGTCCGGGCAGGGCCGCCGGTACGTAGACCTTGGTCAGTAATTGCCAGGGACTGGCGCCCATGGCGACTGCCGGGGCGATGTAGTCATGGTCCACGTGGCGAATGCCCTGAATGGTGTTGAGCAGAACGGGGAAGGTGCCGTAAACGGTGGCAAAGGCGATCTTGGACCCGGGTCCGATCCCCAGATACAGGATACAGAGGGGATAAATCAGGATGATGGGCACGGTATTCAGGGCACCCAGCAGGGGCTCCGCCACCGTGAACACCCGCGGGCTCAGTCCAATCGCCACACCGGCCGCCACACCAATGGCCGTGGCCAGACCCAGTGCGCCAACGAACTCCACCAGGGTGGTACGCAGGTGCAGGTAAGTGTCCGGTTTGACCAGCAGGCGGCCCAGAGCACCAAAGGCCGACGCCGGCGCCGGCAGCAGCAGGGCAGAAACGGTTCCGCCGGCGGTGAGCCCCCACCAGCCCAGGAGCAGCAGGGCCACAAAGGCGGCCCGCAGCAGCAGTGGCCGGTAGCGCTTCACCCTGACCGCCCCCCGCCCAGGCCTGCCGCCAGGCGAATTTCGCCGCTGAGCAGCCGGAACAGTTCATGCCGCAGTTCTTCGAACTCCCGGGTCAGCATGAAGTCGGCCGTGCGGGGTTGCGGCGCGGCCACAGTGAGCACCGCCTTGACCCGGCCCGGACGGGCGGTCATGACCACAATTTGATCAGACAGCATGACCGCCTCGGCCAGGCTGTGGGTGACAAACAGAATCGTGCGCTGGTCGGCGGTGACCAGGCGGGACAGCTCTTCGCCCAGAACCAACCGGGTCTGTTCATCAAGAGCGCCGAAGGGCTCGTCCATCAGCAGCAGTTCCGGCTCCGTGCTCAGAGCCCGGGACAGGGCCACCCGCTGCTGCATGCCCCCGGACAGTTGCCGGGGGTAAAAATTTTCGTAAGCCTTCAGGCCCACCAGTTCCAGGTAGTGCCGGACCCGCTCCCGCCGCAGCGCCGCCGATACCCCCCGGATTTCCAGGGCCATTTCGGCATTTTCCCGCACCGTTCGCCAGGGGTAGAGCCCATAGTTCTGAAACATGATGGCCGTACTGTCCGGGCGTGGGCCGGTGACCGGGCGCCCCCCGGCCAGCACCGCGCCGCGGGCACAAGGCACGAGTCCGCCGGCCGCCCGCAGCAGGGTGGACTTGCCACAGCCACTGGGGCCGATCAAGGACACAAACTGGCCGCGGGGAATCGTCAGGGATACGTCCTGTACAGCCGGAACCGGTGGCACGCCGCCGGCCCGGTATTCGATGCTGACTTGATCAAAGACCAGGCTTTGCGCTGCCCCCGCGGATGAAATGGCCATCGTTGCCGTCGTCACCGCCCCCTCCACCGTGATACATGCAATTCAAGTTGCCGCATTCCCTCATTCACCGCAATGGCGGCCAGAGAAATGGTCAGCACCATCGCCAGCATCGGACCGGCCTGCAGGCCGGCTGTATACTGGCGGATGTAAAAGCCCACCCCGGACTGCGAAGCGAACAGTTCGGCCAACAGTACACCCAGCAGGGTATGGCCGATGCCCATCCGCAGCCCGGTCAGCAGCAGGGGCGCCGCCGCCGGAAAGTAGACCAGCCGGAACTGCTGGACCCGGGAGGCTCCCATCGCCCGCATGGGTTCCAGCAGCGCCGGCGTAACCGTGCGTACACCGGCGATCGTGTTGAGCAGAATGGGCAGCGTGCCGTGGGTGACGCCAAAGACGATCTTGGACTGTATGCCGATGCCCAGGAAGAGCACAAACAGCGGAAACAACACCATCTGGGGCACCGCAAACAACATGGACAGGATGGGCAGCCCCACCTCGGTGGCCGGTCGGGACATCCCGATCGCCAGTCCGCCCAGGACCCCGGCAGCTGCTGCCACGGCAAAGGCCGCCAGGGTCTCGAAGGCGGTAAGAGCAAAGGCATGACGGACTGGTGCCTCGCCGGCCAGGCTGACCAGGCTGTGCAGAATGCCGGCCGGAGAACTGACGAAGGCGGGGTCCAGCACGCCCAGTCGGGACAGAACCTCCCACCCGACCAGCGCCAGCGCGACCAGACCGGTCCGCCATAAGGATGCCCGGAAGGCCGGGGCCGGCGCTCTGGCCGCCGGCCCCCGGAAACCACTCATGTGGGTCAACTTGTTGCCTCCCCGGCTATGGCTTGATGGGGACAAACTGCTCGCTGTAGAAGCTCTCCACCGCCGGCTTCTTCTGCAGGTTGCCCAGGTCGACCAGCGACTGGGCCACCGCTTCCAGCCCTTCCCGAGAGGCCACCCCGTCGGCGGATACGTTGGCAATATCCAGGTCATAGACCCGTCCGGCGACCTGCTGCGAAACCTTCATGGCCGTCACCATTTGCTGCACGCTGGCATCCCGGTTCTTCTTCATGAACGCCACTGCTTCGCCCCAGCCAGCCATGAACTTCTGCAAGGTCTCCGTCCTTCTTGTCATCATCTCGTCGGTAGCCTGCACCATCATGAACTCATACTTGGGCACCTGGTCACCGAAGCTGAACAGAATGCGGCCGTCGCCAGACTCCTCCAGGGCCAGGGCACCCTCGGCCGACCAGACAAAGCCATCCACGTTACCAGCCTTCAGGCCGGCCATCAGTTCCTGGAAGCCGCCCAGAGGCACCCGGGTCACGCCGGTCTCCGGATCCCAGCCCTGGCTCTTGGCCAACTGCTTGGCCAGCCAGTCGGTGATCGCCCCATGGGAGGTAACGCCGATCTTCTTGCCCTTCAAATCCGCCGCTGCCTTGGCCGGGGAGTTCTTTGGCACCACCAGCACCATCAGATTCACCTTACGGCCGATCTCGGCCACGATCTTGCTGGGCGAACCTTTGGCCACAGCCAGCGCAATTCCGGTGGCGGCATCCAGACCCACGTCGATGCTCTTGGCCAGGATCGCCTGCTGCAGCTTGGCCCCACCGGCAAAGGTGGTCAGTTCCACGTCCAGGCCGCGCTTTTTCCAAAGCCCTTCGTTCACACCGATGTAGGCCGGCAGGAGTTCAAAGGTGTTGGCCACAGACAGACCCACCCGCACCTTTTCCGCCGCCGCCGGCGGACTTTTTGCGGCCGCCGGCTGGGCCGGTGCCGGGGCAGCCGCCCCTTCCGGCCTGGCTCCCCCACCGCAGCCGGTGAGGATCAGCATAGCACTACACAGCAGTCCGGCCCATACGCGACCTGGTTTCTTCGTCATCTGCTTTCCCTCCAAAGAATAATGGCAGTTCAGGCCATGAACACACAACGTTGCGTGAACCGATCGGGCCGGCAGCAGCAGGTTTATGGATCAGCCGCATCGGGCGCGACCTGCACCAGGTTCGTGTTAAAGGTGGACCCGGCCCCCAGGTCGGTCAGGTGCTGGGCAGTGGTCTGGTTCACGTTGGCTCCGCCCCGGAAATGTTGGTTCCACCACTGGCCACGGGCTGCCACCACCCCGGGCCGGATGCCGCCGGTAACGGCGGCGCGCAGCCGGCACTGCCCCCGGTCGTTCCAGACCCGCACCGTCGCCCCGTCAGCAATACCCCGGACCACGGCATCATCCGGATGGATCAACAGCAGTGGCTGCTTCTCCCGACCGGCGATGGCCGGGATGTTGGCAAAGGTGGAGTTGATCAGAAAACGTGACGACAGGGTAATGAAAGAAAGCGGGTAACGGGCATAGAGGTCGGGAGTGGCCTCCGGCCCCTCGCCCGGCGGGGTATACCAGGGCAGCGGGTCGTGCCCCCGGGCCGCCAGGGTGGCGGAGTAAAACTCCAGTTTACCCGAAGGGGTGGGAAAACCGGTGGCAAAGGGGCGGGCCGTTTGCTCGGGCGGGGCCATGCGCAGGTGGCCGGCGGCCCGCAAGCTCTCCAGGGTGATGCCGGCCGCCCGGAACTGAGGGTCGTCGAGGGCCTGGCGCACCAGGTCCTCATCGCTGTCCTGAAAACAGGGCTCGGTAAACCCCATGGCCGCAGCCAGCCGGCGAAAGACCTCGGTATTGGATACAGCCTCACCCGGCGGCGCCACGATGGCATCGGCCACCTGCACGTAAGGGTGCCAATACGAAACGTACAGGTCCAGGGACTCGAACTGGGAGGTGGCCGGCAGCACCACATCGGCATACATGGCTGTGTCGGTCAGGACCAGGTCGTGCACCACGGTGAACAGGTCCGGCCGGGCCAGACCGGTCAGAACCCGGCCCTGGTCCGGCGCCACCACGGCCGGGTTGCTGCTGTAAACCAGCAGGGCCTGTACCGGCGGCTGCACCGCCGTGAGCGCCTCGCCCAGGCGGTTCATGTTCAGGGTGCGCCGGGGCGAAGCCAGCAGGTCAGGCCGCTCCAGGGCCGCCCGGTTAATGGGGAACAGTTCGGTATTGGCATAGAGCATGCCGCCGCCGGCATGTTGCCAGGCGCCCGCCAGCCCGGTCAGGCAGGTAATATTGCGCACCGTCTGGCCGCCGTTGGTCTGGTGCTGCATGCCCGCCCCCACCCGGATAAAGGAAGGATGGGTCGTGGCATACAGGTCTGCCAGTTGCCAGATCTGCCCGGCCGGTACACCGGTGATGGCCTCCACCCGCTCCGGCGGAAATGCCAGCACACGCTGGGCCAGTTCATCAAAGCCAACGGTCCACTGCGCCACGTAGTCGGCATCGTACAGCCCGTCGGCGATCATGACATACATCAGACCCAGGGCCAGGGCGCCGTCGGTACCGGGGCGGGGCGTGAGGGTCAGGTCAGCCATACCGTCCATCCCCTGCGGCACGCAGTCGATGTTGACCACCGTCGCCCCCCGCCGGCGGGCCGCCTGCATGTACGGCACGGCATGGATGTTGGTGGCGCGGGCGTTCAGCCCCCAGTTGATGATCAGGCGGGCATCAGCCATGGCCTCGGGTTCGGTGCCCACCAGGGCGCCAACTGTGTGCCGGTAGCCCTCGCCACCGGCGGTGGAGCAGATGGTACGGGCCAAGTGGGAGGCCCCCAGCCGGTGAAAGAAGCGCCGGTCCATGCTGCCGCGGTTGATCACGCCCACAGTACCGGCGTAACTGTACGGGAGCACCGCCTCCGGCCCATACGTGCGGCAAATCTCCTGTAGCCGGGCGGCGATCTGGTCCATGGCCTCGGTCCAACTGCACGGCCGGAAGGCGGCGGTGCCCTTGGGCCCGGTACGCAGCAGCGGTTGCAGGACCCGGCCCGCCGGGCGGACCAGTTCCGCTGAGCGCCGGACCTTTTCGCAAACGAATCCGGCAGTGGTGGGATGACCGGGATCTCCCGTGACCGCCACCACCTGCCCCGCCGCCACGGTCACTTGCAGGGCGCAGGTATCGTAACAGTCCTTGGCACACACCGAGCGGTGAATCTGCAAACTTTCCACAGGCGTTGCCTCCGACGCATTTAAACTTCAACACTGATTTTAAGCCCACGAATTTTTGAACACATGTAATTGCAGTCACTTCTGAAAGGAGTCACACCCGGCCGGTCGAATTGAAGGACAGACAAAGGGGGCGTGGATCATGCAGCCACTGCCGTTTGATCAATTTCTGGCCCGCATGCCCCTGGTCCGGGAACTGCCTGCAGATCTGCGCGCCGAGGTGGCGGCCCTGGTACGCACCCTGCGGGTGGACCGGCGCACCGTGCTCTTCCGGGAAGGCAATCCGTTTGCACAGGTGTTTTTTCTGGTCCGGGGGCGCGTGAAGGCGACCACTATCACCCCGGACGGGCGGGAGGTCATCTTCGGCCTGCTGCGGGCCGGGGATGTGTTTCCCCTGAAGAATTTACTGGACCGCACCCCCTATCCGGGCAACGCGGTGGCGCTCGAGCCGTGTGAGCTGGGCGTGCTTTCCCTGGCCGAGTTTGAGTCTTTACTGCACCGGGACGGTGTGGCCCAAGAGATGCTCAGGCACCTGGTCGACCGGATCAGCGGTCTGCACGGGCAGATCCGCTGGCTGAACATCCGCACCGTTCACGGCCGCCTGGCCGACTACCTGCTGCACACCAGCCCGAACGGGGTCGAACTCAGCCACCGCGAGCTGGCCGGACTGCTGGGGGTATCCCGGGAGGCTCTGACTCGCACCATATCAGACCTGGAGCGGCTGCGGGTGGTCAGCCAGACCCCGCAGGGCCTGCGGGTGCTTGACCCGGGGGTGCTGCACAGCATCTGGCTGGAACCGACCTTGCCGGGGCGCCCGGGGACCCCGTAAAAGATTTGGACATGTCAAGGGGGACGGTGCAAACCCGTCCCCCCAACCTGCTGTCTGCAACTGTGCCGTTGCGGCCGTCACTGTCCAATCCCAGGAGCAGCCGCTTCAGTCCAGGCCCGCCGGACCGGTGGCGAGCAGTCCACCTGCCAACACCGCCGGCAGGTCGGCCAGCCGGTGGATCCGGATGCAGGCAGGCATTCCGGGCACCCCTGCTCTGAACACCCCCAGGGCATCCAGGAGCACCGGCCGCAGCCCGGCGGCCAGGGCGCCCGCCACGTCGGTCAAAGGGGCATCCCCCACGTGCACGGCCGCTTCCGGGGGGACCCCTGTCACGGCACAGGCCAGGTGAAAAATCCCGGGGGCAGGCTTGAGGCTGCCGACCACGGCAGAGTCCAGCACAGCATCAAAGTAGCCGAGCAACCCGGTGGGCCGCAGCGTCTCCAGCAGGGTACCATCCCAGTTGCTCACCACGGCCAGGCGGCAGCCCTGCGCCCGCAGGCCGGCGAGCAGGGCCGGGGCCGCCGGGTCGGCCACCCAGGTGGCCGGGTGCGCCGCGTTGGCCTGGCACAGACGCCGGGCCAACCCATCCAGGTCTCCGGTGACCCCTGCCGCCGCCAGCCCGGCCCGGTGCAGGCCCATGAACCAGTCCGTGCTTCCGCCGCCGTCTGCCCGAGGCGGAGCCTCCTGAAAATAGCGCTCCTGGGCAACAGCGCCGGCACGCACCCGGGCCGGGTCAACCGGCAGGGCAATTTCGGCCTGCCGGCACATCCAGGCAAACCGTTCCGGTTTCAGGACCCACTTGTGAATCAACGTGTCGCCGGCATCAAAGAAAACAGCACGGTAAGCTGGCAAAGGCAGTTCCCTCCGCAACAGGCATGGGGTAAGTGTTCGTGACCGCCTGCACAACCTCCTGGTGCGACCCGCCCGGCTGTATGAGCCTGGTATCCTGGCCGCATCTGCAGTAAGCTAAGGGAATGGGTGGCAGACGCCTGGTCCCAGGCAGACCGTTCCGTTTACCTCTGGACAATTCACAAGGAGTGCGTGTGACAACGGTGAGGCTCAAAGCAATCCCCGAGGATTTTCAGGTGCGGGAGTCCACGGCCCTCCGCATTAAAAAGAAGCCCGGTCCCTACCAGGTGTACCTGCTGGAAAAGCGCGACTGGAACACCACCGACGCCCTGATGCGCATCGCCAGAACACACCGGGCGCCTTATGCGCGCTTCAGCTATGGCGGCAAGAAGGACCGGCATGCCGCCACATGGCAATATGTCACCTTCATGGGCCATGCCAACCTGGAAACGGTTGCCCCGGGCTACCGGCTGAAACGGCTGGGATATTCAGATGAGCCGATGGCACCGGCCCAGATTCTGGCCAACCACTTCACCCTGGTGCTGCGTGAACTGCCGCCGGCCCGAGTCCCGGTTCTGCAGGAGGGCGCCGCTCACGTGGCGGATACCGGCAGCGTGAACTACCTTGATGACCAGCGCTTTGGCAGCATGGACCGGGAGCGGGGCTTTATCGGCGAGCGGCTCTTGCAGCAGCAGTGGGAGGAAGCGCTGGCGCTGGCCCTGACCGCCATTTACTCTGAAGAGCACCGTGAGGCGAAGGTCCGCAAGCGGGCGTTGCGCGAGCACTGGGGGGACTGGGCCACCTGCCGCTCGCTGGCCACCACCGCCCTGGAACAGCGGGCGTTTGACCGGCTGCTGGCCGAGCCGGGGGCGTTCCAGGCGGTACTGGCCGGAGTGCACCCGGAAACGGTCAACCTCTGGCTGGCCGCCTACCAGTCGTTCCTCTGGAATGAGCTGGTCCGCCGCCTGATCCGACAGCAGGGAGCGGAATGCCGCAGCGTACCGGGAGTGGCGGGTGAGTATCTGTTCCCGGTCCGGCCCCTGGCCGCGCTGGCGGATCTGGTTGTGCCGCTGCCGGGGCACGGCATGCGCTTTGCCGAGCCCGCCACCCGGACAGCCCTGCAGGCCCTGCTGCAAGAGCGCGGCGTGGCCTGGGACGCGCTGGCCGAGGGCCAGGTCCTGCCCGATTTCCGCTTCAAGGCCTCCCCCCGGCAGGCGGTTGTTTTCCCCCAGGGGCTGCAGGCTGAGGCGCCGCAGCCGGACGACCTGTACCCCGGCAAGCAGAAGCTGACCCTGCGCTTCTCGCTGCCCCGGGGTGCCTACGCCACCATGGTGGTCAAGGCCATCGCCTCGCTTCTGGCAGTCCGGGGCGGCTGAGTCCCACCTGGGATCCCGCTCCATGCATGCAACCTGCACTGCTGCATAACGTCTGACCAGTAAATCCGACCGGCATGGGGATGTAAGAGTTGCATCGTACACGGCGAAGGTGGCTGGCCGGTGCGCTGGCGGTGATCATCGCCGACCTGGTGGTGCAGGCGATCTCCCGGCCCGACCGGGCCGGCCGCGGCTACGCCCTGGCCCGCATCCCCGCCACCCGCCGCCCCGTCCGTTTCGGGGAACTGGCCGACCTGCCGTAAGCAGTTGTCACTTTGCCACCCCCCGCTGACTAAGATGCAGGACAGTTCCGGGTGGGCCGGAGCGCCCGCAACGAGGGGGAATGTTGTGGACCAGCCCGAACCCGTCGACCGGGCACAGGAACAGGCGCAAGCTATCCAGATCCAGAACTCCGACCATATTACGATCTATCAAACACAGAATCATAGTTTGGCGATCCTGCAGCTGCTCGTGCAGGTCGTGCTTTTACAGGTCCAATCGTCACTGGCCGTGGTCGGTCAGCCGGATTATACGACCCGCTTCGCCGAGATTCAGAGACGCCTGCAACGGGAACTGCAGGAAGCGGAAACCGACATCACCCAACAGGGCCAGACCATCGTGATTGAAGGGTCCCGCAACATCAGCATCGTGCAAAAGGAAATCCAGTACGACAAGCTGGTCGAAGTGTCGCAGACCCTGCTCAAGCGGCTGGCCGATCCTCAGTCCTCGCACTGACTGCACCTGAGCGCGCCGGCCCGGTCCCCCGCCGACTAAACGTGGTTTCAGGGGGAAAACCTGATGCGGTGGGCGGCCATTCGCCCGGTGATGCCGGTCACCGTCAGGCCCGGAAGGGGCTGGTACTGTCTGGGGTAGACGGATTACAGGAGGCCAGCGTTATGCGGATTGCCATCCCCCTGGAAAGCGACCAGGTCGCACAGCATATGGGCCATTGTCCGGGATACCTGATTGCCGAAATCAAGGACAACACCGTGGCGAATACGGCCGAAGTTGCCAATCCGCGGCACGGTCCCGGGGGCCCTCCCCCCGTGTTCCTGGCCCGACTGGGCGTCACCCATATCGTCGGTTGGGGCGCCCCTGAGCATTTTCTCGGGTTTTTGTCCCAGTTGAACATCCAGTATACCCTTGGCGCCCGCGGGGACGCCCGGCAGGTTCTGAACGATTTCCTGGCCGGTACCCTGGTGCTGAGCCAGGAAGGTACAAAGGTCGACTGCGGCCACGACCACTGATCGATCCATGACAAAGCCGGCTCCCTGGTGGAGCCGGCTTTGCCGCGCTGCTTGAGCGGGAACGGCCCTTGTTGAGCCGTTCCCGCCCGATTGGTGCTATTTGCGGTGTCTACTTTTCGCCACTGGCCTTGGGGGCTTCGGCCACGGCCCAGGCGTCGCCCGACATGGCCGTGCGATCGTTGATCACCAGGTTGCGGATGCCGCTCATGTCGGCAGCCAGGTCGCCGGTGATGGTCATGGTCTGGGCGTCGTCCCGGTGGTGGAACAACGTATCCCAGCCCCGGTTGGCCGGCTCCAGGGTCAGATCGGCCCGCAGGGGCGCCCGGGTGTAGGTGCCGCTGTAGGCGATGTTCACCGGCATGATGATGGGTCCGGAGACATGGAGGATCGTCCAGATGGCTCTGGCCGTGCCGTCGGGGCGCAGGGTCAGGTAGAAATCCGGGCGCTTCGATGAGGTGGTGACGGTCACCGTGGGGACGGGAATGTGGGTGACGTGCTCGTCGTTCACGTACACAGCAGCGAAGTGCGCCGTGCCATCGGCCGGGGGGGCCGGCTGGGGCTCCGGGGCCGGCTGGGGGGCCGGGGCCGGCTGGGGGGCCGGGGCCGGTTCGGGCAGCGATCCGACGCCGGCGGGCAGCCAGGCAGCAGTGAAGATGTTGGCCTGCACCTCCAGAATCAGCCGGTTGCCGCCGGCCAGGTCGCAGACCCTCATCTGGTTGCTGTTCAGGCCCACCTGCAGCAGCCTGGCCCCATCGTCCGAGATCTGAACGGCTTGCAGGCGGCTGCCGGCCGGTGAGTCGCCGCAGGCTGGACGGCTCATGCCGATTTCCCCGTCAAAGAGGGTGACCTTCGTACCCTCGTCGTCGGTGGCGGCAACCAGGCTGCCGTCGGCCACGGCCGTGATCAGCCGCCGTGAGCTGAAGCCCGCCAGGGTGACTCCGATCGGCTCAGCCCAACCCGACTCGGGGTCAAGCAGGGAGATGGTGACACCAGATTCGCCGTCCGGATGGTCGAACAGGATGCCCAGGCTGGTCCAGTCGGCGCTGTACGCCGCCTCGGCCAGAACTCGCTCTTTTCCGGTCTGCAGGTCCACCACGACCAGTTGCCCCGGTTCAAATCCGATCCAGTCGTAGCCGGCGATGGCAACCAGGCTCTGGCCGTCGGGTGAAAAGGCCATGGCCTGCAGCGCCGGACCGGAACCCTTGCGCTGATACAGGATCTGCCCGTCCAGGTCGGTGACCAGCAGGTCGGGCCCGCTCAGGGCCAGGTGCTGCCCGTCGGGGCTGACCCGAATCTGACCGGTGGGCACGCCGATATCCTTGCCGTGCAGGGTAATGTCGTCAAACAACAGCGTATCGTCGCCGGTGGCAAAGTCATACATGCGCACTTGCCGGCGGGTGGTATAGACCAGGCGGGAAGCGGCCGTCACCTCACGCTGGCCGAGGTCGGGAACGGGGGCGGGAACAGGGGTCGGGTCGGGAATCGGGTCAGGAATCGGAGCCGGGTCTGGCTGCGGCCAGGGAGACAGGTCAGGGGTCGGGGTCGGGGTCGGGGTTGGAGCTGGGACGGGGGCCGGGGCTGGGGTGGGAGCAGGCGGCTGGGACAGCGACCAGGTCACCTCAATGGAGCTGAAGTTGGGGTCGCCATCGGGGGAGACCCCGGAGCGCCAGCCCATCCCCGTCTTGATCAGCGCATGGTCGCCGTCGCCCAGTTCCACCATGTAGGTTTTGTACTCCTGGGCCCGGACCGAGGACCGGTAGCCGGAGGCCGGGATGCTGGTGGTGGTGGGCACCTGCTGGATGCCCGAGGCACTGAACTGTTTTCCGTCGAAGCCAAGCTGGGCGTCGCGCAGGTCAAGCGCCGTGCCGGCATCAAGCCAGACGGTTGTGGCTGTTCCCCAGGCAGGTGCGGACCCGGCCACAACCGTAGCGGCCGTCAGCGGCAGAAGGCACAGGGTCAGCAGCGCCGCCATGATCCGGCGTAGAATGCGGCTCGAATACAAACAACCCTCTCCTTGCAGATGTGTTTTTGTTCCTCCTTCTATTGTGCATTGGCGAGCGTTACCAAGATGTTACCATTCAGCGCCCCGGCACAGCCCAGGTGAAGTGAAACCCTTCGGGCCTTCTGGTCGTCATCAGGGGTAAACTGACCGGCTCGGCCGGTACGCATGGCGCGGCGGGCGACGGGCCGGCGCGCCTGGGGGTGAGAGCCCGGGCCGGTAACCAGTTGCGAGCGGCCCAACGGGGTGCAGACCGGCTCCTCCAGGGGTGCCTGGCGGGCAATCCACTCGATGGCCTGTACCAGGGTCTCGCCGGTAACCAACTGCTTCAGTTGCAGCCGCAGGGTCAGGCCCTGGGCGGGATCGGTGAAGATGCGGCTCGAACCGTCACCCTGGGCGGGCTGCCCGTAAAGGGCGATCGCCCTGGCCACCGGATCCCCGACCCGCAGGCCGCGGGTGGTGGCTGGCCGGGACAGTTCCGGCCAGGAGTCGTCGACCCCAATGGCCTCGATGACCCATTCGCCATTGCTGACGACGTAAACGCCGTCGCCGCGAAAAACGGGTGTGGTGAAATTCAGATAATAGATGCAACAAGTATGTCGGAGACGATCTCGGCGGGGAGGGCGGTTAACGTGCGCTGTTTGCAGACGGTGATCGGGCTGCTCCTGGCGGCCCTGCTGCTCCTGGGGCTGGCGTACCGGCAAGCCCTGTTTCAGGAGGGCAACCCCCTGCCCCTGCTGCGGGCGGTGGCCGAACTGGAAGTGACCGGGGCGGAGATCGCCCCGGTCACGGCAGACGGGCTGAAGCTGGTCCAGCGGGCCGGATCGGGCTCCGGCCCGCTGACCCGTTGGCTGGCCAGGCAGGGCTGGGTGTTGCACGACCAGATGGGCGCCGGGCTATTCTATCGTAGGGGGGCCACCACCCTGCCGGTGCAGTCCCGCACATGGACCCGGCGCTATGTGA
>JAKFDK010000097.1:0-21626 GCA_036676195.1 Clostridia bacterium | reverse complement strand
AGACGGGCATTTTTACAAGGGTGTGCGCCATCTGCTGGCGCAGGTGGACCCGGCCGAGGTCAGGCGGGAATGGTCGGCCCAGGTGCAGCGCTTCGTTGACCTGGTCGGGCGGCCCCCCACCCACCTGGACTCGCACCACTACGTACATACCATTCCCCGGCTGGCGACCGTGCTGGCGGCGGTGGCCCGGGACTTCGGCATTGCGGCCGCCCGGGCCGTACGGCCGGGGGACTTTCTGACCCTGCCCAAACCGGCGCGCGAATGGGCGCCCAGCGGCCTGTACGCCCTGGCCGCTCTGCGTTCCAGCCCGCTGCTGTCTCACAGCGGGCTGAAAGTTCCCAACCGCACGGTGCTGGGGCCATGGCACTGGCGTACCCTGGTGGCGCGCCTGCAGATGCTGGGCGCCGGCACCTTTGAACTGGTGTGCCACCCCGGCCATGCCGACGCTACCCTGCGGCGACTGAGCAGTTTCACGGCCGGCCGGGAACAGGAACTGGCGGCCGTAACGCACCCGCAGGTGCAAGCGCTGCTGCGGGAGCAGGGGGCTGAACTGATTCACTTCGGTCAGCTCTGACCGGGGCGGGGAAGCAGGCATGCCCGACCTGCATGCCCGCTGTGGGTCAAAAGCTGCGTGTAAAAAAGCGAAGAATCACCATTGTAATGAACGATAGAATTAAACTACTATGAGATACGCTCGAACAAATCCCACAGGGAATGAAGCTATTGCCGGGCAAACTCAGGATCTCGCAAAAACTGGCATCGCTGCTGCTGGTCGTGGGAATCCTCCCCCTGCTGGGCCTGGGATTCCTCAGCTTTACCCTTTCCCGCTCGGCCATTGAGAATACGGTCGTAAACCAGTTGACGGCGGTCCGGGATATCAAGCAGAAGCAAGTCGTCCAGTACTTCACCGATCGGCTCGACGATGTCAAGGTCTTGTCCAAGGCGCCGGCCACCGTGCAGGCCCTGGCCGAGTATTCAGCGTCGTTTGCCAGGAGCGGTCTGACCGATGCCGATTACCTGTCCGCCGATCAGCGCTACCGGCCTTACTTCACCACTTACCGACAACAGTACGGTTACTTAGACCTGGCTCTCATGAACATGAGCGGTGACGTCGTCTTTACCGTGGAAAGGCAACTCGACTGGGGCACAAATCTGATCAATGGGCCATACAACCAATCCAATCTGGCGACAGCTTTCCGGACCGCCCAGGCCGGGAACTGGCTCATTCAGGACTTTGCCCCCTATGCCCCGGCCGACGGCCACCTGGCCGGTTTTATTGCCGCACCGGTGACAGGGGCAGATGGTCAGGTCATTGGCGTGGTTGCCCTGCAGATTTCAAACAAAGAGATCGACGGCATGATGCAGGAGCACTCCGGTATGGGCGAAACGGGCGAAACGTATCTGGTTGGCCCCGATCTGTTGATGCGTTCGAATTCCCGGTTCACCAAGAAGCAGACGCTGCTCACGCAGAGGGTGGCCACTGCGGCTTCGGAGGCAGCCCTGGCCGGCAAGACTGGCGCTGGGGAAATGAAGGACTATCGGGACGTTCCAGTTCTGGGTGCCTATGCCCCGTTACCGCTGCCAGGGGTGACCTGGGCGATTGTCGCCCAGATGGACGAGACCGAGGCGTTGGCCCAGATCAGTACTTTGCGGATTTGGGTCCTGGGTGGCGCCGGTGTGATGGCCGTGATTGCTCTGGCGCTGGGTTTCGGCATCTCCGCTTCCATCACCCGGCCCCTTCATCAGGTCCTGGCGCAATTAAAGGAATTGGCGGCCGGTGGGGGCGATCTGACCCGGGAACTGCAGGTACGCTCCCGGGATGAACTGGGTGACCTGGTCCGGACGTTTAACAGCTTTCTGGGCACCTTGCGCCATTTGCTGCGCCAGGTGCGTGATTCCAGCCAGGAGGTGGGTACTTCAGCCGAGGAACTGAACAGTACCACCCAGCAGTTGGCGCAGGCCACTCAAGGCGTCGGACAGGCCATGGAACAGATGGCGGAGGGCACTGCGGACCAGTCCCGGGCCGCTGGCTCGACCAACCAGATCGTGGAACAGTTGCGCACTGCCGCCGCCCAGGTGGCCGCCGGTGCCCAGGAGCAATCGGCCGGTACGCACCAGACCGTCACCGCGATCAACGAGATGGTGACTGCCATGGGGGATGTGGCCGGCAAAGCGGCACAGGTGACTTCCTCTGCCCAGCGGGCCGTCCAGACTGCACAAAGTGGCGGCCAGATCGTGCAACAGACCATTGCCGGCATGGAACGAATCCGGGAGACGGTGTTGCTTTCCGCCGGGCGGATCAGGGAACTGGAACGGCTCTCCGGGCAAATCGGGGCCATCACTCAGGCGATTTCTGAAATCGCCGATCAGACCAATCTGCTGGCTCTCAACGCCGCCATCGAGGCGGCCCGCGCCGGTGAACACGGCCGGGGATTCGCTGTGGTGGCTGATGAGGTGCGCAAGCTGGCCGAACGGGCAGCGACATCGGCCGGCGAGATTGCCGACCTGATCAGCGGCATTCAGCGCAGTACTGCGTTGGCCGTGCAGGCGATGGACCGGGGGCAGACCGAGGTGGCGGAGGGGGCGCAGTTGGCTGTGGGCGCCGGGCAGGCGCTGGCGGAGATTGTGACGGTGGTGGAGCAGGCCACCCGCGACGTGCAGGCCATCACGGCGGCGGCGCAGGAAATGGCGACCTCCAGCCGTAAGGTCAGCGAGTCGGCCGATGCCATGGCGGCTGTCATCGAGGAAAGCTCGGGGTCCGCAGAGCAGATGGCGGCCGGCGCGCATGACGTGAGCACAGCGGTGGCGGGCATTGCCACCGTTGCCGAGCAGAATGCGGCGGCGGCAGAGGAAGTGGCAGCATCGGTGGAGGAAATGAACGCCTCCACCGAGGAGATTGCCGCCTCGGCCCAGATCCTGGCCGGGGTGGCCAGGACACTGCAGGATCAGGTTGGGCGGTTCAAGCTCTGAAACCGTGGCGCACACGCCACAGCAGCCACCGGGTACCCGGTGGCTGCTTTCATATCCGGCTCAGTGCGCCTGCCCAGGCGGCACCTCGTTGGCACCCAGGGCATTCTGTACCCGGCCCGGTGACTGGCCGTACACCTGCGGGTCCCCTTCACGCGCAGCCTGAAAACGCTGGGCCCGCGGGGCCAGTTGCTGGTCGATGGCGGCATCGTGCATGGGGTGCATGAACGGGAAGCCCAGGAAGGGCTGCGCATCGATCACGCTGGCCTGGTTGGCGGCTTCCACCCGGTCGTCCCGCGAGGTATCGCCAGACAGATGTACCACTGCCTCCTGGTTCCGGCCCAGCCGGAGTTGCTTCTGGTTGTTGAAATCGACATGGCCTTTTCGCTCTGCCACTGTTGCCACCTCCCGGCGTTAGGTTGCCCGCGGCGGCGCCGTCTGCCAACAGAAAACAAAATTCCAGTTTACCGGACCGCCCGACCGGTGCAGGCTATGGGATGAGTATGGCAGACAGAGGTGACGGTCTTGCCGGAACTGATCTGGAAGGTGGGCGGCGCCCAGGGCGAAGGCATCGATTCCACGGGCGACATTGTGGCCAGCACGCTGAACCGCCTTGGTCATTATGTGTTTGCTTACCGGGCGTTCATGTCTCTGATCAAGGGCGGCCATACCTCGTACAAGGTGCGGGTGGCCGACCGGCCTGTGTACTACCATGGGGACCAACTGGATCTGCTCATTGCCTTTGACCAGCTCACGCTGGACGAGGACGCCCCGGAGTTGCGGGACGGCGGCATTGTGGTGGCAGACGCCGGCCGGTGGGAGCCGAACCTGCCCACCGACCGGCAGATCCACTTGCTGCGGGTTCCCATGACGGCGGTGGCCAAGGAACTGGCCGGGAACGCCGTCATGAAGAATATGGTGGCCGTCGGCGTCAGCGCCGCCCTGCTGCAGATGGAACCGCAGCCCTTTTACCGGCAGGTGGAGGAGCGGTTTGGCAAAAAGGGCGCCGAAGTGGTGGAACTGAACCGGGAACTGATCCGGCGCGGCTACGAATACGCCCGGGAGCAGACCGCCGGGTTGCCCGCGCTGGCCCTGCCCGAGGCGGCCGACGGCGGCAACTGGCTGCTCTCCGGCAATGAGGCCGCCGGACTGGGTGCGCTGCTGGGCGGCTGCCGGTTCCTGGCAGCCTATCCCATTACCCCGGCCACCGAAGTGATGTACTGGCTGCTGGCCAACTTCCCCCGCTACGGCGGCAAGATCATCCAGGCCGAAGACGAGATTGCCGCCTGCAACATGGCCATTGGCGCCGGCTATGCCGGGGTGCGGGCCATGACCAATACCTCCGGCCCGGGCTTCAGCCTCATGGCCGAAGCGATCGGTCTGGCCGCCATCGCTGAGGTGCCGCTGGTGATCATCGACGTGCAGCGGGGCGGACCGGCCACCGGGCTACCCACCAAGACGGAGCAGTCGGACCTGTACGCCATGCTCTGGAACAGCCATGGCGAGGGGCCGCGCCTGGTGATCTGTCCGACCACGGTGGAGGAAATGGTTTACTACATGGCCGAAGCTTTCAACCTGGCCGAGATCTACCAGTGCCCGGTCATTGTTGCCAGCGACCTGTTCCTGGGCAGTTCACGCCAGGGGCTGCACCGGGTGGATCTGAACCGGATCCGCATTGACCGCGGCCGCCTGCAGACGGCTGAAGAACTGGCCCTGCTGCCCCGAGACGCCTTCCACCGCTATGAGGATACCCATGACGGCATCTCGCCACGCTCCATCCCCGGCCACAAGGGCGGCGAGTACACGGCCCTGAGCAACGAGCACGACGAGCGGGGCCTGTACGAGATTGAAGACCCGGCCACCCGCCGTCGGCAGATGGAAAAGCGCTTCCGCAAGCTGGAGGTGGCGGCCCGCCACATGGAGCCCTGGGCCACCGTGTACGAGGGACCGGCCAACCCGGACCTGCTGCTGATTGGCACCGGCAGCACCCGCGCCCAGATCGCCGAGGCTGCCGGCTGGCTGCGGGGCGGGCCGGCGGTGCTGGAGGGAAAGGCGGCCGGGGGCCATCCGGAGGCGGATCAGGCCGGTACCGCCACCGGCACCGCGGCGGAGGAAGCCCGGGTGCGGGTGGGCCATTTGCAGATTCGCACCCTCAGCCCATTCCCGGTTGAAACAGTCCGCCGTCACCTGGAGAACTGCGGTCAGGCCCTGGTGGTCGACAACAACTTCACGGCTCAGCTCCAGGGGTTGATCACCAAGTGCTGTGGGTTCCACGCCAAGCTGCACAGTTGCCTGTGTTACGACGGCAACCCTTTCACCGTACGGGAGATTGTGGAGCGGGCCGGTGCGGTGCTGGGGGAAACAGGCGGTCTGGCGGCAACCACCGCCCGGCGGCCCACCGGGGAGGGGCGCTAGCATGGCAACGGCCAAGGAGTTCCAGGGCTCCAAACCAACCTGGTGTCCCGGCTGCGGCGATTTCGCCGTGCTGTCCTGCCTGCAGACTGCTCTGTCCGAGCTGGGCTACGAGCCGCATCAGGTCTGCGTCTGCTCCGGCATCGGTTGCTCGGGCAAGATCAGCCAGCACCTGAGTTCATACGGCTTCCACGGCCTGCATGGCCGGGCCGTGCCGCTGGCTACCGGTGTGAAGCTGGCCAATCCGGAGCTGACGGTGATCTGTTCCGGCGGCGACGGCGACGGCTACGGGATTGGCCTCAGCCATTCCCTGCACGCCATGCGGCGCAACATTGACCTGACCTACATCGTCATGGACAACAACATCTACGGCCTGACCACCGGCCAGTTGTCGCCCACATCGCAGAAAGGGTTCAAGTCGAAGACCTCGCCCAGCGGCTCGGCCGAAGACCCGATCCGCCCCCTGGAACTGGCCTTGGCGGCCGGGTGCAGCTTTGTGGCCCAGGGCTTTTCCGGGGAACCGAAGGAACTGACCCAGCTTTATAAGGAAGCGATCCGCCACCAGGGTTTCAGCCTGGTCAACGTCTTCAGCCCCTGCGTCACCTTCAACAAGATCAACACCTACGAATTCTTCAAGGAGAACCTGGTGCGGGCGGCGGACCAGCCCGGCTACGACCCCGCCGACCGGTTGGCGGCGATGAAGATCGCCGCCGACACCGGGTCGCTGGTGACGGGCATTCTCTACCGGGAGGAACGCCCGCCCTACCACGAAGTGATGATCGGCGGCGGCGACCTGCCGGCCGTCCGGGCTGAGGTGGTGCTGCCACCGGCGGAGCAGGAGGCCCTGCTGGCCCAGTTCGCCTGAAATCACGTCCTGCAACCGAAAAAGAAACGCCCGGTGCTCTCCGGAGAGCACCGGGCGTTTTTCCGGTATGCGTTTTCACGCCACAGCCCGGTTGTGCAGTCTTGATAATGGCTGACCCGTTTACGGTAACAGGGCGGTGATGTGCCCGATCAGATGGGAGGGGTGGAAGGGCTTGGTCAGATAGGCATTGCAGCCGGCTCCCATTGCTTTTTCCCGATCGCCCACCATGGCGTGGGCCGTCAGAGCCAAAACCGGAATCTGCTGCAGTTCGGGGTCGGCGCGCAGGCGCCGGGTCGCCTCCCAGCCATCCAGTACCGGCATCGACAGGTCCATGATCACCAGGGCGGGGCGGTGTTCCCGGGCCAGGTCCAGGGCCTGCTGGCCATCGCCGGCAATGATGCAGGAGTAGCCGTGGGCCTGTAGTACCTTCCGGGCCAGATTCTGATTAATCGGTTCGTCGTCGGCCACCAGGATCACCGGGGCATTGTTACTCACTGGTTTTCCTCCCTTGGCATTTGACTGCAGGCGATTTGCTGTTCGACCAGTGCCCGGCGCTGGCCGATAAGGCGCTGCACGGTGGAGAGCAACTCGCCCTTGCGCAAGGGTTTGACCAGGAAGTCGTCGGCGCCCAGGCTGAAGCCGCGCAGCTTTTCGTCCACCACCGAAAGCACCACCAGGGCAACCGTCTGTCCCAGACGGGTGCGCAACTCGCCCAGAACCAACCAGCCGGTCGCGTCCGGCAGCAGGATATCCACCAGCACCAGATCCGGCCACAAACTGAGCGCCATCTGCACCCCGGCGGCGGCGGTGGTGGCGGTGTGCACTTCCATTCCTTCCGGCTCCAGGAACCGGGTAATCAGGTCCAGCGCACTCTGGTCATCATCGATGCAAAGCACTACCGGCCGGTCATGCCGCACTGGCAGCGGGAACTCGGGGGTAACAGTGGCGGCGATGGCATAGATGGGCATGGTGAAGGTGAAGGTGGTTCCCTGCCCGACTTCACTCTGCAGGCTGATCGTTCCGCCGTGCATCTCCACCAGGCGGCGGGCGATGGACAGGCCCAGACCGGTCCCCCCGTGTTTGCGTGAGGTGGAGCCGTCTACCTGCCGGAACTCATCAAAGATATACTGATGGGCCGCTGTAGGAATGCCCATGCCTGTGTCCTGCACCGCAATGGACACACCGGCTTCGGTGGGGTGGGCCTGCACCCGGACCTCGCCCGAGTCGGTGAACTTGATCGCGTTGGAGACCAGGTTCAGCAGGATCTGCCGCAGCCGCTGGGCATCGGCATACAGGGGAGGAATCTCGCCCAGATCCGCAATCAGGGGCAGACCCTTGGCGTCAGCCATCGGGGCGCAGGTGGCCAGCACGTCGGACACGGCTTCCTTCAGGCTGGTTCGCTCCCGCTGCAGGACAACCCGGCCGGATTCAATCTTCGAGATGTCCAGAATGTCATTGATCAGGGCCAGCAGCCGCTCGGCGCTGGTGCCGATCAGCCGCAGGTCTTCCCGCTGTTCGGAATTGAGGGGGCCGTCCAACCCGTCCAATAGCACCTGAGTATAGCCAATGATCCCGTTCATGGGGGTGCGCAGTTCGTGGCTCATGGTGGCCAGGAACTCGCTTTTGAGCCGGTTGGCCTCCGACAGCTCCTGGCTGCGCAATTCCAGTTCAGCGGTGCGCTCGGCCACCCGTTGTTCCAGATGCTGGTTCAGTTCATGGGCCTGGGCCACCAGGAAGGAGTTTTCCCCCAGGTAGGCCCACTGGCGCAGGACCGAGACGGCGGCAAAGGCGAACCCAAAGCCCAGCCAGACGGTCGTCCCGGCCGTGGGCGAGAGGAGGGCCACCCCTACGGCCACGGCCATGGTCAGGGCCAGGTAGGGGCCCATGACCATCACCGGCTGGTTGCGGGTATCGGTCCGGCGGTCGGGCACTGCCTGGCCGTGGTCGGTCACGGCGGACAGCAGGATGAACAGCCCGGCGATATACCAGAGCGGGTCGATCCAGTTGCCGACGTTATAATCACCCTGGTTGGTGAGGGCGGCAAAGGCGAAGTCAGCGGCCAGGAAGAGGATGACTCCGGCCACCAGCCAGCGGCGGCTGCGAACCGGCAGGGGTACGGGCAGGGCGATCGCCGCCACCAGCATCAGGTCGCCCAGCGGGTAAGCCATGGATAAGACCTGCCCCAGCATACCCATTTCACTTTCGTCCAGGATCGGCTGAATCAGCGGCCTCCACATCAGGGCCAGCACACCCAAACTGACCACCAGCACGTCCCCCAGCAGGCGCAGACGGTCAAATGACCGGCTGCGGCGGGGCAGCAGCAGAATGGTGGCCCCCAGGGCCAGGGGATAGATGGCCAGGTAAGCCGGGTCGGCCAGGCTGGGGAAGGGTACCTCCACGCCACCAAACAGGGTGTAGACCGACCAGATGGTATCGCCCAGGGACCAACAGAACATGCCGGCGCCCCAGAGCAGCCAGTAGTGCCGGCGGACGCCGCCGTACCGGTGGCCGGCCCACAGCACCGCCAGGGCGGGCAGCAACGAAGCCACATCCTCCACGATGTTCAGGATGATCAGAGACACCGGCTGTTCGTTTCCGGACAGCACAGGCAGAAGGGCCAGCAGGAGCACGGTGGGCAGGGCACACACAGTCAGCAGCCAGACAGCCGGCTTCCGCCCGACTCCGGCGGGGACCGGCACTTCCGGCCGGTCCAGTGGCGACTCCTGAGCGATCATACTATCCCTCCCTGTCCGCGGTGTTGCCGCCGGAGACGATCCGGTTGCGTCCCAGGCGTTTTGCTTCATACAGCCGGCGATCGGCCAGGGTCACCAGCACCGTGGGGTCTGTTTCCTCGTCCCGATAGGTAGCGGTAGCCACGCCGCCACTGATGGTGACCCGGTGGCCCGGACAGCCGGTAAAGACATGGCCGGCCACCTGCAGCCGGACCTGTTCGGCCAGGTCGTGGGCCATATGCACTGGAGTGCCGGGCAGGATCAGCATGAACTCCTCGCCGCCGTACCGCCCAAGGGTATCGCCTGGCCGGAGTCCCTGGGAGAGCAGAGTGGCCAGTCCCCGCAGCACGGCGTCCCCGGCCGGGTGTCCGAAGGTATCGTTAATGAGCTTGAAATGGTCCAGATCCAGGAGCACAACCGAGACTGGCAGGCGAATGGAACGGATCCGCTGCATTTCCCACGCCATGGTCTCCTCGAGGTGGCGGCGGTTGTACAGGCCGGTGAGCGGATCACGCCGCGCCAGCCGATCCAACTCCAGCCGCTGCCGTTGCAGGCTGTCGTAGGTATCCTTGATGCGCAGGGCCGCATTGACCCGGGCCAGCAATTCCTCCGGATGGAAGGGTTTGGTGATAAAGTCGTGCCCCCCCTGGCCCAGGGCAGCCACCCGGTGGCTGGAGTCGTTATTGGCGGAAACAAAAATCACGGGGATATGGGCCGTTTCCGCGCTGGCCTGCAACTCGGCTAAAACCGAAAAACCATCAAGGTCGGGCATCATCAGGTCCAGCAGGATCAGGTCCGGGAGTGTGCTCCTGGCCTCAGCCAGTGCCCTCTGCCCATTTTCAGCGGTGATAACCCGGTACCCCGCACTTTGCAGGCGCTTGCTGAGCAGGCGGACGTTCTGCGGTTCATCGTCCGCTACCAGAATGCACCGCTGCGTGGTTGTCCAGGTTAAATGGCCCATGGCCCATCCCCCTTTATATCCCAAGGCTCCATCAATACCTCACTATTGGAATCATACATAATTTACCGGTATGTGTAAAGAATTAGTTATATAGAAACCAATTCAAAAATAGACGATTACCGAAGTAAAACGGCGCACTAGGTGGAATCGGGCGCAGATGATATCAATCGCTCCCTGGGCCTTGGCTGGCCCAGGGACTGGTGCATTGCGCTGGAAATTCAGGGGTTGACGCCCGACAACTTATGAAGGTATTATACGGTTGTTGGTTCGTGCGCCAACCTGAATGCTTTCATTAAAGTTGGCTCTCAGGAAGTAAAGGGGGCCGGAATATCGCCGGCCAGCCACAGCAAAGATGGAGGTGTCGGTTCATGGCTCAATCGGATACGGCCAAGATGCCGCGCAATCGTCGCTTTCGGCAGCGAGGGTTGCTGGGGATCTTCATGACGGCGGTGATGATGCTACTCACCGCCTGCGGCGGCTCACAGCCGGCGCCGGCTCAGCCGGCCGGCGAGCCGGCCAAGGCACCGGCAACGGATGCGGCGCCCAAGTCCAAGGTCAGGGAGCCCATCATGTTTGCCGGGCTGGACTGGGACAGTGCCGCCATTCATAACGCCATTGCCCGCTACATCGTCGAAAAGGGCTACGGTTACAAGACGGACGAGATCCCCGGTTCGACCATCCCCATGCTGCAGGGGATGATCAAGGGCGACGTCCAGGTCACCATGGAGATGTGGTACGAAAACGTCAAGGAAGCGTACGACAAGGCGACTGCGTCCGGTGACGTGATTGACCTGGGGATCAATTTCCCGGACTCGGTTCAAGGCTTCTTCGTTCCCACTTACATGATCAAGGGCGACCCGGCCCGTGGCATCAAGGCGGTGGCCCCGGATCTGAAGTCGGTCAAGGATCTGCCCAAGTACTGGGAATTGTTCAAGGATCCCGAGAACCCAGGCAAGGGCCGTTTCTATGACTGCATCGCCGGCTGGTCCTGCGAGAAGGTGAACCAGAAGAAATTGACGGCATACGGCCTCGATGACACCTTCAATCGCTTCCTGCCGGGCACGGGCGCCGCCCTGGCGGCCTCGATCGCTGCCGCCTACAAGAAGGGCGAGCCGTGGTTGGGCTATTACTGGGGGCCAACCTGGGTGCTGGGCCAGTACGACATGACCCAGTTGGAGGAGCCGCCCTACAGCCAGGAGTGCTGGGATACCACCCAGGCTTGCGCCTACCCGCCGGTGAAGGTGACGGTTTCCGTGCACAAGGACTTCTACAACCAGGCTCCGGATCTGGTGGAGTTCCTGAAGAAGTACGAGACCTCTGAGAAGCTGACCAGTGAACTGCTGGCCTATATGGAAGACAACAAGGTGGAATCCAAGGACGCCGCCATGCACTTCCTGAAGACCAAGCCCGAGGTCTGGACCCAGTGGGTCCCGGCCGACGTGGCGGAGAAGGTAAAAGCTTCCTTGTAAGTCTTGCAAAAACGAGATACGTTACATTTCTGGCAGTGGTCGCGCCGCAAAACCTGATGTTTTCGGCGTGACCGTTGCTCATTCGGGGGGTCGTCGTATGCAGGAGTTTCCAAACTGGCTGCGGATTCCCCTGGGGCGGTGGGTCGACGGTCTGGTCGATTGGCTCCTGGTAGAATTTGGCGGCGTCTTTGAAAGTATTGCCAACGGCATGCTCTACCTGTTGGTGCGACTGGAACGTTTCCTGCTCTGGGTGCCCTGGTGGGCGGTTGTGCTGGCCTTTGCCCTGGTGGCCTGGCGTGCCACGCGTAAATGGCAGAGCAGCGTGGCCACCGTGCTGCTGATGCTGGTGGTGGGCGTCTTTGGTCTGTGGGATCTGGCCATGAGCACCCTGGCCATCGTCGGGGTGTCCACGGTGGTGGCGGTGCTGATCGGTGTGCCTACAGGTATTCTGATGGCCCGCAGCGACACGGCTCAGTCGATCATCCGCCCGGCACTGGACGCCATGCAGACCTTGCCCAGTTTTGTCTACCTGGTTCCGGCCATGATGCTGTTCGGGCTGGGGAAGGTGCCGGCGATCTTTGCGACTGTCATCTACGCCGTGGCTCCGGTGATCCGGCTGACCAATCTGGGCATCCGGCAGGTGGACCGGGCAGTGGTGGAGGCGGCCGAGGCTTTTGGCTCGTCCCCGCGGCAGATTCTGTTCGGAGTCCAGTTGCCGCTGGCCCTGCCCACCATCATGGCCGGGGTGAACCAGACCACAATGATGGCGCTGGCCATGGTGGTGATCGCTTCCATGATCGGTGCCCGTGGGCTGGGCGAGCAGGTCCTGCTGGCCATTGGCCGCATTGAGGTGGGCCGGGGCTTTGAGGCCGGGCTGAGTATTGTGGCTCTGGCCATTGTCATTGACCGCATCACCCAGGGCTATGCCCGGCGAGCCAGGGTGGAGGAGTAAAAGGGGGGAGACCCTATGCAAAAAATTGAGATTCGCCATCTATACAAGGTGTTCGGCCCGCAGCCAAAAGAGGCTCTGGCCCGTCTGCAGGCCGGTACGTCCAAGCAGGAACTCCGCGAAACCAGCGGACATACCGTTGGCCTGAACGATATCTGCCTCACCATTGAACCCGGGGAGATTTTTGTGGTGATGGGGCTCTCGGGCAGCGGCAAGTCGACCCTGATTCGCTGCATCAACCGCCTGATCGAACCGACGGCTGGCGAGATTATCGTTAACGATATTGATATTACTAAATTGGATGATCGGAAATTGCGGGAGTGGCGCCGGACCGACACAGGGATGGTATTTCAACGGTTCGGGCTCTTTCCACACCGTACGGTGCTGCAGAATATCGCCTACGGACTGGAAGTGCAGGGGGTAGCAAAGGCCCAGCGGGAGGAGCAGGCGACCCGCTGGCTCGAAACGGTGGGGCTGAGCGGCTGGAGCCAGGCCTACCCGGCTCAGCTCAGCGGCGGCATGCAGCAGCGGGTGGGGATTGCCCGGGCGTTGTGCACCGACCCGTGTATTCTGATGATGGACGAACCCTTCAGCGCCCTGGACCCGCTGATCCGCCGCGAGATGCAGGACGAGACGATGGATCTGCAGAGCCGGCTGCACAAGACCATTGTTTTCATTACCCACGACCTGGATGAGGCATTGCGGCTGGGGGACCGCATTGCGATTCTGAAGGACGGGCAGGTCATACAGGTGGGCACGCCGGAGGCAATTCTGACCCGTCCGGCCGATGACTACGTGGCAGATTTCACCCGGGATGTGAACCGCAGCCGGGTCCTGAAGGCCCGCAACGTGATGGTGAAGCCGCGGCTGGTCACCTCGGACCGCGACGGCCCCCGAACGGCGCTCAAGCAGATGGAGGAGCAGGGCCTGTCCAGCGTGTTCGTGGTGGACCGGGAGCGGCGGTACCGGGGCCTGGTCAAGGTGGACGATGCCGTGGCGGCGGTGCAGCGCGGGGAGACCAGCCTTGGGGACATCATCGTCAACGATGTCCCCAAGGCCGACCCCGACACCCTGCTGGCGGACCTGCTGCCGGTGGTGGCGGCGCAGCGCTGGCCCATCGCCGTACTGAATGAAAACGGGGTGCTGCTGGGTGTGATCCCCCGGGTGGCCGTGCTGGCGGCGCTGGCCGGGCCACAGGCCGCGCCGGCGCAAGAGCTGGTGGTGGCGTCGGCGGTCTGAGCAGGAGTGCAGGCTGTGCAGGTCGAACCAACTCCAGCATGTCCCTGAACAGCCAGCGGGAGTGAGAGCTACGCAGTACGAAGATATTCTCTATGAAAAGCGGAACGGAATTGCCTGGGTCACCATCAACCGGCCACAGAAGCTGAACGCCTTCCGGACCCTGACGGTGGACGAACTGATCAATGCCTTCCAGGACGCCTGGTATGACCGTGAGGTCGGCGTGGTAGTGCTGACCGGGGCCGGTGAACGGGCCTTCTGCGTCGGCGGTGACCAGTCTGACCGCAGCCATGGTGGTTACCAGGGCAAGAGCTATGGCGGTATCGGGATGCGCATTGAAGAACTGCATGAACTGATCCGGCAGCTTCCCAAGCCGGTGATTGCCGGGGTAAACGGGTACGCCATCGGCGGCGGGCATGTGCTGCACGTGATCTGCGACCTGTCCATCGCCTCGGAAAAGGCCCGCTTTGGCCAGGCCGGTCCCCGGGTGGGCAGTGTGGACCCCGGGTACGGCACAGCTTACCTGGCCCGGGTGGTGGGTCAGAAAAAGGCACGGGAAATTTGGTATCTGTGCCGCCAGTACTCGGCCCAGGAGGCCCTGGACATGGGGCTGGTCAACAAGGTGGTTCCGCCCGAGCAGCTCATGGCTGAGGTGGAGTCCTGGGCCAACGACCTGCTCAAGATGAGCCCGACCGCCCTGAAGCTGGCCAAGTATTCCATGAACGCCGACACCGCCAACATCAGTGGCATCTCCCAGCTCGGCTTCCGGGCCCTGGAGCTGTACTATGACACCGACGAAGCCGTTGAGGGCGCCAAGGCCTTTGTGGAGAAGCGTCCGGCCGAGTTCGGCAAATACCGTAAGTAGGGGCAGACCGCTCAGCCGCGGGCCCGGGGTAAGGCCCCGGGCCCGCTTGCTTTCACGAACATGCGGAAAGGACGTGGATCGGTTGCAGTACAGCGCTGCCCCGCCCTTTGGTCCCGACGAATACCGCCGCCGGCTGGAGGGCCTGTGGGCTAAAATGGACGCCGAGGGCCTGGCCGTCGCGGTGCTGATGCAGGCGGCTGACCTGATTTACTTCACCGGCCTCGGCCTGCACGCCCAGTTGGTGGTGGCGCCGCAGCGGGAACCGGTGCTGCTGGTGCAGGTCAATGTGGACCGAGCCAGGGCCGAAGGCTGGGTGACCGACGTCCGCCCCTCGCTGGGCTTCAAGACCCTGCGGGAGGCGGTGCGTGAAGTGGCACCTGCCGGACCGGTGGGACTCGAACTCGATGTCACGCCCGTGACCTACTTCCAGCGCATCCGGGAGGTGCTGGGCCCACGGGAGTATCGGGACATTTCCCCGGCCATTCTCGCCCTGCGGGCGGTGAAATCAGAAGCAGAACTGACTGTGCTGCGCCAGGCTGCCGTGATCTCCCAGGCCGGGTTTGCCGAAGCCCGCAAGCGGATGATCCCCGGTATGACCGAGATGGAACTGCAGTTACGGATGGAAATGGTGGAGAAGGAGCAGGGCGCCGAACTGGTGGCGCGGGTGCGCGCCCGGTACGGCACCATGGCCTGGGGGATCTGCGCCGCCGGTCCGAACAGCGCCGAGGTTTCCGGCTACTGGATGACCTGTACCGGCGCCGGCCCCAGCGCCGCCCAGCCCTACGCCAGTTCACGGCGGCCTCTGGCCAAAGGCGACCTGGTGGCCATCGACCGCAACGTGACCCTGCACGGCTATAACGTGGATGAGGCCCGCACCATGGCCGTGGGCGAGCCCGATCCGACCGCCGCCGGCTACTGGGGGGCGCTGGGGCGGATCATGGACGCCACCCTGGCGGCGGTGCGCCCGGGTCTGCCCGTGGCCGGCGTCTACCGGGCGGCCGCCGCCCAGGCTGAGGCCGAAGGGGTGCTGGACCGGTTCATGACTCTGGCCACGTATAACATTGAATACGTCGGCCACGCCGTGGGCCTTGAGGGCGACGAACTGCCCCTGCTCACCCCCCGGGCCGAGGGCAACCTGGTGCCGGGCATGGTGCTCGCCCTGGAGCCGAAGGTAATTATCCCCGGCGAGTGCGGCCTCACGCTGGAGGATACGGTGGCCGTGACCCCGGACGGGGTCGAGGTGATTACCCGTACGCCCCGCCACTGGTTCAGCCTGTGAGTTGGCAGCGCGAGAGAGCCGGGGGCGACTGCCCTCGGCTTTTATTCTGGGCAAGTGGTGTCCGCACGTTCAAGGCGTGGGTTCACACAGTAGAGGACAAGAGTAGCAATACCCAGTATGAACAGTCCCGGCCTCCACACGTGATCGGGGATCAGATGCACGTTCTGCCCACAAAACACACATGACGAAGGCCCGAGGACTATGGCGCTCCTCGACGATGGTTCTGAGTGGGATGGTAGGAGCACCCTTGGACGTGCCGAGCCGGTACGCTTGGTTGTCGTACTGGATGACGTAGCCCGGGAGGACGGTACGCTGCTCCTTCCAGCAGAGGATGTGCTCCAGGCGGATATGAGCGGGAACGGGCTTCAAAGCCACCTCGGCTTCTGCCGGCGGGACAGCAAAACGTTCGTTGTACCGCTCGATGAATTCGGGCAGAGCGGCTTCTGCTTCGTCGATGGTCTTGGCCCCGATCAGGCGGAGATGAACCACGAGCCGCTCCTGAGGGGTTCCCCAGAGCCGCTCGATGCGGCCCTTGGCCTGAGGCGACCTGGCTGGGATATGAGCAATCCCCAGTTCGGTGGTCAGCCGGCCAACCTGACTGAGTGGCACCTGCCCCTGCAACAGCTGCTCAAGGGCTGTGTTTTAGGCGGCGAGGCCTAACTGATTGGTGCGGTACTCACCCAGCACTTTGGCAGGATCATAGAGGCGTCGCTCCCGGGCCAGGGTGAACAGGACCCGGAGGAGCTTGCAGGCGACTGCAATTAGCGCTTGCTTCCCGCTGAGGCGGTTCTGGTCCTGGGTTTTGAGGTGCTGGTACAGCGCCTTGAAGTGGGCGTTTTTGGCCACAAGGGACAGGGCCGCTTGGTACAGGAAGCAGCGAAGACCAGGCCGGCCACGCTTGCTTATGCGGGTCTTGCTCTGCTGCTGGCCGGAGCTATTCTCGGTCAGGTTGTAGCCAGCCAGCTTCCGCAGCTGCCGCCAGGCCTCGTATCGGTTAAGGTCCCCGGCTTCCCCGAGCAGGCTGGCCACTGTGACCACCCCAACGCCAGGGACGCTAAGCAGAAATGGCGCCAGCCCGGTTCCCCGAAGGGCTTCTGTCATTGCAGCCTCTGTCTCGTCCAGCCGGGCCTTCCAGAACTCTACCTCATCCAGGCACTGGCGTAGGCGCAGGCGAGCAGCCTGGAGCCCCTCACTGATCCCGATGGAGTCCTTGGCATCCTCCTGAAGTTGCGGGGCTCGCTTGAGCCCTACCCGCCTGTTACTGGCTTCCTTGAGGACCATTGCCAGTTGCTCCGTAGGGAGTACCAGCACGTCGGCGGGAAACTGGTGGTTCCGCAGCAGGTGCATGGCGGCCTGCCCCAATGGATCGGCGAAGACTGTGGTGAACTCCGGAAAGAACTCGTCGAGCACTGCCTGGAGCTGGTTGAGCGCCTGATTCAGCTTTGCACGGTGCTGCTAACGGGCCTGGGTTAGCCCCCGAAGATCGGCATAAACGCCATCCGGCAGGTACGGATCGAAGAAGTCGGCATCGTTGGCTCTATGGGCAATCACCCACGCGTCCTTGCGGTCGTTCTTGGTCGGCGAGTTGTCGTCAAATTCCTTGGCCCGCTTGACGTGGAACGGATTGACCGTCACTACCTTCAACCCAGATGCCTTCAGGAAAGCAGCAAGTGGCTTCCAGTAGTGCCCCGAGGGCTCCATGGCCACCAACACTCGGGCTGCACCGGTCTTTTCCTTTGCCTTCGCAATCTGTCCAAGTAGACGGCTAAAGCCATCTTTGCTATTCTGGAAGGCGAACGGACTGCCAACCGGTATCTTCGTAAACCCATTCATGATGCAGGCCCAATGCTTACGTTTGGCGATGTCCACGGCGACCACCAGCGTATGCTCACCACGGATCAGGGACAGCTTCTTGGCTCGTTGCGTATGATTCACGGGTTTCTCGACCTCCTGAAGTACCGAAGGGTGTCTGGACAACACCCTTTGTACCAGGAGGTCTTTTTTCTGAGTCAACCAGGATCTACAGCATTACAGGACTGCTTGTTCATAGGTGACATTTTCACAGACGGATTCCAGGGTGACAATATCACAGGCTGTCCACATCAATGGAAAACAAGGTGTTGACAACCATGGAATTAGACGGTACATTTATCCACAGATTTCCACAACGTATTAACAGCCCTATAGCATTCGGGGAAAGCTCCTCCGCAGCCGATTGGCCATTTGGGAATTTCTGACTCTAACCTCTCGCATAGTCGTTTGGGGGGACTTCCTAACAAATCGATATGAGGAGGTGAGAATTATGGAATGCGCTGAGAAGCAGCGGACCGAGGCTCACCAAGGGTGTTGGCTAACCTTCCCATGCTATCCTCCATTTCTCGTAGCGAAATACCCACGACCCTCCCGATACTTGCTTATCAATACCGGTTGTAGGTCGTACGTATACTCGATGGAGGTTGGAGTAGTGGATGTGAGGCATGCTGTCGTAGAAACATTAACACAGCGAGGGCTGCTGCATCAGGTAACGGAGGGGCTGGTTGACGCATGTAAGCAACCTCTAACAGTTTACTGCGGATTCGACCCAACAGCTGCCAGCCTACATTTGGGCAACATGATCCCTGTCATGATGCTTGCCCATTTTCAGCGCCACGGCCACCGCCCTATTATCCTGGTTGGCGGCGGCACCGGCCTGATTGGTGACCCTAGTGGCAAGTTAGGAGAACGCCGGCTGCTGGACCCCGAAACCGTCGCCAGTTATGTCGCCCGCATCCGTAGCCAGATTAGCCGCTTTCTTAGCTTTGAGGGTCCGAACGGAGCACTGGTTGTCGACAATGCCGAGTGGCTAAGCCATATGAATCTGATCGCTTTCCTGCGGGACATTGGCAAGCACATAACGGTCAACGCCATGATGGCCAAAGAATCAGTCCGGGCTCGTCTTGAGGAACGGGCGAAGGGTATCTCTTTCACTGAGTTTGGCTATATGTTACTCCAGGCCACCGATTTCCTGCACTTGTATCGCCATTACGGCTGTTCCGTGCAGGCAGGTGGTAGTGACCAGTGGGGAAATATTACTGCAGGCATCGATCTGATTCGCCGTAAGCTGGGTGGCGTGGCTCACGGGGTGACCGGCCCTTTGCTAACTACCGCATCTGGGGCCAAGTTCGGCAAGTCAGAAGCCGGCGCCCTGTGGCTCGACGGGGAGATGACCAGCCCGTATGACCTTTACCAATACCTGATTAACACCGCCGACCAAGATGTGAAACCCTTCCTAACCATATTTACGTTTCTGACGCTGGACGAAATCAACGCCCTGGATGTCGAATCCAGGCAAAACCCCAGCGCTCGGGTGATGCAACGGCGTCTGGCCTACGATCTTGTCGCTTTCATCCACGGTGTTGGCACGGCCAGAGCAGTCGAGCGGGCGGCTCAGATGTTGTTTGGTGCTGAAGTGACCGATATGGATGAGGCAACGTTGGCCCAAGTGTTGCGGGCCATCCCGACGGCCATGGTATCAGCCACCGACATGGCAATAGGCATCCCAGTTACCCGCGCAGCCATTCAGACCGGGCTGGTCCCGTCCGTTGGCGCCGCCCGCAAACTCATTAGCCAGGGCGGCCTTTACTTAAACAACCGCCGGTGGACCGATCACGATGCTTTGGTGACCAGCCAGGATCTACTCCTGGGCAAGGCAGTTCTATTGCGGGCCGGCCGTAAGACTTACGGCGCCTTAACCGTAGACCATTAAAGAGGTCAGCGTCGTGCCAACAGATCCGCAGCGTCCAAAGGCAGTGGTTCGGGCCACCCATGGAGCGGCAAAACCGCCCAATGGATGGCCCGATTTTGGCCGTGGTCAGAATCTGCTGCACGCCCCCAAGGTACAGGACCTGTATTTGGGTGGACCCCCGGGACTGGCCCGGCGTCACCGGGCCGGTGATGTGCGCATCGCCGGGCCCTGCCTGTGTATGTTTCGCCCTTCGTCTGATTCGGGGAGGGTTCCGTGGCAGCAGGGGAAGAATAAGGTAAAGGGCAGAGCCACGGGCCTGCGCAGGCGCGGCAGAGGGAGGCGGGCGGTTTGGGCAGGGCAGCGGCCTTTCAGAAGTTGTCCGGGACCCTGATGGTGCCGATCATCATTCTCCCGGTGGCGGCCGTGCTGCAGGCAGCCGGGTTTATTCTGGCTGCCCCCGCCCTCACGGCGGCCGGGCGCGCCCTGCTGGTACAGTTTCTGCCCCTGTTTTTCGCGGTTGGCATCAGCGTGGGCTTTACCGCCGCCGACGGCATGGCGGCCCTGTCGGCCGTTGTCAGCTATGTGGTCATGACCGGCGTGGCCGGTGCGGTGGCCGGTGACCGGGACCTGCACCCCGGCGTGCTGGGAGGCATGGTGGCCGGTGCGGTTGCCACCTGGCTGTTCAACCGCTTCCGGGAGACCCGGCTGCCCGAGTTCCTCGGTCTGTTTGCCGGCAAGCGCCTCATTCCTACCCTGGCTGCCCTGGCGGCGGTACCCCTGGGTTTTGTCTGGGGTTACCTGTGGCCGTATCTGGTCCAGGGCATTACCGCCCTTGGCCGGTGGGCGGCGGCGGCCGGACCGGTGGGCGCCTTCGTTTACGGCGCCGCTGACCGCATTCTGCTGCCCACCGGGCTGCACCATATTTTGAACAACCTGATCGAGTACCAGTTGGGCACCTACACCGACCCGGGCACGGGCCAACTGGTCACCGGTGAGATTCAGCGCTTTTATACCGGCGACCCCAGCGCCGGGCTCCTGATGAGTGGTTTTTTTGTCTTCAATAACTTTGCCATTCCCGCCATCGCCCTGGCCATCGCCCACGCCGCCCGGCCGGAACAGCGCCGGCGCGTGCTGGGCCTGATGGTCACCGGCGCGCTGACTTCGATGGTCACCGGGATCAGCGAACCGGTGGAATTCGCCTTTATCTTTGCTGCTCCGGCCCTGTGGGTTTTTCACATTGCGGCCACCGGGGCCGCCAGTTACCTGACTTATGCCCTGGGAGTGCGGCTGTGGGGGTATGGTGCCCCCATGTTCCTGATTAACTACGGCCTGGCCACCCGCCCGTGGTGGATCGTGGCCATTGGAGTGCCGTATGCGGTGCTCTACTACGTGGTTTTCCGCACCGCCATTGCCACCTTCCGCTGGCCGGTGTTGGGCCAGGAGGCAGCGGCGGCACCCGGTTCCGACACGGCCGCTGCCCCGGATGCCCGAGCCGACCTGACCGGGCAGGCCCGGGCGCTGCTGGCGGCCCTGGGCGGGCAGACCAACCTGAAGTCCCTGAATGCCTGCATGTCGCGCCTGCGGGTCGAGGTACACGCCGACGGGTCAGTGGACGAGGCCGCCCTGCGGCAGGCCGGTGCCCACGCCGTGGTGCGGCCCGCTCCCGGGGTCGTGCAGGTGGTGCTGGGGGCCCGGGCTGAAGCAGTCCGGGCCGCCATGGCGAAATTGCCGACCGCCCCCCCGCCCCCGGTGGCGCCGCCGCGGCCAGGGCGGACGGTGGACCTGCTGGCCCCGGTCAGTGGCGAGGTCGTGCCCCTGGAGGAAGTACCAGACCCCACCTTCGCCGGTCGCCTGGTGGGCGACGGGGTGGCGATCCGGCCGGAGTCGGGGCGGGCGGTGGCGCCGGCGGCGGCCACGGTGGCCTTTGTGCACCGTCACGGCCATGCCTTGTTTCTCGTTACGCCAGAAGGGCTGGAATTGCTGGTACATGTGGGCATCGACACGGTAGAATTAGAAGGACGCGGCCTGCAGCCACTGGTGCAGACCGGCGACGTGGTAGCCCCCGGCGCCAGTCTGCTGGAGTTTGACCTCCAGACGGTAGCCGCTGCCGGCAAGTCGACGCTGACACCGGTGCTGGTGACCAACCATGAGCGGGTGGAGCGGCTGG
>JAKFDK010000096.1:0-10568 GCA_036676195.1 Clostridia bacterium | reverse complement strand
AACCTCAAAGGGCAGCATTCGCGCAGCGGGGGGCCGTAGCGACCCAGCACCTGAATCGCTGATATTCCGGGCAGCGCGTACTTGGTGGAGACCAGAACGCCTTGCGAGCACCCGTTGTTGCGATCAGACGGCCATGCCGGGAGCCGGCACCACGGCAGCATGAAAATGCAGACGATAGTTATCCACAGCATTTTCACGGTAGAGCCAAAAAATAACAGGGGGCCCCAACCTACGTAGTAAAGGAAAACCGCCGGGCCAGTTCCTCGGCCTCGGCCTCATGGCCGCCGGGAATGGCCACCCGGACCTCCTGGGCGCTGGAGCCCTGGTGTGTGTGCATACCAATGGTAAACTGCAGCACCGGCGGGTCACCCGGCTTTACTTCAACCTGCTGGAGTGAAAGACCCATGCCATCCCAGGTGTAATACTGGCCGCCCATGTACACGCCCCGGGAACCGATATAGGCGTCTCCCATCTCCTGCATCCGCCGGCGGTAGAGGTGGCGGCCGCCCAGATACATCAACGGCGCCACCACCAGACCAATGAACAGCCCGCCACCGCCGGCTACCAGCAAGGTACCCAACCATTCCCCCCCGAACAATCCGCCCAACACGCCAATGATCAGGCCGGCCCCGGTGAACTCCAGGGGCAGGCGGCGTACCTCCCGGCGGGTGCGCAGCCACTCGGCCTCGGCGAACCCATACCATTCGTCGGCGTCGTATTGCCAGTGCGCCAGATAGCCCCCGGCCAGCAGTTCCTGGACCGCCCGTCCGTACTTGCGGGCCGTATGGGCTAAAATTGGCAGCATAATCACGCAACAAAGGGCTACTACCCCGCCGATGATCCAGATGGCAACAGGGTCAACGCCGGCCATCTGCAACAGAAGCGGCACCACCACCGACAGAACCAGGGCCACCCAGGTGCCCCGAATCCATTTGGAAAGCTGGTTCTGCATCGATGTCTTACCCCTAGCAGCATTATCGCAGCAGTTTCTTCAGGATCTTGCCGGTTGGCCCGCGGGGAATCAGGTCTACCGCTTCATATCGAACCGGAACCTTGTAAGCCGCCAGCCGCGCCCGCAGCCACTCCCGCAGCAACTCCGGTGCCATGGCGTCGCCGCCGCGCCACACGATCAGGGCGCGGGCAATCTCGCCTTTTTCCGCATCCGGTACCCCTACCACGGCGCAGTCAGCCACACCGGGGTGGGTGGCCAGGACCGCCTCGACCTCCCGGGGGTAGATCTTGAACCCGGACATGTTGATCATGTCCTTGACCCGGTCCACCAGGAAAAAATCCCCGTCGGCGTCCATGCACGCCACGTCACCGGTGTACAGCCAGCCGTCCCGCAGGACACTGGCCGTCGCCTCGGGGTTGCGCCAGTAGCCGGACAGCAAGGACGGACCCCGGACCCGCAGTTCACCGGGTTCGCCCGGCGGCAGCGGCCGCCCGGACTCATTTACCACCTGCATTTCAATGCCCGGCACCGGTGCCCCCAGGCTGCCTGGCTTGTAGCGGTGCAAGTGGTTGAAGGAAACAAACGGACCGGCCTCGGTCAGCCCGTAGCCCTGGCTCAGGGTCAAACCGGTCGCTTGCGCCCATGCCTGCGACAGTTCCGGCGGTGCGGTGTCGGCGCCATTGAAAACAAAACGCAGCCCGGCGAGCCGCTCCGGCTCAGGGACGGCGCCCAGCAGAGCCCGGAAAGCGGTGGGCACGCCGAAGAGCATGGTGATCGCCTGTGCGGTGACCGCCGACCACACGGTCGCCGGGTCGAACCGCTCCTGGATCACCAGGGTGGCACCTGCCAGCAGGGCGTTGTTCAGGACAAAATTCTGGCCGAAACAGTGGCTGAGGGGCACAAAGCACAGCAGCCGGTCGGCGGGCGTGGTGCGGCTGCAAAACTGGGCTGCCATTATATTCAGTACCGTGGCGGCGTGGGAAAGGACAGCCCCCTTGGGGAATCCGGTCGTGCCCGAGGTATACAGCAGCGCCGCCGGATGCTCCCTGGGCAGGTCCAGAGGCGCCAGGGGTGCACCGGCCGCCGCCAGGGCGTCCAGTTCCGGCCAGCCTGCCACCACCCGCCGCAGCGCCGGCAGATCCGGACGCACTACTTCCAGCTCCGCCACCAGGGTCGGCGCCGTGAAAATCACCGTGGCGCCCGAGTCGGCCAGCAGGTGCTGCAATTCCCCGGCCTTGGCCATGGGACTGACGGAAACAGCCGCCGCCCCCGCCCGCAGCGTTGCCAGATAAGCCACCACAAAGGCGGCTCCGTTAGGCAGGTAGATGGCCACCCGCTCCCCGGGGACCACGCCGGCCGCCGCCAATCCGCCGGCCACCCGGGCCGTCAGGTGGTCCAGCTCGGCATACGTCAGGTTCCGGTCCGGGGCGATGATGGCCGGGTGGTCCGGGAAGTGCCGGGCCGCACGGACCACGGCATCGGCAATGTTCATGTGGTTGGTCTCTCCCCTCTGGGCAGTCTGGACTGCCCCTGGTGTCGGGACAGATGGGGCAGCCCCGGGGTGACTGACCCCAGGGCTGGCACTGCTTAATCTGCTTTGGCGTACAGCACGTACATCTGGAAACCGTCGGAAGTGTAGTAGAAGGTGAACTTGCCGGGTTCAATCATTTCCGCCGGCCCCAGGAAGGCGGCTGTGTCGGAGAAGGTGGCCATGTTGCCGGAGACCTGGAACGTCCCGCTGCCCGGTCCCCAGGAGAAGGTGCCGTCCGCATTCAGCATCATGTTCCAGCCCACCGGGCAGAAGGCTCCGGCGAAGCTCATGCAGCGCCAGTCCCCCGCCCAACTGGCGGTATCCCCGCCGATTGGGGCTGGACCGGGGTCAACCGGCGGCGGGCCGGGGTCAACCGGCGGCGGGCCGGGATCGACCGGCGGCGGACCGGGATCGACTGGCGGCGGGCCGGGGTCAACCGGTGCCGGGTCCGGTGTGTAGTCGCCGCCGCCGGTGGCGGTCAGTACGATGGACTTGTCACTGGGGTTCCACTTCAGCGTGGCGCCCAGGTTTTCACCGGCAAAACGCAGGGGCACCAGCGTGCGGCCGTTAATTACGGTCGGCGGCACATCCAGGGTGGTGCTCACGCCGTCGACCTGGGCCTGCTTGTTGTCCACCCAAAGGACAATCCGGTGCTCGGCGGTGGTGAGGGTAATCTTCCGCTCGTTGCCGTTCCAGTCCAGCGCAGACCCCAGGGCCTCTGCCACGAAGCGCAGCGGCACCATGGTGCGCCCGCTCATCAGTTGCGGCGGCACGTCCAGGGTCACCTGGCTGCCATTCACTTCCGCCGTTGCATTGTCCACCTGCAGTTTGACTACCCGGCTGGATACCGCCGGGGCGGATACCTGCACCGATGCCTCGTTGGTCGTTTGCAGGTAGCTGCCGTCGTTATAGGCCTTGACCGTGTAGTAATAGGTCGTGCCCACCTGCACGTCGGCGTCGGTGTACGTCAGGTCGGGCGCGGGGAAATCGCTCAGGGGCGGGCCGTAGCTGCCGGGAGCGGTGCCCTTGAACACATAGTAGCCCTGGTTCGGCGTGGCAAACGCTGCCCAGCTCAGGACAACCTGCCCATCCCGGGCAGTGGCCGTCAGCACCCCTGGTGCGGGCACGGGCGTGATCGGCGTCGGCGTGATCGGCGTCGGCTGAGGCTGCGGTGTGATCGGCGTCGGCGTGATCGGCGTCGGCTGAGGCTGCGGTGTGGACCCGCCGCCAGATACGGCCGACTGTACCGTCAGGGTGGTGCCGATCTCGGTAAAGGTCACATCGCCGGACATGCCCATGTAGTAGGTGCCACACAGGCAGAGTTTGGCATACTGGCCGGCGGCGTTACGGATGACATACACGCCGTCGGGCACCGCAATGGCGACCTCGTCGGAATAACCGTCGGTGGGCACCTTGCGCAGCGTGCCGTAGTCAACCTTCAATTGCTGAATCCCGGCGCCGTTGATGGCAACAAGCAGCTTGTCCTGCATGATGACATCGCTTTCTTCCATGGACACGAAACCGTTCTGGCTGATGCTGATCCCGTTATCCGGCTTGAGCCGCCCGGTCACCGGGGGCTTCCAGATGACGGTGGCCTCAGCCGCCTGGGCCAGACCAGACAGCGGGAGGGCAACGACCAGACAAAGCACAAACACCCATAGCCGTGCAGACCGTGACCTGTTACCTCCAGGCTGTGACCTCACACCAAATTCCTCCCATTGGTCCTGCTAAGTAAATACGAACGTCCGTGCCCATGTTCCTTGAGACTCTGGTTCAGGGCGGAAAAATACTTACAAGGAATTGTCTATGACCTATCATTGCACCTTCGCATGAAAGGACCACAACAGCCCGGCATTTGGTTCATGCTGCGTATAAGATGAATAAAGATTTTTCCACCTGCTTCTATCAGGACAGTGCAACCGGCGTCTGGGCGCAGGATTGTCGGTTCGGTTGCCTAATCCTTCATTTTAAGCATCGACCGTTACCGCATCGTCACCGCGGATCAGGGAGGCTGAGCTATGCGGTCCATACGCCTGTTGTAAGCCGGCTTGCTGAGTCTGGCCCTGTTGATGGGAACGGTTCCGCCCCCGACGCTGGCAGCCGGCGGAATCATCCGCCTGGTGGTGGATGGCCAGGAACTGCACCCGGACCAGCCACCCCGGGTGCTGAACGGGACCACACTGGTTCCGGTACGGTTCGTGGCCGAAGCGCTGGGCGCCATGGTGTCCTACGACGCCACCGGACCGGGGGTTCTGGTCGGCCACCCGCAGCGGGGCCGGTTCTACCTGCATCTGGACCGTCCGGCCGTAACCCTGCCCGATGGCACGACCCTGCCCCTGGCTGTTCCCGCCCAGTTAATCGGGAACCGGGTCTTTGTGCCGGTCCGGTTTGTCGCCGAATCCTTTGGGGCCAGGGTCGATGGGACGCCGCCACACAAACGATCCGGATTGCCACCGCCGCGCCCCCGGTACCGCCGAAAAATCCGGCCGGCGGTCAGCAGGCGCCGCCGCTGGTCAAGGAAAGCACCCCCGGGGCACAGCCGGGTCCGGGCGCGCCGCGGCACCAGATCTATTCCGCAACCAGTGCCGACGGGCAGGCCTGGGCAGCCGACAACCGGTTGCTGTTCGACCAGGCTTCCGTGCCGGGCGCGGTATACAAAGACGGCAAGATCTACCTGTACTTTGTCGACTTCTCCGGTCAGTCCAAGCCGACCGGCCTGATGGTCGCCATCAGCAGCGATAACGGTAAGACGTTTACCCAGCAGCCCCTGCAGGTAACCGGCGCCCACACCGGCGGGCTGGCCGATCCGGCGCCCGTGCTGCTGGCAGACGGGCGGATCCGCCTGTACTATATGGGTCCCAACGGACCCACCGGCTGGATGCCCAGCCTGGATACCCAGGTGGTCTACTCCGCTATCTCCGCCGACGGGATCAACTTTACCGAAGAAGCAGGCCAGCGCTTTACCTACGCCAACATCACCGACCCGGACGTGTTCTACACCGGGTCCGAGTGGGTCATGCTCACCTCTGCCGGCGGGCAGGGACTGGTGCGGGCCACCTCCCGCGACGGTCTGACCTTTACCTACCAGAATCAGATCAGTGGCAGCATCTCCGCCACCGTTCGCATCGGCGACCAGTTCCACACCTTCTATTGCAGCGGCGGCGGCATTGCCGTGGCCTACACCGGCGACGGCCAGACCTGGACCGTCGGCGGCAGCGTGCTGCCTGGCAGCGACCAGACGATCTGTGACCCCACCGTGGTCCATCTGGCTGACGGGACCTACCGGATGTTTTACAAGGTTATCGTCGGGTCCGGCGGCAAGCCCAGCGATAAGCCCGCTGTCAAGCCTGGCGGCAAGCCCACCGGGCCGGCAGCCGGGAAGTCGCCTGCTGCGGTCGATCCCGAGCTCAAGTCGCCGCCGGAGTGGCCTGATAGTTCCTGTGTGACCCCCGCACCCAGCACCTACTTCCGGGCCGTACACAACGCCGGACCCTGGGGCGCCAACCAAATGCACATGCAGGAACAGCCCCGAGAGTGGTTTGACTACCTCAGGAAGCAGAATGTGAACTGGGTCGGTGTCAGCCCGGTGTGGCACCTGCGCTCACGCGCCGACGACACCGTGTTCCCCGCCCCGGCGGGCGGGCTGAACAAGGGTGCCCTGCAGTCGTGGTCGGACGACGATCTGCGCCGGTTCATCCGCCGCCTGCGCTGCCAGGGCTTCCATGTCTATCTGGCCCTGGCCGTCTTTTCCGACAGCGTGGACGGTCAGTATCACCGCTACGAGTACTGGCCCACCGAGAACTTCAAGCAGAGCTATACGGAGTATGTGCTGCACTATGCCCGGATGGCGGAAGAGGAAAACGTGGAGCTGCTGGGGATCGGCACCGAGATGGACACAGCCATTCACGTGTCCCAGGCCGAGTGGCTGAAGGAACTGCTACGGCAGGTGCGGGCGGTGTACAAGGGGGCGGTCACCTATGACCAGCACTACAGCGCCGTTCAGCACGAGGGGCGCACCTTCAGCGAGCCCGACCCACAGTACTGGTGGCAACTGGCCGGTGTGCCCAGCGACATCTGGACCCTGGACTTTGACTACATTGGCCTGTCCGTGTATGACATTGCCGCCAGGGCCGGCGCCCCCAACGACGTGGCAGACCTGACCAGCCGCCTGCAGGCCTTTTTCGAGCAGGTGGAGGCGGCCCACCGAAAATACGGCAAGCCGGTGCTCTTCCTGGAGTTTGGTCAGCCCAACCTGGACCCCGCCCTGCTGGGCAAGCCGGATACCGAAACGTTCATGAAAGCCCCTGTGCAGGCCGGTTACCAGCTTCAGACCGATTTCTTCACAAGCTTCTTCTCTATTGCCGACAAGTACGACTGGTTGCAGGGCGGCTTCATTTGGGAGTACTGGGTCATGTCCAACGATGAATGCCAGACCGCCACCTGCCGGAGTGTGAACTTCACTGCCCGGGGCAAGCCCGCCGAAGCCGTGATTCGAGACTACTATGCGGAGCGGGCCCGGCGGGAGGAGCAGGCCGGTAAGGCGCCCTGAACCTTCACACAAAATCCAGCGCTGCCCGGGCGCTGGATTTTTTCGTGCACGCTTACCCCTGATGCTGTTGATAAAGCCGATAGGAGTAAACCAGCGGGACCACTACCATCAGTACCAGCAGACCCACAAATACGCCCATGCCCCAAGCTGGAGACAGCAAGGCCGCCGCCATCTGGAGGATTCCGCCCGCCACCCACAACCGACCGGCCAGACGATGGGTGCGGGTCCAGATCGTCTCACTGGCCAATGTCCAGGGGGTGCGCAGGCCGACGAAATAGTTGGGACGCACCTGCCCCAGGTAGTTGCCGATCAGAATGAACAGCAGCGGCAGCGCCACGCGCACGGCCAGGACCGGATCGACCGGGTAACCCAGGGCGCCCAGTGTTACGGCCAGGTGCAGCAGTACCAGCAGCAGGGGAATGGCCTGGCGCAGCAGGCGGTAGAAGCCGGCGAAGCGCACATAATTCGCCCGGCGCGGGTCAAGCAGCGGCGTGAAGAGCATGGCCAGATACAGCCCGGATGCCAGCAGCGGAAACACAATCGCCCCCTCCCACGCCGGTCCCAAACGGTCCGGCTGGCCGTTCAGCCCCCAGTGCATGGGCACCTGCGCCGGCAGCCGCGGCCAGACCCACAGCCCGAATGCCAGGTCCAGTACCAGAGCCGTCAGCACCGGCCAATCCCCGCGTAAGGTGCAGGCATCGACCCGATAGGTGTCTTCTTTCATTAATTATTCGCCCTCCCCGCGGTGAAACTGCATGATCCATCCCAGTACATCCTGAAACACGGTGGTGTTCAACGAGTACACAATGTTCTGGCCCTGGCGGACATCCTGGACCAGTTGCGCCTGTTTGAGCAAGCTGAGATGGTGCGAGATGCTGGGTTTGGAGATCTGAAACTGATCGGCAATCTCCCCGGCGGTCAGGTCCCCCTGTTGCAACAGGCGAAGAATCTCACGCCGGGTGGGATCAGCCAGGGCTTTGAAGGTCAAGTTCAGTCCGATCATGGGTTCACCTCTTAGACTGTTAGCCAATCATCTAAATACAGTATACCACAGTTCCGTTGGAAGATAAAGCCCCTTGTAGCCCGCAACTCTTATTTTGGCCCCTGTATCCACCTCCAGGATTCTACAGGGCCACGGCCACGTACACCACCTTCTCCACCAGCAGCCAGTCCCCCGGAAAAATGGTCGGCACCATCGACTCGGTCGGCACCACCTGTGCTTCGGCCACCCCGGCCCTGAACAGCAGCGCCAGCATCAGCGCCACCAGCAGTTCCGGTCCCCACTCGAGCCAGAGTCGCCTTGCCATGCCTGGTTTCCTTCTGCTCCCCGCTTTTCCACCTTTACAGACGTGTGGTGTCGCCCAGGCGTTCCGGCAGAGTGTGGATGCAGCAATAGGTGCGGCAGAGCATGGTTGATGGGCATCACCGGCTGGCGTTAGCAAACGGCCGCCGGGCTTTGACACGTTCGCAGGGCGGCCTGCGCGCGTTACATGCGTTCGCTCCAAGCAAGGTCCAGAGGGAGTCAAGCGTGCACCCAAAAACGGCAAGCCCACGCGAGGCTTGCCGTTTCCCGGGATTAAGGAGTCTTGCCAACCGTGTACCCAGTGAGTCGTTACGGAATAGGAAGGTAGACTTCCCCTCCCTCTACCTGCCGCTTATACGCATGATCAATCGTAGCTTCCTGAATCTGTTCATATGCCCAGTACTCCGCCGGTACATCCTTCCACTTATGTTCCACACCGGACAAAGGCCCTCTGCCCAGGAACCGGTTTATTATCGTGACCGCTTCGGCACGAGTGAGCGCCTGGTCAGGACGGAACGTTCCATCCTCATACCCGGTCACGATCCCAGCAGCCGTTACTTTCGCGATGGCCTCCTGTGCCCAATGACCGGTGGTGTCGGCGAAGACCACGCCGTGACCAGAAGCGGCATCTAGCAACCGCGCCAGTATGCTCGCCATTTCCGCTCTGGTGATCAAGGCTTCCGGCCCGAAGCGGCCGTCCGGGTATCCCTCCATGACTCCCCTGTTGGTGACTCTGGCGATGGCCTCTGTCGCCCAGTGGACCGCGTCGACATCCGTGTAGGACTTCCCGGCGAGCTGTTCCTCCTTGTTGACGACCCGGGCCAGAATGGCGGCCATCTCGGCACGCGTGATCGTCCTGTCCGGTCGGAAGGTTCCGTCGGGATAACCCAGGATATAGGCTTTGTGCAAGTTGCTCGTCAACGATTGCTGCCAGCCCTCTACACGAACAATGGCAAACGTACTGAATCTGTTAACGCGGATCCGAATGGCGCGCTTCCCGGATTCATCAAACGAGACGATGTCACCTTTGACCAGTTCCTTCGTGCCGTCGCTGTGCTCAATGAACACGCCCATATCTTTGAGCTGCTCTTCGCTCAGCGACTCGTCTCCCAGTGGCAGCACCAGCGTCACCGGACGGCTTTGCATGTTCGTCTCAATTGTCATTGGACGCCCGACCATTTCGATGTTGCTGTTGCCAGCCACAATTCGAACCGCCGTCTCCGTCTTCGCCCGCTGCTCGACTTGCCTGCGCTCTTCGGTCTTCTTGATCGGTACAACGCGGAAGTACAGATCGTCATTGAAATCGTGCAGCGAATCATTGGGGATATCGATGCGCACGTTGCTGGTGGAGATCTCCAGGCTGACCTGTCCACTGGCCAGCCGTTCCGAGGACTTCTGCGGAATGGTGACCGTTAGTTCCGCAACCTCATCCTTAGGATCCGGAATGACGATCTTGGCCGAACCGGATCCGGCAGATTGCAACTGTTGGACCGCGTTGTCCGCCTGTTCGGGATTGAAAGTAACTTCATCCCTCTTCTCGCCGTCTGTTCCTGTCGTGCGAATGATAGCGGCTGTAGACACAACTGAACCGCTGCTGGCCTGGCCGTTCTCTACGTTCACCTCGATGGTTTCGCTTTGCGGGGTAGCGGGCTGGTTACCGCCATCGCTGGTGCCGCCACCGCCCGTGTCACCGCCGATATCCATGCCAGTGTCATCGCTAGTGTCATCGTCGTTGTCGGTGTCGTTGTCGTTGTCGCTGTCGTTGTCCGAAGGCGGGGGCCGCCTGATGGTGTAGTTCTCGCTCATCACGGAACTATCAATCATGCCGTCTTTCACTGCGATCGCATTGACCGTCACCGCACTCGTCACGCTGATTGGCGTGCTGTACTGCGTGCTGCCGGCTGTCGGCGTGCTGCCGTCCGTCGTGTAGTAGATCGTCGCACCCTCGGTCGCCGTGGTCAGCGTCACCATCCTGCCAGACGCCACCGCGCCGCCCGCCGGATTCGCTACCGGAGTTTCCACTTGAGCCATAGCGGTCCACTTCGCATACAGCGTCACGTCCGCCGTAATCGCGGTGGTGCTGAAGCTGAACGCACTCGTGAGCGCCTCGTCCGTATACCAGCCCGCAAAGGTGTAGCCCGTCCGCGTCGGCGCAGCCGGCTCGGTTGCGGTCCCGTTGTAGTTCACGCTCTGGCTGCCGACCGCCGTTCCGCCGTTGCTGTTGAAACTCACC